>NZ_JBIDAU010000004.1:0-137528 GCF_043202655.1 Streptomyces sp. NPDC048171
GGTTACATTCCGAACCCGGAAGCTAAGCCTTACAGCGCCGATGGTACTGCAGGGGGGACCCTGTGGGAGAGTAGGACGCCGCCGAACAATCATTGTGGAAAGCCCCGCACCGGGAACGGTGCGGGGCTTTCTGCGTTTATGAGGGTCTCACCAGTTTCGTGTCATAGGCCAGGATCACCGCCTGGACGCGGTCGCGGGAACCAGTCTTGGACAGGATGCGGCCCACGTGGGTCTTCACCGTCGACTCGGCCAGGTGCAGGCGCTCCGCTATCTCCGTGTTGGTCCAGCCCTGGCCCATGACCCGCAGGATCTCGGTCTCGCGGTCGGTGAGGGAGGCCAGGCGGGAATCGAGGGTGTCGTCGGGCTCGGCGGAGGCGTCCGGCAGGTGCTGGACGTAGGCGTCGAGCAGGCGGCGGGTCAGGCTGGGGGCGACCACCGCGTCGCCCGTGGCCACCGACCGGATGCCGGCGAGGAGTTCCTCGGGCTGGGCGTCCTTGACCAGGAAGCCGGACGCGCCGGCGCGCAGGCCGGAGTAGGCGTACTCGTCGAGGTCGAAGGTCGTGAGGATGAGGACCCGGGTGCGGCCGCCGGTCGCGACGATGCGGCGGGTCGCCTCGATGCCGTCCAGGCCGGGCATGCGGACGTCCATGAGGACGACATCGGGGTGGAGTTCGGCCGTCAGGCGGACGGCCTCGGCGCCGCCCGGCGCCTCGCCCACGACGGTCATGTCGTCCTGGCTCTCCAGGAGCATGCGGAAGCCGAACCGCTGCAGGGGCTGGTCGTCGGCGATGAGGACGGTGGTCACTGCGGGATTTCCTCCGGTAGATGCAGGTGGACGCGCCAGCCGCGTTCGGGGTGCGGGCGTGGGCCCGCGTCAAGTGTGCCGCCGTACAGGGACGTTCGCTCGCGCATGCCGGGCAGGCCGCGGCCGCCGCGGCGGGCGGGAGACGGGGCGGTCCGGGCGGTGTCGGTGACCGTGAGGGTGACGGCGCCGCCGGCCTCGTAGGAGAGGGCGATGTGTGCGGTGGCGTCGGGGCCGGCGTGCTTGAGGGTGTTGGTGAGGGCTTCCTGGATGACGCGGTAGAGGGTGAGCTGGCGGCCCTCGGGGAGCGTGGCGCGGCCGTCGATGCTCGCACCGACGGGGAGGCCCGCGCGGCGGACGCCGTCCAGGAGTCGGTCGAGGTCGGTGAGGGCGGGCTGCGGGGCGAGCTCGGCGGGGCCGTCCTGATCGTCGTCGCGCAGGACGTCCAGCAGGCGGCGGAGTTCGGCGAGGGCCTGGCGGCTGGTGGTGCCGATGGCGTCCAGGGCCTGAGTGGCGCGCTCGGGGGACTTGGCGGCTGCGTACCGTCCGCCGTCGGCGAGGCCGGTGATCACGGAGAGGTTGTGGCCGATGATGTCGTGCATCTCCCGGGCTATGCGGGTGCGTTCGGCGGCCGCGGCGAGCCGGAGCTGCTGATCGCGTTCGGTCTCGAGACGGTGTGCGCGGTCCTCCAGGACCTCGGTGTGGTCGCGCCGGGCCCGGGTGGTGATCGCGATGAGGGCGACCACGCCGATGGACAGGAGCATCGCCCCGATCTGCTGGTGCCAGGAGCCGTCGTCGCCGTACCGGGCGGCGGTGACGAAGGCCGGGGCGGTCACCACGGGGGTCATCCACCACAGGGAGCGCAGGGGGCGGCGCAGGGTGATGTGGAAGACGAGGACGAGCTGGAGCAGGGCGGCCTGGAGGGCGGTGCCGGTCCAGGCGTTGACGAGGTCGACCGGGACCATGAGGAGGAGCACGGCCACGGGGTGGGTACGGCGCCAGAGGAGGGGGACCGAGAAGGCGAGGCTCATGGCGATGACGAGGCCGCCGGGCACGTCGAGGCTGTGGGCGTTGTGGCGCCAGCCGCCACCCGCGTAGTCGGTCAGCGCGGCGATGACCCAGAAGGCGGTGAAGTGCAGGTCCCACACGAGCGGACGGCGTCGGTCGAAGGCGCGCAGGCGCCGGGTGACGCGCTGGACGTACTCGGTGAGGGGTTCGGCCGCTCGGTCTTCCGGGACGGGCTTCACGGGCTCCATTCGACCATGGTCGGCGGCGAGGCGGGCGGGGGCGTCCGTCCGGGGGCCGTATATGAGGTGAGGGGTGTAGTACCCGGGTATTACGGTGGCCCGCATGAGTGCCTCGGTCCCCGGTGACTACGTGATCCGCTCCATACGCGCCGACGAGTGGCCCGCCGTGAAGGAGCTGCGTCTGCGCGCGCTGCGGGATCCGCTGGCGCACCTCGCCTATCTGGAGACGTACGACGACGCGGCGGCGCGGCCGGACTCCTACTGGCAGGAGCGGGCGGCCAAGGCCGCGGAGGGGCAGACCGAGGCGCAGCAGATCGTCGCGGTGGGGCCCGGAGGGCTGTGGCTCGGCACGCTGACCGTGCTGGTGGAGGAGGCGGGGACCTCGGACTGGGCCGGGTTCCCCGTGGAGCGGCGGCAGGGGCATGTCGTCGGTGTGTTCGTGCGGCCCGAGTGGCGGGGGAGCGGGCTGACCAAGGCGCTGTTCGACGTCGGCGTGGAGTGGGCGTGGGCGAACGGCGCGGAGCGGGCGCGGCTCATCGTGCATCCGGACAACGGGCGGGCGCAGGGCGCCTACCGGAACGCGGGGTTCGAGGCGAGCGGTCGGACGGTGCCGCTGGCGGGCGGGCCGGGGGACCACGAGCTGGAGTTCGTGCTGGAGCGCTGACGCGGGACCGCTACACGGGGAGTTCGTCGTGGGGCCAGCGGGCTCGGCCCTGTTCCCGGGAACGGAGCAGGGCCAGGGTCGGCATGCCGTGGTCCGCGCCGGTGGTCAGCAGTTCCGGGAGCTGGGGAAGCGGCGCCACGGCGGCGACGTCGTCCAGGACGAGGGTCATTGGTGGGTCGAGGCGACCGGAGGATGACCGTTCGGCCATGCGCCGGCCGCGCTCGACCACGCTGGAGACGAGCGCCGTCAGCAGCGGCATCGCGCCGGGGCTCGTGCGAGGGTCCTCGATGGATTCCCCCACCACGTAAAGGGTGCCCTGTTCGTGGACGAAGGAATCCAAGGCGAGGGCATCACTTCGGTTGGGAGTGCAGGCCTCGCGGATGTTGACCGTGGAGAGTGCCGCGAGAGCCCGGGCGGTCAACTGCTGGGCCATGTCCCGGCGTTCGGGGTGGGCGGTGAGGGCACCTTCGAGTTCGCCCGCGGCGCCGGGCGCGGCCTTGGGGTGGGTGCGCAGGACGCGTACGGCGTCCTGGATCTGGAGGCCCTGGGACCAGCGGTGGACGTGGCGGACGGTGCGGCCGTCGATGGCGGCCGCGTGGAGGTAGCTGCGCAGCAGGAGTTCGGCGGTGTCGCTGACGGCCTGGTCGAGGCGGGCGGTGGGGCGGATGGGGGCGAGGAGGGCGGCCGCTCTGGTCGTGGCCGTCCGTCCGTCCTCGCAGCCGGCGGTGGGGGACCAGTGGAGGCGGGCCGGGGTGTCGCAGCGGTGGGTGGGGTCGTACAGGTGGACCGGGCCGAGCTTGGCGCGGGCGTCCTTGGTGTCCTGCCAGAGGGCCGGGTTGGAGGTGACTACCAGGGCCGCGCCTTCCGCGTCACGAAGGGTCCGGGTCGCCGTTGAGTGGCGGGTGTCCGGGGGGCCGTAGTGCACCGCGCCTTCGGCGCGGTTTGTTTCCCATACGCCCACCCGTTCACCGTCGGCCACAGAAGTGACGGGCGGTACCTCCGGAACCGTCTGCTGCTCCGGTGCCCTGGGGACCGGTACTTCGTGCACCGGCTCCCGCGCAGGCGTAGGCTCCGGTTCCCGCGCAGGCTCAGGCTCCCGCACGGGCGCCGCCACCGCCTCCGCACGCCGTCGCTGTCGTACCGCCCGCCACCGGGCCACCGTGCCCATCACGAACACCGTCAGGACGACCAGCACCATCATCTGGCCGATGAACAGCCCCCAGAACAAGCCGTAACCGGAGAGCGCGCCCGCCGGGGTGTCGGGCCAGGCGCCGGGGATGTCGTGGGGCTCGGCGATCAGCTCGCGCATGGCCAGCGGGGTGCCGGCGAAGGTCACGCCCGGGGGCCAGGAGCCGTGGGTGAACAGGGCGGACAGCCCGGTCGCGGTCCACACCAGCAGGGTCATGCCGAGGAGGAAGGCGAGTATGCCGACCAGCAGGCCGTCCGGGATGCCACCCTGGGCCGGCCGCTGGTCGCGGTGGTCGTCCGGTCTCATGCGTCCGGTCCCTCCCCGTGTTCCTACGCCACCGTCGATTCGGACGAGTCGCCGATGTGCTGCTCCATGAAGGCCGCTGCCCGTTCCTCCGCCTCCAGTTCGGCGGCGCGCAGGGCGTCGTCGTTGAACTCGGCGGAGGACTGGGTCATCGCGCGGTCGGTGAAGACCAGGGGGCGTTCGGTCTCGGTGATCAGGTGTTTGACCACCTGGACGTTGCCGTTGACGTCCCACACCGCGATGCCCGGCGTGAGGGTGGGGATGATCTCCACGGCCCAGCGTGGCAGGCCGAGGACGCGTCCCGTGGCCCGCGCCTCGTCGGCCTTCTGGGCGTAGATGGTCCGGGTGGAGGCCATCTTGAGGATGGCCGCGGCCTCTCTGGCCGCCGCGCCGTCGACGACGTCGGACAGGTGGTGGACCACCGCCACGAAGGACAGGCCGAGCCGGCGTCCGAACTTCAGCAGCCGCTGGAACAGCTGCGCCACGAACGGGCTGTTGATGATGTGCCAGGCCTCCTCGACCAGGAAGATGCGCTTCTTCCGGTCGGGGCGGATCCAGGTGTGCTCCAGCCAGACGCCGACGATGGCCATGAGGATCGGCATGGCGATGGAGTTGCGGTCGATGTGGGAGAGGTCGAAGACGATCAGCGGGGCGTCGAGGTCGATGCCGACCGTCGTCGGGCCGTCGAACATGCCGCGCAGGTCACCGTCGACGAGGCGGTCGAGGACGAGGGCCACGTCCAGGCCCCAGGCCCGCACGTCGTCTATGGCGACGTTCATCGCCTCGGCGGACTCCGGCTCGGGGTGGCGGAGCCGCTCGACGATGTCGGTGAGGACGGGCTGGCGTTCGACGATGGTCTCGTTGACGTAGGCGTGCGCCACCTTGAGCGCGAAGCCGGAGCGCTCGTCGAGGCCGTGCCCCATGGCGACCTCGATGATCGTCCGGAGCAGCGCGAGCTGGCCGGTCGTCGTGATCGCCGGGTCGAGGGGGTTGAGGCGGATGCCGTGGTCCAGGGCGGCCATCGGGTCGAGGCGGATGGGAGTTATGCCCAGCTCCTCGGCGATGAGGTTCCACTCGCCGACGCCGTCCTCGCCCTGGGCGTCCAGGACCACGACCTGGCGGTCGCGGAAGCGGAGCTGGCGCAGGACGTACGTCTTCTCCAGCGCGGACTTGCCGTTGCCGGACTCCCCGAGCACCAGCCAGTGCGGGGCGGGGAGCTGCTGGCCGTAGAGCTGGAAGGGGTCGTAGATGTAGCCCTTGCCGGAGTAGACCTCGCGGCCGATGATCACGCCGGAGTCGCCGAGGCCGGGCGCGGCGGTGGGCAGGTAGACGGCCTGGGCCTGGCCCGTGGAGGTGCGGACGGGGAGGCGGGTCGTCTCCACCTTCCCGAAGAGGAAGGACGTGAAGGCCTCGGTGAGGACGGACAGCGGGTCCCGCATCTGGCTCAGCCCCTACCTTCGGATGCCGGTGGCGAACGGAAGTGTGTTCACGAAGGCGCGATGGTGCTCACGGTCGCACCACTCCAGTTTCAGGTACGACTTCCCGGCCGACGCCCTTATCGTCCGCTTGTCGCGGGCCAGGGCCTCGGGGGTACGGGAGGAGACGGTGATGTAGCCGACCAGGTTGACGCCGGCCGCGCCGCTGGCGAGGTCCTCGCCGCGCTGGTCGAGGCGGCCGTGGGCGGCGATGTCGCGGGGGTCCACGGTCCGGTTCATCTTGGCGGCGCGGGACGCCTCGGCGTCGTCGTTGGTCTTCTCGGTCAGCATGCGTTCGATGGCGACCTCGGTGGGTTCGAGGTCCATGGTCACGGCGACCGTGCGGATGACGTCCGGGGTGTGGACGAGGAGCGGCGCGAGGAAGTTCACGCCGACCGGGGTCATCGGCCACTCCTTGATCCAGGCGGTGGCGTGGCACCAGGGCGCGCGGGTGGAGGACTCGCGGGTCTTGGCCTGGAGGTAGGTGGGCTCCATGGCGTCCAGCTCGGCCGGCCAGGCGTTGCGCTTGGTCATCGCCTGGATGTGGTCGATGGGGTGGTCCGGGTCGTACATGGCGTGTACGAGGGAGGCGAGCCGGCCCTGGCCCAGCGGCTGGCGTACGCGGATGTCGGCTTCCTGGAGGCGGGAGCAGATGTCGGTCAGCTCGCGCGCCATGACGACGGCGAGGCCGGCGTCCCGGTCCAGCTTGCGCCCGTTCTGCGGGCGGGCGGCGCGGGCCATGGCGTTGGCCTCGGCGGCCAGGTCGCGGTTGTAGTGCATGCAGGCGATGAGGTACGCGCGGTGCTGCTCGCTGCTGGTCGACACCATCGACTGGAGCTGGTCGTACGACTGCTGGAGCCACGGCAGCGACTTGGCGTCGCCGCGCTGGGCGACGTCCTTGGCGTGCGCGTCGGGGTCGGCCGGGAGGGTGCGGGCCAGCATCTGGATGCGGGTGACGAAGCCGTCGCCGTTGGCCACGTGCTTGAGCAGGGTGCCGAAGCGGTCGACCAGGGCTTCCTGGTCCTCGGAGTCGCGCAGCCCGACGCCGGGGCCCTCGATCTCGATGGCGGCGGTGACCGTCTTGCGGTCGGCGTGCAGCAGAACGGCGATCTCGTCGGGGCCGAAGGGCGCCGCCAGCCAGCTGATGCGGCCGATGCCGGGCGGTGGGCCGACCTCGACCTCACGCCCGTCGGCCCGGGTGCCCGCCTCGATGGCGCCGGAGCGGTAGGTGGTGCCGTTGCGCAGCGTCCGCTTGAAGCTGCGGTTGATCTCGAACCACTTGTAGAACGTGCGGTGCTTGTACGGCACGTAGACGGCCGCCAGCGCGAGCATCGGGAAGCCGCAGAGCAGCACGATGCGCAGGGAGAGGACGGGGACGAGGAGCCCGCACATCATGCCGAGGAAGGCGCCCACGACGATCAGCGCGATCTCACCGGTCTCGCGGTTGCGGCCGACGATCGCGTTCGGCCGGGCGCGGCCGATCAGATACGTACGGCGGGGCGTGACCGGATGGGACACGTGGGACTCGGTCGTCAACGCCCGTCACCTCCTGTGCTCTTGCTGTTGCGGGTGTTGCTGGCGTGGGGCGTGTTCACCGGGCTGCCGGAGCGCGGTGCGGGTGCGGCGGAGGGGACATTTCCGCCGCCGCCGTTCGAGGGGCGCGAGCTGTGCGCGGCGACTCCGCCGGAGGCGGGGTTCGAGGGGCGGGCGGCCGCGGAGGACGAGGACTGGCCGCCGCCGTCGCCGTTGTTGCGGGCGCTGTGGGTTCTGATGCCCTGGGCGACGAGGTTCGCCGGGGAGCTGATCACCGCGGCGGCCTTGCCTTCGGCGCCCTGCATGATGCGGTTGTTGCGGCCGTTCGCGATCTCGTCGCCGAAGCCGGGGACGAAGCGGTAGATCATCGCCGAGGCGAAGATCGCGAGCAGGATGATGGCGAGGCCGGAGACGACGGCCGAGAAGGCGTCGGGTCCGTCGTCGGCCGACAGGGCGCCGGCCAGCCCGAGGACGATGACGATGACGGGCTTGACGAGGATCACGGCGATCATGATTCCGGCCCAGCGGCGGACGTGGCCCCACAGGTTCTTGTCGACCAGGCCGGCGTAGACGACGGTGCCGAGCAGGGCGCCGACGTAGAGCAGGGCGGCGCGGATGACGAGTTCCAGCCAGAGGACGCCGGCGGCGAGGATCGACACCAGGGAGACGACGATCAGCATGATCGGTCCGCCGCCGATGTCCTCGCCCTTCTCCAGGGCGCCGGAGAACGTGCCGAAGAAGGTGTCCGTCTGGTCGCCGGTGGCCTTGGCGAGGACGTCCGTGACGCCGTCGGTGGCGGAGACGACCGTGTACAGGATCAGCGGCGTGAACGCCGACGCGAGGACGGTGAGCCAGAGGAACCCGATCGCCTCGGAGAGCGCGGTGGTGAGCGGGACGCCGCGCACGGCCCGCTTGGCGACGGCCAGCAGCCACAGGAGGAGCGTGAGGATCGTCGACGCCGCGAAGACGACGGCGTACTGCTGGAGGAACGTCGGGTTCGTGAAGTCGACGTTGGCGGTGTCCTGCACGGCGGCGCTGAGCTTGTCGATGGTCCAGGCGGCGGCCTTGGCGCAGCCCTTGGCGAGGGAGGAGAGGGGGTCGAGGGTGGCGGTGGGGCTGTAGTCGCCCCCGCCGGTACCTCCGGTGGATCCGCCGCCTTCGCCTCGTTGGCAGTAGTCCTTGGCGGGGCCGCGGATGAGGTCGCACGGGTCGTCACTGGGCGCGGGAGTCGGCGTAGGGGTGGGTGCGGCGACGGCGCGGGTGGCCAGCAGCACGGCCGAGGCCTGCACGGCGGCGAGGGCGGCCGTGACCTTGAGGAAGCGGTGGTTAGCGCGCATACGTGAACCCTCCGTACTCCTCGACGGCCTTCGTCATGTCTTCGGCGGTGGAAGCCCGCTGATCGCGCCCGACCGGCACAGGCCCGTCCTTCTGCTGGAAGTCGGTGACCTTCCAGTCCTCGTTTGTCCAGGTCAGCTGGTACGTGGTGGTGTACCAGCTCTCGGTCACCGGGTTGGTCGACTTGCCGCCGGACAGTCCGAAGAGCGAGGTGTACCAGACCTCGACGGTCGCCTTGTCGGCACTTGACGCCGTGATCTTGGTGCCGACCGGGATCACCCGTGAGACGAACGTCTGCCCCGCCGGCGCTTTGCCGCTGTTGTCCAGGCCGATGTTGGCCAGGAACTTCGGGTTCGCGTACGCGCCGTCCAGATCCGCCTGCCGCGAGGCGGCGACATCGGGCGCGTAGACGGTGTCGACGATCCCGTGCCGTCTGGCCTTGTCGAACATGCCGTCAGATCCCAGTGCCACCGCGTAGTTCGCCGCCGCGCTCTGTGCGCCCTGGTCGTCGTGGGCGAAGCCCGACTGGACCGGCTGGGTGCCGGAGGGGGCCGTTGCCGAGGTTTTGGGGTTGCCGGCGGCCGCCTCGTCGTCCGGGGCTGCGGAATCGTCTCCTCCACGGTTCGCGAAGGCGATCGCCGCGATGAGGAGGACGACGACGCCGACCACCGTGACCAGGCTCCGTGAGGACGAGCGGCCGCCGCGCCGCGGACCCCCGTCCGCGTCGGGCAGTCTGGTCCGTGTCTGACCGGTGCCGCCGTAACCGCCGGAGGACTGGTGGTCGTCTCCGAGACTCATGCCGCGTACGCCCCCTCGACGTCGTGCCTGCCGTAGAAGTACGACGGTAGCCGTGCTGGTTCCCGCGCGGGCGCGGTGTGGTGACTCGACATCAGGGAAACGCAACCTCAGCCGGTTGGCACGACGGGCGGGTGGGATGGGGGAGACAGGGACCGTGGGGTGCCGGGCTACACGGCCATCCCGTACACGATGGTGAAGAGGGTGCCGAGCGAGCCGATGATGAACACGCCCGTCAGCCCGGCAATGATGAGGCCCTTGCCCTGCTCCGCGCTGAAGGTGTCGCGCAGCGCGGTGGCGCCGATGCGCTGTTTGGCGGCGCCCCAGATGGCGATGCCGAGGCAGAGCAGAATGGCGACGGCCATCACCACCTCGATCATGATCTTGGCCTCGTTGCCCAGGCTGCCGAAGGGGCCCCAGTCCGGAGCGATCCCCCCGATGATGGTGTTGATGTCTCCCTCGTCGGCCGCAAAGAGCATGTAAGTCACCGCCCCTGTTGGGTAGTTCCGCGCCCTCTGCGGACGTGCAGAGGTCAGGCCTCATTGTCGCTGACAATGCCGCCGTCGTATGTCGACTTGGCGTCATTGATTGGCGGGTTTCGTACGAATAGCTTGCCACCGCTTCACGCCGGGTGCTCAGGGAGGCGCGTGACGGGGTACGAAGTGTCGTATCGTCACTCTGTGTATCACGGCAGGTCACGAGGGGCAACGATGCGTGAGCGAAACCTGCCGGGCGGTTCGGTCGTTAGGCCCTTTCAGGCCGTCTTCGGGTCCTGGTGGCGGATTCTGACGGGTGGTCGGGTGAAGGACCGTTTCGGTGTTCGTCCGGTGACGGCCGCCGCACGGGTGTCGCCTCTACACTGAGCCGGGCGGCGACTCCTGGACGGCGAGGGGCGGTTGACGGTGCGTAAGGCATGGATCGCGGGGACCGTGGTCGTCGGGTCCGGTCTCTCCTTCGTGATGCTGCTGGTCGTGGGCGTCTACCTGGTCGCGGGAGGTCTCGCGGGAGGCGCCGGCGGAGGGACGAAGAAGCTCGCCAAGGGGTCGGTGCCCGCGGCCTACCAGCCGCTCGTGCAGAAGTGGGGAAATCTCTGCCCCGCCATCAACCCGGCGCTGCTCGCCGCCCAGCTCTACCAGGAGAGCGGCTTCAACCCGAAGGCGCAGAGCCACGCGGCGGCGCAGGGCATAGCGCAGTTCATCCCCGGGACGTGGGCGACCCACGGCATCGACGGGGACGGGGACGGCGACCGGGACGTGTGGGATCCCAACGACGCGATCCCGTCGGCCGCCTCGTACGACTGCTCCCTCGCGTCGTACGTGAAGGACGTGCCCGGGAATCCGACCGAGAACATGCTGGCCTCCTACAACGCGGGGGCCTACGCGGTGATCAAGTACCAGGGTGTCCCGCCGTACAAGGAGACCCGGAACTACGTGAAGGTGATCACCACCCTGGAGAAGAGCTTCGCGGCGCCCCAGACGCGGGTGGATCCGTCGGAGCAGGCCGCCGGGGCCATCGCGTACGCGCAGAAGAAGCTCGGCACGCTCTATCTCTGGGGCGGGAACGGCACGCCCGAGCAGGGCGGGCGGTTCGACTGCTCGGGGCTGACCAAGGCGGCGTACGAGAGCGTGGGGATCAAGCTGCCGCGCGTCGCGAACGACCAGTACAACGCGGGGCCGCATCCCTCGCGGGACGAACTGCTCCCCGGCGACCTGGTGTTCTTCTCGGACGATCTCACCAACTCCCGGGCCATCCGGCATGTGGGGATTTACGTGGGCGGCGGCTACATGATCGACGCGCCCCGCACGGGTGCTGTGATCCGGTTCGACCCGATCGACACCCCCGACTACTTCGGGGCCACGCGGGTGACCGAGGATGGCGCGAAAGCGCTGCCCACCACGGTGTGAATGCGAGGGTGTGAACTAAGCGTGAAACCCTGCCCTGAGCTGCGGCGACGTGTTTCTCTTCGATAACGTCTGCGTGATCATTCAGTGGAGTGTGGAACGTATCAACGGGGGTCGTGCGTTCCTGTGTGCGTGCAGGTGACCACGGGGGTGGCGGAAGAGGTGCGCGTTCGGCGCGCCGGAGGACATGACGAAGGGGCCGCAGCACCATGGCTGGACTCGCCGAATCCGGGTCGAACCCCGACGTCGAGCTGCTCTACGACATCAATGGCCTGGCCAAGGACGCGCCGCACTGGTTCGACCGGGTCATGGAGTTCGTCGGTGAGTACGGACTGCTGTTCGCGATCGTGCTGCTGGTGCTCTGCTGCTGGTGGGGTGTGCGGCGGCGCGGCGGCGAGGACGCGGCGTCGAACGTGGCGGCCCTCGTGTGGGCGCCGCTCGCGGCCGGCGTCGCGGTACTGATCAACGTCCCGATACGGGGTTTCGTGGAGCGTCCCCGGCCCTTCAAGACCCATGACGGGCTGGAGGTGCTGATCGAGGGCAAGAACGACTTCTCCTTCGTCAGCGATCACGCGACGCTCGTGATGGCGCTGGCCGTCGCCCTGTTCGTGGCCCACCGCAAGTTCGGGATCGCCGCGATCGTGCTCGCGCTGTTCGGCGGCTTCGCCCGGGTCTACATGGGTGTGCACTACCCGACGGACGTCGTGGGCGGCTTCGCCCTCGGCACGGCGGTCGCGCTGCTGCTGTCGCCGGTGGCCATGGCCCTGCTCACACCGCTGACCCGCGCGATCGAGCGGTCGCCCCGGGTGGGGTGGCTGGTCAGCGCGCGCGGCCCGGAGGGCACGGCCGGACGCGATGCCGTGATCCCCGGGGCGCGCAAGGAGAGCGCCGGGGCGGGCGAGCGGGATCTCGCCGCCTAGAGGACGTACGCGGGCGCCTTTCTAGAGCGCCTGGGGGTTGTCGAAGACGCGGTCCGGGTCGTACTGGTGCTTGAGTTTCGCCAGGCGCGGGGCCGCGTCGGCGTAGTAGGCCTTCCGCCAGTCCGTCAGGGTCGGGTCCGTGTAGTTCTGGTAGGCGGCGCCCGAGGCGTAGGGGCGCATCGACTTGTGGGCGGAGGCCAGCCAGGACTGGGCGTCCGCGCCGCTCGTGCCCGGCCGCCACGAGACGAGGTACTGGGCCAGCGTCCGGGAGCGGCGGTGCACGAACGCGGTCGCCGTCGGGGAGACGCGGTTCACCGCGCCGCCGAGCGCGGTGAACGCGATGCTGCCGGCGCCGCCGCGCACCGCGGTGAGGCGGGAGAGCAGGGCGCGGATGCCGTCCGCCGGGATCGAGCGGTCGAAGAAGTCCGAGCGGGCCGCGTACGTCTCGCGGCCGAGCCGGCCCTCGGGGGAGCGGCCCGGGGTGGAGCCCGGCAGGTGGCAGCGGGCGTCGGTGGAGAACGACGAGCAGCCCGCGTACATCTCCATCGACTCCGCGTACGAACGCCGCTTGAGGTACACCTTGCTCGCGGGCGAGCCGATGCGGCCGGCCAGGCGGTCCACGGCGTTCTGCAGTTCGCGGTAGCCGCCCAGGGAGAAGGCGGCGACCGAGACGGTGGGCGTGCGGCCGTGGGCGGCGGCCAGGTGGAGGGACGACCAGATCTCGTCGGGCTGGTCCGGTCCCCACTCCTGCCAGGCGCGGACGACCGCGGCGGCCCTGCGCCACGGCCAGGTCAGGTACGCCGTCACGGCCCGGGGGGCCGGGTGGGTGCGGAACTGGAACTCGGTGACGATGCCGAAGTTGGCGTTGCCCGCCCCGCGCAGGGCCCAGAACAGGTCCTTGTGGCCGTTCTTGGCGTCGGCGGTGATCTGCTTGCCGTCCGCCGTGATCAGGGTGGCCCGGGTGAGGCTGTCGCAGGTCAGGCCGTAGGCGCGGGAGACGACGCCGTGGCCGCCGCCGAGGGTGAGGCCGGAGATGCCGACGGTGGGGCAGGAGCCGGCGGGGATGGTGACGCCCTTCGCGGAGAGGGCGCGGTACACGTCGATGAGCTTGGCGCCGGCGCCGACGGTGGCCTCGTTGCCGCTCGCGCGGACGCGGTTGAGTTTCGAGACGTCGATGATCAGACGGCCGTCGCCGGAGGACCAGCCCGCGTAGGAGTGGCCGCCGTTGCGGATGGCCACGGGGACGTGGTGGGCGCGGGCGTAGGAGAGGGCCGTGCGGATGTCGTCGGGGTGGGCGGCGTAGGCGACGGCGGTCGGTTTGAGGGCGTCGAAGCGGGTGTTGTAGAGGCGGTGGGCGGATTGCCAGGCGCGGTCGCCGGGGCGGAGCAGGGGGCCGTCCAGGGATTTGGCCAGGGCCGTCCAGGAGGCGGGGGTGGGGGTGCGGGTGGGAGTGCGGGTGGAGGTTGCGGTGTTGGTGAGGCGGGGGGTGGTCTCGGGGTTCTTCGCCGGGCCAGGGCGGCCGGGGCCGGGGTCCGTGCCGGGGCTTGTGCCTGTGCAGGCCGAGGCCGTGGTTGCGGTGAGGGCGGCGGCTGCGGAGCCGCCTAGGAATGTGCGCCGGTGCATGTCGCCTCCGCGTCCCGTGGGGGGTCTTGGGAGGAGACGGGGGTGTGGGGGTGGGGGTTCCACGAGTGGGCCTGGTGGGTGGTCCGGCGTGGGTGCGGTGAGGTCGGCTGGGGGACCGGTGCTGCCGTGGGCCGGGGGTGGGTGTCGCGGCCCGGCGTGGCGGGGTGCCGCTGCGCCCACCCGTGCCGCCCCAGCGGCACGATTGCCCGCAGCTACGGCAGGGGCGGTTGTCCGCGGCTACGCGGGTGTGGCTGCCTGGGGCTACGCCTGGTCGTGGGTTTCCGCGTCCGTGCGGGCCTGGCTTCTGGCTCTTCGGGCCGGGCCTCGCCAGCCGCAGGTGCAGCGGGCCAGGCAGAACGGGCCCTGCTCGACCGTCGTCGTGAGGTGTTCCGGGGCGTCCCCGGGGGCTTCGATGCCGTCCTGTTGCGCCACGCCCGCAACGTTACCGGGGTCGCCTGCCCCTCGTTAACCGGGACGGCAGGGGGTCCGGAACGGGCGGGACGGCTTGGGGCAGGTGGCGATGGTCGGGCGGGAGAGGGAGCGGCGGGGCAGGACGAGGGCGGGCCGTGGGCTCGCCCTGGCCGGGGGTGTCGTCTGCGTGTGTCTGACCGGTGCCGCGTGCTCCGGTCCGGGGGCCACCGCGCAGGGGGCGGAGGGCGGTGATCCGGTCGCCGTGCTGCACCAGGCCGCCGACCGGCTGGTGGCCGCCGGGAGCGCCAAGGCGCGCACCGCGATGGAGATGGCCAGCGGCGGGACGCGGGTGACCATCCGCGGCGAGGGCGTGTACGACTTCGAGGCACGGCTCGGGCGGCTGAAGGTGCGGCTGCCGCAGGATCCGGCGGGGACGAATGGGCACCGGCCGATCACCGAGCTGCTCGCGCCGGGCGCGCTGTTCATGAAGAACCGGGGCGCCGGCGTGCCCGAGGACAAGTGGGTGCGCGTCGACACCGCCTCGCTGTCCGACGGCAACCTGGTGACCGGCGGGGCGACGGACCCCTTCGCCGCCGCAGAGGTGCTGCGCGGCACGCACCGGGCGACGTTCGTGGAGCGCACCGAGGTCGCGGGGACCGCGGTGCGGCACTACCGGGGGACCGCCGATCTCGCGCGGGCGGCCCGCGGTGCCTCGGACGGCAACAGGAAGGCGCTGGCCGCGGCGGCCGAGGGGTTCGCCACCGCCGAGGTGCCGTTCGACGCCTACCTGGACGACGAAGGGCGCATCCGCAAGCTCCGGCAGCGCTTCAGCTTCGTCAACGCAGGCGAGGAGGGCACCGTGGCCGTCGCCTCGACGACGCTGCTCTTCGGCTTCGGCACCGCCGTCCGCGTACGGCTGCCCGAGGAGCGGGACATCTACGCCGGCCGGATCGCGGCGGAGCCCGGTGGGGCTGCGGCCGGGGCCGCGGATGGGGCGGCAGACGGCAAGAACTAGCCCTTCCGTGCCATGCGCGGTGCGTAGGCCGCTCCCTACTCTAGGAAGTCGGTGACGGCAGAGACGAGGTGACGGGTGTGGCTCCGGTCGGCGGCACGGCGGTTCAGGACCACGTGGCCCTCGCCGAGATCGAGCTCTGCGGTGAGCTGATCATCGCGGCGTCGGCCGCCCGGGAGCGGCTCAGCCTCGAGAGCATCGACGAGGTGCTGCGCGTGGCCGAGGAGCGCTCACGTGCGCAGTAGCCGGCCGATGGCCTTCGTCGCCTCTTCCACCTTCGCGTCGATCTCGGCGCCGCCCTTGACGGCCGCGTCGGCGACGCAGTGGCGCAGGTGCTCCTCCAGGAGCTGCAGCGCGAAGGACTGGAGGGCCTTCGTCGAGGCCGAGACCTGGGTGAGTATGTCGATGCAGTAGACGTCCTCGTCGACCATGCGCTGCAGGCCGCGGATCTGGCCCTCGATGCGGCGCAGGCGCTTGAGGTGCTCGTCCTTCTGCTTGTGGTAGCCGTGGATGCCGCGGTCGTGGTCGGTCACGATCTCCGTGCCGTCCGTCTCCACCTGTTCCAGGGCGGCGGAGGACGCACCCGCGTCGGCCTCGGTGGTCGTCATCGCGTCCTCCTGCTGGGTTTCGTCGGATCCGGGGGATCCAGGGGATTGCGGACATATACCCCTGACGGGTATATGGTAACGAACTTTCCCGGGTAAGGGGCCCTTCGCAGAGCCCCGACGTCGCCCCCCTGCTCATCACTCTGCCTGATGGGCGACACTGGGGGACGGCCCGTTAGCCGTGGCCGGATGATGCGCCTAGCATCAGCCTGACCGAAACCCATGCACCCCGAGGACCCCACGTGCGCTTTCGTCTGACCCCCAGGGAGACGAGCTTCTACGACATGTTCGCCGCCTCCGCGGACAACATCGTCACGGGCTCGAAACTCCTGATGGAACTGCTCGGGGCGGACGCATCCGCCCGGGCCGAGATCGCAGAGCGTATGCGGGCCGCCGAACACGCGGGTGACGACGCCACGCACGCGATCTTCCACCAGCTGAACTCCTCGTTCATCACGCCCTTCGACCGCGAGGACATCTACAACCTCGCGTCGTCCCTCGACGACATCATGGACTTCATGGAGGAGGCCGTCGACCTGGTCGTCCTCTACAACGTCGAGGAACTGCCCAAGGGCGTCGAGCAGCAGATCGAGGTACTGGCGCGGGCCGCCGAGCTGACCGCCGAGGCCATGCCGAACCTGCGCACCATGGACAACCTCACCGAGTACTGGATCGAGGTCAACCGCCTGGAGAACCAGGCCGACCAGATCCACCGCAAGCTGCTCGCCCACCTCTTCAACGGCACCTACGAGGCAATAGAGGTGCTGAAGCTCAAGCAGATCGTGGATGTGCTGGAGGAAGCGGCCGACGCCTTCGAGCACGTGGCGAACACGGTGGAGACCATCGCCGTCAAGGAGTCCTGACCTCTTCATGGACACCTTCGCTCTGGTCGTGACCATCGGGGTCGCGCTCTTCTTCACGTACACCAACGGCTTCCACGACTCGGCGAACGCGATCGCGACGTCCGTGTCGACGCGTGCGCTGACGCCCCGGGCGGCGCTCGCGATGGCCGCCGTCATGAACCTCGCCGGCGCGTTCATGGGTTCCGGGGTCGCCAAGACCGTCAGCGAGGGGCTGATCGAGACGCCCGAGGGCTCGAAGGGGATGGGGATCCTCTTCGCCGCGCTCGTGGGCGCGATCGTCTGGAACCTCATCACCTGGTACTTCGGTCTGCCGTCCTCGTCCTCGCACGCGCTGTTCGGCGGCATGGTGGGGGCCGCGCTCGCCGGGAGCACGACCGTGTACTGGCACGGGGTCGTCGACAAGATCGTCATCCCCATGTTCCTGTCGCCGGTCATCGGCCTGGTCTCCGGTTATCTGGTGATGACCGCGATCATGTGGATGTTCCGGCGGGCCAACCCGCACAAGGCGAAGCGCGGTTTCCGTATCGCGCAGACGGTGTCGGCGGCGGGCATGGCGCTGGGACACGGTCTGCAGGACGCCCAGAAGACGATGGGCATCGTGGTCATGGCGCTGGTCATCGCCGATGTCGAGGACTACGGCGACCCGATCCCGGTGTGGGTGAAGATCGCCTGTGCGCTGATGCTGTCCGCGGGGACGTATGCCGGTGGCTGGCGGATCATGCGGACGCTGGGTCGCAAGATCATCGAGCTGGACCCGCCGCAGGGGTTCGCCGCGGAGACGACCGGTGCGTCGATCATGTTCGGGTCGGCGTTCCTGTTCCACGCGCCGATCTCCACGACGCACGTCATCACGTCGTCGATCATGGGTGTCGGCGCCACGAAGCGGGTGAACGCCGTGCGCTGGGGCGTCGCGCGCAACATCATCATGGGCTGGTTCATCACGATGCCGGCGGCCGCGGTGGTGGCCGCGGTGTCGTTCTGGCTGGTGAATCTGCTGTTCCTGTAGGGCGTGACAGCTAGGAGGGCCCGCCCCCGTTGTCGGGGGCGGGCCCTTGTGCTCCTCGCGGTGGCACCGCCATGCAGCACCGCGAGGGGATCGGGGGGCGGGTCTAGCCGAAGCGGCCGGAGATGTAGTCCTCCGTGGCCTGGACCGACGGGTTGGAGAAGATGCGCTCCGTGTCGTCGATCTCGATCAGCTTGCCGGGCTGGCCGACGGCCGCCAGGTTGAAGAACGCCGTGCGGTCGGAGACGCGCGCCGCCTGCTGCATGTTGTGCGTCACGATGACGATCGTGAAGCGCTCCTTCAGCTCGCCGATCAGGTCCTCGATCGCGAGGGTGGAGATCGGGTCGAGGGCGGAGCAGGGCTCGTCCATGAGCAGGACGTTCGGCTCGACCGCGATCGCCCGCGCGATGCACAGGCGCTGCTGCTGGCCGCCGGAGAGCCCGGAGCCCGGCTTGTTCAGGCGGTCCTTGACCTCGTTCCAGAGGTTCGCGCCCCGCAGGGACTTCTCGACGACGTCGTCCAGCTGGGACTTCTTGTACTTGCCGTTGAGGCGCAGGCCCGCCGCCACGTTGTCGTAGACCGACATCGTCGGGAACGGGTTCGGGCGCTGGAAGACCATGCCGACCTCGCGGCGCACGGCGACCGGGTCGATGCCGGTGCCGTAGAGGTTCTCGTCGTCCAGCATGACCTTGCCGTCCACCCGGCCGCCCGGGGTGACCTCGTGCATGCGGTTGAGCGTGCGCAGGAAGGTGGACTTGCCGCAGCCGGACGGGCCGATGAAGGCCGTCACGGAGCGGGGCTCGACGGTCATCGAGATGTCCTCGATGGCCAGGAAGGAGCTGTAGTAGGCGTTGAGGCCGCTGACATCAATGCGCTTGGCCATGGAAATCACTGCTTCTTTCGGGTCGCTGACTGTTGTCGCCTTGGCCGCGTCAGCGACCGGACTTCGGGGCCTTCCAGCGGGCGATGCCGCGGGCCGCCAGGTTCAGGATCATGATGAACGCGATGAGCGTCAGGGCCGCCGCCCAGGCACGGTCGTAGGCCGAGTCGGAGCCCGCGCTGTACTGGAGGTAGATGTACATCGGCAGCGACTCCTGCGGATCCTGGAACGGGTTCGCGTTGATGAAGTCGGTGCCCCAGACCAGCAGCAGCACGGGGGCCGTCTCGCCGGTGATGCGGGCGACGGCCAGCATGACACCGGTGACGATGCCGCCGATCGACGTCGGCAGGACCACCTTGAGGATGGTGCGCCACTTCGGCACGCCCAGGGCCAGCGACGCCTCGCGCAGCTCGTTCGGGACGAGCTTGAGCATCTCCTCGGTGGACCGGACGACCACCGGGATCATCAGGATGCACAGGGCGAAGGAGCCGGCGATGCCGGACGGGCCCATGTCGAGGATCAGGACCCACAGGCTGAGGACGAACAGACCCGCGACGATCGACGGGATGCCCGTCATGACGTCGACGAAGAAGGTGACGGCCTTGGCGAGCCGGCCGCGCCCGTACTCGACCAGGTAGATCGCGGTGAGCACGCCGATCGGCACGGAGAACAGGGTGGCGAGGCCGACCTGCTCCAGGGTGCCGAGGATGGCGTGGTAGATGCCGCCGCCGGGCTCGCTGTCGGCGACGACGCCCATCGAGTGGCTGAGGAAGTAGCCGTCGAGGACCTTCACGCCCTGCTTCACGGTCTCCCAGATCAGGGAGAGCAGCGGGATCAGCGCCATCAGGAAGGCGACCCAGACCATGCTGGTCGCCACCCGGTCCTTGGCCTGGCGCACGCCCTCGACGCGCGCCGAGATGCCGTACGAGCCGGCGACGAAGAGCACCGCGGCGATCAGCGCCCACTGGATGCTGCTGTTCAGCCCGGCCGCGGCGCTGATGCCCAGGCCGGTGAGGACCGAGCCGCCGGCGACCGCCCAGGGGAACCACTTGGGCAGGGTCGCGCCGCGCAGCGAACCGCGGCTCTTGGGGGTAAGGGTTGCGTGGCTCATGCGTTGGCCCCCGAGTACTCCTTGCGGCGGGCGATGATCATGCGGGCCGCGCCGTTGACGGCCAGGGTGATCACGAAGAGGACCAGGCCGGAGGCGATCAGCGTGTCCTGGCCCATCACGGTCGCCTCGTTGAACTTGCTGGCGATGTTCTGCGCGAAGGTGCCGCCGCCCGGGTCGAGCAGGCTGGGGCTGATGTCGAAGGTCGGCGAGAGGACCATCGCGACGGCCATCGTCTCGCCGAGGGCGCGGCCGAGGCCGAGCATCGAGGCGGAGATGACGCCGGAGCGGCCGAAGGGGATCACCGACATCCGGATGACCTCCCAGCGCGTGGCGCCGAGGGCCAGGGCGGCCTCCTCGTGCATGCGCGGGACCTGCCGGAAGACCTCGCGGCTGACGTTGGTGATGATCGGCAGGATCATGATCGCGAGCAGGATGCCCACGGTGAACAGCGAGCGCGGGGCGCCGCCGTTCCACTCCAGGATCCCGGTCCAGCCGAGGTACTGGTCCAGCCAGCCGTAGAGCCCGTTCAGGTGCGGCACGAGGACGAGCGCGCCCCACAGGCCGTAGACGATCGAGGGCACCGCGGCGAGCAGGTCGATCACGTAGGCGATCGGGCCGCCCAGCCTGCGCGGTGCGTAGTGCGTGATGAACAGGGCGATGCCGACGGCGATCGGGACCGCGATGACCATGGCGATGATCGACGACACGACGGTGCCGAAGGCCAGGACCGCGATGCCGAACTCGGCCGGGTCGCCGCTCGGGTTCCACTCGAAGGTGGTGAAGAAGTTGGCCTCGTCCTCGCTGATCGCGAGGGCGGCGCGGTAGGTGAGGAAGGCCGCGATGGCGGCCATGATGACCAGCACCAGGATGCCGGACCCGCGGGAGAGCCCGAGGAAGATCCGGTCGCCGGGGCGGGTGGCGCCGCGGGCGGCGCCCTTGTCCCCGGGGGTGGCGGGCGGGGGCGTGGGAGAGGGTGTCGGCTTCTGGGTGTCCGTAGTTATGTCCATCGGGTTCTCCGGTCTGCGGAGCCGTCGTACGCGGCGGCTCGGGCGGAGCCCGCGGGGGGCTCCTGGCGGCGGTGCACCGGACGGTGCGGCCCGGCCCCCGGGCGGGGACCGGACCGCACTCGGGTCAGCTCAGGCCCGAGATGGTCTCGCGGACCTTGGTGATGATCTCGGTGGGCATCGGGGCGTAGCCGGCGTCCGCCAGCAGGCCCTGGCCGTCCTCCGAGGCGATGTAGTTCAGGAAGGACTTGGCGGCGGGCAGGGTCTCCGCCTTGTTGCCCTTGTCGCAGGCGATCTCGTACGTCACCAGGACGATCGGGTAGGCGCCGGCGGCGTCCGGGGTGTAGTCCAGCTCCAGCGCGAGGTCCTTGCCGGTGCCGACGACCTTGGCCGCGCCGATGGCGGCGGTGGCGTTCTCGACGGTGGCCGGAACCGGCTCCGCGGCCGCGGTCTTGACGTCGACGGTCTTGATGCCCTCCTTCGCGTACGACAGCTCGAAGTACGAGATGGCACCGGCGGTCTGCTTCACCCCGCCGGCCAGGCCGGAGGAGCCCTGCGCGGACTGGCCGCCCTTGGCCTGCCAGGACTTGCCGCCCTCGTACTTCCAGTCGTCGGGCGCGGCGGCCTTCAGGTACTTGGTGAAGTTGTCCGTGGTGCCGGACTCGTCCGAGCGGTGGTAGGCCTGGATCTTCAGGTCGGGCAGCTTGGCCTCGGGGTTGAGCTTGGCGATCGCCGGGTCGTTCCAGTTGGTGATCTTGCTGTCGAAGATCTTGGCGAGCGTCGCGGCGTCCAGGTTGAGGGTGTCGACACCGGGGACGTTGAAGCCGACCGCGATCGGGCCGCCGACCATCGGCAGGTTGATGGCCTGGCCGTCCTTGCAGACCTTCTTGGAGGCCTCGACCTCGTCGGGCTTGAGCGCGGAGTCCGAACCGGCGAACGCGGTCTGGCCCTGCGTGAACGCGGTGATGCCCGCACCCGAACCGGTCGGGTTGTAGTTGATCTGCACGCCCTTGCAGGCGGCGACGTACTGCTTGACCCAGGCGTCGATCGCGTTCTTCTGGGCGGAGGAGCCGGACGCCTGGAGCTGGCCCTTGGCGTCCTCGCACTTGATGTTGCTGTTGGCGGCGGCGTTGCTGCTGTCGCCGCTACCGCTGTTGCCGCCGGTGTCGTCGGAGCCGCACGCCGTGAGGGCCAGGGCGCCGGAGACGGCGAGAGCACCGAGAGCGAGGGCCCGCCGGTTCATGCGCTGAAGCTTCACTTGAGGGAGTTCCTTCCAGGAGCCGCCGTCCTGAATCCGGCGGCGTGCGAGGACTGCGAGCTTTGGGATACGGACGCGCTTTCGGGTGCGACCCGTATCGGCTAAGGCCGAAATTAGGCAGAACAGGTGAAGCCGCCGATGGGCGTAAATGAACGCGGGGTGAACCCCTGTGGACGGTGCGGTGAGGTCACGGAACGCTTACGTCAAGGACACGGAGTGGTCCCGGGCGGGAGGGTCGCGAGGAGGGCGTCCACGAGGGTCCGGTCGCGGGGCTGGGTGAGCCGGGCGCGGGCAGCCGCGGGCTCCAGCCACAGGATGCGGTCGACCTCGTCGGACGGGGCGAAGGCGCCGGTGGTGGCGGCCGCCGCCCAGTACCGGACCTCTTTGGGGCGGCCGTTCGCCAGGTAGCGGACGGTGGGCAGCTCGACGCCCGGCCGGGCGGCGTACCCGGTCTCCTCCGCGACCTCGCGCAGGGCCGCGGCGAGGAAGTCCTCACCGGGCTTGAGCTTGCCCTTCGGGTGCGACCAGTCGTCGTACTTCGGGCGGTGGACGAGGCACAGCTCCAGGGCGGAGGGGTGCTCGGGGGCGGAGCGCCACAGGACGCAGCCGGCCGCCTGGACGGTGTCTGCGGGGGTCACCACTGTGTGCTCGCGCCTCCTGTCCCGGTTCCGAGGAGAGTCCTGCGGCGGCTACGGCAGCCTGATGGGGTCCTTGTGCCAGCTGTGCTGGAACGCGTACCTCGCCGCCTCCACCTCATGCCGCTGATCGGCGTGGAGCACGCCCAGCGCGTACGCCGTCGCCGGTGCGATACGCGGCGTACGGGCCGCCTGGGCCGCGGCCGCCGCGGCCTCGGAGGCGTCGCGGTGCCGGTCCAGGGCCTCGCCCGCGGCGAGCATGCGTACGTCCGCGCAGTCGTCGCCGGGGTCGGTGTCCGAGGTGCCCGCGGTGTGCCCGGTGGGCTCGCCGGCCAGCACCTCGAGGGCGTACCGGTGCAGGCGCAGGAGCAGGCGGACCTGGTGCCAGGGGGCGTCCTGCGGGTGCGGCGCCGGGTCGGGGGAGAGGCCGTGGACCAGCGCCTGGGCGTTGTACGGGCTGCCCGCGGTGACCAGCGGGAGGGCGGCCACGGCGTCGGTCAGGCGGTCCTCGGCCGCGGTGGCCAGGGGGCGGAGGTCGGTGGGGCCGGCGGTCGCGGGGGCGGTGAGGGGGCCGGTGGTCCGCAGGGGGACCTCGCTGGCCAGTAAGGCGACCTTGTCGGCGACCGCGTGGAAGCGGCTGCTGCCGAGGGCCTGGAGGGCGGTGGAGTGGGCCCGGGTGCGGGCCAGGGTCAGCTGACGGTCGAGCAGCGCGCCCGCCTTGGCGGCACCCACGGTGAGGTTGCCCCGGTCGGGGTGGGCGGTGGGCGGCGTGGCAGGTGGTGGCGCCGCCGCCCCGGCCCTGCCGCTCACCGGACGTGGGGACGGGAGCGGTGCGGAACCCGAGAGCCGGTGCAGGGCCTGGAGCAGGCGGTCCAGGCGGGCCGCGTACGCGTGTTCCATCGCCAGCGTGCCGGACAGCCAGGCCAGCTCGGGGCGCATGCCCTCCGCCCAGTCGGCGTCCAGCACGGGCTGGAACGTGTGGAGTGTGCCGCTGAGGCGGCGGGCGGCCCGGCGCAGGGCACGGGCCGTGTCCACGTGGGTCGTGGGCGGGGCGGGGGGCGCCGCCGACCTGGTCGCCGGTGACGCGCCGTTCGGGGACGCGCCCGACTCGCGGTGCCGGCGCAGGGCTCGGAGGAACTCCGTGGCCTGGGCTCGCAGATAGGACGCCAGGGCGTCGGTGTCCGAGGCCGGGTGCGGGTGCGCCGTCGCCTTCGCGGGGGCCCGGTCCGTCGGGTCAAGGTGTCGCTGTGCCACGCCGGCGCCTCCGGGCGTCTATGAGCATCTCCTGGATGTTGCGCAGGGGCTGGCCGTCCGCGTCGGTCGCGTGCCGGGTCCACTCGCCGTCCGGGCCGAGGTGCCAGGAGGCGGTGCCGTCGGACATGCCGGTCTCCAGCAGCCGGTTCAGGGCCGCCCGGTGCGCCGGGTCGGTGACCCGGACCAGGGCCTCTATCCGGCGGTCGAGGTTGCGGTGCATCATGTCGGCGCTGCCGAACCAGACCTCCGGCTCGCCGCCGTTGCCGAAGGCGAAGACCCGCGAGTGTTCGAGGAAGCGGCCGAGGACCGAGCGGACGCTGATGTTCTCCGACAGGCCCTCCACGCCCGGGCGCAGCGCGCAGATGCCCCGCACCCACACGTCGACCGGGACGCCGGCCTGGGACGCCCGGTAGCAGGCGTCGACCACGGCCTCGTCGACCATCGAGTTGACCTTGATGCGTATGTACGCGGGGCGGCCGGCGTGGTGGTGCTGGATCTCCTTGTGGATCCGGGAGACCAGGCCGTCGCGCAGGGACTTGGGCGCGACCAGGAGACGGCGGTAGGTCTCGCGGCGGGAGTAGCCGGAGAGGCGGTTGAACAGGTCGGAGAGGTCCGCGCCGACCTGCGGGTCCGCGGTGAGCAGGCCGAGGTCCTCGTAGAGGCGGGCCGTCTTCGGGTGGTAGTTGCCGGTGCCCACGTGGCTGTAGCGGCGGAGGGTCTCGCCCTCCTGGCGGACTACCAGGGACAGCTTGCAGTGGGTCTTCAGGCCGACCAGGCCGTAGACCACGTGGCAGCCGGCCTCCTCCAGCTTGCGGGCCCACTTGATGTTCGCGTGCTCGTCGAAGCGGGCCTTGATCTCGACCAGGACCAGGACCTGCTTGCCCGACTCGGCCGCGTCGATGAGTGCGTCGACTATCGGGGAGTCGCCCGAGGTGCGGTACAGCGTCTGCTTGATCGCCAGGACGTCCGGGTCGGCCGCCGCCTGCTCCAGGAAGGCCTGGACCGAGGTGGAGAAGGAGTCGTACGGGTGGTGCAGGAGGACGTCCCTGCTGCGCAGCGCGGCGAAGATGTCCGGCGCGGAGGCGGACTCCACCTCGGCCAGGTCGCGGTGGGTGCCGGCGACGAACTTCGGGTATTTCAGCTCGGGGCGGTCGAGGCTGTGGATGCGGAAGAGGCCGGTGAGGTCGAGGGGGCCGGGGAGGGGGTAGACCTCCGCCTCGCCGATCTTCAGCTCGCGGACGAGGAGGTCCAGGACCTCGCGGTCCACGCTCTCCTCGACCTCCAGGCGGACGGGCGGGCCGAAGCGGCGCCGCATCAGCTCCTTCTCGAGCGCCTGGAGGAGGTTCTCCGCGTCGTCCTCCTCCACCTCCAGGTCCTCGTTGCGGGTGAGGCGGAAGGCGTGGTGCTCCAGGACCTCCATGCCGGGGAACAGCTCTTCCAGGTGGGCGGCGATGACGTCCTCGATGGGGACGAAGCGGCCGGGGGAGGCTTCCAGGAAGCGGGAGAGCAGCGGCGGGACCTTGACGCGGGCGAAGTGGCGGTGGCCCGTGACGGGGTTGCGGACGACGACCGCGAGGTTGAGGGACAGGCCCGAGATGTAGGGGAAGGGGTGGGCCGGGTCGACGGCGAGGGGGGTGAGGACCGGGAAGATCTGGTGCCGGAAGAGGGTGAACAGGCGGGCCTGCTCTTTCTCGGCCAGTTCGCTCCAGCGGACGAGGTGGATGCCCTCCTCGGCGAGCGCGGGGGCGACGTCCTCGTGGAAGCAGGCGGCGTGGCGGGCCATGAGCTCGCGTGAGCGGGCCCAGATCATGTCCAGCACCTCGCGGGGCTGGAGGCCGGAGGCGGAGCGGGTGGCGACGCCGGTGGCGATGCGGCGCTTGAGGCCGGCGACGCGGACCATGAAGAACTCGTCCAGGTTGCTGGCGAAGATCGCGAGGAAGTTGGCACGCTCGAGGAGGGGGGTGGCGGGGTCCTCGGCGAGTTCGAGGACGCGTTCGTTGAACGCGAGCCAGCTGCGTTCGCGGTCCAGGAAGCGGCCCTGCGGGAGCTGGGCGCCGCCGGCCTGGGACTCCTCCGACTCCTCGTACGCGTCGAGGTCGGCGTCGATGTCCGGCTCCAGGTCGGAGACCGTGGCGGCCACGGTGTGCGAGCGGTGCGCGGCGATGGAGCCCACGGAGGGCTGCGTGTGCTGGACCTCTGCCTGGGTGTTCGGCTGCCTCATGAACCCATTCTTCCGCGCCACGCGCCGGACAGGCGCGTCGGAGGGCACGGAAGGCTCTGGCTCGGTGGGCTTCATTCGGTGAGGGTCGCAAGGCTGTCTGAATCGATGGTTACGGGGACATGACGTGTGGGATAGCGGGGGGTCACTGGGTGGGATGCCTGCGGCGGCCCGTGGCCGCTTCGGTGGGGGTGCGGGTAGCGCGGTGGGGTGCGTTGTGGGTCGGGGGCGCGCCGGGGGTGTCCGTCCTCGGAACGGCGCGGAATCGGTCGGCCACAGAAGTGGCCTGTGTCGACGCGCCAACCGCTGCGGGCGGACACCCCCCGACACGCCCCCTTCTCGCCGTACGCGGCTCTCCGCCGTCTCCCCGGCTGCGCGCGGCCGCTTCCGCTCCAGCTGCGGGCAGCCGTGCCGCTGGGCGGCACCCCGCACGGAAAGGCTCCCTGCGATCGTGTGAACCGATGCGTGTGGCTCGTGCGATGAGGAGACGTGAGCGAAACGAGAAGCGACGGAGAGCTGTTGCGGGCCGTCGCGGGGGACGGTGACCGGCGGGCCTTCGAGGAGCTGTACCGCCGGTACGCCCCCTGGCTGACGGCCCGCATGCGCAGCCGCTGCTCCGACGCCGGCGTCGTCGACGACGTCGTGCAGGAGACGTTCCTCGCGGTGTGGCGCGGCAGCGCGCGGTACCGGGAGGACGGGGATGTCGCGGGGTGGCTGTGGCGCATCGGCTCGCGGCGCCTGATCGACGTGCTGCGCGGCGACGGAGCCCGCGGCCGCCTGCGCCAGGCGCTGGCGCGGTTGCGGCACCGGGACGAGGTCTCGGCGGAGGAGCGGGTGCTCGCCGGGGTCGAGCACGGCGACCTCGCCGGCGCGCTCGTACGGCTGTCTCCGGAGCTGCGCGCGGTGCTCCAGGCCACCGTCGTCGACGGGCTGACCACCCGCGAGGCGGCCGTCCTGCTCGGCATCCCGCCGGGCACGGTCAAGACGCGGGCCATGCGTGCCCGCCGGCAGCTGCGGGAGGCGCTGGCATGAGTGACGAGGACAGCCGCCGGCAGGGGTGGCACGTGGACGAGGGTGATCTCGGGGCCTACGCCCGGGGGGAGCTGGCGGCACCCCTGCTGTGGTCCGCCGACGCCCATCTGAGCGCCTGCGCCCGGTGCCGGGGCGTGCTCGCCGAGGTGAGTGACCGCGCTGCCCTGGACCTGGGGTGGGAGCGGCTCGACGCCGAGCTGGACGCGCCCCGGACCGGGTGGTTCGAGGGGCTGCTGGTGCGGTGCGGCGTCGATGACGGCACCGCCCGGCTGCTCGCGGCCACGCCCGTACTGCGCCGCTCCTGGCTCGGTGCCGTCGCCGCCGTACTGGTCACGACCTTCTTCGTCGCCTTCTCGGCCGGTGCCGCCGAGCGGCCCGCACTCTTCCTCGCCCTCGCCCCGCTGCTGCCGCTGGCCGGAGTGGCCCTCGCCTACGGGCCCGTCATGGACCCGACCTACGAGATGGCCGTCGTCTCGCCCATGCACGGCTTCCGGCTGCTGATGATCCGCACGGTCGCCGTGCTGGTCGTGGCCCTCGGGGTGAACGGGCTGGCCTCCCTCGCCATGCCCGGGTACGGGCTGACCGCGCTGGCCTGGCTGCTGCCCGGGCTCGCGCTCACCACGGCCGGGCTCGCGCTGACGCCCCGGCTGGGTCCGGTGGCAGGGCCCGCGGCGGTGGCCGGGGCCTGGGTGGTGCTGCTGGTCGTGGCCAGTGCGGGGCGGGGCGAGGACGTTCCGCTCGCGCCGTTCACCGCGGCCGGGCAGGGCGTGTCCGCGGGGCTCGCGCTGCTGGGTGCCGGGCTTCTGTTCGTCTTCCGGGACCGGTTCGACGTGCTCGGCCGGGGGGCCCTGTGAGCCCGTCGGCCGGTTCCTTGATCTTTTACTTGTACGGGAGTGGCGTATGACCCCCACTGTTTCCGCGTCCGGGCTCAGCCTTCACTACGGGCGCACCCGGGCCCTCGACGACGTGTCGCTGCGGCTCACCCCGGGCGTCACCGGACTGCTCGGGCCCAACGGGGCCGGCAAGACCACCCTGCTGCGCGTCCTCGCCACCGCCGTGCCCGCCGACCGCGGGGCCTTCACCGTGCTCGGCCACGACCCGGGCACCTCGCGCGGGCGGCAGGAGGTGCGGCGGCGGCTCGGGTATCTGCCGCAGACACCCGGCTTCCACCAGGACTTCACCGCCTTCGAGTTCGTCGACTACGTCGCGATCCTGAAGGAGCTGGCGGGGCGGCGGGAACGCCATCACGAGGTGCGGCGGGTGCTGGAGGACGTCGGGCTCGGGGACGTACGCGGCCGGAAGATCAAGAAGTTGTCCGGGGGGATGCGGCAGCGGGTCGCCCTGGCCGCCGCCCTGGTGGGCGACCCGGGGTTCCTGGTGCTGGACGAGCCGACCGTGGGGCTCGATCCCGAGCAGCGGATGCGGTTCCGGGAGCTGATCGCCGGGGCGGGGGAGGGGCGGACCGTGCTGCTCTCCACCCACCAGACCGAGGACGTGGCGATGCTCTGCCACCGGGTCGTCGTGATGGCCGAGGGAAGGGTGCGGTTCGACGGGACGCCGGCCGAGCTGACCGCCCGTGCCGCGGGGCGGGTCTGGACCGGCGCGGAGCGGGATCCAGGGGCGAGGGCCGGGTGGCGCACCGGGACCGGCGCGTTCCGGAACGTCGGGGATCCGCCCCCGGGGGCGGATCCGGCCGAGCCCACGCTGGAGGACGGCTATCTCCTCGTCCTCGACGGTGACGGCAACGGTGCGGAGGTGGCCGCGTGAGTGCCGTGGTCGCCGATGCCCCGGCGGGTGAGGAGACGGGGGTGCGGGGCTCCTCGAACGGGGCTCTGCTCGCGCTGGCGTGGTTCGAGGCGCGGCGGCTGTTGACGAGTGCCCCCGTGGTCGTCGCCTTCGTGGCGTACCTCGCCTGGATCGTCTGGCGTACGCCCGACGCCTGGGACGGGTATCCCGCCCTCCAGGACGTCGACCGGAGCACCCAGACGATGCCGATGCTCGTCGGGGTGGCCGTCCTGGTGTGCGCCAACTTCGCCGTGCTGCGCTCCGGACGGCACGGTACCGAGCACCACTTCGGGGTGCTGGTGCTGCCGCTCTGGCGCCGTACGGCGGCCCACGCGCTGTCCGTCGTACCGGCCGCCCTGCTCACCGCGGTGTGCGTGGGCGGGCAGTTCACCTGGGAGGCGCTCAAGCCGGGTGCGGTCGGGCACGGTTCGCCGGCCGAGCTGGCCGCCGGTCCGCTGGTGGTGCTGGCGTTCGGGATGTTCGGGGTGCTGCTGGCCCGGGTGGTCCGGTCGGCGCTCGCGGGGCCGCTGGTCGTGGTGCTGCTGCTGTACACGTTCGCCTTCGGTGCGAGCGGCGACGGCGCGGACGGCATGTCCTGGCTGGCGCCCGTCGTCGTGCAGACCGGTGCCGACGCCCTGCCCTCCGAGCTGCTGGGGCGGCCCGCCGCCTGGCACGCCCTCTACCTGGCGGGCGTGGCCCTGTGCCTGGCCCTCCTCGCGGTGCTCCTCGCCGGCGGGCGGAGCATCGTCGTCCGGACGGGCGTCGTCCTGGGGCTGGTCGTGGCGGTCACCGGCGGCCTTCTGCAGGCCCGGGGGGCCGTGCCGTCGCCGGAGCTGACCGCGGCCCGTGAGCGTGCCGTGTCGGATCCGGGGCTGAGGTGCGCCGAGCGCGGCCGGTCGACGTACTGCGCCTTCCCCGAGTGGACGCCCCGCGTCGGCGCCTGGGCCGGGGTCCTGGACCGGATCCAGGCGCTGGCCGGGGGCTCCGCGCACGAACGGCGGCTCCACGTACGGCAGCGGGTCGTCGCCACGTACGGGCTGGTCAACGACGCCGCGATCCCTCCGCAGACCGAAGCCGGACAGGTGACGGTCGGTACCGCCTGGGGCGGCAACCGGGTGCCCGAGTTCTCCAGCGCCGTCGCCGCCGTCCTCGTCGCGGGCAGCGAGAAGGCGGGGAGCGAGGTCTGCGACGGACGGATGGTCACCCTCATGTGGCTCTCCCTGAGCTGGCAGGACGACCCGATGGACGCCCTGCGCCGGGTCCGGGTGGACGACAGTGTGCGGGGGTCCGCGATCGTGCTGTCGCCCACCGACCCGCTGTCCATGACGGCGGGCCAGACGGACGTCGTACGGCGGCTGCTGGAGAAGCCGCCCGCCGGGGTCGGCGAGCGGGTGAAGGCGCACTGGTCCGAGCTGACCGCGCCGGGCGTCACGACCGCCCGCGCCGCCGGACTACTCGGCGTGGCCGGGCCGGAGAAGGCGGACTCGTGCGAGGAGTGACGGCGGATCTCGTGGCCGCGGTGTGGCGCACACTGCCGTGGCGGGTACTGGCGGCCGCGGGGGCGCTCGGGCTGCTGATCGCCGCCGCGCCGGTCGTCACCGGAGCCGAGCCCGGACCCTGGGAGACGCTGGTGCTGCTGCGGGGCGTCGCCCTCACCGGCGCCCTCGGGCTGGCCTTCCTGCTGGACGACCCGGCCCGGCACCTCACCGCTCCCGTCCCCACCCGGCGGCCCGTCCGGCAGGCGCTGCGGGTCGCGCTGGTCGCACCGCTCGCCGCCCTGTGGTGGACGGCCGCGCTGCTGCTCACCCCGTCGGAGTCCCGGCCCCCGGCCGGTGACCTCACCCTGGAGGCGGCGGTGGCGGCCCTGCTGGCGCTCGCCGGTGCCGCCGCGGCGGTACGGCTGACGGACGAAGCCCGCCCGGGGCCCTTCGTCGCGGCGGCCCTGCTCCTGGCGGCCGTCCTCGCGCCGCTGTCGCTGCCCGAGGCTTGGGCGCTGTTCGTGACGCCCGACGATCCCCGGTGGGCGGCCGGTCACGACCGGTGGGCGGTGCTGCTGGCCGCGGTGGCCGTGGCGGGGGCGTGGTGCGGGCCGGAGCCGCTGGGGCGGCGGCGGGTGCGCCGGGCCGTGTGAGGGAGGCTCAGGACTCGGTGCGGTACATCAGGTCCGTCTCGTGGGTGACGAATCCCAGGCGCTCGTAGACGGACACCGCGGCCTTGTTGTCCGCGTCCACGTACAGCATCGCCGTGGGCAGCCCCTGTCCGGCCAGGTGCCGCAGGCCGATGGTGGTCAGGGCCTTGCCCAGGCCGCCGCCCTGGATGTCGGGGCGGATGCCGAGGACGTACACCTCGCCCAGGCGCTCCTGCGCGTGCACCTTGGTCCAGTGGAAGCCGATCAGCTCGCCCGCCCGCTCGGCCAGGAAGAATCCGGCCGGGTCGAACCACTCCTCGGCCTTGCGGTCGTCGAGGTCCCGCTGGGTGAGGGAGCCCTGCTCGGGGTGGTGGGCGAAGGCGGCGGCGTTCACCGCGAGCCAGGCAGCGTCGTCCTGCCCGGGTACGAAGGCGCGGACGGTGACCCCCTCGGGCAGCCGCGGGTCGGGCAGGTCGAGGCCGGCCAAGGGCCGTCGCATCTGCCGCAGTTCGCGGAACAGCGTCAGGCCGAGCACCTGCGCGAGGTGCCGGGCGGCGGAGTGGCCGCCGTGCGCCCAGATCCGCAGCCGCTTGCCGGAGGCGGCGAGCAGCGCGGAGCCCAGGGCGCGTCCGTGCCCCTGGCCCCGGTGCGAGGGGTGGACGACCAGTTCGGCGGCCGGCGGCTCGATCGGGTCGGTGCCCTCCAGTTGGGCGTAGCCGACGAGTTCGCCGTCGAGGGTGAGCAGCAGGTGTGCGATGCCCTCCCGCGCGGGGCCGCGCAGGTGCAGCCGGCCCTGCTCGGACACGGCGTGCTGCCCGTCGTTCCGGGCCGCCTCGTCGAGCAGGGCGAGGACCGCGCCGGTCTGCTCCGGGGTCAGTTCGGCGAGGGTCTCGATCGAGCGGGGGCGGCCGGGCCGCACGGTGTCGTCGCTGGTCATGCGTACGAGGGTAAGGGGCGGGTGGGGCAAAGCGGCGGCAGCCGCGGGAGCGGGCGGCGCGGACGCGCGGGCAGGGGTGCGGGCGCCGTTCCGGCGGGCTCGGCCGGGGGCGCGGGCGCCGCGCGTGCGGGACCCGGCCGGGGGCGCTCGGGCGCCGCGCGGGCGAGGTGCGGACGGCAAGGTAAACCAGGATGTAACCCGGAACCCCCTGTCGCGCTACGCGCGTTGACCCTAGGCTGCCGCTCCGACGAGCCGTCCCTCAGCGGCTCGCGCCACGCACACCCACAGGGGGGCGCATGCCAGCCACAGCACAGCCGCACCAGTCGCGCCGCAGACGCCGCACGGGCCGTCTCCTCGCCGCCGCCACGGTCGTCACCGCCGGGGCGCTCGCCGCCGCGGCCCTGCCGGCGTCGGCGAACGCGAACGCGGACGCGGACCGGCACGGCCACGGACACGGTCACGGGCAGGGCCGCTACCAGGACGTCCAGTTGCTCTCCTTCAACGACCTGCACGGCAACCTGGAGCCGCCCGCCGGTTCCTCCGGCCGGGTCACCGAGGTCCAGCCGGACGGCACGACGAAGACGGTCGACGCGGGCGGTGTGGAGTACCTGGCCACCCATCTGCGCGAGGCCCGCAAGGGCAACCGGTACTCCGTCACCGCGGCCGGCGGCGACATGGTCGGCGCGTCCCCGCTGCTGTCCGGTCTCTTCCACGACGAGCCGACCATCGAGGCGCTGAACAAGCTCGACCTGGACGTGACGTCGGTCGGCAACCACGAGTTCGACGAGGGCGCGAAGGAGCTGGCCCGCCTCCAGAAGGGCGGCTGCCACCCCACCGAGGGCTGCTACACGGACAAGAGGTTCAAGGGCGCCGACTTCCCGTACCTGGCCGCGAACGTCCTGGACGAGAAGACGCGCAAGCCCATTCTCGAGCCGTACTGGGTGTGGAAGAAGAACGGCGTCAAGGTCGGTTTCATCGGCGTGACCCTGGAGGGCACCCCGGACATCGTCTCGGCGGACGGCGTGAAGGGCCTCTCCTTCAAGGACGAGGCCGAGACGATCAACAAGTACGCCAAGGTGCTCCAGCGCCAGGGCGTGAAGTCGATCGTCGCGCTCATCCACGAGGGCGGCTTCCCGGCGTCGACCTCCTACAACTACGACTGCGACGCCCCGGGCGCCGGCGACGGCGTCTCCGGACCGATCGTCGACATCGCGAAGAACATCACGCCGCAGGTCGACGCGCTGGTCACCGGGCACACGCACAGCGCGTACGTCTGCACGATCCCGGACCCGGCGGGCAACCCCCGCATGGTCACCTCGGCCGCGTCCTTCGGCCGCCTCTACACGGACACCACGCTGACCTACGACCGGCGCACGGGCGACATCGCGCGTACGTCGGTGAAGTCGGCGAACCACGTGGTGACGCGGGACGTCCCGAAGGCGCCCGACATGACCCGGCTGATCGACAGGTGGGGCACGCTGGCCGCCCCGATCGGCAACCGCCCCGTCGGCCACATCTCCGCCGACATCTCCCGCGACGGCACCGAGTCCCCGCTGGGCGACCTGATCGCCGACGCGCAGCTCGCGTACGGGAGGACCCAGGACCCGGAGACCGACCTGGCCCTGATGAACCCGGGCGGTATCCGGGCCCCGCTGACCTACGCGGCCTCGGGCGCCGAGGGCGACGGCGTGGTCACCTACGCCGAGGGCTTCACCGTCCAGCCGTTCGCGAACACGGTGAACCTCAAGGACTACACGGGCGCCCAGCTGGTCCAGGTCCTCAAGGAGCAGGTCAGCGGCCCGAACGAGGCGGCACCGAAGATCCTCCAGGTCTCGTCCGGCCTCACCTACACGCTGGACCTGACGAAGTCCGGTGCGGACCGCGTGGTGACGGACTCGATCCGGCTGAACGGCGCCCCCGTCGACCCGGCGGCCACCTACCGCGTCGCGTCCAACAGCTTCCTCGCGGGCGGCGGCGACGGCTTCCCCACCCTCAACGAGGGCGCGAACGAACTGGTGGGCGCGGACGACCTGGCCGCCCTCGAGCAGTACCTGACGGCCAACTCGTCGGCGACCGACCCGATCGAACCGCCGGCGGCGGACCGGATCACGGTCGTGCAGTAGCGGGGTACGACGCCGCGAGGTGGGGCGAACGGGCCGTCCAGGGCCGCCCACTGCAAGAGCATGATCGTCTTGCCGTCGGTGATCCGGCCGTCCCGGGTCATGGCCAGGGCCTCGGTGAGGGGGATCTCCAGGACCTCGATGTCCTCGCCGTCCTCCTCCAGGCCGCCGCCCGTGCCGGTCCGGTCGGCCGGGGTGTAGGGGGCGGCGAAGAAGTGCAGGCGCTCGGTGACGGAGCCGGGGCTCATGTAGGCGTCCAGGACGTGGGTGAGCGGGCCGAGGGTGACGCCGAGTTCCTCGGCCGCCTCGCGGCGGATGGCGGTGACCGGGTCGTCCGCGTCGAGCAGGCCCGCGGCCGCCTCGATCAGCATGCCGTCGGGGTGGTCGTTCACGTAGGCGGGGTAGCGGAACTGACGGGTGAGCAGGACGTTGCCGCGTTCGGCGTCGTAGGGGAGGACGACGGCGCCGTTGCCCCGGTCGTAGGTCTCGCGCTGCTGGGTCTCCCAGCGTCCGTCGCGGCGCCGGTAGTCGAAGGTGGTGCGGCGCAGGACGTGCCAGCCCCGGGAGGTCAGCTCGACGTCGCGGACCACGACACCGGGGTTGCGGTCCAGGCCCCGTCCGGCGCGGTCCAGGCCGGTGCGGCCGCGGTGGTCCGGGACGTCCACGCCGGGGCGGCCGGTCACGCGGTCTCCTGCGGGACGCGGCGGGGGAGTTCGGCCACGTCGTGGTAGACGGGCAGGCCCCGGCGGCGGGCGGTGGCGACGTCCTGGTCGGCCCCGGCGGACTCCCCGGGCAGACGCAGTACGGCGTCGCAGTGGGCCAGGAGCCGGTCGGCGGCCGGATAGAGCACCTGGTCGGCGAGCGGGTCGGTGGGGCCCGCGCCGGCCGAGCGGAGCACCGGCAGGGCGATCCACTCGCCGATCACGGGCAGGTGCCCGGCGGCGAAGACGGGCCAGGCGGCCTCCTCCAGGCGGGCGAGGTTGGCGGCCATGGCGCGGGGGTCGCCGCCGGTGCCGGAGCGGTAGGGGCCGGCGATCAGGATCAGCAGGGGTTTGTCGGTCATGACGCGCTACGATACATGCAGGACCGTGCAAGAACAGGAGAGATCGTGCATGCTTGCTGCTGAACGGCGGGACCACCTGCTGGAACTGCTCGCCCGCGAGGGCAAGATCGTCGCCAAGGACGTCGCCGTGCGGCTGGGGATCTCCGAGGACAGCGTGCGCCGCGATCTGCGCGACCTCGCCGCCGAGGGACTGGTGCAGCGGGTCTACGGCGGCGCCCTGCCCGTCTCACCCGCGGTGGCGGACTACAGCGCCCGGCAGGCCATCGCCCCGGACGGCAAGCGCAGGGTCGCCGAGATGGCCGCCGGGCTGGTGCGGCCGGGCAGCGCGCTGATCCTCGACGGCGGGACCACCGCCCTCGCCGTCGCCCACGCCCTCCCGCACGACCTCGACTGCACGGTGATCACCCACAGTCCGACCATCGCCGCGGCCCTGCTCGGCCATCCGCGGGCGGAGCTGTTCCTGATCGGGGGCCGCGTCTTCAAGCACTCGGCGGTGGCCTGCGGAGCCGCCGCGATCGAGGCGGCGCGGAACGTCTCGGCCGACCTGTGCCTGCTGGGCGTCACCGGCGTCCACCCCGAGGCGGGGCTGACCACCGGCGACGCCGAGGAGGCGGCGATGAAGCGCGCCCTGTCCGCGCGGGCCGCGGAGACCTGGGTGCTGGCCTCGTCCGAGAAGATCGGCACCGCCTCGCGGTACCGTGTCCTGGACCTGGACCAGGTCGGTGCGCTGATCACCGACGCCGCCCCCGAGGACGCCGTGGTGGGTCGGCTCACCGACCTGGGCGTGAAGGTCCTCACGACCGGCTGACGGCTCGCGGCGACCGGGCCTACGGGACCTCGGGCGGGGGCTTCGGCGCCCCCGGCAGCCGGACGGTCGCCGTCGTGCCGCCGCCCTCCGCCGGAGTCAGGGTCACCTCGCCGCCCGCCTGCTGAACCGTGCGGGCCACGATCGACAGGCCCAGGCCGGATCCGGGCAGGGCGCGGGCCGACGGCGAGCGCCAGAAGCGGTCGAAGACGTGCGGGAGTTCGTCGACGGGGATGCCGGGGCCGTGGTCCCGGACGGTGAGGACGCCGTCGGCGAGGCGTACGTCGACGGTGCCGGACTCCGGGCTGAACTTCACCGCGTTGTCCAGGATGTTGACGACCGCGCGCTCCAGGGCCGCCGGTTCCGCCCGTACGTACCAGGGCCGTACGTCGGCCGTCACGGTCAGCTCCGGGCCGCGCAGGCGGGCGCGGCGCAGCGCGGACTCGACCACTTCGTGCCAGGGGAGGATCCGCGTGCGGCCCTCGTGCTGGCCGGTGTCCGGGCGGGACAGCTCCTGGAGGTCGCCGATCAGCGCGGCCAGTTCCGTCATCTGCGCCTTCACCGAGGCGAGCAGCGCCTTGCGGTCCGCCTCCGGGATCGGGCGGCCGGTCTCCTCGCTGCGGGTGAGGAGTTCGATGTTCGTACGGAGCGAGGTGAGAGGGGTGCGCAGTTCGTGGCCCGCGTCGGCGATGAGCTGCTGCTGGAGGTCGCGGGAGCTGGCCAGGGACGCCGTCATGCTGTTGAAGGAGCGGGAGAGGCGGGCGATCTCGTCGTCGCTGTCGTCCTCGACGGGGATGCGGACGGTCAGGTCCTCGGTGCGGGCCACGTGTTCGACGGTGCGGGTCAGTTCGTCGACGGGACGCAGGCCGGTGCGGGCGACCCAGAGGCCGGCCGCGCCGGCGCCGACGACGCCCGCGCCCGCCACGAAGAGCAGGACGAGCGCGAGGTTGTTGAGCGAGCTGTTGACCTCGCTCAGCGGGCGCGCGGCGGAGACGGCCACGTCGGACAGGCCCGGCACGGTGTAGGTGAAGACGCGGTACTGGGTCCCGTCCGAGCCGGTGGCGTCGTGCAGGGCGTTGGGGGACGAGCCCTCGGCCACGGCGCGGTCGGCGTCCGTGAGCGGGACCTCCTCGGTGCCGATGATGAGGCAGCTCGTGTTCTGCCGTGCCACCAGTTGCACGGACGAACCGTAGGGGTTCTGCTCGTGCGTGAGCGGGTCGTGGGAGCAGAGACCGGTGCGCAGGTCCACGTACCGGCTCACCTGCGCCCTGTCCATCCGGTTCGCCTTGAGAGCCTCGTCCAGCGAACTCACCAGCACGCTCTTCACCACGAACCAGCAAGCCACCGCCCCCGCCGCCACCGCGAACGCCACCGCCCCCGCCACCAGCAGCGCCAGGCGCGAACGCAACGGCAGCGTGCGATAGCGGCGTACCAGACCTGTCACTCCGCGCCGCCCTGCCGCAGCACATAGCCGACGCCCCGGACGGTGTGGACCAGGCGCGGCTCGCCGCCCGCCTCGGTCTTGCGGCGCAGGTACATGACGTACACGTCGAGGGAGTTGGACGACGGCTCGAAGTCGAAGCCCCAGACCGCCTTGAGGATCTGCTCCCGGGTGAGGACCTGGCGCGGGTGCGCCATGAACATCTCCAGCAGGGTGAACTCCGTGCGGGTCAGCTCCACCGGACGCCCGGCCCGGGCGACCTCCCGCGTCGCCAGGTCCATGGTCAGGTCGGCGAAGGTGAGGGTGTCGTCGTCCTCGGCGGCGGCCTCCACCGCCGCCGCGTAGGAGCTGCGGCGCAGCAGCGCGCGGATGCGGGCGAAGAGTTCGTCCAGCTCGAAGGGCTTGACCAGGTAGTCGTCGGCGCCGGCGTCCAGGCCGGTGACCCGGTCGCCGACGGTGTCACGCGCGGTCAGCATCAGGATGGGCGTCGTGTCGCCCCCGCCGCGGATCCGGCGGGCGGCGGTCAGGCCGTCCATGCGGGGCATCTGGATGTCGAGGACGACGAGGTCGGGCCGGTACGCCGCCGCCTTCTCCAGGGCGTCGGCGCCGTCGACGGCGACCTCGGTGCCGTAGCCCTCGAAGGCGAGGCTGCGCTGGAGGGCTTCGCGGACCGCCGGCTCGTCGTCGACGATCAGGATGCGCTGGAGGTCACGGTCGCGGTCGCCGTCTGCGGGGCTCATGGGTTCAGCGTCGCACGTTCGTCGCGGGTACTCGTGGCCGCTCAGTTGCTCGCACCCGCGCGCAGCTCGGGCAGGTCCGCCTTGACGGTGTTGATCGGGATGGCGAAGCCGAGGCCGACGCTGCCCGCGCTCGCGGACGCCTCGGTCGCCGAGTACATCGCGGAGTTGATGCCGATGATGTTGCCGTTCATGTCGATCAGCGCGCCGCCGGAGTTGCCCGGGTTGAGGGAGGCGTCGGTCTGGATCGCCTTGTACGTCGTCGTGGACGAGCCGGTGTCGCCGTTGAACTCCTGGCCGCCGAACTCGAACGGCCACTGGCCGCCGCCCTGCCCCTGTCCCTGCTGTTGCTGCTGCTGCCCCTCGTCGGTCGAGACGGTCACGTCGCGGTCTAGGGCCGAGACGATGCCGCTGGTCACGGTGCCGGTCAGGCCCTCGGGCGAGCCGATGGCGACGACCTGGTCGCCGACCCCGACGGCGTCCGAGTCGCCGAGGCTCGCGGCCTTCAGACCGGAGGCGTCCTCCAGCTTGATCAGCGCGAGGTCCTTCTTGCTGTCGGTGCCGACGACCTCGGCGGTGTACTGCTTGCCGTCGCTGGTCCTCACCTTGACCGACGAGGCGCCGGAGACGACGTGGTTGTTGGTGATGATCTCGCCGTCGTCGGTGATGATCACGCCGGAACCGGTGGACGAGCCGGCGTTCGAGGTGGCGCTGATCTCGACGATGCTGGGGCTGACCGCCTTCGCGACCCCGGAGACCGTGCCCTTCTGGCTGGAGGGCACCACGTTCGTGCTGGTGGCGGAGGCGACGGTGTCGCCGCCGGTCAGCTCCTGGATGCCGTACGCGGTGCCGCCGCCGATGGCCGCCGCGACGATCGCCACGGCCGCGAGCAGGGCCACGGGGCCGCGACGGGCCCGGCGCCTCTGCCGCGGCGGCTCGGGCTGCCCGTCGGCGGCGAACCCGGCGTAGGGCTGCGCGGGCGGCTGGGCCGGCGGGGGCGGCCACTCGGGGTTGACGGGAGAGGAGTCGTGCTGCCGGGCACCCTGGTACGGGTTCTCGTACGGGTTCTCTTGCGCGTGCTCGTACTCGCCGTTGCGGCGGAGGCTCTCGGTCATGTCCATGAGCTTCGCGCCCGAGGATGAGAGCGGCCTGAGTGCTGCCTGAGAAGCCCGGCAGAACCTCGTATGCCCGATATAAGGAGGGCTCCGGGCGGGTGCTACACGCAGCCGCAGGACTGCCGTACGACCAGCTGCGACGGGAACACCTTCAGCCGCTCGCGCCGGGATCCGGCGACCCGCAGGCCGTCGTCCAGGACGAGGTCGACGGCGGCCCGCGCCATCGCCGGCCGGTCCGAGGCGACCGTCGTCAGCGGCGGGTCGGCGAGGTCCGCCTCCTTGATGTCGTCGAAGCCCGCCACCGCCAGCTCGCCCGGCACGTCGATGCGCAGCTCGCGGGCGGCCCGCAGCAGGCCGATCGCCTGGTCGTCGGTGGAGCAGAAGATCGCCGGCGGGCGGAGCGGCCCGGCCAGAATCTCCAGGCCCACCTTGTACGCGTCGTAGCGGTTGTACGGCGCCTCGAAGAGCCGGCCCTCGGTGGACAGCCCGGCCTCCTTCATCGCGCGCTGCCAGCCCTCGACGTGGTCGGAGACGGGGTCGCCGACGGACGGGGTCTCGGCGGTGCCGCCCATACAGGCCACGTACTCGTAGCCGTGCTCCAGCAGGTGGCGCACGGCGAGCTGGGCGCCGCCGAGGTCGTCGGTGACCACGGCGACGTCGTCGATGGCCTCGGGCCGCTCGTGCAGCAGGACGACCCGGGCGTCCCAGGCGTCGATCTCGGCGGCGGCCAGGTCGTTCAGGGCGTGGCTGACCAGGATCAGACCGGAGACGCGCATCCCGAGGAAGGCCCGCAGGTAGTGGACCTCGCGCTCGCCCACGTAGTCCGTGTTGCCGACCAGGACCATTTTCCCGCGCTCGGAGGCGGCCTGCTCGACGGCGTGCGCCATCTCCCCGAAGAAGGGCTGGCGGGCGTCCGGGATGATCAGGCCTATGAGGTCCGTGCGCCGCGACGCCATGGCCTGGGCGACCCGGTCCGGGCGGTACCCCAGCTCCTTGATCGCGGCGAGGACACGCTCGCGCGTGGCCGGGGCGACCGGCCGGGGTCCGTTGTTGATGACATAACTGACGACGGCGGTGGAAGTCCCCGCCAGCCGCGCCACATCATCCCGAGTCACCTTGGCCACGCGCGGAGTCTACGCGGATGGATCCGCTCCGGGCAGGGCGTATCACACCTTGGATGACCTTGCCGCCGCCGTGTCAGGGGCCTCCGCCCCGGCGCGCGCCGACTTCTCGCGCTCAGTCTTCGCCCGCTCCGCGTTCTCCCGCTCCGTCTTCTCGGACTTCGCCTTCTCCGGCTTCTCCGGCGTGACGAAGCGGTAGCCGACGTTGCGGACGGTGCCGATCAGCGACTCGTGCTCGGGACCGAGCTTGGCGCGCAGCCGCCGTACGTGCACGTCGACCGTGCGGGTGCCGCCGAAGTAGTCGTAGCCCCACACCTCCTGGAGCAGCTGGGCCCGGGTGAAGACCCGGCCCGGGTGCTGGGCGAGGTACTTGAGCAGCTCGAACTCCTTGAAGGTCAGGTCCAGGACCCGGCCCTTGAGCTTGGCGGAGTACGTCGCCTCGTCCACCGAGAGGTCGCCGTTGCGGATCTCCATCGGGGAGTCGTCGCCGACGATCTGCTGGCGGCCCATGGCCAGCCGCAGCCGCGCCTCGACCTCCGCCGGTCCCGCGGTGTCCAGCAGTACGTCGTCGATGCCCCAGTCGGCGGTGACGGCGGCGAGGCCGCCCTCGGTGACCACGAGGACCAGCGGACAGCTGAGCCCCGTGGACCGCAGCAGCTGGCACAGGCTGCGGATCTGGGGAAGGTCGCGGCGCCCGTCGACGAGGATCACGTCGGCGCCGGGGGTGTCGACGAGGGCCGGGCCCTCCGCCGGAGCCACGCGGACGTTGTGCAGCAGCAGGCCGAGGGCGGGGAGCACCTCCGTCGACGGCTGAAGAGCGTTGGTGAGGAGCAGCAGAGAGCTCATCGCGCCCCACCTGCCTGGGTCGTCCTACGGTCGTGCACGCTTCGCTCGCCCATAACGTCTGGTTCCTCCTCGGTCCCTGCGAGGACGTTTACGGCACTGCTTCGTACGGTGCGGATCCCGTGCCCGTGGGGCCCGCCGCGCGTCCGGGAGGTGAACGATCGGCCACGCTCCTGGAAGCACAAAAGGACCCGGGGGCTACGTTGCCCGAGTCCTCTGCCCAGCAGAATAGCCGACATGAGCTACCGAGCGTCAGGTCATGTGGCGCGTTCCACCCCTCGTCCAGGGAATCGTCCGCATTCCGAGACGCCCGGGGGAGCGCCCCGCCGCACGCCCGCACGCACCTTCCTGCGCAGCGCCGACGGGGTCCGGATCGACGCCGTGTACAAGCCGGCGGCGACCGGCGGTGGCCCCTCCGACCTGGTGTTCGTCGTCGCGCACGGCTTCACCGGCGGCGCGGACGAGGCGCACGTGCTGCGCATCGCGCGGAGGTTCGCCCGGTACGGCGCCGTGGTCACCTTCTCCTTCCGGGGCCACGGTGCCTCCGGCGGACGGTCGACGGTCGGCGACCGCGAGGTCCTGGATCTGGCGGCGGCCGTGGCGTGGGCACGCGGCTTCGGGCACGCGCGCGTGGTGACCGTCGGTTTCTCCATGGGCGGCTCGGTGGTGCTGCGGCACGCGGCGCTGTACGGCCCGGACAGCGCGGCGCGGACGGACGCCGTGGTGTCGGTGAGCGCGCCCGCCCGCTGGTACTACCGGGGCACGGCGCCGATGCGCAGGCTGCACTGGATGGTGACGCGCCCCGAGGGCCGGTTCGTCGGCCGCTACGGCTTCCGCACCCGCATCCATCACCTGGCCTGGGACCCGGAGCCGCTGTCGCCGGTGGACGCGGTGCCGCGGATCGCCCCGACCCCGCTCCTCCTCGTGCACGGCGACCGGGACGGCTACTTCCCCCTCGACCACCCCCGGATGCTGGCCCGGGCCGCCGGTGACCACGGCGAACTCTGGCTGGAGCCCGGCATGGGCCACGCGGAGCACGCGTCGGACGAGGCCCTGCTGGACCGGATCGGCGCCTGGGCGGTCTCGCGGGCGGGCTAGCCTGACGGTGTTCACCGTCAACTGATTGAGGAACCAGATGGCAAAGGTCACGGTGCGCTACTGGGCCGCCGCGAAGGCCGCCGCGGGAGTGGCCGAGGAGCCGTACGACGCGGACACGCTCGCCGACGCGCTCGGCGCCGTGCGCGAGCGGCACCCCGGCGAGCTCACGCGCGTGCTGCTGCGCTGCTCGTTCCTCGTCGACGGCGACCCGGTGGGCACCCGCGGGCATGAGACGGTACGGCTGGCCGACGGCGGCACGGTCGAGGTGCTCCCGCCGTTCGCAGGAGGGTGAGCGATGACCGACCAGCCTTATCAGCCGCATCAGCCGCATCAGCGGTACGAGGGGTACGACGAGTACGGGAGATGGGTCGGGCAGGGCGGGTACGACGCCCAGTGGCCCGATCAGCAGGGCCACCAGGCCCCCCAGGCACACCAGGCTCCTCAGGGGTACGAGGATCCGAACGCCGGCCAGTACACCCAGCAGTGGCAGGGGCAGACCTGGGAGACGCAGGTGCACCAGACCCAGCCGCCGGTCGCGGCGGACGAGACGGCGTACCTGCCGCCGTACGGGTCCGAGCCGCAGCAGCGGTACCAGCAGCCTCCGGCACAGACGTACGCACCTCAGTACCAGCCGCAGCCCCAGCCCGAGCCGCAGCCGTACGCTCACCCGGCCCCGGCCCCGGCCCCGGCTCCCTCTGCCTCGCCCGCCCCACCCGCTTCGCCCGCCTCTCCCGGCGACGCCGGCTACGGTCCGGCCACCCTCGCCGGGAACACGCGGGTGACCGACGCGCAGCGGGCCCGTGCCGAAGGGCGTTCGCCGATCATCGACCCGGGGATGCAGCCGGCCGGGCTCACCGCGCTGCTCGGGCTGCTGCTGGCCGGCGCGGCGGCGCTCGGCACGTACGCCCTCCTCGTCCCGCTCGTCGCCCTTCAGGCCGTCACCGCGGCGGGCTGGTTCCGGCTGAACGGCATGTGGCCGGCCCGGCAGGGCATCGCGCTGGGCTTCGCGGCCGCGCTGGCCGCCGACGCGGCGATGCTGGTGTCGGACCGCTCCCCGGCGGCGATCCTCGGCACCCTCGGGGTGTGGGTGCTGCTCTCCCTCGTCCTGCAACTGCGCTCGCACGCCGACCCCGACGAGCGGATGTACGGCCTGATGGCGACCGTCGCCGCGGCGGCCCTGGCCGTGATCGCGGGCGGGTTCCTCGCCGCCGACGCGGACGCGGTGACGGTCGGCGCGGTCGCGGTGGCCGTGGCGGTCGTGGCCCGCGCCCTGCCGCTGCCGACGGCGGCTTCCGTGGTCGTCGCGCTGCTCGCGGCGGCCGGAGCGGGGATCGCGGTCGGCTCGGCGACGGACTTCGGGGCGTCGGGCGCGCTGCTCGGCGCGGGCGCGGCGGTGTGCGCGCTGGTCGGCCTCCGGGTGGCGGCGTACGACTACCCGTCCCGTTTCGTCCACTTCACGGCGGGCGTGGCCCTGCCGCTGGCCGCCGCCGCACCGGCCGTGTACCTGCTGGGCCGGGCGCTGGCCTGACCGCCGGGCGCCCGGCGCCGGGTGTCACAGGTGGTCTACAGAACCCGGGCGGCGCCATCCGCCCGGGTTACGCTCGCGCCTGGACGGCCACCGGCCGTCGGGGGACCGCTGTCGTCGACCGTCCAGGGTTGGGGAACTCCGCATGCGCGCACTGCGAATACTGTTGGTCGTCGTCGTGATCCTGGGCGGCCTCTTCGTGATCGCCGACCGTGTGGCCGTCAACTTCGCCGAGGACGAGGTCGCGGACAAGGTGCGCAGCACCGAGAACCTGCCGTCGACGCCGGACGTGTCCATCAACGGCTTCCCCTTCCTCACCCAGGTCGCGGGCGGTGAGCTGGACGACGTCCAGGTGGGCATCGACGGCTACGAGGCGTCCACCGGCAAGGGCGGCGAGAAGATCCGCATCGCCGAGCTGCGCGCGGACATGAAGGGCGTCGCGTTCTCCGGCGACTACAGCTCCGCCACCGCGGCCACCGCCACGGGCACCGCGACCGTCGCCTACGACGAGCTGATGAAGGCCGCCAAGTCCGAGCCCACGGACATCGCTCCCGGCATCACCGCCAAGGTCATCGGCCTCTCCGACGGCGGCAACGGCAAGATCAAGGTGTCGCTGCAGGCCACGGTCCTGGGCGTGGACCTGCCCGAGCCGGTCCAGGTGCTCAGCTCGGTCAAGGTCAAGGACAACGACGTCGAGGTCGTCGCCGACGGCCTGCCGGAGATCGGCGGCCGGCAGCTCGCCGAGTCCCGGATCCGGGCCATCACCGACTTCCAGCAGACCATCGACGAACTGCCGGGCGGCATCGAGCTGGACAAGGTCGAGGCGGCGAAGGACGGCGTCGAGATCACGGTGAAGGGTTCGAACGTCAAACTGGCCGGGTAGGGACCCAGGGGGCGGGAAGTCCGACAGGCGAGACGACGCCGTCCGTACCGCAGATGCGAAGGCGGGCCACCCGCCCGCCGGGTGTCGCGCGGCGCCCGGGGCCCCGCATTGATCCCACATTGCGGACGATCCCGTCTCAAGATGCGACACGCCGGTGACATGCCCCGGTATCCGTCCCTACGATCGGTACCCATGAAGCGACAGGCGGATCTCACGAAGCGGCGGGCAGTGGACCTGTGCCGCGTTGCCGCCATGCTCTGTCGCACCCTCTGACGCGACGGCGCCGTCGCCGTCCGCTCCCCTCACCCGCCCTGCCCAGGGCACCCGCGCGCCGCCGCACGGCCCGAGCGCGCGCACCCCCTGTCACCGCTCGCCCCGCCGCAACTGCCCCGGAGGAGAAAACATGAGCCGCAGCGACGTCCTGGTCGACGCCGACTGGGTCCAGGAGAACCTGGACGACCCCGGCATCGCGATCGTCGAGGTGGACGAGGACACGTCCGCCTACGAGAAGAACCACATCAAGAACGCGATCCGGATCGACTGGACCCAGGACCTCCAGGACCCGGTCCGCCGCGACTTCGTCGACCAGGAGGGCTTCGAGAAGCTCCTGTCGAAGAAGGGCATCGCCAACGACACGCTGGTGGTCCTCTACGGCGGCAACAACAACTGGTTCGCGTCGTACGCCTACTGGTACTTCAAGCTCTACGGCCACGAGAACGTCAAGCTCCTCGACGGCGGCCGCAAGAAGTGGGAGCTGGACGCCCGCGAGCTGGTCCCCGGCGACGAGGTCCCGCAGCGCCCGGCCGCCGACTACAAGGCCAAGCCGCAGAACACCGCGATCCGCGCCTTCCGCGACGACGTGGTCGCCGCCATCGGCGCGCAGAACCTGGTCGACGTCCGCTCGCCCGACGAGTTCTCCGGCAAGCTGCTCGCCCCGGCCCACCTCCCGCAGGAGCAGTCGCAGCGTCCGGGCCACGTCCCGTCCGCGCGCAACATCCCGTGGTCGAAGAACGCCAACGACGACGGCACCTTCAAGTCGGACGACGAGCTGAAGCAGCTCTACACCGACGAGCAGGTCGACCTGGCGAAGGACACCATCGCCTACTGCCGCATCGGTGAGCGCTCGGCCCTGACCTGGTTCGTCCTGCACGAGCTGCTCGGCGTGGAGAACGTCAAGAACTACGACGGCTCCTGGACCGAGTACGGCTCCCTCGTCGGCGTGCCGATCGAGCTCGGCGCCAACAAGTAAGTCCGCCCCCCAACCCTCAGGAGTACGACATGTGCGGAGCGAAGGCCGGCGGCCCCGACGCCTCGACGATCAAGCCCGGTGAGACCACCATCCAGGGTCACGTGACCCGTGACGGCGAGCCGGTGACGGGCTACGTCCGTCTGCTGGACGCCACCGGCGAGTTCACGGCGGAGGTCCCGACGTCCGCGACGGGCCAGTTCCGCTTCTACGCGGCCGAGGGCACCTGGACCGTACGGGCGCTGGTCCCCGGCGGCACCGCCGACCGCACGGTCGTCGCCCAGCAGGGCGGTCTCGCGGAGGTCGCGATCGCCGTCTGACGGCACCCCGCGCCACGCCACGGCCGAGGGGCCGCACCCACCGGGTTGGACGCCTGGGGTGCGGCCCCTTCGGCATGACGGGCCTACGCTGGAAGCATGTACGCGCGGCGGCGGCACGTCTACTTCGCCCTGATGGGGACCTGCATCGCGCTCTTCGTCCTGGCGTGGGGAGTCGTGCGTCTGTGGTCCGTCCCGGTGGCGGTGGGCATGTGCGTGGTCGCCATGGTCATCCCGCCGCTGGCCGCGATGGTCGCCAACCGCAGGGGCCCGGGCGACCGCTGGTGGGACGACCCGTCGGGCGACGCGAAGTCCGACGAGTGGTGGGACGAGCTGGACGGGAAGAAGCGGCCGCGCTAGATCCGTGGGCCCGGAAATGACGGCTGACCCGGAAATGGGGGCTGACCCGGGAATGACGGCGGGCCCGGAAATGGCGGCGGGCCCGGGAATGATGGCGGGCATGTCTCCGACGAAGCTGTCCACCGTCGTGCTGGACGCGCACGACGCCCACGAACTCGCCGGCTTCTACCTGCGGCTGCTGGGCTACGAGGTACGTGCCGAGGAACCGCACTGGGTGCTCATCGGCCCGCCGCCCGGCACCGAGGGCCTGTCGCTGGCCTTCGAGACGGAACCCGCGTACGTGCCGCCCGTCTGGCCGGGCCGGAACCCGGGCGACCAGCAGATGATGCTGCACCTCGACATCGAGGTCGACGACCTGGCGGCGGAGACCGAGCGGGCCGTGGCCGAGGGCGCCCGGCTCGCCGAGTACCAGCCCCAGGACGACGTACGGGTGCTGCTCGACCCGTCGGGGCACCCCTTCTGCCTGTGGACGCAGGCCGGTCAGTAGACGAGCGCCTGCGTGTCGTCGGCGAGGGCCTCCTGCACGAAGACCTGCGCGCCCGCGATCCGCACGCCCTCGATGACGTCCTTCTCCGTGAGGTCGCGGCGGGCCGCGCACTGGGTGCACAGCGTCACCCGGCCGCCCGCCAGGAGCGAGTCGAGCAGGTCGGGGAGCGGCGCGGCGTGCGGCAGTTCGAACTCCGCCGCCCGGCCCGGCACCGCGAACCACGCGGACTCGCCGGTCAGCCACAGCGAGACGTCGACCCCGCTGGCCACGGCCACCGCCGCCACCGTGAACGCCTGAGAACACCGCTCGGGCGCGTCCGCCCCCGCCGTCACCTTGATCACGAGCTTCTTCGCCATGGCCGAATCGTAATCAACGCCGCCACAACTCCGGGCCGGGGTCGTGGGTCTCCTGTGCGCACGTTGATCGATTGTGTACTACACGTTCTGTGGGGGGACGTCATGGAACCGGAACTGGAACCGGAAGAAGCGGAAGAGGAAGCCGGAAGACCGGCCGTGGCCGAAGAGGCCGCACCCCGGCGGCGCCGGCGCGGGCGCCGCACCGTGCTGCTCATCTGCGCCGCCGCCGTCCTGGGGCTGGTCGCCGGCACCTGCACGGGCTACCTCGTGCAGGCCGACCGTGAGCCGACGAAGCTTCCGTCGCTCGCGCAGCCCGTGCTCGCGCCGGCCGGAGGCGCGGCCCCGAAGCGCCTGCCGGCTTCCCGGGACCGCAGGGTGCGGACCGACGGCGACCTGCGGGAACTGCTGCTGAAGAAGCCGCGCGGGACGAAGGACGCCGAGTGGCTGGAGGGCACCGACGGCTGGATGGACCTCGCGGCGTACGCCGAGACCTTCGATCGGCCGGCCGGGAGTTTCGAGGGACAGCTGGAGCACGAGTTCCGGCGGGCAGCCGTCACCGCCTGGGACGGCGACTCGTACTCCGTGGAGATCCGGCTGGTCCAGTTCAGGCAGGAGGAGGTCCTTGCGGCCGCCGACTCCAGTGAACAGGCGCAGTACTGGGTGATGCAGGGACCGGAGTCCGACGGCTGGGCGATTCCCGGGACCGGGGACGGGATGGCGTACGTCTTCGAGGAGCCGGAGACCGAACCCGGCTACGAGCCGGTGTACACCGCGGAGGCGCACGCCCGGCGGGGCGACGTCGTGATGGAGATCTGGATCAACGGTGAGAAGCGGGTCGACAAGAAGATGATCATGGATCTGGCGAAGCGGCAGATGGAGCGGCTGTGAACGAGAACCCGCAGGAGCCGGAACAGCCGACTCTCGAAGCGGCGGACGCACCGGCCACCGACGAGGCCCCGGCCACCGGTGAGGCTCCGGCCGCCGGTGAGGCTCCGGCCGCCGGCGAGACTCCCGTCCCCGGCTCCGTCGCGAAGCGGCCCGGGCGCGGGCGCCGGGCCGTCGTCATCGGCTGCGGTGCTCTGCTGGCCGCCGCCGTCGTCGCGGGCGGCGGATACACCGTGGTGACGGTGAACGGTGCCGACCGGGACCCGGGCGCGCCCGTCTGGACGCTTCCCGACGCCGCGCCCACGAAGAAGGCACCGGCGGCGAAGGCCACCGGCCTGGCCCAGGCGCTGGTGCCGTTCCGGAGTGACGGCTGGTCGCGCGGTCCCGACATCGGGGAGTTCGGCTCGGACGCCGCGCTGAGCGGCGCCGAGGCCACCGCCCTGCGCAAGGAGTCGCTGGCCGGCCTGCCCCGTTCGGAGCGCAAGCAGCTGGAGAAGGAGATCGACCGCCGCCGCATCACCGGCGTCGCGATGCGCAACTACGCCGGTACCGGGACGTTCACCTCCGACGGGATGACGGGATCCGCCACGGTGACCATCGTACTGTCACGCATGGAGAACCGGTCGGCCGTCCGGTCCATGGCGGACGGCCAGAACAAGTTCTTCGAAGCGCTGGACGTCTTCCGTGAGGGCCCGCGGATCAAGGGTCACAAGGACGCTCGCTGCTTCCGCCTGCCCGGCGAGACCGACGAAGACCTCGACATGATGTTCTGCGCCGCCCACGAGGGAGACGTGCTGGTCACCGCCACGGCCGACGGTGTGCGGCCGTTCGACACCAAGGGCGTCAGCGCCCTGCTGACCGAGCAGCTGAACCGTATCGCCGAGCCCGGGAGGTCCGTGTGACCGAGCAGACCACTTCGCCGGCACCCGTGCTGCCGCCCATGCCGGACACCCCGCCGCCGGTCCCGGACCCGCTTCCGGCACCCCTGAAGCGGGACCGCCGCGTCCTGCGGGCCGTGCTGCGCTGGACCGCGGCCGTCGCCGTCTTCGCGGCCGTGGGATCGGCGACGGCGTACGGCGTCACCCGCGTGGAGCGGACGGACATACCGGGTCTGGCGACCGAGACGGACGGGCGGTGGGACTACCCGGCGCTCACCGCGGCCCCCCTGCCGTCCGGCAGCCCGGGACCGTTTGCCGAGGAGAACAAGGCGGGCGCCCACTACGCCGACCCGCGCGACCTCCTGCTGCCGGCCCCCGAGGGAGCGAAGGCCGACAAGGCGCTGCGCGGGAAGGACGGCTGGCTGGCGACGGACGTCTACCTCAAGGAGTACCGGGAGCAGTTCGACCGCGACGAGCTGCGGCAGATGCTCGTCAACGAGGGCCTGCGGCACATCGCCGCCCGCGGCTGGACCACCCCGGACGGCACGCACACGCGGATCTACCTGCTGCACTTCGACACGGCGGCCGTGGTGGACGAACTCCAGTCCCTCCACATCGCGCCGTTCATCAAGTCGGCCTACCCGGTGCGCGGTACGGACGAGTCCGTCCCCGACGAGGACTTTCCGGTGAAGGCCCAGCACGACGACCTCACGTACTCCCTCTACACCGAACCCGAGCCCTACGGTGCCGAGCAGGTCCGGCAGGCCTACCTCGGGGCCGGTGACGTCCTGGCCGTCGTGCTGCAGAGCCGGAAGGGCGGCGCCCCGGCCGTGCCCTTCCAGCAGACCGTCGCGCTGCAGAGCCGGCTGCTCGCCTGACCGCGACGGAGTACCTCGCAGGGAAGGCCGGGGCCCGGCCGCGTAAGCTGGGCCCCGGCCCTGTCGTATGCCCCCCCCGCTCAAGGAGCACCCCGTGGAGATCTTCTTCGAAGCCCTGCTGGTCCTGGTCTGCGTCGGCGTTCTCGCCTTCGCCGGTCTGACCGTGAAGAAGCTGTACCAGGGCCAGCGCTGATCACCGACGCCAGGAAGTACCGCTCATGATCGAGATCCCGTCCGACCTCCACAAGGACCTCGTCCCGCTCGTCTTCCTGATCGGCGACTGGGCCGGCGCGGGTGTGCACGACTTCCCGGGCGACGAGAAGTGCAACTTCGGGCAGGAGGTCTCCTTCACCCACGACGGCCGGGACTTCCTGGAGTACCGCTCGCACACCTGGGTGCTCGACAAGGACGGCAACAAGGTCCGCCCGCTGGAGTCCGAGTACGGCTTCTGGCGCATCGACGCGAACCGCAGGGTCGAGGCCACGATGACCCGCGACGACGGCGTCATCGAGATCTGGTACGGCGAGCTGGCCGACCAGAAGCCGCAGATCGACCTGGTCACCGACGCCGTGGCCCGCACCGCCGCCTCCCGGCCCTACACCGGCGGCAAGCGGCTGTACGGCTACGTCAAGAGCGACCTGATGTGGGTCGGCGAGAAGCAGACCCCCGAGGTCGAGCTGCGCCCCTACATGTCGGCGCACCTGAAGAAGGTCGTCACCCCGGAGGACGTCGAGCGCTGGGCCAAGGCCCTGCCGGACGACATGCCGGACGACGGGATCGCTTTCTTCAAGTAGTCCTAGACTCATGGGTGTGGTGAGCACCGACTGGAAGAGCGACCTCAGACAGCGCGGCTACCGGCTGACCCCGCAGCGGCAGCTGGTGCTCGAAGCCGTCGACACCCTCGAACACGCGACACCCGACGACATCCTCGGCCAGGTGCGGAAGACGGCGTCGGGTATCAACATCTCCACCGTCTACCGCACGCTGGAGCTGCTGGAGGAGCTGGGCCTGGTCAGCCACGCCCACCTGGGGCACGGGGCGCCCACCTACCACCTGGCCGACCGGCACCACCACCTCCACCTGGTCTGCCGGGACTGCGCCGAGGTGATCGAGGCCGACGTCTCGGTGGCCGCCGACTTCACCGCGAAGCTCCGCGAGGAGTTCGGCTTCGACACCGACATGAAGCACTTCGCGATCTTCGGCCGGTGCGGCGACTGCACCCTGAAGGGTTCAACTACCGAGTCGTAGGCTAGGCGTATGAAGAGCCCCCTGCTGTCCCTGCCCGGCGCGGTCCCCGCCGAGGGCGTGGACGAAGGCGTCGCCGCCCATTACGGCGACCTGTTCCGCGAGCAGCGTGCCCTCGCCGACGGCACCGGCTTCGTCGACCTGTCCCACCGCGGTGTCCTCACCGTCACGGGCGACGACCGGCTGGCCTGGCTGCACCTGCTGCTCACCCAGCACGTCAGCGACCTGCCGGCCGGTGAGGCCACCGAGGCGCTGATCCTCTCCGCGAACGGCCACATCGAGCACGCCCTGTACCTGGTCGACGACGGCGCCACCACCTGGGCCCACGTGGAGCCCGGCAGCCAGGAGGCGCTGATCGCCTACCTGGAGTCGATGAAGTTCTTCTACCGGGTCGAGGTCGCCGACCGCACCGCCGACACCGCGGTCGTGCACCTGCCCGCCGGCTCCATCGCCGAGGTCCCCGAGGGCGTCGCCGTCCGCGAGACGCCGTACGGCCGTGATCTCTTCCTGCCCCGGGAGCGACTGGAGGCGTTCGCCGACGGGGCCGGTCCCGCCGCCGGGATCCTCGCCCACGAGGCGCTGCGGGTCGAGCAGCACCGGCCGCGGCTGGGTTTCGAGACCGACCACCGGACCATCCCGCACGAGCTGGGCTGGATCGGCACGGCCGTGCATCTCCAGAAGGGCTGCTACCGGGGCCAGGAGACCGTCGCCCGGGTGCAGAACCTCGGCAAGCCGCCGCGCCGCCTGGTCTTCCTGCACCTGGACGGCAGCGAGGTGCACCTGCCGCCGGCCGGCGCGGAGATCCGGCTCGCGGACGACGGGCCCGAGGGCCGCAAGATCGGCTTCGTCACGACGTCCGTACGCCACCACGAACTGGGCCCGGTCGCCCTCGCCCTGGTGAAGCGGAACGTGCCGGTGGACGCCCGGCTGACGGCCGAGGACACGGCCGCCGCCCAGGAGACGGTCGTGGAACCCTGAGCCTCGCGCTCAGACCTCCACCAGGACCGTGAACGGGCCGTCGTTCGTCAGCGAGACCCGCATCTGCGCGCCGAACCGGCCCGTCGCCACGGTCGCGCCCAGCGAGCGCAGCTGGGCGACGACCTCGTCGACGAGCGGTTCGGCGACGTCGCCGGGCGCCGCCGCGTTCCAGGTGGGGCGGCGTCCCTTGCGCGCGTCGCCGTACAGGGTGAACTGGCTGATCACCAGGAGCGGTGCGCCGAGGTCGCTGCACGACTTCTCGTCGTGCAGGATCCGCACCGACCAGAGCTTGCGGGCCAGCTGGGCCGCCTTCTCCTTGGTGTCCTCGTGGGTGACGCCGACCAGGACGCACAGCCCCGCGCCGTCGATCGCCCCCACGGTCTCGCCGTCCACGACGACACTCGCGCCGTCCACCCTCTGCACCACTGCACGCATCCCGCCATGATGCCGTGCGCCCCCAGGGCCGGGGCGGGCGGGCCCGTACGGGGCTTTTTTTGCCACCTAACCCCCCATCTGGGGCCGATCGGGGGCACTCGGTCACATAGCGGCCATGCGGAATGGCACGATGCTTCCCAGACGCCGGGCGAGGGGACGGTAGGGCACATGAGCACACCGAGTACGGGACAGTCCCTCGGGACAGTCGCGTTCACATGTCCGGGTGGCCTGGAGGCGCCCCGGCCGCCCGTGCAGCGCACGGGCAGCCCGGAGCTGCCGGCCGAGCCCCCGGAGCACGACCTGACCGCGCTGAGCCTGCCGGAGCTGCGCACGCTCCGCCGGGACGCGCAGCGCGAGGAGGCCGACCTCAGTTATGTACGGCGGCTGCTGCAGGGGCGTATCGACATCCTCCGCGCCGAGCTGGCGGGGAGGGTACCGACGGCCGTGGTGACCACCGCGGTCACCGGGTCCGTGGTCGAGCGGCTGTCGGAGATCCTTGCCGACGCCCCGGCGCGGCAGCGCTCCTCGGCCCGGCACGTGACGCTGGGCACCCCGCGGAGCGAGGAGTGCAGGAGGCTGGCGGCGGAGATGCTGGGCGAGGTGGAGCTGTCTGACCTGACGGCCCGCACCGACACCGAGCTGAGCAACGGGATGGGCCGGCTCCTGCGCTACGAGCAGCAGGTCTCCCGGGACCGGCAGCGGCTGCAGCGCACGGCGGACGGCTGCAGCGCGGAGATCGCACGCCGGTACCGTGAGGGGGAAGCACAAGTCGACGACCTGCTCGTGTGACACGGGGGGCGGCCCGCAGCGGCGCCCTCCGGGGCCCGGTGATCCCGGGCCGTCGCGGCGGCGGGTCACCCGTCCGGAAGGCCACCGCCGATGCCCGCGCCCCAGCCGTCGCAACCGTCCCAGCCGTCTCGGACGGAGCAGCCCGCCCCCACGTCCGCCCTCTCGCCCGTCGTGCCGCCCGTCCTCGCCGAGGTGGTCCGGTCCGGCTTCGTCGAGGGGCGGCACCGGGGCAGTCTGGTCGTCCTGGGCTCGGACGGGGCCGTGGAGCTGGCACTCGGCGAGGTGACGGCGCCGGTCTTCCCGCGCTCCGCCAACAAGCCGATGCAGGCGGCGGGCGTGCTGCGGGCCGGTCTCGACCTCGCGGAGGAGCGGCTGGCGCTGGCCTCCGCGAGCCACTCCGGAGAACCGTTTCACCGCGACCTGGTCCGCAAGATGCTCGCCGAGTACGGCCTCGACCCGGCCCAGCTCCAGTGCCCGCCCGACCTGCCGCTGGACGCCGAGGAGCGGGACACGTACCTCGCGTCGGGCGCGGTGCCCGACCGGGTCACCATGAACTGCTCCGGCAAGCACACCGCGATGCTCGCGGTCTGCGCGCAGCGCGGCTGGCCGCTGGAGACGTACCTCGACCCCGAGCACCCGCTCCAGCGCACCATCCACAGGGTTGTGGAGGACGCGGCGGGCGAGCCGGTCGCCGCCGTCGGCACGGACGGGTGCGGGGCGCCGCTGATGGCGATCAGCCTCGTGGGTCTAGCCCGCGCCTTCCGCTCCTTCGTGGGCGCCGAGCCCGGCACGGCGGAGCGCCGGGTCGCCGACGCGATGCGCGCCCACCCCGAGTACGTCGCCGGCACCCGCCGCGCCGACACCTGGCTGATGCGGGAGGTGCCCGGCAGCCTCTCCAAGATGGGCGCAGAGGCCGTCCAGGCGGTGGCCCTGCCGGACGGCCGCGCCCTCGCCTTCAAGGTCGAGGACGGCGCGACGCGTGCCCTGGGCCCGGTCCTGGCCCGCACGCTGACGCTGCTCGGCGTGGAGGGGGACGTGGTCGACCGCATCGGCCGCACGCCGCTGCTCGGCGGCGGGCGCGAGGTGGGGGAGATCCGGGCGGCCTTCTGAGGGCCCTCCCCGGCCCCGTCACCGTCTGCCCGCACCGGCCGCAAATCCGCGCGACGCCGGTGCGCCGGCCGACCTACGGTGAGCCCATGACCAGCCGCACCGACATAGACGTACGTCCCATCACCGAGGCCGACTTCCCCGACTGGAACCGCGCCCTGAACACCGGTTTCCTCATGCCGCCCGCGGTGGCGGCGGCGCAGTTGGAGGCCCGTCGCGAGCAGTTCGTGCCGGGCCGGTCGCTCGGCGCCTTCGACGGGGAGCGCTGTGTGGCGACCTACCGGTCCTTCGGCCAGGAGGTGACCGCCGTCGGGGGCGCCCTCGTCCGGGCCGACGCGGTCTCCAACGTCACGGTCACCGCGACCCACCGGCGTCGCGGCCTGCTGACCCGGATGATGGCGCAGGACCTGGCGGCGGCGAAGGAGCGCGGGGACGTCGTCGCCACGCTGATCGCGGCCGAGTACCCGATCTACGGCCGGTACGGCTTCGGACCCGCCACCACCATGACCGAGTGGGCGGTCGACGTGCCGCGGGCCGGTCTCGACCCGCGCTGGGCGGGCCCCGCGGACGGCGGGCGGATCGACCTGGTCGACGGCGAGGATGTGCGGGGGCTCGGTCCCGGGCTGCACGAGCGGGTGCGCCGGTCCCAGCCGGGCGCGGTCAGCCGCCCCGAGCTGTGGTGGCGGGCGCGGACCGGCGTCGTCAACACCAACGGCACTCCGTGGACCGAGCCCTTCTACGCCGTGTACCGCGCGGCGGACGGTGAGGTCGAGGGCATGGTCTCGTACCGGGCGGACGACCACTGGGGCGACGCCAAGCAGCCGATGGAGACGGCGACCGTGGACTGGCTGCTGGCCGCGACGCCCGCCGCCGAGCGCGCGCTGTGGCACTACCTGTGCTCGATCGACTGGATCACGACGGTGAAGAGCGGCTGGCGGTCCCCCGACGACCTGCTCCCGCACCTCCTGCCGGACCCGCGCGCGGCGAGGATCGTCACGCAGGCGGACTGGCTGTGGGTGCGGATCCTGGACGTCGTGCGGGCGCTGGAGGCGCGGACGTACGAGGGGCGCGGGGCGGTGGTGCTGGAGACCGTGGACCGGGGAGGACTGGCCGGCGGGCGGTGGCGGCTGGAGGCCGGGCCGGACGGGGCGTCCTGCGCGCCGACCACCGAGAGCGCCCATCTCGTGCTCGACGTGGGCGAGCTGGGGGCGCTGTGGCTGGGCGACGAGTCGGCGGTGCGGCTGGCGGCGCTCGGCCGGGTGCGGGAAGAACGAGCGGGCGCCGCCCGTGTGGTCGACGCCCTGCTGCGTACGTCCAGGCGGCCTTGGTGCCCGGACATGTTCTGAAGCCGCTCCCTTCTGCCGGTGACGGTGGACGTGCGCATCCGTAGCGCGTGCTCTTCGGTTGTGGTTGTCGTGCCGTTGTTCGGTTGTGGTTGTTGTGCCGTGGTGCCTTCCTGCGGTGGTGCTGACTGACTGTCCGGGCTCCCGGCTCCCCTCCGGAAGGGGGCCCGGACAGCAGTACGTCGGTATCAGCCGGACTGGGCGAGCAGCATCACGAGGATCACCGCGCCCACACCGCCGATCATGGTGTTCTTAGCCTTGATGCCGATGGACAGCGCGACGAACGCGATGATGCCCATCGGCCCGTACTTCCATTGCACGAGCTGCTCGAAGCCGATGGCCAGAGCGGCGACGACGATGGCGATGAGCGGCATGGTGGACCCCCTGTTCACCGTGGTGGCCAACCCCCGAAAGGTTCGACCACGTTGCTCAAGTTGGCTGCCAACTTCACTGTACTTATCTCCGCTTGGATGCGTCTCATAACCACCTTTCCGCGAACTGCCCAAAGATGGCGCGAAGTTGTAGTGTTTGGTCGTGGAGCGGGAACATGCCTCCGTCAATGGGCGGAAGAGACCGCAGCGGCCACCGGCGACACACCGCGAGGTGGCCGACGAACTGCGCGCCCGGATCAGGTCCGGTCGGCTGCGGCCGGGCCAGCGCATGCCCACCCAGGCCCAGTTGGCTCTCGAGTTCGGCGTGGAGCGCGGTGTCGTACGCCAGGCCCTGCGCGTCCTCCAGTCGGAACGTCTGCTCACCAATGTGTCCAAGGGGAGCCCCGCGACCGTCGCGCCCGACCTCCACGGTGCCCCGACCGGCCCTCCGCCGCCGCCGATGCCCACCACCGTCGCCCTCGCGCCCCGGATCGCGGAGGCCTTCGCCGCCCCGCACGTGGAGATCGACGCCCTGTGCCTGACCTCCGTCTCCCTGACCCTCGCCCTCGGTGAATCGCTGCGCCAGATCCACGCGGGGCGACTGAAACCGGCCAAGGTCGACGTCCGCGTCCTGCTGCCGAGCCGCGACATCGACCTGGCCTTCCCGGTGCCGGTGGGCGGCGGCAGGGCCGGCGACCCGGTGCACGAGCGGTGGCTGGCCATGCGCAACGCCCAGGGCCAGGTGCTCCGGCACAACCTGCTGAGCCTCAGGGCCACGCACGGCATCGACGTGCGGGTCTCCTTCCGTGCGCTGCCCTTCACCCCGCCGGTGAAGCTCTACCTGCTCAACGGCGAGGAGGCGCTCTTCGCGTACTACACGCTCAGCCGGCGCGAGCAGGAGATCGGTCACGAGCAGCTGGAGATGTACGACGCGGAGGGCGTCCGCTCGACGCTGTTCGCCTTCGGCCAGCGCGGTGGCCTGCGCGACGGCGTGTTCGTGAAGCAGTCCCGGCTGTGGTTCGACGCGCTGTGGGGGACGATCAGCTCGGAGCTGACGCTCACGGGCTGACCGCCCCCGGTCACAGCGCGGGGCCCGCGACCAGGAGGGCCAGCAGGACCGCGCCGGCGGAGCTGACGGACGGGCGCTTGGCCTTGATGCCTATGGTGAGCATGAGCAGTCCGATGATCCCGGTGGCGCCGTACTTCCACTGGACGAACTGCTCGAAGGCGATGACGAAGACCGTGGAGACCAGGGCGAGGACGGGCATGGTGTTTCTCCCCCCTTCGGGAAGTCCGGCACGTTCTGGAAGGTAAACTTCCGCCAACTGGACTAAGTTGGCAACCAACTCTGTCTATGTTGTCCCCACTTGGCGACTACCTATAAACAAGTTTCAAACAACTCCCCGTAGGTAGGTCGAAGTTGTAGCGTTTGGTCGTGACTCAGGAGAACGTGTCCGTGAACGGCAGCAGAAGACTCTCGGCCCAGGAGATCGCCGACGTCCTGCGGGAGCGGATCCGCGGCGGAGACCTCAAGGCCGGCGACCGCCTGCCCACCCAGGCCGAGCTGGCCGACGAGTTCGGTGTGGAGCGCGGCACGGTGCGCCAGGCCCTGCGTGCCCTCCAGGAGGACGGTCTCCTCACCAACGTCAGCAAGGGCAGCCCGCCGCGCATCGCCGAGCCCGCCACCTCCCGGGGTGAGCCGCAGCCGACGATGGTCTCGCTCGGGCCGCGGCTGGCGGCGGCGTTCGCGGCACCGCGCGTGCGGGTCGACGTCGTGTGCCACACCTCCGAGACCCTGATGCTGGCCCTCAGCGAGCCCCTCCGCCTGATCCACGAGGGCCGCATCCGCCCCGAGGCCATCGACTTCCGCGTCCTGATGCCCTCGCGCGACATCGAGCTGGCCTTCCCCGTCCTGGTGGAGGACGAGGAGGACGACCCCGTCCACCAGCGCTGGCTCCAGATGCGCAACGCCCAGGCCCGGGTGCTCCAGCACAACCTGCACGCCGTGCGCTCCACCCACCGCGTCGACGTGCGCATCGCCTTCCGCGCCCTGCCGTTCACCCCGCCGATGAAGCTCTACCTGCTCAACGGCGAGGAGGCGCTCCTCGGCTACTACATGCTGACCCGGCGCGAGGAGGAGTACGAGAGCCGGACGCTGGAGATGTACGACGCCCTCGGCTCCCAGTCGCTGCTCTTCTCCTTCCTGAAGCGGGCGGGTCATCGGGACGCCGTGTTCGTGGAGGAATCACAGAAGTGGTTCGACGCCCTCTGGGAAACCATCACCACTGACATGACACTCTCCTAGTGACTCCTGATGCGGATCAGACGGAACCGGTGACCGAGCGGGCCGGCGGCCTGGGGGACCTGGTCGGGGGTGCCCGCGTCGTCCTGTGGGACTTCGACGGCCCCATCTGCAGACTGTTCGCGGGCTACTCCGCCGACCGGGTGGCGGGCGAACTGGTGGACTGGCTGGAACGGCTGGGCCTCAAGGGGATGCTGACCGAGGAGGAGCAGGTCCACCCCGACCCGCACGTCCTGCTGGGCGCGGTCAACCGCCGGCGCCACGACAGCGACCTGGTCGCCGACTTCGAGGAGCGGCTGACCCGGGAGGAGCTGCGCGCCGTACCCACCGCGTGGCCGACCGCGTACGCGGACCCGCTGATCCGCACCTGGGCGGCGCTCGGGGTTGGGCTGGCGGTGACGACCAACAACTCGCCCCGCGTGGTGGGCGAGTACCTCACCACCCGCGGTCTGCTGGACTGCTTCGCGCCGCACATCTACGGCCGCACCCAGGACCTGCACCTGCTCAAACCCGACCCCTACTGCCTCAACCGCGCCCTCAGCGCCATGGGGGTGGCCCCCGCGCAGGCGCTGATGGTCGGCGACACCACGTCCGACCTCACCGCCGCCCGGCGGGCCGGCGTGCCGTTCCTGGGCTACGCGCGCAACGAGGAGAAGGCGAAGGCGCTCAGGGAAGCGGGCGCGGAGGCGGTCGTCGACTCCCTGCAGCCGGTCCTGCGGCTGCTGTGGGAGGACGCGACGGGGCGGGTGCACGTGTGAGCCGCGGGCGCTGCGATCGCCGGCCACGGACACCTCCTGCGTCAACTGGACTGCTTGCCTGCTGAATTGGACGGCTTCTCTTCCAGGGTTGTCCCCTTGTTGGCTGATCGACTAACGGGAACCGGCAATCAATCAGTCCAACTGGCCGGAGGTTGACTGCCTGTTGTCTCCATCGCGGGCTGATGTGACGGAAAGCGGTTTGCGTGTCGGTGCCCGGCGGTACGGTCGCTGCATGAGCGCGGAACGCGGTGAGGGAGGCGGCAAGGAGTTCGAGCGCGTCCTGGAGGCGCTGCGCGAGCAACTGGCCGACGGCACCTACGGACTGCACGCGACCCTCCCTGCCCAGCGCGAGCTGGCCGGCGAGTTCGGCGTCTCCCGCGACACCGTGCAGCGGGTGCTCGGCGAGCTGAAGTCGGAGGGCTGGGTCGAGTCCCGGCAGGGCAGCGGGACCCGGGTGATCAAGCTCCCCATCCACGCGGCGGTCCGCCCGAAGACGGAGCCGGCACCGGTACGGGTCTCGCTCGGCCCCTTCGTCGCACGCGCCTTCGACCGGCCGGACGTGCGGCTGGACGTCTTCACCCTGACCTCGGAGAGCCTGGACGCGCACATCCGGCTCCAGGCGGAACGGATCCGGGCGGGGGAGATCGAGCCCGCCGGCATCACCCTGCGCATGCTGCTGCCCTCGGAGGGACTGGAGCTGCCGTACCCGCGCCCGAAGGAGGCCGTGGACGCCGCGGACCGCCAGGAGGAGGCGGCGAGGCTGCGGGCGCGGTTGCAGCGCCGGCTCCGCAACATCACGGACCGGCACACCACCTCGCTGCGGGCCGCCCTGAACGATCTGCGGACCGAGGGGCTGGTGCCGTCCGTGGACGTGGAGGTCCGGCACGTGCCGTTGGTGCCCGCCTTCAAGCTCTACCTGCGGCCCGAGGCCGAGGCCCTCTACGGCCCCTACGAGGTGGTCGAGCGCACCCTCCTGCTGGACGACGGCACCGAGGTCGAGGCACTGGACGTCCTGGGCCTGGGCTCGGTGCTGACCCGGCACGTGCACGACGAGGGGGACGCGGGCTCGGCGGGCTCGCTGTTCGTGCAGAGCATGCAGGCCTGGTTCGACTCGTGCTGGAAGCTGCTGGCCGACCCGGTCCGACCGGCGAACGTCCATCGGGAGTAGTGGTTCGCCCGTTCCGGTCACCCGAGTTGCCCCTGGGCGTCCCGAATACTGGAGTACTCACAGCGGACCGTGGGACGTGGCTGTACTGTGTGGCCACTTTCTTCGTCGCGGCGAAGATCTGGCGCGTGGCACGTCCCTCCTGGAGCACTCTGTGAGTCGTCCCTCCCCGCTTGGCAATCCGGCGCTGGAGCGGGCGGCGGACGACGCGTTCGACCGGTTCCTCGCCTCGGCGACGGCGCTCGGGAAGTTCGGCCGGGGGCACCACAACCTGAACTACATGGTGCGGCCGCTGACCGAGGGGGACTCCAGGCTGGTCGCCGCCGAGCGCGGCGCGCGGGTCACCGTACGCAAGCGCATCCCCTCGGCGCTGCCGGTGGTGATCCGCACCTGGCAGGACGAGGCCGACCTGCTCAACCGGATCTGGGGGGTGCTGCACAACGTCCCGCGCTGCCTGGCCAAACACCGCGACGTCGTCGTCCTCAGCTATGTCGAGGGCGTGCCCCTGTCGAGCATCTGCCCCAACGACACGCCGGTCGACTACGACCTGATCGTCGCCCTGGCCGGGCTGCTGGCGGACATGACACAGGTACGCCGGCAGCACCTGCCGCCGCTGCCCGCGTACTGGCCGCGGTCGAGTCGGGACGGCGGGGCCTTCCTCAGGGCGCTGGCATTCGCGGCGGACGAGCAGATCAGGCGGCGCAACCGGGCCGACTTCGGGGGCCTGTTCGCCATGCTGGGCATTCCGGAGGACGCCCTGGTCCGGTTCGCCGAGCGGGTGCCCACGCTGGTCAGCCGTCCGTTCAGCCTGGTCCACACGGACCTGCACCGCGACAACGTGATCGTCTCCTACGCCGGGGACCCGCCGCTGATCTGCGTCGACTGGGAGCTGGCCAGCTACGGCGACCCCCTGCACGACCTCGCCACGCACCTGGTGCGGATGCGCTACCCCGACCACCAGTGGCCGGAGGTCGTCGAGGCCTGGCGCAAGGTGATGGGGGAGCGTCGCGGCAAGGCGGTCAACGGCCTGGACCGGGATCTGAGGCACTACGTGGCCTTCGAGCGGGCCCAGTCGGTCTATCCGGACGTCATGCGGGCGGCGAAGTCACTGGGGGACTCCTTCGACCAGCGCGACCTGGACGCCGCGACCCGGGCGGTGCGCAGGGCGCTGCTGGCGGCCGAAGAACCGTTGCGCCTCAAGAGCGTGCCGGACGAGCCGGCCATCGAGCGCATCCTCTTCCGGTGGCACGAGTCCCGGGGGGTGCGGTCCAGCCGCGAACGGAAGCTGTCCCAGATCGTGTGGCAGCGCGACTCCCGGCTCCCGGTCCGCAGCGACTTCCCGCTGTGGGCCGTCAACCGTGCGCTGCTGGAGGAGGGCGCCGCCTCCGCCGACCGGGTGTTCAAGGGCACGGCCCATCTGAACACCGCCGTGGACGTCGAGGGCATCGACTTCCCGGTCGTGGTGCGCCGCAAGGTGGGCGCCGCGGACTCCCGGGAGCGCAGGTTCCTCAGCGAACACGCCGTCCTGAGGGAGATCGAGAACTCCGGGGCCCGCGTCAAGGCTCCGCGCGTGCTGGCCCTGGGCAGGAGCGGCTTGCGCGAACCGTTCGCCATCCACTCCTACGAGGGGCCGGCGAACGGCTTCGCCCCGCCGGAACACCCCGCGCACGGGCTGCGGCCGTACGAGGCGGACGATCTCGTGGACCAGCTGGGCGAGCTGACCCGGGTGGGATGCGGGGGGCTGGACCCGCTGAAGGGGGCGGCCTTCTACCCGTGGCTGCGCAGCGAGCTGGTCCGCCTGGTGAGTGAGCTGCCCAAGGCCACGATGGAACTCGCCCGCGAACTGGGTCTGCCGGGCAACGTGCGACTCGCCGAGATCCTCGCCCGCCACACCCTGAGCCGACGGCGTCCCGTACTGCTGCACGGCGATCTCAACCCGTGGAACCTGGTGCGTCGCCCGGACGGCGGCGGACTGACGCTCATCGACTGGGAGATGGCGATGGTGGGCGACCCCCTGTACGACCTGGTCCGCCACATGCATCTCACGCCCACCCGGCCGGAGATCCGCGACCGGATGTTCCGCCGCTGGGAGCGCCTGCTCCCGCCCGACTGCACCCATCACTGGCGGGACGACTGGCGGGTGTACCGGTGGATCGAGACCGTCCGTTCGGCCTACGTCGACCTCGACCGTCTGGTGACCGGCGTGAGTCTGGGCGCCCCGAACGTCAAACGCGCCGTCCAGACCTACGCCATGACCCTCGCCGAGGCCACCGCGGCCCTGGGCCTGCCGGACAAGTCCATGGCCAATCCCTACCTTGCCCGCGCGTTGCCCCACGGCGACCATGGGGGGTCACGAGCGGCCAGGTTCCCGGCGGACGTCTGAGCCGCTCCCGACGCGACGGCGGGGGGCCGCGTATGTCCGGCAGGGCGGGCAGGACGGATTCCGAGGGAATGGCGCAGCGTTTCCGGCGGCTGCAGGCCCGTTACGAGCCGACGGTGACCCGGACCCTGCTCCTCGGCCTCTTCGTCGTCGGTGTCAGCGCACAGCTGGTCAAGCCGATCGGCGACGCCCTGGAGGACAAGGCCTTCCTGGGAGGCGCGCTGCTCAGCCTGGTGGGCTACGTGCTGTACGAGTCGGTGAAGGACCTGGCGTCGTCGCTGCGGCTGCCCGCGCGTGCGCAGGTCGAGTCCCGGGAGCTGGGCACGTTCGTGAGCGAGGCCTTCCGGGCCCGCACCGTGGAGATCGGCTTTCTCGGATACACCGGGGAGACCCTGTACAACGAGCTCTACCACCGCCTGGAAGGGCTGTTGGAGGACCCCGGACCGATCCGGCACGTGAACGTGCGGTTCCTCATCCCCGACTTCGGGCGGCCCATGACCGTTCCGTCGAGGGTCGGCGAGGGCGGCAGGCCGGTGGACGACCCGGACTTCCGCAAGCGGCTCGAGGAGAAGTGCCGGGAGTACGACGAGACGCTCTCGGTGCTGGCGGAGCGACTGTCCCGGCTCGGCAGGGTGACGGCTCACTGCGAGTACCGCCTGCACCCCGGCATACCCACGGACAAGGTCTGCGTCTTCAACCGGGAGCTGGTCCTGCACGGGCTCTACGACGTGACCGCGCGGACCGTCCTGCGCAGCACCGATCCGGAGTACTACGACCCCAAGGGCTACCGCACCGACCTCACGGTCTGGTCCCAGGAGGGCGGCGACGACGCCAAGGCCGTCCTGGCCACCTGGAACCGGCACTTCGACAGCTTGTGGGGCCTGGCGGCGACACCTCCCTGGCGTGCGGCGGCCGCCGCGTGAGCGGGTCGGCGGGACCCCCGGCGTAGGGTCGTCGCATGGTGGAGAGCGGGCTGCGGGAGCGGAAGAGGCAGCGGACGTTGCAGGTGCTGTCGGACGTCGCCGTCGGGCTCTTCCTGGAGAAGGGGTTCGACGCGGTGTCCGTCGCGGAGGTGGCCGCCGCGGCCGAGGTGTCCAAGCCGACGCTCTTCCGGTACTTCCCGGCGAAGGAGGACCTCGTCCTGCACCGCATCGCCGACCACGAGGACGAGGCGGCGCGGGTCGCGGGGCAGGGGCCGGATCCGCTCGACGCGCTGCGGCTCCACTTCCTGGCGGGTCTGGAGCAGGGCGACCCGGTGACCGGGCTCAACGACCATCCCGCCGTACTCGACTTCCACCGGCTGCTCTACGGCACGCCCGCCCTCGTCGCCCGGATGCACACGCAGCTCGAGCGGTCCGAGGCCGCCCTCGCGCGGGTGCTCGGCGGTGATCTGGAGGCCCGGCTGGCCGCCGGTCAGATCATCGCCGTACAGCGGATCCTGGCGCTGGAGAACTGGCGGCGGATCGCGGCCGGGGCACGGGTGGCGGACGTGCGGCCGGACGCGGTGGCGGCGGCGGAGCGGGCGTTCGGAGCGCTGGCGGCCGGGCTGCCGGGGCTTACTGTTACTCGGTAAGGAATGTAACTCGGTTACGTTATCCAGTACGGTTGCTGGAATGACGTCGACCGAACCCGCCCGCCAGCACGCCCTCGCCCTCGAACGCGCCCACCACGAGCACTGCCGGGACGTCCTCGCCGCCATGATCGACGGGGCCCGGGAGCACGTCGTCACCGGAGAGGACGTCTCCGCCTCCGGCGCCGACGCCGAGGTGCTGGGGTACCGGCTGCGCAGCCGGGCCAAGGAACTGCGCGAGCTGCCCGAGGGCCCGCTGTTCTTCGGGCGGCTGGACTTCGCGGAGGCGGAGGCGGACGCAGAGGCGTCGGAGGCCGAGGCGCGGGTGCTGCATCTCGGGCGGCTGCGGATCAGCGAGCATCCCGCCTCCCCGCCCCTTGTCGTCGACTGGCGCGCCCCCGTCTCCCGCGCCTTCTACCAGGCCACCGCCGGCGACCCCCGGGGCGTCGCCGTCCGCCGCCGTTTCGGGTGGGCGCCCGGCAGCCGCGGGGACTCGGCCGACCTCACCGGGCTGGAGGACGAGCACCTCGGGCGGGGCGAGTCCCGGGCCAGTGCCCTCGTCGCCCGGGAGATCGAGCGGCCCCGCGTCGGGCCCATGCGGGACATCGCCGCCACCATCCAGCCCGAGCAGGACGACCTCGTCCGGGCCGGCCTCACCACCACCGTCTGCGTCCAGGGCGCCCCGGGCACCGGCAAGACCGCCGTCGGCCTGCACCGGGCCGCGTACCTGCTCTACACCCACCCGCAGCGCATCCGGCGCGGCGGCATGCTGATCCTCGGCCCCAACCCCACCTTCCTCTCCTACATCGCCGAGGTGCTCCCCGCCCTCGGTGAGACCGGCGTACGGCAGTCCACCCTCCCGGCGGAGATCGCCCGGCACCCGGTCACCGGCACCGACGGCGAGCGGACCGCCGCCGTCAAGCACGACGCCCGGACGGCCGAGGTGCTGCGCCGCGCCCTGTACGCGCGCGTGGCGCCCGAGGCGGCCGGCGACCTCGTCGTGCCGGACGGGTCCTACCGCTGGCGCGTCCCGGCCGAGGCGCTGACCCGGATCGTCGCGGACGTGCGCGAGGAGGAGCCGCCGTACACCGTGGGGCGCGAGCGGGTGCGCGCCCGGATCGTGCGGTACGTCCAGGACCAGGCCGAACGGCGCGCCGGACCCCGCCCGCACGCCTGGGTGCGCCGCGTCGAACGGGCCCGGCCGGTCGGCGCCCACCTCGACGCGGTGTGGCCCCGGGTGCGTCCGGAGGAGGTCGTCGCGCGGCTGCTCGGCGACCCCGGCGCGCTGGCGCGGGCCGCCGACGGGCTGCTGGACGACGACGAGCAGCGGGCGCTGCTGTGGCCCACGGGGGCGCCGCGGTCGTGGAAGTCGGCGCGCTGGTCCGCAGCCGACCTGGTCCTGCTCGACGAGGTGGCCGGGCTCCTCGAGCACCCCGAGGGCTACGGCCACATCGTCGTCGACGAGGCGCAGGACCTCTCCCCGATGGAGTGCCGGGCGATTGCCCGCCGCTGCGCCTTCGGCTCGCTCACCGTCCTCGGCGACCTCGCCCAGGGCACCACGCCCTGGACCGCGCGGTCCTGGGCCGGGACCCTCGCCCACCTCGGCCGGCCGGACGCCGCCGTGGTGCCGCTGACCACCGGGTTCCGGGTGCCCCGTGAGGTCGTGGGCCTCGCCAACCGGCTGCTGGCCCGGCTGGACGTGGACGTACCGCCGGCCCGTTCACTGCGCGGGGACGGCGAGCTGACCCTGCGCGAGGTGGCGCCCGGCGCGGTGCCGGGGGCGGTCGTGGACGCCGTACGGCACGCGCTCACCCGGGAGGGCTCGGTGGGTGTCGTCGCCGCCGACGCGGACGTGCCCCGCCTGCGGGAGGCCCTCGACGCGGCCGGGATCGGAACGGCCGGCCCGGAGGTGCCCGGCGCCCGGGCGGCCCTGCTGCCCGCGAGCGTCGTCAAGGGCCTTGAGTACGACCACGTCGTCGCCGTCGAACCGGCGGCGATCGCGGAGGCGGAGGGCCCCTCGGGACGTGGCCTGCACCGCCTCTACGTGGTGCTCACCCGCGCGGTGTCCCGGCTTGACGTGGTGCACGGGCGGCCCCTCCCCTTCTGAACGCCGGTACGGGAGTCAGCGCCGGGTGATCACGTCCGCGACCCGGGTGTACCCGTCCGTGCCGTGCCCGAGCGCGATGACCCGCCGGGCCTGCCCCTCGATCACGCGCATCACGCTCGCGTCGATGCCGTGCGCCTCGGAGGCGTGCACGATGTGCGCCATCGTCGACACGGCCGAGGTGATCGGGTTCAGGTCGCCCGAGTACGTACCGGCGTCGGTGTCGGCGGCGAACTCGGTGAACAGCGGCGGCAGGATCGCGGCGATGCCCTGCGCGAAGGGGGCGAGCTCGGCGCCCGTGACACCCTCCGCCCGGGCCACCGCGAGCGCGTGCGCGTAGCCCGCCATCGCCGTCCAGAAGATGTCGAGCAGGGCGACGTCGTAGGCCGCGGCCCGCCCGGCGTCCTCGCCCAGGTGGGTGTGGCCGCCGCCGAGCGCCGCCAGCACGGGCAGGTGCTCCCGGTACAGCTCCTCGGCACCGCTGTACAGGAACACCGCGTCGTCCGTGCCGATGGTCGGCGTCGGGGTCATGATCGCGCCGTCCAGGTAGCGGACGCCGTGCCGACCGGCCCACCCGGCCGTGTCCCGGGCGCGCTCGGGGGTGTCGGCGCTCAGGTTCACCACCGTACGGCCCTTGAGCGCGGCGGCGACGGGCTCCTGGCGCAGTACGGCGTCCGAGGCGTCGTAGTTCACCACGCAGACGACGGTCAGCGGCGAGGCGGCGACCGCCTCCTCGGCCGACGCCGCCACGGCCGCGCCGCGGGCGGCGAGGTCGCCGTCCCGGCCCGGGGTGCGGTTCCAGACGGTGGTGTGCAGTCCGGCGTCCAGGAACGCGGCGGCCAGTGCCCGGCCCATGGGGCCGAGCCCGAGAACGGTGACGGCGGCGGCGGACTGGCCGGTGTGCGTGGTCATTGGCTGAACTCCCGTAATGTAATGAGAAATTGGTGTACGTGAAGGGTCGTGTCGCACGTGCCGCCGCGGCGGTTGACGGCCGAGGGCCGACGGAAGGGGTACGGCATGGCGCACCGACGTCAGGACGCGAACGTCTGCGGAGTGGCCGCCGCGATCGCCGTGATCGAGGGCAGGTGGAAGACCACGCTGCTGTGGCTGCTGGAGTCCGGCCCGCGCCGCCCGGCCGAACTGCGGCGGCTGGTGCCCGGCCTCAGCGAGAAGGTGCTGACCCAGGCGCTGCGCGAGATGGAGGCGGACGGGCTCGTGGACCGGCGGGTGTACGACGTGCTTCCGCTGAAGACCGAGTACTCCCTCACCGGGTTCGGCCGTGATCTCGCCGAGGCTCTCTCTCCTCTCTCCGACTGGGGCTACCGGCGCATGGCCAGGCAGGCCGGGCCGGACGCCGCCGCCCGCGCGACCTCCTGACGTCCCCCCGCCTCATCAGCTTCGGCGCGGTGGGCGCCGCTGCCAAGTACGCACAAAAAAGTGGGTGCGTGGGCCGGACGGCTCACTATTGCAAGCAGTGTGCTTGCAATAGTTAGCAGGGTCGTGCATGGTGGAGGCATGGCCTCGCTCAACGTCGGCAATCTCGGTGAGTACCTGCGCGAGCAGCGGCGCAACGCGCAGCTGTCGTTGCGGCAGCTCGCCGATGCCGCGGGCGTGTCCAACCCGTACCTGAGCCAGATCGAGCGCGGGCTGCGCAAGCCGAGCGCGGAGGTGCTCCAGCAGGTCGCCAAGGCGCTGCGCATCTCCGCCGAGACGCTGTACGTCCGCGCGGGGATCCTCGACGCCGAGCGGGACCGGGACGACGTGGAGACGCGCGCGGTCATCCTCGCCGACCCCTCGTTGAACGAGGGACAGAAGCAAGTCCTGCTCCAGGTCTACGAGTCGTTCCGCAGGGAGAACGGGTTCGGGACCGAGGCGGACGGCGAGGGCTCCGTCATACCGGGCCCGCCGACCGCCGAAGCACCAAAAAACCCTCAGTAATACGTCATTCCGGAGGACCAGCACCATGGCCATCACCGACGACCTGCGCAAGACCCTCAGCGACCCCACCCCGCTCTACTTCGCGGCGGGCACCGCCGACCTGGCCTTCCAGCAAGCCAAGAAGGTGCCGGTGCTGGTGGAGCAGCTGCGCACCGAGGCGCCGGCGCGTATCGACGCCGTGCGCAACACCGACCCGAAGGCCGTCCAGGAGAAGGCGACCGCCCGCGTCAAGGAGACCCAGGGCACCCTCCAGGCCAAGGCCAACGAGCTGTTCGGCAACCTCGACGCCGACTTCAAGAAGCTCGGCGAGAGCGCCCAGGACCTCGCGCTGCGCTCGGTCGGCGTGGCCGCCGAGTACGCCGTCAAGGCCCGCGAGACCTACGAGAAGGTCGCCGAGCGCGGCGAGCACGCGGTGCGCACCTGGCGCGGCCAGGCCGCCGACGGCATCGAGGACATCGCCGAGGAGGTGGAGGAGCTGGCCGTCGCCGTCGAGCCGGCGAAGCCCAAGCCCGCCCCGGCCGAGCCCGTCCGGGTCACGGACGACAAGGCCGCCGCCGCGAAGAAGACCCCGGCTCCGCGCAAGGCCCCGGCCAAGAAGGCCCCCGCCGCCAAGAAGACGACCCCGCCGGCCAAGTAGGCGGGGACGCGGTCATCCGGAGCGGGCCGGGCACCCTTGGGGTGTCCGGCCCGTTCTACGGGTACGGTGACCGCCTGCGGGTACGGTGACCGCGTAATGACGACCCGAGTCTGGTGGTGGACGTTGTGCTGATGCAGGGTTTCGCAGGCTTCATGTGGCTGCTGAGCATCGCCCTGATCCTTTTCAGCGGCTTCGCTTTGATCGACGCCGCCACGCGCCGCGAGGACGCCTACCGCGCGGCCGACAAGAAGACCAAGCCCTTCTGGCTGATCATCCTCGGGCTCGCCTTCGTGGTGAACCTGATCTTCAACATCCTGTCGTTCCTGCCGATCATCGGCCTCATCGCGACCATCGTGTACATGGTCGACGTGCGGCCGGCGCTGCGCGGACTGCCGGGCGGCGGCCGCAGCAGCCGCCGCGGCTCCAGCAGCGACGGCCCCTACGGCCCGTACAACGGCGGCCGCTGACGGGCCTGACCGGGCTCCACCCCCGCGCGGCGCGCGGTCACCGGGACCGGGCGGCTCAGGCCGTCCGGTCCAGCAGGACCACCGCCAGGTCGTCCGCCAGCTCGCCGCCGTTCAGCTCGCGCACCTCGTTGACGGTCGCCCGCAGCAACTGCTCGCCCTGCAGCCCCTCGGCGAACTGGCGGCGGACCATCTCCACCATGCCGTCCTGGCCCAGCCGCTCCCGGCCCTCGCCGATGTGGCCCTCGATCAGGCCGTCGGTGTAGAGCATCAGGCTCCACTCGGCACCCAGCTCCACCTGCATCCGCGGCCAGCGGGCACCCGGCAGCAGACCCAGCGCCGGGCCGTTGTTGTCGTACGGCAGCAGCCGTGCGGGCCTGCCCGGGGCGGCGACCAGCGGGGACGGGTGCCCGGCCAGGCACAGACCGGCCCGGCGGCCGTCCGGGGAGATGTCCACCGCGCACAGCGTCGCGAAGATCTCGTCGTCGGCGCGCTCGTGCTCCAGCACCTGCTGGAGGGTGCCGAGCAGCTCGTCGCCGCAGAGCCCCGCCAGCGTCAGCGCACGCCACGCGATCCGCAGCTCCACGCCGAGCGCCGCCTCGTCCGGGCCGTGCCCGCAGACGTCGCCGATCATGGCGTGCACGGTGCCGTCGGGAGTGCGCACGACGTCGTAGAAGTCACCGCCGAGCAGCGCCCGGGAACGGCCCGGGCGGTAGCGGGCGGCGAAACGCAGCGAGGAGCCCGCGAGCAGCGGGGTCGGCAGCAGGCCGCGCTCGAGACGGCGGTTCTCCTGCGCCCGCAGCCGTCCCTCGGCCAGACGCCGCTCCGCCGAGTCGGACCGCTTGCGCTCCACGGCGTACCGGATCGCCCGGCTCAGCAGACGGCCGTCCAGCTCGTCGCGGAACAGGTAGTCCTGGGCGCCGACCGCCACGGCCTCCGCGCCGCGCTCGGCGTCGCTGGAGGAGGTGAGCGCGAGCACGGCGTGCCGGGGCGCCAGCTCCAGTACGTGCCTGAGCACCGCCAGCTCGTCGTGGCCCTCCCCGCTCCCGTCGCCGTCGGTGTCCGCGCCGGCGCGGGCCGGGGCGGGAGCCGACAGGGCGAGGTCCAGCAGGATGCAGTGGACGTCGTCGGTCAGCAGCCGCTCGGCCTCGGTGAGGTTGCGGGCGGTGCGGACGCGGATCGGCTTGCCGGTCTGGTCGATCAGGTCGGGCACGAGCGGCGAGCCGGCCGGATCGTCCTCGATCAGCAGCAGCGTCAGGTTCGTGGGGATGGTGCTCCCACGGCGGCTGGTGGGGTTCTCGCTCTTCTCCGTCGTGTTCTCTCGCTGACTGGTGGGGTTGTCGGCCGGGTTCGTCCCGGGCGGGGCCTGTTCCTTGGAAGGGCCGCTGTCCGGGGACGCGGCGGGCGCCTGACCACACTCCACGGCCGGGATCGCCCTCTGCCGCGGTACGGGTACGGGCATTGTCTTGGTTTCCTTCCCTCCCCCCGAGGGCATGGCGGGGCGAGGGACCTCGACCCACCGACGGGGACCATAACGGGTGACGGCGCCGCTGCGGAATGGTCCAGCACACGCCGGTCCGCCATCGGCCACTGTCATATGCCGCGTTATCGGCCGCAGTTGGACAGGTCGCCCCCCGACCGGGGATGACGAACGTCACGCGGGGGGTGCGCCGGGCGTGCGGTGGGTCACGTGGCCCGCTTCACGTCCCCGGCGCGTGGCACGTGGCCCGCGTCACTGATCCGGTGTCGCCGGGTCCGGCCGGACCACCCCGAGGATCGGCATCGTGCCCGCTCCGGCGATCGTGATCGAGCGCCCCGGGCGCGGGGCGTGCACGACGGAGCCGTCGCCGACGTACATGCCGACGTGGCTGGCGTCGTCGAAGTAGATGATCAGGTCGCCGGGGCGCATGTCCTCGACGTCGACGCGCGTCAGCTGCTTCCACTGCTCCTGCGAGGTGCGCGGGATCGTCTGCCCGGCCGCGATCCAGGCCTGGGAGGTCAGACCGGAGCAGTCGTAGGACCTGGGGCCCTCGGCGCCCCACTGGTACGGCTTGCCGATCTGGGCGGTGGCGTATTCGACCGCCTTCCGGCCCCGCTCGGTCGCCTCGCGGTCGAGGTCCTTGAGGATGCCGGAGTCGAGCCACGCGGTCTGGGCCTTGGCCTGGGCCTCCCGCTCCAGCTTGGCGAGGCGCTCCTTCTCCTCCTTGGCCAGCTCGGACTCCAGCTTCTCGGCCGCCGCGATCTGCTTCTCGATCTTCTTCTGGGCGGTGGCCTTGGTCTTGCGGTTCGCCTCGAGCTTCTTGAAGCGGGCGGAGGCGTCCGCCGCGTAGGTCTTCAGGTCCTCCTGCGCGCGGGACAACTCGCCGAGCAGGCCCTTGGTCGCCCGCTGCCCCTGGAGCACGCGGCCGCTGCCGTCCAGGAAGTCGCCCGGGTCGTCGCTGAGCATCAGCTTGGCCTCGTCGGGCAGGCCGCCGGTGCGGTACTGGGCGCGGGCCGCGGCGCCGGCGCGGTCCTTGAGCCGGTCCAGCTTCTCCTGGCCCTTGACGATCTTCTTGGCCAGCTCGACGATCTCGGCGTTCTGCTTCTCGGCCTTCTCCTCGGCGGCGTTGTACTCGTCCGTGGCCAGGGCGGCCGCGCGGTAGAGCGAGTCGAGCTTCTTGCGCACGGCCTCCAGGTCCTTGGCGCGCCCGGGGTCCGGGGCGGGGGAGGCGCTGGGCGTGCCGCGTGACGGTGTGGGGCCGGGGTCCGCGAACGCGGTGCCCGGTGCCGCGAGCACGGTGACCGCGCAGACCACGGTCACGGCTGCGGTCATCAAGCCATGCTTCCCCGTACGCATACGTCGCCCCCAAACTGGTTAACCGTCAGTAACATAGCGCTCGGGGGATCGTGCCATGCCGGCGCGGAAAGCGACAGAGGCCGCGCTTCCCTCCTGCTTCCCCTCTTCTGCCGCGCCGTACGACGATTCCCCCCGGTGTGTGACGAACGCCGCACGGAGATCGTTCCCGCCGGGCCCGTGTCCCCGGCCCACCGGCCCTCGCCGCCCGGCGGGTTCAGCCGTGCGGCGCCAACGCCTCCCAGCGCACCGTCACTTCGCCCTGGCGCCAGCGCGCCGGTCCGTCCGTCACCGGCCAGTCGGCCGTCAGGTCCCGCACCGCGCGCATCCAGCGCTGGCGGGCGCCGTAGGAGGCGTAGGGCGCGGCGGCGGCCCAGGCGCGGTCGAAGTCGCGCAGGAAGGCGTGCACGGGCTCGCCGGGGACGTTGCGGTGGATGAGCGCCTTCGGCAGCCGCTCGGCCAGGTCGGAGGGGCGGTCCAGGGAGCCGAGGCGGGTCGCGAGGGTGACCGTGCGGGGCCCCTCGGGACCCAGTGCCACCCACACGTGCCGGCGCCCGATCTCGTCGCAGGTGCCCTCCACCAGGAGCCCTCCGCGCGAGTGCTCGGAGGCCGGCGCGAGCCGCGCGCACAGCCGCCGCCAGACGGCGGCGACCTCGTCCTCGTCGTACTGGCGGAGCACGTTCGCCGCGCGGATCAGCGTCGGGGCCGGGGAGACGGGCACCTCGAAGCCGCCGTGCCGGAAGACGAGCCCCGCGCGTGCGTACGGTTCGGCGGCCGCCACCCGGGCCGGGTCGATCTCGAGGCCCACCACGCGCGCGTGCGGGGCGACGGTGCGCAGGCGGTGCAGCAGCTCGACGGCCGTCCAGGGGGCGGCGCCGTAGCCGAGGTCGACGGCGACGGGGTCGGTGGCGCGGCGCAGTTCGGCGCCGTGCGTGGCCGTGATCCAACGGTCCATGCGGCGCAGGCGGTTCGGGTTCGTGGTCCCGCGCGTGACCGTGCCCAGGGGGCGGGGGGCGCGGGCAGATGGCATGCGTACGAGGGTATGCGGCGGGGTGGGGGCGTGGTTCCGGGCGGCCGGCGCCTTGACGGGCTAACGGCGTTAGCCTTACTGTTCAGGCAGGGCTAACGCCGTTAGCTCACTCGCTCCCCGGGAGGCACCCATGAGCACGGTCGCACCAGCACGCGCCGCCCGCGCGGTCACCGCTCGCACCGTCGTCGGCCGCACCGCGTGGCTGCTGAGCGCCCTCTTCTGGTCGGCCTTCGCCGTCCTGGAGGCCGTCGATCACGGCTGGGTCGCGGGCCTGCTCGCCTTCGCCTTCTTCCTGGCGCCCGACCTGACGTTCCTCGGCGGCCTGTCCGACGCGCCCCGCATGGAGAAGGGGCGGCTGACGCCCCGCGCGGTGCCGTACTACAACGCCGCCCACCGTGCCCTGGTCCCGCTCGCGCTCGTGGTGCTCCACACCGTGACGCCGGTGACCTGGGCGCCCGCGTTCGCGGCGCTGTGCGGGTGGCTCGCGCACATCTCGTACGATCGCGCCTTCGGTTACGGACTGCGCACCAAGGAGGGTTACCAGCGTGGCTGACCGCCTGTCCCCCCGGGCCCGGGAGATCGCCGCTGCCGCCCGCACGCTCCTGGAGGAGTCCGGGCCCGCCGCGCTCACCCTGCGGGCCGTCGCCGACCGCCTCGGCATCAAGGCCCCCTCCCTGTACAAGCACTTCCCCGACAAGGAGGCGGTCGAGGCCGAGCTGATCGTCCAGGCGCTCGGCGAGGCGGGCGATGCCATGGAGGCCGCGGAGGCGAAGGAGCCCGGCTCGCTGTCGGCGCTGGCGGAGGCGTACCGGGCCTACGCGCTGGCCCACCCCCACCTGTACTGCCTGATGACCGAACGCCCGCTGCCCCGCGCGTCCCTCCCGGCCGGCCTGGAAGACCGGGCCGCGGCGCCGCTGATGCGGGTCTGCGGTGGGGACCAGGACCTGGCCCGCTCGTTCTGGGCGTTCGCCCACGGGATGGTGGTGCTCGAGATCCACGGCAGGTTTCCCGCCGACGCGGACCTGGGGGCGGCCTGGGCGCGGGGGGTCGGGGCACTGCGCCGGTAGAGCGCCGGCGGTCCCACGGTGTGGGACGCGCCCGCTGCTCGAACGGTTGAGCGACAGCCGGTAATGATTCGGCAAAGGTCGGGAAACCGGAAATGGAGCACGGCCGTCCGGTGTTCCACCCCCTTGGAGGGCGGCGCGTGTCCTCCGACCGGCATGCCCGCAGCGAGGAGGAATGGCTCGTGAGCCAGTACGTCAGCATGCTCGGGCGTCGCTCACCGGCGGCCTCCCCACGGCTCCGGCTGCTGCGCAGGCCCCGCCGCGTCGCCATGCTCTCCGTGCACACCTCACCGCTCCACCAGCCCGGCACCGGCGACGCCGGCGGCATGAACGTGTACATCGTGGAGCTGGCGCAGCGCCTCGCCGCGATCAACATCGAGGTCGAGATCTTCACGCGCGCCACGGCCGGGGGACTCCCGCCGTCCGTCCAGCTCGCCCCCGGCGTCCTCGTCCGGCACGTCGACGCGGGCCCCTACGAGGGACTGGCCAAGGAGGAGCTGCCCGCCCAGCTCTGCGCCTTCACCCACGGCGTCATGCAGGCGTGGGCCGGACACCGCCCCGGCCACTACGACCTGGTCCACTCCCACTACTGGCTCTCCGGCCACGTCGGGTGGCTCGCCGCCCAGCGCTGGGGCGCCCCGCTCGTGCACGCCATGCACACCATGGCCAAGGTCAAGAACGCCAACCTGGCCGACGGCGACACCCCCGAGCCGGCCGCCCGCGTCATCGGCGAGACCCAGATCGTCTCCGCCTCCGACCGCCTCATCGCCAACACCGCGGAGGAGGCCGACGAACTCGTCCGCCACTACGCCGCGGACCCCTCCAAGGTCGCCGTCGTCCACCCCGGCGTGAACCTCGACCGCTTCCGCCCCTTCCCCAAGGGCGCCGTCCCCGGCCCGGACCGCAGCGGCAACGCCCGCGCCGCCGCCCGCGCCCGCCTCGGCCTGCCCCAGGACGCGCTGATCCCGCTCTTCGCGGGCCGCATACAGCCCCTCAAGGCACCGGACGTGCTGCTGCGCGCCGTCGCCGTACTCCTCGACGAACGCCCCGAGCTGCGCTCCCGCATCGTCGTCCCCGTCGTCGGCGGCCCCAGCGGCAGCGGCCTCGCCAAGCCGGAGGGCCTGCAGAAGCTCGCCGCGCGGCTCGGCATCGCCGACGTGGTGCGGTTCCGCCCGCCCGTCGGGCAGGAGCAGCTCGCCGACTGGTTCCGGGCCGCGTCCGTGCTGGTCATGCCGTCGTACAGCGAGTCCTTCGGCCTGGTCGCCATAGAGGCCCAGGCGGCCGGCACGCCGGTGCTCGCCGCAGCGGTCGGCGGCCTCCCGGTCGCCGTGCGGGACGGGCTCACCGGCCGCCTCGTCCAGGGCCACGACCCCGCCGCGTACGCGCGCGTGCTGCGCGACTTCGCCGACAACCCGGAGCTGACGCCGAGGATGGGCGACGCCGCCGCCCGGCACGCCCAGTCCTTCGGCTGGGGCAGTGCCGCCGCCGCCACGGCCGACGTCTACACGGCCGCGATCCAGGCCCACCGCCGTCGCGTACGCTCGCATCATGGCTGACGCGCGCGGGACGACGGCAGAGGTGCTCGAGGCGGCGCTCAAGGACGCCGACGTCGAATGGGAGAGCCCGGAACCCGGCAACTACGTCGTCAAACTCCCCGGCACCCGCAAGCTGTCGACGACCGTCTCCCTCCTCCTGGGCCGGCACTCGCTCTCCCTCAACGCGTTCGTCATCCGCCACCCCGACGAGAACGAACCGGCCGTCCACCGCTGGCTGCTGGAGCGCAACCTCAAGCTCTACGGCGTCGGTTACGCCGTCGACCGCCTCGGCGACGTCTACGTCACCGCGAAACTCCCCCTGGCCGCCGTCACCCCCGACGAGGTCGACCGGCTCCTCGGACAGGTCCTGGAGGCCGCCGACGGTGCCTTCAACACCCTGCTGGAACTGGGCTTCGCGTCCGCCATCCGCAAGGAGCACGAGTGGCGCACCGCGCGCGGGGAGTCGACGCGGAACCTGGAGGCGTTCCAGCACCTGATCGAGCGCGGCGGGAAGTGACGCCCGCTCAGCGTGCGCCGCTGCCGCGGTAGCGGCCCGGGGTGACCCCCACCAGACGCTTGAAGTGCCGGGTCAGATGGGCCTGGTCGCAGAAGCCGGTGACGCCGGCGACGTCCGCCGGGGCGTGTCCCGCGAGCAGCAGCCGCCGGGCCCGGTCGACCCGCCGGGACATCAGGTACTGGTGCGGCGCGATGCCGTAGGCGCCGCTGAACGCCCGTACCAGGTGCGCCGGATGGGCCGGCACCAGCGCCGCCGCCTCCGCCAGGCCGATGCCCTCCACGACCCGTTCGTCCAGCAGCTCCCGCAGCCGCCGGGCGAGGTCGGGGTCCCTGCGCTCCGCGCCCGCCTCGTGCCGGGGCACCAGGTGGGACCGCAGCCGCTCGCCGACGAACGTCAGCCGGCTCTCCGCCTCCAGCTCGTCGCCGGGCAGGGCGAGCGCGGTGTGCAACTGCCCGACCCTGCGGCGCAGCAGCGGATCACGCAGGTCCGGGGCGTCGACGGCCGGCCCGATGAGCTCGTCGCCCAGCCGGGACGCGTCCAGGTACAGGACCCGCTTGCGGAAGCCGTCCGGCGTCGCGGGGGAGCCGTTGTGCGGCACGTGCGGCGGCAGCAGCGACACCGTGTCGTGCGGGGTGCCGTGCTCGTGCCGGTCCAGGTCGTACCGTACGGCGCCGTCGTCGACGATCAGCAGCGTCCAGGCGTCGTGGACGTGCATCGGGTAGGCGTACTCGGTGTAGTGGGCGTGGAACACCTCCACGACGCCCGGGACGCGGGGTCGCCAGGCGGACACGCTCCGCTGGTCGTTCCGCCGGCCTTCCATGCAAAAAACGTACAAGACCGGGCGGGGTGCGGGTCGGCAGTCTCACCGTATGAGCACGCACGATGCAGCCCCTGGGGCTCCCAAGGCTCCTGAGGCCGAGACCCCCGTCCGCTTCGACACCAAGATCGCCGTCCTGCTCCGCGAGGACCTGGAGACGTGGCAGCGCCTGAACGTCACGGCCTTCCTGGTCAGCGGCCTGGGCAAGGAGTTCCCCGAGGTGATCGGGGAGCCGTACGAGGACGCGGACGCCGTCGGCCACCTGCCGATGTTCCGCCAGCCGGTGCTGGTCTTCGAGGGCACGAAGGAGACGCTGACGAACGCCCACGCGCGCGTGCTGTCGCGCGCCCTGCCCCGCGCCCTCTTCACGTCCGACCTCTTCGCCACGGGCAACGACCGCGACAACCGCGCGGCGGTGCGGGCCGTGCCCACGGCGGAGCTGGACCTGGTGGGACTCGCGGTGTACGGGCCGAAGAACGCGGTGGACAAGGTGCTGAGGGGGGCGCGGATGCACCCGTGAGGGCGGGGCGGGTGCCGGTGCCGGTCAGGCGGCGCTGACCTCGGGCTCGGGTTTCGCGGGCGAGGGCGTTCCGGGTGCGGCCGCGGCCACCTGCGCCCCATCCGCCCCGTCCGCATCCTCCGTCGGCAACCCTCGCATCAGCGCCCAGTACCCGCCCGCCGCCACCGTGCCGACGACGGCGCAGATGCCCCACAGCCACTCGGCGCCCCAGCGGTCGATGACGAAACCGGACATCAGCGGGGCGACGAGCGAGGCGACGGCCCAGGACATGGTGTACATACCCTGGTAGCGGCCGCGCCCGTGCACCGGGGAGAGGCGGACGACGAGCCCGGTCTGCGTCGGCGCGTTGACGATCTCGGCGAGCGTCCACACGCACACGGTGAGCGCGAAGACGCCGACCGACCCGGCGAAGGCGGTGAGCCCGAAGCCGTACCCGGCCAGCAGGGACGAGGCGACGAGCAGCAACCGCGGATCACGGTGCTCGATGAACCGGGTGACGGGAATCTGGAGTACGACGATCAGCACGCCGTTGACGGCGATCGCCATGCCGAAGTCCGCGGGCGTGAACCCGGCCTCGCCCATGGCGACCGGCAGCCCCAGATACCCCTGCTGGAAGATCACGGCGACGAGGAACGACAGCCCGACGACGCTCATGTACCGCCCGTCGCGCAGCACGGTCCCGAGCGAGACGGCGGTCTCCTTGCCGGCGGTGTCGGTGCCGTCCTGCGGCTGCGGCCGTGACTCGGGCAGCTTCACGAAGACGAGGACGGCGCAGACGAGGGTCATCCCCGCCTCGATCATGAAGCCGGCGAGATAGCTGACCTCGGCGATGAACCCGGCCGCCATCGAGGAGATCGCGAAGCCGAGGTTGATCGCCCAGTAGTTGAGCGAGAAGGCGCGGATACGGTCCTCGGGCCGCACGATGTCCGCCATCATCGCCTGCACCGCCGGCCGGGAGGCGTTGCTGGCCATGCCGACCACGAACGCGACGGCGGCGATGGCGACGGGGTGGTGCACGAAGCCGAGCGCGGCCACGGACAGGGCGGTCGAGGTCTGCGCGACCAGCAGCGTGGGCCGCCGCCCGAGCCGGTCGGTCATCACCCCGGCGCCCACCGAGGACACGACCCCGCCGAGCCCGTGCAGGGCGGCGACCAGACCGGCGTACGAGGCGGAGTAGCCGCGGTCGATGGTCAGGTACAGCGCCATGAAGGTGGCGACGAAGGCGCCGAGCCGGTTGACCAGGGTGCTGGTCCACAGCCACCAGAACTCGCGGGGGAGCCCGGAGACGGTCTCCCGTGCGGCACGTCTGAGACCGGCGACGGACATGGGACCCCCCCGTGGAATGGTGCAAGCGTGTAGGCATGTAAGCGGCTGAAGTGGCACGCACAACTTACGAATCCGGGGCCGCCGGAGGCCACCGGATTAACACTTCCCGTCAACCGTCCGCCCACCGGGCGCCCCGCGCGGGTGGCCGGAGGGTTCGATTACGCTCGGAGCCATGGCCGACGCACCGTACAAGCTGATCCTCCTCCGCCACGGCGAGAGCGAGTGGAACGAGAAGAACCTGTTCACCGGCTGGGTGGACGTCAACCTCACCCCCAAGGGCGAGAAGGAGGCGACGCGCGGCGGCGAGCTGCTCAAGGACGCCGGCCTGCTGCCCGACGTGCTGCACACGTCCGTCCAGAAGCGCGCGATCCGCACGGCCCAGCTCGCGCTGGAGGCCGCCGACCGCCACTGGATCCCGGTCCACCGCCACTGGCGCCTGAACGAGCGCCACTACGGCGCCCTCCAGGGCAAGGACAAGGCGCAGACCCTCGCGGAGTTCGGCGAGGAGCAGTTCATGCTGTGGCGCCGCTCCTACGACACCCCGCCGCCCCCGCTGGACCGCGACGCCGAGTACTCCCAGTTCGACGACGCCCGCTACGCGACCCTCCCGCCGGAGCTGCGGCCGCAGACGGAGTGCCTGAAGGACGTCGTCGTCCGCATGCTCCCGTACTGGTTCGACGCGATCGTCCCCGACCTCCTCACCGGCCGCACGGTCCTGGTCGCCGCCCACGGCAACTCGCTGCGCGCCCTCGTCAAGCACCTCGACGGCATCTCGGACGCCGACATCGCGGGCCTGAACATCCCGACCGGCATCCCGCTGTCCTACGAACTCGACGCCGAGTTCAAGCCGCTGAACCCGGGCGGGACGTACCTGGACCCGGACGCGGCGGCGGCTGCGATCGAGGCGGTCAAGAACCAGGGCAAGAAGAAGTAGACCGACGCCGGCAAACAAGCCTCCTCACCGCGAGTTCTCCTCTGGTAGGGGGCTTGTTGCTGTGTCTGGGCCCGTCGGCCGCCGGCGTCGAGATCGATCGTCAAGACCTGTGGATCGCGTGTTCTAGGATCCCGGGATGAGCGCCGAGCTTCTTCAGCTGACGGTTCTGGGCAGCGCGACGCCCTGTCCGAGCGTGGACAATCCGTGCTCCGGGTACCTGGTCTCGAGCGGGGACACCCGTATCTGGGTGGATGCGGGCAGCGGGACGCTCGGCCCGCTGCAGCGTCATGTGCGCCTGGATGAGCTCGATGCGATCTGGATCTCGCATCTGCACGCCGACCACAGTGCGGACCTGCTCACCGCGTACTACGGCGCCCTGTACGCGGACATCCACCTCGCAGCGCCGATCCCTCTCTACGGCCCGCCTGGAATCGCCGAGCGGCTGGCCGGATTTCTCACCAACACCCCGGCTCGCAGCCCGATCGAAGCGGCCTTCGCGGTAACCGAGTTGTACGACGGGCATCAGGCGGCCGTCGGTTCGCTCCGACTGACCAGCCGGGCGGTGTCGCATGGCATGTCGGCCTTTGCCGTGCGCATCGAGGCGGCGGGCAAGTCGCTGGTGTACTCCGGAGACACGGCACCGTGCCCGAGTCTCACGGAGCTGGCCGAGGGATGCGACGTACTGTTGTGCGAGGCCGACAGCGCGCAGGCACCAGTCGAGGGCGAACAGGTGCACCACACGCCCGAGGACACCGGCGACACGGCCCGCTCGGCCCGGGCGGGCCGACTGATCGTCACACACGTCGGCCGCTTCCTCACGCCGCAGCAAGCGGTGGCGCGTGCCTCGGCGCGGTTCGACGGCCCCGTCGACTACGCCGTCCCCGGTGCCACCTTCTCCATCGGCTAGACCGCGGCTGCCACACGGCGTCCGACAGGTCGGGCGCGTTCGTCCCAGTCGGCGATCTCCCCGGGTACTCCGGTCATCCTTGTTCTGCCGCACCGCGTTTGCCGTGGTGCTCTCTGGAAATTGCATGACTCGGTAATCGGCGGGACGCTGGAAACGTCAGCCTTACGGCGGCCGGATGGGCAATCGGCGGCCGGTGCTGCGACCGGAGAGGCGGAGGCCGGGTGGGACGGCGGGATGCCCTCGCCTCCTCCAAGGAGAACGTCATGCAGAGTGCAACCCTGGAAGCGATGCAGACCGAGCTGCGCGGCCCCGTCATCGGTCCGAAGGACGCCGAGTACTCCCAGGCCCGCAAGGTCTACAACGCGATGATCGACAGGCATCCCGCCGCCATCGTGCCGTGCAGCGATGCCGCTGATGTCATGTCCGCCCTCACCTTCGTCCGCGACGCCGGACTGGAAGTCGCCGTAAGGGGTGGCGGACACAGCGGCCCCGGCCTCTGTCTGGTGGACGGCGGCGTCACCATCGACCTCTCGCCGATGCGCGGAGTACGTGTCGACCCCGTCGCCAGGACCGCCCAGGTCGGCGGCGGAAGCCGGCTCAGCGACCTCGACCACGCCACCCACGCCTTCGGGCTCGCCACCCCCACCGGCATCATCTCGATGACCGGCGTCGGAGGGCTGACGCTCGGCGGCGGTCACGGCTACCTCACCCGCAAGTACGGCCTGACCGTGGACAACCTGCTGGCCGCCGACGTCGTGCTGGCCGACGGCAGCTTCGTCACCGCGAGCGAGACCGAACATCCGGACCTGTTCTGGGCCCTGCGCGGTGGCGGCGGCAACTTCGGCATCGTGACCTCCTTCACCTACCGGCTCCACCCGGTGGACACCGTCGGAGGCGCGATCACCGTGTGGCCGGTCGAGCGCACCCGCGAGGTGCTGGCCTGGTACCGCGACTTCCTCCCGCAGGCTTCCGAGGACGTGTACGGATTCTTCTCGCTCTTCGTCATCCCGCCCGGCCCACCGTTCCCCGAGGAGATCCACGGGCGGAAGATGTGCGGCGTCGTCTGGTGCTACACCGGTGATCCGAGCCGCTTCGAAGAGTCCCTCACGGCCGTTCGGGAGCCCGGGCCGCCGGCGTTCCACTTCACCGCACCGATGCCCTACCCCGCGTTGCAGGGCATGCTCGACGACGTGATCCCCTCCGGGTACCAGTGGTACTGGCGCGGCGATTTCTTCGACCGCATCCCGGACGCCGCCATGGACGTACACCTCAAGTACGGCGAGAACCTCCCCACCCCGCTCTCGCTGATGCACCTCTACCCGGTCGACGGGGCCGCCCACCGGGTGGGCCCGGACGACACCGCGTGGAGCTACCGTGACGCCGTCTGGTCCGGCGTCCTGGCCGGCGTCGACCCCGACCCGGCCAACGCCGAGGCCATCAGGCAATGGTGCGTCGACTTCTGGGAGGCGCTGCACCCGTACTCCATGGGCGGCTCGTACGTGAACTTCATGGGTACGGGCGAGGGCCAGGAGCGGGTACGGGCGACCTATCGTGACCATTACGACCGGCTCGCACAGGTCAAGCGGACCTACGACCCGGACAACGTCCTGCACGCCAACCAGAACATCAGGCCGGCCCAGCGGCAGTGACCACCGGGCCGTGCCGTACGCGCGCGGTGGTCGAAGCGATGCGCAGGAGGCATGACCATGCCCAAGTACCTCATCCAGGCCAGCTACACGCACGAGGGCACGAAGGGGCTGCTCAAGGAAGGCGCGCGCGGTCGTCGCGCCGCCGTCGAGCAGGTCGTCACCGGCCTCGGCGGGCAGGTCGAGGCCATGTACTTCGCCTTCGGGGAGAGCGACGTCGTGATCATCGTCGACTTTCCCGACCCGATCTCCATGGCCGCCGTCAGCCTCACCGTGAAGGCCAGCGGTGCCCTCCACACCCGGGCTACCCCCCTCCTCACCCTCGACGAGATCGACGAGGCCGCCCGCCGCCAGGTCGCCTTCCGCCCTCCCGGCGCCTGAACGCCGGCTTCCGCGCGGGTCTAGGCACCCACCCGCTCCACCAACCGCACCGTCACCACATCCCCCTCCCCCTTCCCGATCGCCTTCCGCACCTCCGCCTTCACCGGCAGTTTGTGGGTGCCGTCGCCCAGGGCCATGAAGGAGCTCTGGAAGGGGTGGCCGTCGATCGTGCCGCGGACCTTTACCAGGCCGTGGGTGCCGAAGAAGGCGGCGGACTCGGGCCAGACCACGTAGGTCCAGCCGCCTTTGGCCGGGCTCTTCTGCAGGGTCGCGGTGAATTGCGCGTCCATCGTCCGTACCGCCTGTTCGGGAGTTCTTCGAGGGTCCGTCGTCAGGGGTAGGACCGGTGCCGGCCGCCGAAGTCATCGGTGGCCGGGTGGATCGTGATTACGCCGGTTCCACCGGCAGCCACAGCTCGCACGTCGCCGACGTGAAGTCCTCCGCGCGGTCCAGGACCGCCACGATCGACGGGCCGGGACGCAGGCGCCACGGGTTGGAGGGGAACCACTCGGTCGCCGTCGCCGCCCAGGCGGTCTGGAGGGTTTCCGGGTGCGGGCCCGAGGTGCGGAAGACCGCCCACATGCCCGCCGGGACCTCGATGGCGTCGAGGTCGTCGGGGGCCGGGGTGTCCCCGGTGACCGCGACGCCGTGCAGGTAGGTCAGGTCGGTGCCCTCCGCGCTGTCGGGGGCGAGGTCGTCGCAGACCTGGAGGAGGCCGGCCGGGTCGGTGTCGCTCAGGGACTTCAGACGGGCGTGCTCCTGCGGGGGGAGGGCCGCGATGTGCTCCTGGATGTGCGGGTTGACGCCCTCGTGGATGAGGGGGACGCGCGCCGCGTGTCCGATCAGGCGGAACGCGGGGCGGTCGGCGAAACGGGTGTCCATGGGAGTGCTCCCTTCGACGGTCAGGCGGAACCTGAGCTGCGGTTGTGACTGAAGGGGGCCTCCGGCCCGGCGTACCTCGCGCGGCGCGGCGCGGTGCACGGCCCGGAACGCGCGTCCGAACGCCTCCGTCGAGCCGTATCCGTGGCGGACGGCGATGCTCAGCAGGTCGTCCTCGCCCCGTACGACATCGGCGGCGGCGACCGTCATGCGGCGCCGGCGGACGTACTCCGACAGCGGCATGCCCGCCAGCGACGAGAACATCCGGCGCAGGTGGTACTCGGTCGTGCCGAGCGTTCCGGCCAGCGCGGGTACGTCGAGCTCCTCGGTGAGGTGCTCCTCGACGAGGTCGATGAGCCTGTTCAGTGCCGAGATCACGGGGCCTCCCTTCCTGCGTCAACCGTGGCAGGGGGCGGCCCCGCGGCGCCCGATCGTTGTGGTCCGGTTCGATCGGGGGCTCCGGCTCACGCGGGTACGGCGGGCTGGTCGGGCCACGTGAAGGCGTAGCGCGGGTCGCCGCCGCGGGTCAGGCGTACGAAGCGCAGGAGTTCGCGGACGATGCCCGCGTTGCCCGCGGCCCAGCCGACGTGCGGTTCGAGCGCGCTCGGGGTGGCGCGGTGCTCGACGTTGGACCAGCGGGCGCCGTCCTCGTCCCGGGTCGCGCGTGCGGCCAGGTCCGTCGCCAGGAGGTGGGCGAAGCCGTCCGGGGCGTACAGGTCGAGCCGCTCGGCGATGCGGTCGCAGGCCAGGGCGAGGACGCCCGCGGTGCCGCAGCAGCGGCCGTTGTTGTCCCAGAAGCCGGGGCGCAGCCGCCGGGGCACGCCGGAGTGGGTGACCGTGTGCCAGCAGCGGTCGGCGAGGGCGGACCAGGCGGGGTCGGCGGTGACGTCCCGCAGCTGGCGGAAGGCCTGCGCGTCGCCGGCCGGGCCGTGGCACCAGCCGTAGCTGAAGGGCTCGATCACGTCGGGGCGGAACTGGGGGGTGGAGTGGCGGACCAGGAAGTCCGGACCCGGACCTGCCTCGCCGGCCTCCCCGCCGCCGGCCGGTTGCGGCTCGGCCCGCGCCACGAAGTCCGCCGCGCCCGCCAGCGCCAGCTCCGTCAGGTCCGCCCGGCCGGTGTCCGCGCCGACCCGGGCCAGCGCCAGGGCGATGCCGAGCGACCCGTGCGAGACGTGGTGCAGCCGGGCCTCGGTGTCCGGGCGGTGGGCCCACTGGACGCCGTCGGGCGTGGGCTCCGCGGTGCGCAGGTACGGCTCCATGGCCAGGACGGCCAGGTCGGCGTCACCGGCCAGCAGGGCGCCGAGGCCGATGCCCGCGTTGCCGCCCATCAGCTCGAAGAGCGTGCCCCAGCGGGTTCCGTCGAAGCGGTCCCGTACCAGTTCCAGCGCGCGGTCGGCCGCCGTGCCGGACGCCTCGTCGCCGAGTTGCTCCCGCACGGTCCGCAGGACGAGCGCCAGTCCGGTGCGGCCGAAGTAGAGGGAGTCGTCCTCGATGTCGTCCACGGAGCGGGCGAGGGACCGGGCCGCGCGCAGGGCGGTGTCGGCGTACGCGTCGTCGCCGAAGTGGCGCCATGCCTCCAGGAGTACGGGGATGTTGCCGGCCGTACCGCTGTAGAGCATCGGCTCGGATTCGGCGTCCGAGGGGCGTTCGGGCCAGGTGAGGCCGCCTCCGGGGGCCTCCCGTGCCGCACCGATCAGCCATCGCAGCGCGTCCACCGCGAGTTCCTCGAATTCGTCGACCGCCACGACGGTGGCCCCGGGTGCCGTCATGGCGCCAGTCTCGCACCCTCCGACCGCCGACCACCGTTCGTCGGAGGACGGCCTCGATAGTGCCCCCAGGCCTGCCCTCGCGGCCCTGGTGCCCGTCCTCGATCCGGCGCTGGAATTCAGGTTCGTAGCAGCTATCGCGGGAGTGACGTGCGGGCGCAGAAGGGGCCGGGCCAGGTCGACAAGGCGGGCCTTGGGCAGGAGGCCGAAGCCCGGCGGGTGCCTCCGGTGGGCCGGCGCGCCGAGGGGCTGCTTGCGTTGGGGCACGCTGCGGGCAACGACGCGGTGGCTCGCGCGGTCGGAGAGCAGCGGCACACCGGCGTCGCCCCGTCCCTCGCGGTGGTGCAGCGCGCACCTGCGGCGAGTGCGGCCGCGGACGCCGCGGATCCCGAGGTCCAGCACCTCCACGACTTCGCGAAAGAGGCACTCGCGTCGGCGGACAAGCTGATCGCTCAGGCCGAGTCGTTCCGTTGGTCGTTCAAGTCCCTCGCAGACAAGCAGAAGCTCTGTGACGAGCTGGGAACCGTCCTGGACACGGCCGAGCACATGATCTACGGCCAGTTCCGCGGCGATCCCGCCGGCAAGGCCGACAACGCCAGGAACCGCGGGCTGAAGGCGCTGCTGGACGAGATCCAGCAGCGGCACTTCTCGTACGTCAGGATCCTGCGGAAGACCTCCGGGCTGCGGCCCGTCGGGATGGACCTCGCCGCGGGAGACACCGAGGGCGCCCAGGGACTCTCCGACACCTGGTCGCGAGTGGCGAGCGGGCGGGGGATCGCGACGTCGACGAAGCCGCTTCCCGCCGGAGACGACCCCAACCCGGCGGCCTTGGAGGGGTTCGACACCGAGATGCTCTCCAGTCACGCCCGGTTGCTCTCCAGGCAGCACGGCCGCGGCCTGGTGTCCGATCTGGCCTCGGACTCCGCTTCCACGAAGCCCACGGTGAAGGTCGTGCCGTATCACCCCGAGGTCGTCAAGATGATCGGGAAGACCGATCTCGCGGCGCAGGCGGACGCGGACGACCGGCCGTCGGCTCTCGCGGAGAGCGCGGAGAAGCCCAACACCGGCTCCACCAGCACCGTTTCCGTGCCGCACAAGTTCATGGACAGCGAGGTCGCCAAGGACGGCGAGTCCCATACCCCCGTCTTCGCGGTCTACGGGCATGAGCTGATCCACGCCCAGCACAACAAGCACGGCATCAACGTCGCGGACCTCGGCACCAGGGAGGACCAGGAGGAGGAGAAGGCGACCGTGTCCGGCACCGAGTCGTCGGCCAGGCTGCACCGGACGAAGAACCTCGGCATGGTCACGGAGGAGATGCTCAGAGATGAGCACAATCTTCCCCGGCGGGGCGGGTACACGTAGCCGAGTCGCGCCGGCCCGGCCGTGTTTCAGTTCGCCGTGGTGAGGTGGCCGCGGTTGCCGCGGCGGCCGCGCAGGCCCTGCCAGACCGCGCCCAGTGCCAGCGACTGGACCAGTGCCGAGAGCACGATGCCGCCGATGAAGAACCAGGCCGGCGCTTCGCCGCCCCAGCTCCCCTCGCCGAGCCAGGCCACGAAGCCGAAGGCCGGGAAGGTGAACAGGGCGGGCCAGACCCAGATCAGGGACGCGTCCGGGTTGTCCGCGAACAGGGGCTGCACCGTGGCGAAGGCCATCGCGCCGCCGACCAGGGCGAGGTAGATCCCCGAGACGCGGTTGGCGACGGCGAGGCGGGCGACGGTGCGTACAGGGCTGGTCTTCACAGGATCTCGATCTCCCCGGGAGTCGTCTCGGTCCACGTCTTCTTCCTGTTTCCAGGGTCGGACGCAGGCAGCTCCGGAGCCTGAGTACCCGTACTCAAGTCGAACGACGCGACACCCATGGGGGGCCTGGGGCGGCCGGCCACAGCTCCGGCCGCCCCACGCACCACCGCTGTGCCGTCAGCCGCACTGGCAGGGATTGCCCGACTGGCAGCCGCAGCCGCACCCCGAGCCGCAGCCGCAGGCGGCGATCAGGGGCAGGGCGCGGATCTCGGCGGGCTGCTCGGTGCGGCGTTCCCGGGCGGGGCCGGGCTTCGTGCTGGGGGAATCGGCCATGGATCCTCCTGGAAGCGGGTGCCTGCCTCCCTCCGGAGGCCGGTGTCCGTCTCCATTGCACGCTCCGGGCGGCCGCCGTATCAACGGCGCATCGGGGCGTCGCCGCGCGCCCCGGCCCGCACGCTCCCGCGCGGGGTCAGGCGCCCTCGACCTGCGTGGTCGGCTGGATGTCCGCCTGGAGGTCGTCGGCGTGCTCGCCGGTGACCAGGTAGACGACGCGCTTGGCGACCGCGACGGCGTGGTCCGCGTAGCGCTCGTAGTAGCGGCCCAGCAGCGTCACGTCGACGGCCGTCTCGATGCCGTGCTTCCAGCGGTCGTCCATCAGGTGCTGGAAGAGCGTGCGGTGCAGGAGGTCCATCGCGTCGTCGTCCTGCTCCAGCTGGAGGGCCAGGTCGACGTCCTTGGTGATGATCACCTCGGCGGCCTTGGCCATCAGGCGCTGCGCGAGCTGCCCCATCTCGAGGATGGTCGCGTGCAGGTCGTGCGGGACGGCGCGCTCCGGGTAGCGCAGCCGGGCCAGCTTGGCCACGTGCTGGGCCAGGTCGCCCGAGCGCTCCAGGTCGGCGGACATCCGCAGCGAGGTGACGACGATCCGCAGGTCCGTCGCCACCGGCTGCTGCCGGGCCAGCAGGGTTATCGCCCGGGCCTCCAGCTCGTGCTGGAGTTCGTCGACCCGCTGATCGCCCTCGATGACGGCCTCGGCCAGCTTCAGGTCGGAGTCGAGGATCGCGGTCGTGGCGCGTCCGATGGCCGACCCGACCAGCCGGGCCATCTCCACCAGACCGTCGCCGATCGAATCAAGTTCCTCGTGGTACGCGTCCCGCATCAGGGTTCCCTCTCGTACGTCCGTTTAGGGGGCTCAAAGAACTGGCTCGCACAGGGCCAGCACCGGCTCGCACCCCTCGCCGTGCCCCCACGCTTACACGTTCCGGCCTGTACGCGTCCGTTTCCGGCACCACAAATGAACCATCACTGGCTCCAAGGTGAACTCTGGGCGACGAGTGTTCGAGGTCGCACCCCGATGGCTGGGGCGAGGACGTACGGCATGCCTAACCTGGAGACATGGACGTGAACGCGGCGGTCGCCGCAGTGGCAGCGATCGCCGGAGTACTCACCGGCGTCATCGCCGTGCTGGCGTTCCGCTGGAGCGAGCGCGACCAGAAGCGCCCCACCCGTACCTCCCTGCACACGGATCCCGTGCTTCCGCCCGGGGTGGACACCGTCCTGTCGGTGCTCCGCTCCTCCGCCGTCGTCCTCGACGAGGCCGACGGCGTGGTCAAGGCCAGCTCGGCGGCGTACGCCCTCGGCCTGGTCCGGGGCGGCAAGCTCGCCGTGGAGCCCATGCTCCAGATGGCCCGGGACACCAGGAGGGACGGGGAGATACGGCAGGTCGAGCTCGACCTGCCCAGGCGCGGGAACGGACGGGGCGAGGCCCTGGCCGTCTCCGCGCGCGTCGCGCCGCTCGGGTCCCGGCTGGTGCTCCTGCTGGTCGAGGACCTCACCGAGGCCCGCCGCATCGAGGCCGTACGGCGCGACTTCGTCGCCAACGTGAGTCATGAGCTGAAGACCCCGGTCGGGGCGCTCTCCCTGCTGTCCGAGGCCGTCATGGACGCCGCGGACGATCCGGAGGCCGTGGAGCGGTTCGCCGGACGGATGCAGATCGAGGCCACCCGGCTCACCAACCTGGTGCAGGAGCTCATCGACCTGTCCCGGGTGCAGAACGACGACCCCCTCGACGACGCCGAGCCCGTCCGGGTGGACGAGCTGGTCGCCGAGGCCATCGACCGCTGCCGGCAGGCGGCCGGCAGCAAGCAGATCACCATGGCCGCCGGAGGAACGGCGGATCTGCACGTACGCGGCAACCGCGGCCAGCTCGCCGCCGCGCTCGGCAACCTCGTCGAGAACGCCGTCAACTACTCACCCGCCCGCACCCGCGTCGGCATAGCCGCCCGCCGCGTCAACGCCCCCGGCGGCGACCTGATCGAGATCGCCGTGACCGACCAGGGCATCGGCATCTCGGAGCGGGACAAGGAGCGCGTCTTCGAGCGCTTCTACCGCGTCGACCCGGCCCGCTCCCGGGCCACCGGAGGCACCGGTCTGGGTCTCGCCATCGTCAAACACGTGGTCGCCTCGCACGGCGGGGAGGTCACGGTGTGGAGTGCCGAAGGCCAGGGCTCCACCTTCACCCTGCGACTGCCGGAATCGGGCCTGTCCCGCGACCGCGCGTCGCGGACGCCGGACCACGACGGGCTCGACGACGAGCCCGGCGGGTCCCCCTCTTCCCCCCAAACATCCCCGTACGAAACGCTTCCCGCCCCGGAGGTCCTTCCGTGACCCGTGTGCTCGTCGTCGAGGACGAGGAGTCCTTCTCCGACGCCCTGTCGTACATGCTCCGCAAGGAGGGCTTCGAGGTCGCCGTCGCGACCACCGGCCCCGACGGACTCGACGAGTTCGAGCGCAACGGCGCCGACCTCGTCCTCCTCGACCTGATGCTGCCCGGCCTGCCGGGCACCGAGGTCTGCCGCCAGCTGCGCGGCCGCTCGAACGTTCCCGTGATCATGGTGACCGCCAAGGACAGCGAGATCGACAAGGTTGTCGGGCTGGAGATAGGGGCCGACGACTACGTCACCAAGCCCTTCTCCTCCCGCGAGCTGGTCGCCCGCATCCGCGCGGTACTGCGCCGCCGCGGCGAGCCGGAGGAGGTCGCTCCCGCCGCGCTGGAGGCCGGCCCCGTCCGCATGGACGTCGACCGGCACGTGGTGACCGTGGGCGGCACCAAGATCGACCTGCCGCTCAAGGAGTTCGACCTGCTGGAGATGCTGCTGCGCAACGCCGGCCGCGTCCTCACCCGCATGCAGCTGATCGACCGGGTGTGGGGCGCCGACTACGTCGGCGACACCAAGACCCTCGACGTCCACGTCAAGCGGTTGCGCGCCAAGATCGAGCCCGACCCGGGCGCGCCGCGGTACCTGGTGACGGTGCGCGGGCTCGGCTACAAGTTCGAGCCGTAGACCGGACGCCGTCCCCCGGGACACGGCGAAGGGCGGGACCTCGCGGAGGTCCCGCCCTTCGTTCGTACGGTGCTCAGTGGCCGGCGTCGGTGCCCGTACCCGTGCCGGTGCCCTGCGAGGTGCCGGAGGTCGCCGTTCCGGCGGTGCCGGCCTCGCCGGAGGGCTCGCCCGTCCCGGGGGCCGAGGCGCCGTCGCCCGGGGTGCCCTGGCTCTCGCCGTCGGACGGCTCGCCGGAGCTCCCCTCGGAGGGCTGTGCGGACGCGCCGGGCGCCGCCGGGACGTCGCTGGGGCCCCAGCCGGAGAAGTAGCTCTCGGCGGGAACGACGAAGGCGCGCAGGCTCACCTCACCGGCCTTGCTGAAGGTGAAGGTGATCTTCTGCGCGTTGCCGTCCTGGACCGCCTCGCGGCTGCTGGGCAGGACCGCGGCGGCGTTGTCCTTGCCGCCGACGACCAGGGATCCGCCGGCCGGGACGGTCAGGCCGCCCTTCTGGCCCTCGGCGGGCTTCAGCTCGGCGGTCTTGTCGGTGCCGGCCACGGTGATGGACTCGAGCGTCTGGTCCGACCTGCCGTTGTTGAACAGCGTGGCGGAGACCACCGCCGGGCCCGTCGACTCCAGGTCCGGCTGCGTGATGACGACGGCGTTCTGGATCTGGATGTCACCGACCGTCGTCGCGGCGTTGTCCGGCTTGATCTCCAGCGACTGGGCGTTGTGACCGGCACCGCACGCGGCGAGCGAGGCGATCGAGAACGCGATGGCGGCGGCGGCGAGGGCACCGCGTCGAAGGCTGCTGCTCACGGCGGCGGCAACTCCTTGGACTCGAGCGGGGTGGCGGCAACGGATAAAGCCGCCCTAAGTGACTGTCAGCGGCCTTAGGCTACCGAGCCGTTCCCGGGCCGCCGCACCCGACCCTCCCCGAAGGGCCACGGGCTTCGCCCGGCAGGCGGCAGTCCCGGCCCTCTTCAGGGGCCGCTTTGCGGCTCGCATCCGTCCGCCATTCACATATGAACCCGTCCGCCATACGGGTTGTCGATCGGTGCGCGAAATTTCGGTGAAGGAATGCGCGGACCGCCACGAAATTGATCACCGAGGGCCCGCCGGCGTGGCTCGTGATCAATTCCGGAATCGGCCGGAACCCCGGCGCGGCCACCGAACGGAGTAGCGGAAGTCGCACGCCTGGAACCGGACATATCGGGATGTTCAGCCCGGTGGATGGCGCTCCGCTTGTGTGTGACGGGCCTGTTTCGCCCGGCCTGGAGAGCCGCTCCGACCTGCGAATTCTTTCTTCCGCTCACCTCGCGCAGCACGTTCCTGTTGCTGTTGTCAAGCCCCGAGATATGCCCTGACCTGCGAAAACGCCATTCAGAACCCGCCGTTTCCGTGTTACCCTGGATAGCCACGGAAGGGGTACCTGTCACATGACGTTCAAGGTTGGCGACACCGTGGTCTATCCCCATCACGGGGCCGCGCTGATCGAGGCTATCGAAACTCGTCAGATCAAAGGCGTGGACAAGACCTACTTGGTGCTGAAGGTCGCTCAGGGCGACCTGACGGTACGTGTGCCAGCGGACAATGCGGAGTTCGTCGGCGTGCGTGATGTGGTTGGTCAGGACGGGCTGGACCGGGTCTTCGAGGTGCTGCGCGCGCCGTACGCCGAGGAGCCCACGAACTGGTCGCGTCGTTACAAGGCAAACCTGGAGAAGCTCGCCTCCGGCGACGTCATCAAGGTCGCGGAAGTCGTACGCGATCTGTGGCGTCGTGAGCGCGAGCGCGGACTCTCCGCAGGTGAGAAGCGCATGCTCGCCAAGGCCCGCCAGATTCTGGTGAGCGAGCTGGCTCTCGCGGAGAACACCAACGAGGACAAGGCGGAGGCCCTGCTCGACGAGGTGCTCGCCTCCTGAGGCGAGGCGCGGACCGCCACCCGCTCGGTTCAGCGCAGTGAAATGCCGTGGTGCCCGATGACATCTTTGCTGTCGCCGGGCGCTGCGGCATGTTCGTACCCGGACGTGAATTCGCGCATCCGCAGGTCCGGATGCCGATGATCCTCGTACGCTCCTCCCGGGAGGCTTTCCCCGGGTCCTGGTGTGCCGGGCCCGGACTGCTGGCTCGACCAGGGTCACGGAAGGGTCCGGTCAAGGCGTCGCGCCCGGCACGGTGAGGCCATACCCAACTAGGTCGAGCACACAAACCTGACAGGAACCGATGTCTGACGATTCGCGTCCCTCGCCCGCCCCGTCGTCGGCCGACGGGGCCGCCCACGACCGTGCCAACGCCAGGACCGCGGCGGTCATTCCGGCCGCCGGCCGCGGCGTACGGCTCGGGCCGGGCGCCCCGAAAGCCCTCCGGGCGCTGGGCGGCACGCCCATGCTCATCCACGCGGTCCGGGCGATGGCCGCCTCCCGCGGGGTCTCCCTGGTGGTGGTCGTCGCCCCGCCCGACGGCGCGGCCGAGGTCAGGAGCCTGCTGGACGCGCACGCGCTGCCCGAGCGCACCGACTTCCTCGTCGTCCCCGGCGGCGCGACGCGCCAGGAGTCCGTCCGGCTCGGACTGGACGCGCTGCCGCCGGAGTACGGCATCGTCCTCGTGCACGACGCGGCCCGGCCGCTGGTCCCCGTGGACACGGTGGACGCCGTGATCGAGGCGGTACGGGACGGCGCGCCCGCCGTGGTGCCGGCCGTGCCGCTCGCCGACACCGTCAAGCAGGTCGAGCCCGCCGAGGTCCCCGGTGCGCCGGAGCCCGTGGTGGCGACGCTGCAGCGGGCGCTGCTGCGGGCGGTGCAGACGCCGCAGGGGTTCGACCGGGGGACGCTGGTGCGGGCCCACGAGACGGTGACCGACGACGTCACGGACGACGCGAGCATGGTCGAGCGGATGGGGCCGGCCGTGGTGGTCGTGCCGGGGCACGAGGAGGCGTTCAAGGTGACGCGGCCGCTGGATCTGGTGCTCGCGGAGGCGGTACTGGCGCGCAGGAGGCTCAACGATGGGTTCTGAGGCTGCTGAGGGTCCCGGGGCGGCCGCGTTGCCGGTGTTGCCGCAGGTGGGGATCGGTACGGACATCCACGCCTTCGAGTCCGGGCGGGAGCTGTGGTGCGCCGGGCTGAAGTGGGAGGGCGAGGGGGACGGGCTGGCCGGGCACTCCGACGCGGACGTCGTCGCGCACGCGGCGTGCAACGCGTTGTTCTCCGCGGCCGGGCTCGGGGATCTCGGGCAGCACTTCGGCACCGGGCGGCCGGAGTGGGCCGGGGCGTCCGGGGTGACGCTGCTGGCGGAGGCGGCGCGGATCGTGCGGGCCGAGGGCTTCCGGATCGGGAACGTCGCGGTGCAGGTGGTGGGGGCGCGGCCGAAGATCGGCAAGCGGCGGGACGAGGCGCAGAAGGTGCTGTCCGAGGTGGTGGGGGCGCCGGTGTCGGTGTCGGGGGCGACGACGGACGGGCTGGGGTTTCCCGGGCGGGGGGAGGGGCTGATGGCGGTGGCGACGGCGTTGGTCGTGCGGGTTCCCTAGCCGGGCGGGCGAGGTGGGGCGGTGCGGTGCGCGGCGGCGGGAGGGGTGCCGTCGGGTGACGCGCCGTGCGGGGCTCTGCCCCGCGCCCCGCCAGGGGCTCCGCCCCTGGACCCCGGCCTGTGCCCACCCACCACCCGAATCGGCCGGGCAAGGCGCTGGACTCGCCACGACCGCCCGGCTCAGCCGGGCAAGAGGTGGGGCACCAACGTCGGCGGTGTGCCCCTGGCACCCCTCGGGGCCTACTACCCTGGACTCGTGACTATTCGGCTGTACGACACCAGCGCCCGGCAGATCCGTGACTTCGCCCCCCTCACGCCGGGCTGCGTCTCGATCTACCTGTGTGGTGCCACCGTGCAGGCGGCCCCGCACATCGGGCACATCCGGTCGGGCCTGAACTTCGACATCATGCGCCGCTGGTTCGCGTACCGCGGCTACGACGTCACGTTCGTCCGCAACGTCACCGACATCGACGACAAGATCATCAAGAAGGCGGCCGAGCAGAGCCGCCCCTGGTGGTCCATCGGGTACGAGAACGAGCGGGCGTTCAACGACGCCTACGACGCCCTCGGCTGCCTGCCGCCCACCTACGAGCCCCGCGCCACCGGGCACATCACCGAGATGGTCGAGATGATGCGCGGGCTCATCGAGCGCGGACACGCCTACGAGGCCGAGGGCAACGTCTACTTCGACGTCCGCTCCCTGCCCGGCTACCTGTCGCTGTCCAACCAGGACCTCGACGACCTGCGCCAGCCCACCTCGGAGGGCGAGACCGGCAAGCGGGACCCGCGGGACTTCGCCATGTGGAAGGCGGCGAAGCCCGGGGAGCCCAGCTGGGAGACGCCGTGGGGCCGGGGGCGCCCGGGGTGGCACCTGGAGTGCTCCGCCATGGCGCACAAGTACCTGGGCAGCGAGTTCGACGTCCACGGCGGCGGGATCGACCTGATCTTCCCGCACCACGAGAACGAGATCGCCCAGGCCGTCGGTTTCGGCGACGCCTTCGCCCGATACTGGGTGCACAACGCCTGGGTCACCATGAGCGGCGAGAAGATGTCGAAGTCGCTCGGCAACAGCGTGCTCGTCTCCGAGATGGTCAAGCAGTGGCGGCCGGTCGTGCTGCGGTACTACCTCGGCACCCCGCACTACCGCTCCACCATCGAGTACAGCGAGGAGTCCCTGCGCGAGGCCGAGTCGGCGTACGCGCGCATCGAGGGTTTCGTGCAGCGCGTCACCGAGCTGGCCGGGCAGACCGTCGAGCCGGCCGCCGAGGTGCCGCCCGCCTTCGCCGAGGCGATGGACGACGACCTGGGCGTCCCGCAGGCGCTCGCCATCGTGCACACCACCGTCCGGCAGGGCAACAGCGCGCTGGCCGCCGACGACAAGGACGCCGCCGTGGCGCGGCTCGCCGAGGTGCGGGCCATGCTCGGTGTCCTCGGCCTCGACCCGCTGGCCCCGCACTGGGCGGGGGAGCAGGAGCAGGGCGAGGACCTGCGGCACGTCGTCGACAGCCTCGTACGCCTGGTGCTCGACCAGCGGGAGGCCGCGCGGGGGCGGAAGGACTGGTCCACGGCGGACGCCATCCGCGACCACCTCGGACAGTCCGGACTGGTCATCGAGGACAGCCCGCAGGGGCCCCGGTGGAGCCTCGGGTCGCGCTGACCCGGCCGGTCGGCGAGGTCCGTCCCGTAGATCGATTGTGCCGCCCGGCCCTCCGGGCGGCACACTGCATAGAACACACCGCGTAGAACACAGCTTCACGCACACTCCCGTAGAGAGCGGAGACAGGTAACTCATGGCCGCGAACAACCGCCGCATGTCCGGCAAGAAGGGCGCGCAGGTCGGCAGCGGCGGCAAGCGGCGCCGGGGCCTGGAGGGCAAGGGGCCGACGCCTCCCGCCGAGATGCGCAAGGGGCACGCCAAGCAGCGCGCCGCCAACGCGAAGGCGCGCCGCGCCACGGGACGTACGCAGCAGCAGCGGCGCGGGGGCGGGCGCTCGACGTCCGAACTCGTCGTCGGCCGCAACCCCGTCTACGAGGCCCTGCGCGAGGGCGTGCCCGCCTCGACGCTCTACGTCCAGCAGTTCATCGACAACGACGAGCGGGTGCGCGAGGCGCTCCAGCTCGCCGCCGAGCGCGGTGGCATCAACCTCATGGAGGCGCCGCGTCCCGAGCTGGACCGGATGACCAACGGGCTCAACCACCAGGGCCTCGTCCTCCAGGTGCCGCCGTACGAGTACGCGCACCCCGAGGACCTGGTCGCCGCCGCCCACGACGAGGGCGCGGACCCGCTGATCGTCGCCCTCGACGGGGTGACCGACCCGCGCAACCTCGGTGCCGTCGTCCGCTCCGTCTCCGCCTTCGGCGGCCACGGCGTCGTCGTGCCCGAGCGGCGCGCGGCCGGGATGACGGCCGGTGCGTGGAAGACGTCCGCCGGCACGGCGGCCCGTACGCCGGTCGCCCGCGCCACCAACCTCACGCGCGCGCTGGAGTCGTACCAGAAGGCCGGGATCACGGTCGTCGGCCTCGCCGCCGACGGCGAGGCCGAACTCGGCGACCTGGAGGCCCTGGACGGACCCGTGGTCATCGTGGTCGGCAGCGAGGGCAAGGGACTGTCCCGGCTGGTCGGCGAGACCTGCGACTTCCGCGTGCGGATCCCGATGCCGGGCGGCGCCGAGTCGCTCAACGCCGGTGTGGCGGCGGGGATCGTGCTGTACGAGGCGGCGCGGCGACGCCGCTGACCCGGGGTGATCGGTTCTTCGGGTGGGGGATGGGTGTTCGGGTCCGTCCCCCACACGGGGTGTTCCGGGTGGTCCGGGCTGGTTTGACGCGGTCCGGACAGATCCGGGCGGTCAAGGCAGTGTCCTAACGACACATCACTCGGTTAGATGAGCGTGGACACCAGAACACCCCGCACACCCACGGGGGACCGCTCGTCGGGATACGACGACGCTCCCGCGCTGAGCATGGTGAAGGTGCCGAGCGATCCGGCCGAGGTCATCGTGAACCACGCGAGTTTCCGCGTGCAGTTCGGTGCCTCCGCCCGGCGGACCCAGTCGCCGCGGATCGCACAGCACTTGAGCGCCACCCAGGCCACCCCCCGCATGCCCGCCGCCCCGGGCCGTCGCCGGGCCGTCGTGTGGAGCGGACGGTCCGCCCCGGACGACACCGGCGCGCACCGGCTGCTCCAGGCGGTGCGGGCGGGAGCCGGTCACCACGTCGAGGACCCGGCCGCCGACGCCGGAGCCACCCAGGTCATCCCCAGGGTCGATCTCGGCGGGGACCCCCTGGGCTACGACGACTACGACGGCTACGACGGAGGCCCCGCCACCGAGACCCTCGAAACACCCCTCGTCGGCGCCCAGCGCGGCCCCGTCCCCGAGGGCACCCGGCTGCTGCCGGCCATGCGCACCGTCGGCAGCGCCTACGACGAACCCGCCTACGCCGCCCAGGACTTCGGTCACGAAGACCACGAGGGCCACGACGGCTACGGCGACGACACGGACCCGGACGAGCCGCGCGGCAGGCGCCGTTCCGACGACCCGGCGCGGCATGCGTACTTCCCCGGCCGCCGCATGAACCTCGGGGTCGTGCTGCTGCCGCTGCGCGTCTTCCTCGGCTTCATCTCGATCTACGCCGGCATGGGCAAGCTCTGCGACCCCGTCTACTTCGACGGCGGCGAACGCGGCTCCATGGTGAAGTGGCTCAACACCCTGCACCCCTGGGACGTCGCCGAGCCGCTGCGCCAGTTCGCCCTCGCGCACCCGGTCGGCGCCGGGCTCGTCATCGCCTTCCTCCAGGTGCTGGTGGGCGTCCTGACCGTGCTGGGCTGCTGGCAGCGCGTGGCCGCCGTCATCGGCGCGGGCCTGTCGGCCGCGCTCCTGGTCACCGTCAGCTGGAAGAGCGTCCCCGTCTACGACGCGCCGGACATCATCTACCTCGCCGCCTGGTCGCCGCTGATCATCGCCGGGGCGCCCGTCTACTCCGTGGACGGCAGACTCGCCGGCAGCGCCTGGCGCCGGCTCGGCCCGCGCGCCGACATCTGGGACCTGCGCCGCTACGTCCTGCGCCGGGGCGCCCTCATCACCTTCCTGGTCGCCGGTGCGACCCTCCTGATCGGCTCGCTGCTCGGCGGTGCCGTCCGGGACGCCGACCGCGTGGTCGTCCCCGGCCCCGGCGAGTCCCCGCGCAACGAACTGCCCGGCGCCCCGCTCCCGCAGGAGCCCGGCACGCGCGAGCCGAAGAGCCCGGAGGCCTCCGCCTCGCCCACCCAGGGCGCGACCAGCGGGGCCACCACCCCCTCCACGGGAGCCGCGACCACACCGGGCGCGACCCGGGAGAGCGGTACCACCGGCGGCGGTACGCCCAGCCAGACCCAGGGCGCCGGCGGACAGGCCCCGCCGCGGCAGTCGTCCCCGGCCGGCCGGGACCAGGCGCCGACCACCACGGCCGGACCGACAGCCGGGGGCACCTCGACCGGCTCCGGGGGCTCCGGCGGCTCCACCGGGGGCTCCACCGGGGGCTCCGGAAGCGAGGAGGGCGGCGGCTCCTCCTCCACCGGCCAGCCGGGCAACGGACGCCTCGTGGGCGGCCTCCTGGGGTAGCTGGTTCGGTGCCGTCCTCGGCAAGTCGGGGCCACTCACGAGATGACGAGTGGCCCCGACTTGTGAAGGAGGCAGACGCGGGGAGCGTGCCGTCGCGGCGTCAGCGCTCCGAGGCGGACGCGACGAAGCGCGCCCACGCACCTGGCATGAGCGCGAGCTGAGGTCCTGCCGTGGTCTTGGATTCGCGCCGTCGCTGTAACTGCTTTTGAACCAGACCAGTTCTGGGGCATCCCCAGCAGGCCCGAGGAAGAGAGCCTGCGCCCGGATGGTCCCGTCGCGGTACCACCCACCGCCACGCTCTGTGATGTGAACCGGTGATTGGCCGAACGCCCGCCGCTCGCAGGCAACTTCCGCCGCCAGATTCACCTACCTGGGCTTCTGAGGCGGAGCCCCGCGAAGGGAACGCGCCGGCCTCGACTGGAGCGGCCGATGGCCATGGCGGGGGTGCCGACCCGCTGTCGCCCACGGTCAGTGGGTGCAGCCCGTGCGGCCGCGAAGACGTCGCCGAGCCCCTCAGCGGCCGCTCAGGGCCGCCAGCTCGCGGGCCGCTTCCGTCAGGTCCTTCGCGGTGTCGATCGCGCGCCAGTAGGAGCCCTGCGGGATCGGGAAGCCGGACAGCCGGCGCTCGCGGGCCAGCCTGGGGAACGTGGTCCGCTCGTGATCGCCGCGCTCCGGGAGCATCGCGGCGAAGGCGGACGAGAAGACGTACACCCCGGCGTTGATCTCGAAGGTCGACGGCGGGGCCTCGATGAAGTCGGTGATGTGGCCGAAGCCGTCCGTCTGCACGGCGCCCCACGGCAGCCGCGGGCGGGCCAGGGCGAGGGTCGCGACGGCGTCCCGCTCGGCGTGGAAGTCGGCCATGTCGCGCAGCGAGAAACGGGTCCAGATGTCGCCGTTGGTGGCGTACCAGGGCCGGTCCGGGTGGGGCAGGTGCGCGGCGGCGTACTTGAGGCCGCCGCCGCGGCCGAGGGGCTCGGTCTCGACGACCGTGGTGACGGAGAGCGGCAGATCGGCGCTGTCGAGCCACTTCTGGAGCACCTCGGCCAGATGGCCGCAGGAGACCACGACGTCCGTCACACCCTCGTCGGCGAGCCAGGCGAGCTGGTGGCCGATGATCGGGGTGCCGGTGCCCGGGATCTCGACCATCGGCTTGGGCCGGTCGTCGGTGTACGGGCGCAGCCGGGAACCCTGTCCGCCCGCCAGGACGACGGCTTGAACGGGGTGGCGGGACGCGGCGTTCGGATCGGTCATGCCCGAACTGTACGCGGCGCCCCGCCGGCCCCCGAAGCCCCGTCAGCCGTGCGCGGCCAGCACACCCGAGGCGAAGGCGGTGTCGCAGACGGGGCGGGAGTACGACTGGGCCCGTGTCGGCCCGTACACCTTGACGGCGGCGCGGCCGAGGGCGCGGGCGATGGACGCGCAGTGGCCGGCCAGCGACGGGCGTTCGTTCACCGCCTCCTGGAGGTGGGTGAGGGCGACGCCCGGGTCCTCCTCCTGGAGCTCGGTCAGCAGCCGGTCGCGCAGCACCTCGTGCGGCGCGCGGGCGACGGTCCGGGAGGAGGAGGCCTTGGCCGAGGAGGCCTCCGACGCGGCGAGCACCGAGTCCGAGGGGTCCCCGGACCAGTTGACCCTGGTGACCGCGAGGGTCCCGGAGAGCACCAGGACGACGGGCAGGACGAAGGCGAGAGAGCGGCCGATCCGGTGGGCGGGGCCCCGGCCGCGTCGCGTCTGTCGGGTGGTGGAGTGCTTCACGGAGTGCTTCACGCGAGTGAGGGTAGCGCCCGGTAATGATTTGGCGACATTTAGTCACCCTTTCGGGGGATGAAGAGAAGCCCCGAAGTGGGTAGGGGGTTGACGCGCGGGGAGTGAAAAGTCCGTTCTGCCCGGGTGTTTGTCGGCAACGAAAAGTGCCCCGCAGCAGGCCGCGGGGCACTTTTCGTCAACGCGGGTGAAAATCACCCGCGCGAGGACGTTCAGTCGGAGAGGCGCTCGCCCGTGGACGACGAGAACACGTGGGACTCGCCCGGCCGCGGCACCACGTGGACCGTCGCGCCCTTCTCCGGCACCGAGCGGCTGCTGACGCGGACCACGAGGTCCTTCGACTCGCCGCCGACGTCGACCGTGCCGTAGATGTAGCCGTCGGCGCCGGTCTCCTCCACGACGTTCACCGAGACGGCCATGCCGGCCGGGGCGTCCTCGGTGTCCTTCGTCAGGGTCTTGGCCGCGCCGCCGTTCAGTTCGACGACGTCGAAGTGCTCGGGGCGGACGCCGACGGTGACCGTGCGATCGCCCTTGTCGGAGGCGGCCTTCAGGGCGTCGCGGTTGACCGGGACGACGCTGTTGCCGAACTTCACGCCGCCGTCGGTGATCGGGACCTCGACCAGGTTCATGGCCGGGGAGCCGATGAAGCCGGCGACGAAGAGGTTCGCGGGCTTGTCGTACATGTTCCGCGGGGTGTCGACCTGCTGGAGCAGACCGTCCTTGAGGACCGCCACGCGGTCGCCCATCGTCATGGCCTCGACCTGGTCGTGGGTGACGTAGACGGTGGTGATGCCGAGACGGCGCTGGAGCGAGGCGATCTGGGTGCGGGTGGAGACGCGGAGCTTGGCGTCCAGGTTGGACAGCGGCTCGTCCATGAGGAACACCTGCGGCTCACGCACGATCGCGCGGCCCATCGCCACACGCTGGCGCTGACCGCCGGAGAGCGCCTTCGGCTTGCGGTCCAGGTACTCGGTGAGGTCGAGGATCTTCGCGGCCTCCTCGACCTTCTGCCGGATCTCCGCCTTGTTGACGCCGGCGATCTTGAGCGCGAAGCCCATGTTGTCGGCGACGGACATGTGCGGGTAGAGCGCGTAGTTCTGGAACACCATGGCGATGTCCCGGTCCTTCGGCGGCAGGTGCGTCACGTCGCGGTCGCCGATGCGGATGGCGCCGCCGTTGACGTCCTCGAGCCCCGCGAGCATGCGGAGCGAGGTGGACTTGCCACAACCGGAGGGGCCGACCAGGACGAGGAACTCGCCGTCCTCGATGTCGATGTCGAGACCGTCGACGGCGGGCTTGGTGGAACCCGGGTAGATGCGGGTCGCCTTGTCGAACGTAACTGTGGCCATGGTGAATGGGCCCCCTTCTACCGGCAGGAACGTGCCGGACGATCCGTTGTAGGAAGGTGGTGGTGTAGTCCACACGGGTGTAGCTGGCTCAGGACGGTACCCGGCGTTCACCTGATCTGTCAGTACCTGTGGACCTGTGAACTTCGCCGAAATTTTCGAATCCCACCGTTCACCGGGCTCTGTGTAGAGTGGAGCGACCCGCGCGCGCGTGCCGCCGCGCGAGTGCCTCCTTAGCTCAGCTGGTCAGAGCGCCGCTCTTGTAAAGCGAAGGTCGTCGGTTCGAATCCGACAGGGGGCTCGGAGAAGCAGCAGGCCGAAGGCCCGACACCGTGCGGTGTCGGGCCTTCGGCCTGCTGAGGGCTGCCCCGAGGGTCTGCCGCGGGTCAGGAGCGGTTGGCGCTGGACCGGCCGAAGAACTCGATCTCCGCGATGGCGACCTGCTTGTCCGCGGAGGCCGCGTGGGCCGACTCGATGGTGAAGCGGACCTTGGTGACCTCCCCGACGCGGAACGGGCGTCGCTGGCCGCCGGCGCCCTGGTCCAGGGTGAGGTCGCGGGTCGTGGTCGACCCGTCCTTCAGGGTGATCGTCGCCTTCACGCGGTGCGGGAGGGCGCTCTCCTTGTTCTTCTCGGCGCGGGTGGAGACGCCGGGCGTGATGATGACGTCCAGCAGGCGGGTGGGCTCGGTGAAGGTGGCCTCGAGCCATTCGCCCTTGCCGGACTGCGAGATGCCGGGACCCCACCAGGTGTTGCTGAGCTGGTCGATGACCAGCTCGGGCTTGTGGCCGGCGTAGGAGTGCGAGGCGGTGATCCGGTCCGGGGAGACCGGGGCGCGCTTGGCGAAGTGGTCGCGGGTGGCCTGGTAGCCGTCCGGGATGTACATGAAGCCGAGGACGGTCAGGGTCACGACCACGACGATGGTGATCCAGGTGCCGATGCGGTCGAAGACCCGGCGCAGGCGCGGCCGGTCGCCGGCCCAGGGGGTCTCGCGGCGCGTGCCGCCGAAGAGCCTGCGCCACCAGGGGGCGCGTACGGCGGCCTGGTCGCCGCCGGCGACGAGGGGCATGGCGCAGCGCGCGCAGTAGTGGCGGTCGGGGCGGTTGGGCGTGGAGCACCACGGGCACGGCGGGCCGTTGGCGATGTCCACGTGGCCGGGGGCGCGGACCTGGGGCCGGTCCGCGTCGGGGCGGCCGGGCAGGACGGGGGCGATGCCGGGGGGCGGTGCCGGAGCCTGCGCCTCCGGGTCGGCCACGGGGACGAGGAGGGAGCGGGCGCGGTCGGACATGGTGTCGGTGAGCGCGTTCGGTGCGGGCACCGGTGCCACCGGGGTGGTGGGGGCGGTCTCGTCCGTGTCGGGGGCGCGGGAGGGCGCCGGGGCCGAAGGCGAGGACGCGGTGGAGGCGGCCGGGGAGGCATCCGCGTCGGCGGCCCTGCCGGCTCCCGCGGCACCGGCTGCCGCCGCACCCGCTCCTGCCGCTCCCGCTGCCGCCGCACCGGTGTCCGGCGTGCCGGGGGCGGGCGCGCTCGCCGCGCGGCGCGGCTGCGGCACGGTCGGGCCGTCCTCCGCCTCGCCGGACGGCGCGTCGGCGCCGCCGGGGGCGGTCGCCGTGGCCTGGTGGCCGCCTCCGGCGGGGGCCGCGGGCGGTGCGGCGGAGTCCCGGCCGGCGGCCGATGCGGTCGCGGGCTGCGCGGTGCGGGCGCCGGCCTGGTCCCAGCGGAGTACGGCGCCGCACGCGTCGCAGAAGGACTGGCCCGGTTCCGCGGGCGTCCCGCACTCGGCGCAGTTCTGCGTGGTCATCTCTCCGGGGTCCTTTCGGAGGCGGTCACTTCGACCGTGTAGGGCATGTGGGCGGGGCGGGCGGCGGCGACCAGGGTGTCCAGGCGATGGGTGTCGCCGGGTCTCGGTTCGGGCAGCCGGAGGGTGACGTGCAGGTGGGGGCGGGGAGCCCCGGGGAACGGTCCGAGGGGACGGGCGTTCCAGTCGGCGCCGCCGCTCTCGCTGATCTCCGGCTCCACGCCGAACGCGAGCCGTACGGCCTCGGACAGGCCCTGCCGGGTCCCCCGTACGCGGTGCAGCCGGGCGGCGGCGGCGACGGCCGCGCGCAGCATGGGCTCGGGTTCGGTGCCGTCGGTCTCGGCGCCGATCCAGCTGCCGAGCCACTGCGCGAAGTCGGCCGGCGTGAGGGCGGGGTCGAAGTAGGTGTCCAGGCAGTCCAGGACGTTGAGGATGGGCGCGAGGACGTCGTCGAGCCCGCCGACGAAGCGCAGCGCGAGGTCGTCGTCGGCGAAGACGGCCGGCAGCATCGTGGCGATGGGCAGCGAGGAGCCGAGTCCGTCGACGGAACCCCGGTGCGACACGGCGGCCGTCACGCGCCGTCCCCGATCACGCGGACCCGGTGGTCGAAGGAGAAGACCAGCGCGGGCGGTTGCAGGTCGATGCGGTCGGTGGGGTCGCCGCGCTTGCCGGTGAGCGGGTCGGCGGGGTGCAGGACGACCTCGTCGACGAGTTCGACGCCGGGCACGCGCTGGAGCACGGCGAAGACCTCGCCGGTCTGCACGGGGCGTCCGAAGGGCCAGCCCTTGCCGTCGGCGCCGCCGGTGAGCGGGTCGAGGTGGCGGTAGAGGGCGTCGTGGGCCTGGCGGCGCACCCGGTCGGTGTCGACGCCGCGGAAGGCGTGCACCGTGGCGACGACGGTGACGCCCTGGTAGTAGGGCGGGCCGACGGCCAGGCGGGTGCCGATGAGGCGGCGTTCGTCGAGGTGGCGGGTGATGCGGCCGAGGAGGGCGTCGCCGGGGACGAGCTGCTCGAAGCGGAGCCGGCCGCCCGGGTCCGGCACGGCCTGCGGGACCACGAGGACCCGGACCGCGTAGGCGCCGTGGTCGCCCTCCTCGCCCTCCAGGCAGGTGATGCGGGCGGTCTCGGGGGCGGCGCGGCGGGCGAGTTCCTCGTAGTCGCGCAGGGTCACCGCGCGCTCCTGGGCGCGCAGGGTGATCGGCGCCCGGAGCTTGGCCTCCTCGACGGTCTCGCCGTCGACGCCGCCGCGGGCGGCCTCACGGTTGACGACCTCGGAGACGTACGGGATGGAGGTGCGCAGCACCTGTACGGCGCCGCGGGCCACGTTGCCGGCCCTGCCGCCGCCGGTGCGGTAGCGCAGGGCGCGGATGACGGCGCCCTTGGGGGCGACGCTGCCGTACTGGCGCAGCGTGCCGTCGGCCTCGCGCACGGCGGGGCCGAAGGCGATCTCGCCGGTGGCGGAGTCCAGGGTGATGTGGTGGTCGTCGGGGCGGGAGCCCGCGAAGTGCGGGACGACCTGCCAGTCCTGCCAGCCGTCGTCGTCGGCGGTCTGGAGGAGGACGGGCGGGTCGCCGGCGACGACGGGGAAGTGCTCGAGCCGCAGCCGCTGGCCGGGCAGGCCGGTGGACTCGCCGAGCGCCTCGTCGAGGACGGACTCGGCGTGCACGACGCCGGTGGTGCCGCCGATGGTGTACGCCTCGGCGGCGTGGATGGTCGGCGAGGTGGTGTAGAAGGGCTGGCCGGGCAGCGGGTCGGTGACCCGGCAGCGTATCCAGCCCGCCTCGTGGCCGCCGTTGCGGGACAGGACGTGCCCGCCGGGGATGTGCAGCACGATGTCACCGGGGCGGTTGAGACCGCCGGTGCCGTCCCGGTCGACCTCGCAGGGCTGCCAGCCGTCCTCCGTCCAGGCCTCCCAGACCAGCGGAGGCTGCCGGGGGTCGACGCCGACACCGTCGACGCGGCTGTCGAGTTCCAGGGCGAGCGCGCAGTGCGGGGTGGCGGCGGTGAGGCCGATGAGCATGCAGTCGCCGGGGCGGGGGGCCTCGGCGAAGCACATCAAATCCTTGCCCTCGGCGAGGTCCGTGGTCCGGTCGGTGACGGCCTCGCCCTGGTGCTGGACGGCGAGACGGCTGAGCGAGCAGGGCACGACGGCCAGGTCGCCCTCGGTGGCGAACACGACCGCCTCGTCCCGCTCGGTGCGCAGGGTGGCGACCTCGGAGCCGACCGGCACGAGGATGGTGTCCTCCTGCGGCGCGGAGAGCCAGAAGGTGACCTCCGTGCGGGCGGCGGACGGCGGGAAGAGCGTGATGCCGACCAGGTCGAGGAAGGCGAGGTGGTTCTTCTCCGGCACCCGGTTGAGGCGGTAGACGATCTGGTCGGCCATGTGGGCGACCGTCTCGACGAGGGTGACGCCGGGGTCGGAGACGTTGTGGTCGGTCCACTCCGGGGCGCGCTGCTGGATGTAGCGCTTGGCGTCGTCGACGAACTGCTGGAAGCGGCGGTCGTCGAGGTTCGGGGAGGGCAGGGACATCAGAGGCCGCTTTCGGGAGAGCCGGGTAGGCCGGCGGGGCCGGCCGGACTGTCGGGGAGATCCGGCTCGTCGTGGGAGGGGATGACGTAGAACGGGAAGACCAGGCTGCGCGGGTTGTTGGTGCCGCGGATCGAATAGCGCACGTCGATGTAGAGGACGCTCTGGTCGGTGCCGGTGGTGACCTCGACCTCGTGCACCTCGATGCGCGGCTCCCAGCGGTCCAGGCTGGTGTACACCTCGTGCTGGATGCGGCCGGCGGTCTGCTCGTTGACCGGCGCGAAGACGAGGTCGTGGATGGCGCAGCCGAACTCGGGGCGCATCGGCCGCTCGCCGGGGGCGGTGGCCAGGACCAGTTGCATGGCCTCCTCGATCTCCCGCTCCCCGCTGACCAGGGCGATGCCGCCGGTGGGCCCGATGCGCAGCGGGAACGACCAGCCGGAGCCGACGAACTGTTCGGCCATCAGGGGGCCTCCTGCCTTCCTCTTGCGGTGCGTCCGGTCATGCCGGGAGCGGGTACTTGATGGTGTTGACGAAGACGGCACCCATGAGGTCGACCTTGATCGCCTTGATGTTCACGTTGGCCACGGAGGTGACCGACACGAGTCCCGTGGCGGTGAGCGTCATGGCGCCGGTCGCGTTCATGAGCAGGGCCCCCATCGCGCTCACGTTGACCGTGCCGGCCATCGACTTGAGGTTGACCAGGCCCCGTCCCTGGAGGAGGAGCGGTCCGCCGCTCTTCACCGTCACCGACCGGCGTCCCTCCAGGGTGAGGTCCATGCCCGCCTCCACCGACACCGAGCGGCTGCCGGTGATGCTGACCGAGCCCTTGCTGTCGACGGTGATCTCGGTCTTGGTGCGGTCCAGGTTGATGGTCAGCTTGTCGTTGCCGCTGGCGATCCGGACGCCCTGTTTGCGCATGCCGGTCCGCTGGCTGAGCAGGTCGACGCGGTTGCCCTGGCGGTCGGACAGGGTGTGCCGGGTGGCCTGCTTCTTCAGACCGTCGTGCAGCGGTACGTCGTTGACCTTGGTCGGCAGGTCGCGGCCGTTGTAGAGCCCGCCGATCACGAAGGGGTGGTCCAGCGCCCCGCGGTCGAAGGCGACCAGCACCTCGTCGCCGACGTCCATCGGGAAGACACCGCCGCCGCCCTTGCCGCCCAGCTGCACGCTGCGCGCCCAGTCGCTGACGTAGGTGTCGTCCAGCCACGGGAACTGGAGCTTGACCCTGCCCTGCTTGAGGGGGTCCTGCACATCGGTGACGAGGGCGTTGGCGACGCTGGGCAGCCGCAGCGCGCTCGCGGGGTCCGCGGCACCGCCGCCGCCGCCCGAGGCCAGCCCGTACAGGGAACGCCACTGGCGTCCGCTGACCGTGACCCAGGACTGGTAGGGCTCGCTGTCGCCGAAGTGGTGGCGCACGGAGGTGACGGTGTACTTGCCCTCGAAGGGCTTGCCGACGTCGCTGAGCGCCACGGGCACGCCGGGCCGCAGGTCGGGGCTGCCCGTCACCGCGATCTCCAGCTCGGCGAAGGAGGACGTGACGTCGGCGGCGAGGGCCTGCGCCGCGTGCCGGACCTCGTCCTGCTTGTCGTAGGGGTTGGCCGTCTCGACGAGTTTGGCGGTCTTGAACTTGCCGGCCGCCTCGCCCGGCGTGGAGCCGATGCTGATGCCCGGGTCGGTCGTGGCGGGCGCGACCTCGGTGATCTTCTTCTTGGTGGTGACGTTCCAGCCCCGCGACTCGACCTTGCCGACCTGGTCGGCGGCGGTCACCGCGGCCCGCAGCCGTTTGATGTCGTGGCGGGCCTGGAGGACGAAGGCGCTCTTGTCGCCGTCCGTCTGCGGGGAGGGCGCACCGGCCGACGGGTTCGGCTTGACGAACCGGAACTTCCCCTTGGCGTCCACGGACATGACCATGTTGTTCTCGTCCGCGAGCCGGGCCAGGAAGTCCCAGTCGGTGACGTTGGACTGGCTGATGAACCCGTAGGTGCCCTTCGTCGGCTGGATCCGGCCGATGGAGACGCCGTCCATGGCGGCGAGCTTGCGGGCGATGTCGGAGGCCTTCTGGTTGCGGTACGCGGCCACGCGGCGCTGGCGGACCATGCGGTGCCCGAAGTCGTAGCCGCGGATCACGGTGTAGCTGCCGGTGCCGTCGTAGTCGGCCTCCATGGCGGTGACCTCGCCGGTCAGCAGGGGCTTGCCGACGCCCTGGCCGTCGGCGACCGGGGTGATGACCACCCTGGTGCCGAACTTGACGCCCAGCTTGCCGAGGACCAGGTGGTCGGGGTCGCGGAAGGTGAGGCGGAAGGCGGCGGGCACGTTCATGCCCTGGTCGACCCAGCCGTCGACGAGCATGAGGGCGATGTCGTCGGGCAGCTTCGCGGCACCGATGCGCACCTGGACGATGCTGGAGAACGCGGGACGCACCATCAGTGAGGCACCTCCTCGGTGGCGGGCAGCATGAGTTCGGTGCCCGTCGGCAGACGGGACGGGTCGTCGATGCCGTTGGCCTCGGCGATCGCGCGCCACGCGTTGGCACTGCCGTACTCCCGCCAGGCCAGCGACTGCAGCGAGTCGCCCGCGACGACCCGGTGCACGCGCTGGGCGGTGAGCGCGCCCGAGGTCGGGTTCTGCCCCTTGGTCGGGCCGGGGATCTCGACCAGGTGCACCTGGCAGGTGGCGCGGATGGGGATGCCGGAGGTGCCGAAGAGGGTGTACGACGCCTCAATGGAGGCGACGTACGCGGTGAACCGGGCCGTGGAGAACGAACCCCACTCGAAGACCACCCAGGGCGGCGACGGCTGGTCGGCGGCGAGGCTCTTGGCGGTCACCTCGCAGCACTTGAGGAGCGACTCGACCTTCTTCAGCACCGTGTTGCCGTTGGGCTTGGTGGAGGAGTCCAGGAAGATCTCCAGCGTCATCTCCCGCGGCTCGGCGCCCATGAACTGCGGCTTCGCGGCCTTGCGCACCGCCGCCGTCGGGGTCGCCTGCCACTGGGTCCGCTGGGTGAGGGACAGTTGGGCCGGGTTGAACTCGAAGCCGAAGGTCCGCATCAGCGCACCGGGCGTGGTGCTCGTGCCGGTGGGGGGCTCGTGGATGGCGAGGTTGGCGCGTACGAGGCTCTTGCCGGCGCCCTTGCTGCCTTTTGCCATGGGTCTTCCTCTCAGTCCCTCGGCGCCGTCAGTCGGTGAAGCCGTGGTGGGCTATCTCAAGGACCTCGTTGGCCACGGCCGGGTTGTTGGGGTCGAGACTCGGGCCCTGCCAGCTGACGGGCAGTACGTCGATCAGCCCCCATCGGGCGACCAGCGACCCGTCCGCGCGCAGCGCCGAGATCTGCGCGGTGGGCCGGTTGATGCCGGTCTGCACGGAGGAGATCCACTTGGCGACCTTGGCGGTGTCCGGCGTGATGGGCCGGGTCAGCCGGATGTTGGAGAAGGACACGCGGGTGGGCAGCTGCCACACGAAGCCGTTGTTGCCGCCCTCCTGCCGCTGTTCGATCTCCACCTGGGACGACAGGCCCTCGCACCCGTTGAAGTAACCGAGGCTCTCGCCGTCGATGGCGAGGCTGAAGAAAACCGTGGAGCCCGGATCCTTGCGGGACATCGCGAGTGGGCCTTTCTGTCGGGTGTGCTGGGGAGGTCGCCGGTCAGCGGGGGTCGCGCAGTCTGCCGATCCGTTCACGGTCCATGCGCAGTTCCGTGCGCACGAGCCGGGTGACGCGGCCGATGATCCGGTTCACCAGCGCGTCGAGCTGGAACTCGGTGAGCTGATTCGGGTCGAGCCCGCCCTCCGGGACGCTCGTGTATCCGGGCGGCGGCTCCGACGCCTCCGGACGCCGGGCGGAACCGGCCGACTGGGCGGGCGGGTCGTTCGGCGGGGACGTGGGGCTGTAGGCCGGGGGCGGGTCGTCCGGCGGGGCCTGCTGTGACGATCCCTGGGTCCGGTTGAGCGGGAGGACCGCGGCGTGCGCGGCCGCGGCGGCGAGGGTGCGGGTGGTGCGGCCCCGGCTGAGGCCGAAGAGGCGCTGCACCGGGGGAACGGAGGTGGTGTCCGGGGCCGGGGCCGGCTGCGGGGCGGGCGCGTGCAGCGGGGTGGCCGGGGCCGGTGGGGGAGGAGTCAGGGGCGCCACGGGGAGCGGCGTGGCGGTGGCGGTGGCCGCGGGTGCCGTGGGCCGGCGCAGCGGGACGGCCTTGGCGGGCGCGGGGCGGCCTGCCGCGGCGCGCTGGACGGTCGGGCCACCGGCGACGGGCAGCGACGGCGCCGGCGGCGACGGCGGGGCGAGGACGGCCGGTGCCGGGGAGAAGGAGCCCGGGGAGGGGAGCGGAGAGGCCGTGGTCGGGAAGGGCGTCGATGCCTGCGCCGCGACCGTCGGCGCGGTCCCGGTCACGGCGGGAGGGGCGGTGACCGTCGGCAGGGTCGTCGTGACGGTCGGCGCGGTCTTCGTGACGGTCGGCGCCGCGACCGGGGCGACGGCTCGCTGGACCGGCGGGTCCGTACGGCCGCCGCTGAGCGGGGCGTTCGAGACCGGTGCCGGTGCCGGTGCCGGTGCCGGTGCCGAGGCCGAGGCCGAGGTGATCGGCGTGGTGTCCGAGGGCGGCGTGGAGAGGGGCGCGCCGAGGGAGGAGCGACGCGGGGCGGGGGCCGACGGAGACGGGGCCGACGGGCCCTGGGCCGCGGGGGGCACGGGCGCCTGCGGGGCGGTGGAGGGGAGCGCGGTCGGGCGTACGGCGTCGGCCGGTTTGGCCGTGGTGGGGGCTCCGAGCCCCGGACGGCGCGTGGCGCTGCGCTGCACCGGGCGGGTGGGGGGCACCGGCGGGGCCGACGCGGGCGCCGGGCCCCCGGCGGGCGGCTGCGGCTGCGGTGTCTCTGCGGTGCGCTCCGTGGCGTGCTGCACCGGGGGCCGCGTCGTGCCGGTCGGTATCGACGTGTTCGTGGCGCGCTGGACCGGGGGGACGGCCGCCTGGGAAGGCTGGGTGGGCTGTGCGGGCTGCGGTGCCGTGGGGCTGCCGGGGGACGCCGCGCTCCGCTGGACGAGGGGCTGCTGGGCGCCCGTCGGGGTGCTGGGCCGGGCGGCGGGCTCGGGCTGCCGGTTCGCGGGCGGGGGCGTCGGGGAGGGCCGCTGCGCAGCGGTGGGCCCGTCGCCGGTGCCCGTCGGTCGTGCGGCGGAGGGTGTTCCCGTACGGCCGCTGCCGGGCGCGGGGTTGACCGGGCCCACGGCACGCTGGACCGGCGGGGCGGGGGTCACGGGGGCGGGCCGGGTGACGGCTCGCTGGACCGGGGTGCCGCTCGGCGCGGTGCGGTCGGGTGCCGACGGCGTGCGGTCGGCGGCGCCGGAGGGGCGGTCCTGCGGGGCGGTGCTCCGCTGGGCCGGGGTCCCGGGCGCCGTGCCGCCGCTCGTCGGGGTGGATTCCGGCGAGGGGGATGGCGTGGGCGTGGGCGTCGGTGTCGCCGTGCCGCTGGTCCGGGGCGTGGGGTTGGCCGGGGTGGAGGAGGCCCGCCGCTCGGAGCCGCCGGTAGCGCCGCGGTCGGCGCGGGAGGCGGGCACGGCTCGCTGCACGGGGAGGTCGCTCCGGCCGCTCGGCGCGCTGCCGGACCGGGGAACGGCCCGCTGCACCGGCGTGTGCGGCGCCGCGTCCGTGCCGGGGGCGGACGCGGCGTCCCCGCCCGGACGGGAAGCGCCGGAACCGGAGCCGGCACGGGAGGGCGCCTCGGTGCGGGGGTGCTGCTCCGGCACCGCCCGCCGCACGGGGGAACCGGTCGTCGTGGGCTCCGGTGCGGTGGCGGGCCGGCGCTCACCGGGGTCGGCGGCCCCGGCTCCAGGGGCGGGGTCGGGACGGGTGGCCGGTGCCGGGCCGGACCGGGGAACGGCCCGCTGCACCGGCGTATCGGACGCCGTACCGCCCCCGGACGGCGAGGTGGTGCCTTGGGCCGGAGTGGGCGGGGTGCCGGTCGGCGCGCCCTTGCCCGCCGCGGGTGCGGGCCGGTTCGGCCGAGGTGACGCGGCCCGCTGGACCGGCGCACCGGACGCCGTGCCGCCGCCGGACGGCGAGGACGCGCCCTGGGCCGGAGTCGCCGGAGTGGCCGCAGAGGTCGGAGTGGCCGGACCCGCCGAAGTGGTCGGCGGTGCGTCCGGCGTAGTCGGCGCGCCCTTGCCCGGCGTCGGGGCCGACCGGCTCGGCCGAGGTGACGCGGCCCGCTGGACCGGCGTACCCGAGGAGGCACCGCCGGCCGGGGCCGGGGAGGCCGGACTGCCCGAGGCCCGCGTCACACGCTGCACCGGAGGGGCGGGCGGGGTGCCCGGCGTACCGGATGCCGCGCCGTCACCGGACTGCGAAGAGGAGCCGCGCACCGGGGCGTTGGAGGCCGGGGCGCCGCCGGAAGAAGCAGGCGGACGGGGGACCGACCGCTGGACGGGCGGGTTGGCCGGGGAGTCGGCGGCGGCCGGGCCCTGCTGCTGCGGGCGCACGGCCCGTTGCACCGGGGTTACCGGGGGCGCCACGGGCGGCGTGGCCGCGGCGTCGCCGCCGGAATCGCCGGAAACAGGGGCCGGGGCGGCGGGCCCGGCCGGTGCCGAGCCGGGTTCCGCTCGGTCGCCGGCACTCGACGAGGGCGCCGTACCGGAGGACTTGGCAGGGGCGTCGGCGGTCCGGCGGGTCGAGGGCAGGGCGCGGCGCTGCACGGCCGGCGACCCGGACGGGGCCTTGGTCAGCGGTTGCCGCGGGCGGGGCGGCGCGGGCGGCACCGGTGTCACGCGGACACCACGGGCCGCCTGCGGCGAGGGGTTCACGGGTGCCGCGGACGACGTGGACGATGTGGACGACGCGGACCCGGTGGAGCGCGACCGCTGGACCGGCGCGGCCGGCGCGGGCGACGACGGGGCCGGTCCACCGCCGCGCGCACTCGGCGCGGCGGGAGCCGCGCCCCTCGCACCCGGACGGGCCGCCGGACCGGCGGACGCCCCCGCGCGCGCACCCGGCACGGCGGGACCGACGGACCGCGCCCCCGGCGCCTGAGCGGTGGAAGCCGTCGGCGTCGGGGTGTCCGCCGGTATCGCCCGCAGCGGGGCGACCGGCATCCGCTGCACCGGCGGTGCGGCGGATGGCGAGGCCGACGGCAGTGACCGCGCGGGGTGTTCGAGACCGGCCGCCGGACGGGACGGCGTGCCGACCGCGCCGGACAGCATGCCGTCGCCGGACGCGGGGTCGAGGACCGCGGGGGACGGCGCCCCCGTGAACGACGGGTTCTGCCACGTCGGAAGGCGGCCGCCGAACCCGGCGTCCGCCACTCCCGTACGTGCCGTACCCGTCGCCCGCTGGATCGGCGGCAGGCCCGTCCACGCGGCGACGGCCACGGGTGCGGGAGCGGGCGCGGGCGTGACACTCCCGCCCGTGCTGCTCCCGCCCGGGTCCGTACCCGGGTCGGTACCCGGGGGTTCGGGCGGGGGCGTGGTCCCGCCCCCGCCGACGCCGTCCCGACGGCCCCGCAGCCGGTCCAGGAATCCCACGATCAGCCCTCCGCCATGCCACGCGTCACGAGGGACGCGATCTGGTCCGTGTACCGGCGGCGGTCCTGGTGCTCCAGGTCCAGGATCGCCTCCAGGCCCCAGTGGAAGTGGTAGGCGACGTACGCGATCTCCTCATGCAGCCGGTCGGTCGCGTACGTCACGATTCCCCCAGGCGGCTCCCGCCGAGTTCCACCTCGAAGGGCTCCGAGCAGTGCGGGCACTCGACGGCCGCGCGGGTGTGCCCCTCCGCGTTGATCTGGCGGTAGAAGTCCTGGAGGAACGCCAGATCGGAGGCGAACATGTTCTCCACGATCCCGTCGTGCACCATCGACAGCGTGCCCAGCCGGGTGATGACCCGGCCGAGCAGCACCACCGACAGGTACGCCGGGTTCTCCTGCACCCGCACGTCGCGCAGCGGGATCAGCTCGTCCCGGGCCGTCGACAGGCGCATCACACCGTCCCGGTGGACCGTGCCCGACTCGTCGACGTACCCGCGCGGCAGCTCGAAGGGGAACTCGGTGCGCAACTGCTGCCGAGGCGCCGTCGCGGCAGGTGTCTCCGCGGGTGCGGCGGCGGGAGCCGAACGGGGGAAGTCCGCTCCCACCGCCGCGGTCTGAGGGGCCTCGGAGGCCGCGGGGGCCGCAGGCGCCCCGCCGGCCGCACGCCGCATTATTCGACGACCAGTTCTTCGAACACGATGGTGACCGTCTCGGTCAGCGCGGAGGTGTCGCCCGCCTTCACCGTGCTCGCGTCGATCTTGCTGCACCAGGCGTTGCGGAGGTTGTACCGCTTCACCGGGTTGTCCTCGTAGTCCATGAGGATGATGGAGGCGTTCTTGCGCGCCGTGCTCATCCGGCCGTTCATGGAGTCGTTGATCCACTGGTTGAACGACGAGGACTGGGTCATACCGCGCACGACGGTGCACTGCCCGTCCTTCTTGTTGCCCGGCAGGACGGCCGTCTCCGCCTTGCCGGTGGCGCTGTTGTTCTGCGGGTACTTGATGACGTCCTGTTCCTGCGAGAGGCCGCTGACCTCGGCGAGGTACTCGACCATCACTCCGTCGATCTGGAGGCCGAAGTTATTCGCTGTGAGGGAGTCACCCGGCATGAGTGCCATTGGTTCGCTGTCCTTCTAGGTGTCTGAGTGAAAGGAAGAGGCGGGCGGTGCTGAGGGGTGCAGGACGCGGGTCCTACTCCTCCAGCTCACCGCTGCCGCTGGAGAACTGGGCCAGCCGGAAGATCACGAACTCGGCGGGCTTGACCGGCGCGATGCCGATCTCGCAGATGACCCGGCCGAGGTCGACCGACTCCGGCGGGTTGGTCTCCTCGTCGCACTTGACGTAGTAGGCCTCAGCCGGGCTCTGGCCGAAGAGGGCGCCGCTGCGCCACTCGTTGACCAGGAACGCGGACACGTTGCGGCGGATGCGGGCCCAGAGGTTGTGGTCGTTCGGCTCGAACACCACCCACTGGGTGCCGATCAGGATCGACTCCTCCAGGTAGTTGAAGTACCGGCGGATGTTCAGGTAGCGCCACGCCGGGTCGGAGGAGAGGGTGCGCGCACCCCAGACGCGGATGCCGCGGCCGGGGAAGGAGCGGATGCAGTTGACGCCGATCGGGTTGAGCAGGTCCTGCTCGCCGCGGGTGATCTGCAGCTCCAGGTCGACGGCGCCGCGCACGACCTCGTTGGCGGGCGCCTTGTGCACGCCGCGCTCGGAGTCGTTGCGGGCCCAGATGCCGGCGACGTGGCCGCTCGGCGGAACCAGGCGGGACTGGCCGGTCGCCGGGTCGAAGGACTTGATCCACGGGTAGTACAGCGCGGCGTACTTGGAGTCGTAGCCGGCCGTCTCCTGGCGCCAGACGCGGATCTGACGGGCGTTCTGGCCAGGCGGCGGGTCGATGATGGCGACGCGGTCGCCCATCAGCTCGCAGTGGGCTATGAGACCGAGCTGGACGGCCTTGACGGACTCCAGGTCGATCGCGCCGCGCTGGTAGGCGGCCATCAGGTCGGGCACCGCGACCATGGAGATCTCGTCGATGGCCTCCAGACCACCGAAGCCGGTGCGGTCCGAGGAGTCGCCGAGGTACTGGGCCGGGCCGGGGTGCGCGCTCTCGGCCTGCTCGACCGGAACGGCGGGGGAGGCGGACGGCGGCGCGGGCAGCGTCAGGGTCTGGTTCTCCGGACGGGCCAGCTGCGCGGACGGCGCGGCCTCGGTCACGGTGATGAGCTTGGAGCGCTCCTTGACCTGGGTGACGACGTAGGAGCGGTTGCCCTTCTTGGCGCTCACGTCGAAGGTCTCGACGGCCTTCTCGCCGTCCTTGACGATCAGCTTGAAGCGCTCGGCGGGGCCCTCGCCCTCGGGGTCGGCGACCTCGACGGTCAGCGGGCCGGTCTGGCCTTCACCGGTGGCGGTCACGGCGAACGTGCCGAGCTGCTTGGGCTCGGCGGCGGGCAGGGCGGCCTTGGCGGCGCTGCCGGTGACGGCGGCGGGGGCGGCGGAACCGTCCGTGGCGTCGCCGGCCGCGTCCTCGGCCGAACCGCCGACGCGGACGACGTAGGCGGCGGAACCGCCGTTGTTGAAGAACCCGTAGACGGAGTGCGCGAGGTAGTACCCGCCGGTGAAGTCACCGAACGCCGCGACGTACTGCGTCCAGTTGGTCACCAGCGTGGGCTCGTTCAGCGGGCCGGTCGGGGCGAGACCGACGAAGGCCGCCACCGAGGTGCCCACCCCCTCGATCGGGCGCGAGCCGCTGGCCACCTCCTCGACGTAGACGCCGGGCGACAGGTAGGACGGCATGCTCTGCTCTCCTCGGGGTACGAGACAGGACGCCCCCCAGCTTCACGCGCGCGTTGCCGCCGTCGAAACGTCCTCGGGGGCCGGTCCAGGGGCATGACTGCTGCCCCCTCTCGTGCCCGTTGGGGCAGAGTCGTCGCCCTTCTCTGTGGAATGCGGCCATTTTTGCTTCAACATCTTGTGTTGAGTGCCAGTTCGCCAGGATGTCATCCCAGGTTCACGAGGAGGAGTTGTCCGTGCCGGACCGCTTGCACGAAACGCAGACCCCTCGCACGGACACCGCTTCTCCGGCTCGGCGCCTCCCCCGGCAGACGCAGCCTTCCATGGCCTCCTTGCAGGCCCAAGCGGGCAACAGGGCCGTGGCCGAGGTGGTCCAGCGCTCGGGCGGCGCGGACCTGCTGACCGGACGCGCCCGGTCGAACTCCGCTCCGGCCGACCTGCGGGGTGCCGCCGCCTCACGGGAGCTGGCCGAACAGGAGGAGCAGCGCCGCCGGGTGGGAGCGGTGAGCGCGGAGGCGGCCGCGGCGGGTCGCCGACGGCCGGAGGCGGCGGCCGAGCGGCGTCGACGGGTGGGGGCGGTGGCGTCGGAGGCGGCGGCCGAGGGCCGTCGGCGGGAGGAAGTGACGGAGGCGCACCGGCAGGTGGGTGCGGAGGCGGCCGCGGCGGGTCGCCGGCGGCCGGAGGCGGAGGCGGAGCGGCGCCGGCGGACGGCGGCGAGGATGAACGCGGTCGCCGCGGTGCACGGGCAGGCGGAGGAGGCCGCGCGCCGTCGACAGGGGGCGGTGACGGAGGTGGAACCGGCCCCGCCGGAGCCGGTGGTGGCCGAGAGGGAGCAGGTGGTGGCCCCCGCGGAGCAGATCGTGGCCGAGGAGGCGCCGGCGGCGGAGGAGGCGCAGGTCGTGGCCGAGGAGGAACGGGCCGCGGTGGCAGAGGAGCGGGAGGCGGCCGAGGAGCAGCGGAGCCAGGAGGAGGTGGAGCAGCGCCGACGCGGGCTGCGGCAGCGCCTGGCCGCTTACGGGGCGAAGCTCGGACGGGTCAACGAGAAGGTCGACCAGCTCCTGGGCACCGAGGCCAAGGCCGACAAGTCCAAGAAGGTCCTCGACACACCGGACACGATGGCCACCCGCGTCAACGCGCCGACCGAAGCCGGCGTGAGGACGCAGGCGAAGGCCACGTCGGACACCGGCGAGATGCAGACCACCGCGGTCATGGGACAGGTCGGCAGCGGCATCAACTTCGTCACCGACGCCCTGGGAGTCATCAACGACCTGCGCACCCTGAACACCGCGCGCAAGAGCCGCCACGACACCGGTCCGGCCTCCCACAAGTCCAGGAAGGACATGAAGGGGAAGCCGCTCGGCGTGGCATCGAGCGGCAGCATGGTCGTCGGTGACCTCAGCAGCATGGCCAACGCCGCGGTGAAGAACTCCGGCAACCTGAACGGGGTGACCGCCCTCGGGGAGCTGACCGGCGGTGCCACCGTGGCCTTCTCCATGATCGCGGTGCTCAGGGAGATCCCCGCGGTCTGGAAGACGTACACCAAGAAGAGCCGGCTCAAGGCACTGGACCTGGAGGCCCCGGACGCGGCGCCGATGGCGGCCGACATGCTCCAGGACGTACTCGACCAGTTGGGCCGGGCGCAGGCGCGGCTGGGCGCGGCGACAGCCGAGCAGACGCGGGCAACCGAAACCGAGATCGGCGAATTCGCGACCCAGGTCGCCCGGCTCAACGGTCAGTTGCAGGCCGAGATCGTCGGGCTGCGCCAGTACGCCCGCCACAAGCAGCACACCAAGCTGGCCAAGCGCGTCGCCAACCTGGGCGGCAACTCGGTGCGTACCGCCGCCGGCGGGCTGGCGATCGCGGCCGCCGCCGGGGCGGTCAGCGGTCCGGCGGCACCCGCCGTGGCCGGTGCGGCCGCGGCCCTCCTGCTCGGCAACGCCCTCTACAAGGGGGCCCGGGCGGGCTCCAACCGCTACGTCGAGGCCCGGCATCCCGACCGGTGGGCCCGGCCCACGCTGGCGCAGGACGAGAACGAGGCGGAGCGGACGGAGGGGGCCGAGGCGACAGGCGTCCGACGGCGCGATGCCGTCGCGGAGTTCTTCAAGGTGACGAAGTCCGTCAAGCAGGGCGAGCGCCACCACATGGCGCAGAAGCTCTACGCGCTCGCGGCCGGTCCGGACGTCCGCGTGGGCAGGGACGTTCCGGAGGACATCCGCCGGTCGGCGCGCGCCCTGCTCGTGGTCCTCAAGGCGGGCCCGGCCCAGCACCACCGGTCGGAGGAGGAGTGGGCGGAATCGCTCAACGACCCGGCGCAGCAGGGGGCCTGGGAGAAGGAGATCACCAACCAGCTCTCCTCGGGGTGATCCGCCGCCTGCCCTCAAGCCTGCCCTCACGGCCGTTGCGCGGGGCGGCCGGCCCGGGTAGACCTGCGAGAGTCCCGTCCTGTGCCGAGCCACCATCCGCCGAGGGAGCGTTGTGCGCGCACACGAGAACCAGGCCGACCAGCAGACCGGTGAGAAGCGCCCGGCCCGCCGCGCCTCCCCGCTCGGCAGCACGGCCGACCGGATGCTGACCCTCCAGAACCAGGCCGGGAACGCGGCGGTGAGCAGTGTCGTCCAGCGCCGCTTCGACGCGGAGCAGCATCAGCACGGCGCCGGCTGCGGGCACGACGGGATCGACGACAGGAGCCCGGAGGGACAGAGCCAGCTCCTGGCCGCCGCCAAGGAGACGCCCTCCTCGTCGCTCCCCGGGTCGTTCCTCGCCAAGGCGACGTCGTTCTACCAGAACCCGAAGATCGCCGAGGGCCGGGTTCACAGCGACGCGATCGCTCAGCGTGCGACGGCGGCCATGGGCGCCGAGGCCATGACGATCGGCATGGACGTGTACCTCGGCCCGTCCGCCATCGGCAACGAGGGGATCCTCGCCCACGAGGCCAGCCACCTCGACAAGAACAGCAAGGGCATCAAGGAAACGGGAGTCAACAACGGCGCCGGCCCCTCCCACACGGATCCCGGGCAGAGCTCCGAGGTCGCGGCGGTGGCCGACAGCGCGGCCTTCGAGTCCGGCGTCGACGTCGCCCCGTCCGTCGTCGCCCAGCGGTCCGCCGAGGAAAGGGACTAGTTCCCGTCCCTCGCCGGTCGGCCCGTCGGGGCAACGTGCCCTGCCCTGAAAGCCCCTGACAGCCTGCCGTCCAATTCGTACGTTTACGCCGTGAGCCTGTGGACTTCGCTGGAGCCCGCGTCCGCGACTGTGGACCCCGGCAGCAGTACGCGTGTGCGGTTGCGAGTGCGCAATACCGGTGACGTGGTGGATGAGTATCGGTTCGAGCCGGTCGGGGATGTGTCGCCCTGGACGACGGTGGAGCCGCAGACGTTGCGTCTGTATCCGGGGACGACGGGGACGGTGGAGCTGACGTTTGCTCCGCCGCGAACGTCGGATGCGGTGGCGGGGCCGAATCCGTATGCGGTGCGGATTACGCCGACGGAGCATCCGGATGCGGTGACGGTTCCTGAGGGGAATCTGACGATCACGGCGTTCACCGAGGTGCGTGCGGAGTTGGTGCCGCCGACGGTGAAGGGGCGTTTCCGGGGGCGTCCGCGGCTGGCGGTGGACAACCTGGGCAATACGAAGGTGACGGCGTCGGTCGCGGGGAGCGACAACGGGGATCATCTGTCGTACGAGATCCGTCCGGGGAATGTGCAGATCGAGCCGGGGCGTGCGGCGTTCGTGGAGACGACGCTGAAGCCGCGGGAGATCATCTGGTTCGGTTCGAAGGAGGAGCGTCCGTACACGCTGTCGGTGAAGCGGTCGGGGACGGATCCGACGGATGTCGAGGGGACGTATGTGCAGCGTGGGTTCCTGCCGCGCTGGCTGGCCACGTTCTTCGGGATCTTCCTGGCGTTGGCGATCGCGTTCGTGATGATCTGGATCGCGTACAAGCCGCAGGTGCGTACGAGCGCGACCGAGCAGACGGAGCAGGCCGGCGCGGCTCTGGCCCCCAGCCCGAGTGCCACCCCCGAGACCCTGCCCAGCGCGGCTCCCCCGGCCCCGGCCGAGTCGCCCGCGGCGCAGTCCGCCCAGCCCGACTCGAAGGGCGACGGCGGCGGTGGCGGCGGTGGGGGCGGTGGCGAGCCGTCCGAGAAGCCGACGAAGAAGGCCAAGCCGCCGGTGCGTACCGCCGCCACGGCGGTGAAGGAGCTGGCCGAACGCAGCGACGGCCGGCACATCTGCTACCGCGCCTACGTGGCGGACAAGGGCTGGCAGCAACCGGTGTGCGACGGCGCCGAGGCCGGCACCGTCGGCAAGAGCCTCCCGATCAAGGCGCTCAACATCGCCGTGTCCGGCACGAAGGGCGTCTCCGGCAACGGAGCCCACGTCGTCGAGGGCTGGCTGACCGGGGACAAGTGGGCGAGCGCCGGCGACGGCGTCGACATGTACCTCGGGAGCACCAAGGAGGCGGTGTCCTCGCTGGAGGGGTTCACCCTCAAGACGACCGAGGGCATCGTCTGCCCGAACACCCACGTCAAGGACGTGGGCTGGCAGAAGCAGGGCTGCACCGAGGACGGCAACTGGCGGTACTTCGGCAGCCCGATGGACCAGCGGCACCAGCTGGAGGCGGTCAGGATCACGGTGTGACGTCGTCGGCAAGGGCAAACCACTTTGCCCTTGCGACTCCTGACGTCACATCGGAACCCCACTAGCGTCGCGGCGTGAGCCTTTGGACTTCCCTCGAGCCCGCGTCCGCCACCGTCGATCCTGGCAGCAGTACGCGTGTGCGGCTGCGGGTTCGCAATACCGGTGACGTGGTGGATGAGTATCGGTTCGAGCCGGTCGGGGATGTGTCGCCCTGGACGACGGTGGAGCCGCAGACGTTGCGTCTGTATCCGGGGACGACGGGGACGGTGGAGCTGACGTTTGCTCCGCCGCGGACGTCGGATGCGGTGGCGGGGCCGAATCCGTATGCGGTGCGGATTACGCCGACGGAGCATCCGGATGCGGTGACGGTTCCTGAGGGGAATCTGACGATCACTGCGTTCACCGAGGTGCGTGCGGAGTTGGTGCCGCCGACGGTGAAGGGGCGTTTCCGGGGTCGGCCGCGGCTGGCGGTGGACAACCTCGGTAATACGAAGGTGACGGCGTCGGTCGCGGGGAGCGACAACGGGGATCATCTGTCGTACGAGATCCGTCCGGGGAATGTGCAGATCGAGCCGGGGCGTGCGGCGTTCGTGGAGACGACGCTGAAGCCGCGGGAGATCATCTGGTTCGGTTCGAAGGAGGAGCGTCCCTACACGCTGTCGGTGAAGCGGTCGGGGACGGATCCGACGGATGTCGAGGGGACGTATGTGCAGCGTGGGTTCCTGCCGCGCTGGCTGGCCACGTTCTTCGGGATCTTCCTGGCGTTGGCGATCGCGTTCGTGATGATCTGGATCGCGTACAAGCCGCAGGTGCGTACGAGCGCGACCGAGCAGACGGAGCAGGCCGGCGCCGCCCTCGCCCCCAGCCCCAGCGCCACCCCCGAGACCCTGCCCAGCGCGGCCGAGTCACCCGCCGAAGAGCAGCCGCAGCCGCAGGCCTCCGAGAAGGACGAGAACGACGGCGGCGGTGGTGGCGATGGCGGAGGAGGCGGCGAGCCCAAGCCCCCGAAGCCGAAGCCCGTCGTGCCCGCCATGAACGTGATGCTGTGGAACGCCACCACCAAGATGTGCGCCGACATCCCCGGGCGGGAGAAGGGCCAGATCAACGGGATCGTCCAGCAGGCCAACTGCCACGAAGAGGGCGACAACCAGTACTGGAACCTCGAGGTGAAGTACGAGAAGGGCGGTCCGGGCGGAGCCGCGCTGTTCCAGATCCGCAACGTCACCGACAAGCTCTGCATGGACCTGGGCGAGTACGACGGCCGCCCCGTCGGAACCGGCATCGGTGAGTTCCACTGCGACGGCACGATGGCGGACAACCAGCTCTGGTACGTCCAGAAGCAGAAGAGCGGCGACTACTGGATCCGCAACTTCGCCAGCAACGGCAAGTGCCTGAACGTGAAGGGCCAGCGCGGCGGCACCGAGACCCCGCTGAACATCGCCGACTGCACCAACACCGACGACCAGGAGTGGAAGATCGTCCACCCCAACAAGGACTGACGGCGAGGGCCGGGAAGCCGTCTCATCAGGTACCTCGGGGCACGCACCACTGCCCCGAGGTCCGCTGACGCCCCGTGAGATCGCCTCTAGCCTCGCCACGTGAGCCTGTGGACTTCGCTGGAGCCCGCGTCCGCGACTGTGGACCCCGGCAGCAGTACGCGTGTGCGGTTGCGAGTGCGCAATACCGGTGAGGTGGTGGATGAGTATCGGTTCGAGCCGGTCGGGGATGTGTCGCCCTGGACGACGGTGGAGCCGCAGACGTTGCGTCTGTATCCGGGGACGACGGGGACGGTGGAGCTGACGTTTGCTCCGCCGCGGACGTCGGATGCGGTGGCGGGGCCGAATCCGTATGCGGTGCGGATTACGCCGACGGAGCATCCGGATGCGGTGACGGTTCCTGAGGGGAATCTGACGATCACGGCGTTCACCGAGGTGCGTGCGGAGTTGGTGCCGCCGACGGTGAAGGGGCGTTTTCGGGGTCGGCCGCGGCTGGCGGTGGACAACCTCGGTAATACGAAGGTGACGGCGTCGGTCGCGGGGAGCGACAACGGGGATCATCTGTCGTACGAGATCCGTCCGGGGAATGTGCAGATCGAGCCGGGGCGTGCGGCGTTCGTGGAGACGACGCTGAAGCCGCGGGAGATCATCTGGTTCGGTTCGAAGGAGGAGCGTCCGTACACGCTGTCGGTGAAGCGGTCGGGGACGGATCCGACGGATGTCGAGGGGACCTATGTGCAGCGTGGGTTCCTGCCGCGCTGGCTGGCCACGTTCTTCGGGATCTTCCTGGCGTTGGCGATCGCGTTCGTGATGATCTGGATCGCGTACAAGCCGCAGGTGCGTACGAGCGCGACCGAGCAGACGGAGCAGGCCGGCGCCGCCCTCGCCCCCAGCCCCAGCGCGTCCCCGGAAACCCTGCCCAGCCAGGCCGAGTCACCCGCGGCCGCCGAGCAGCCGCAGCCGCAGCAGCCGGTCACCCAGGAGCCGAAGGACGACGGCGGGGGCAAGGGCGACGGCGACAAGGGCGGCGGCGAGTCCAAGGAACCCACGAAGCCCAAGAAGCCGGCCGTGAAGCCGCTGGTGCCCGCCAAGAACGTCATGCTGCGCAACGCCACCACCAAGATGTGCGCCGAGCTCCCGGGCCGCGAGAAGGGCGAGCTCAACGGCCGGGTCCAGCAGTCGGACTGCAACGAGGTCGGCGACAACCAGATCTGGGACCTCGAAGTGAAGTACCCGAAGGGCGGACCCAACGGGGCGCCGCTCTTCCAGATCGTGAACGTCAAGGACCGGCTCTGCATGGACCTGGCGGGCTACGGCGCCGCGCCCGTCACCACGGACATCACCGAGTTCACCTGCGACGGCACGACGGCCGACAACCAGCTCTGGTGGGCCGACAAGCAGGAGAGCGGGGACTACTGGATCCGCAACTTCGCCAGCAACAACAAGTGCCTGGACGTGAGCGGCTACAGCACCGGTGAGGCGTGGGAGAAGCTGACGCTCTACCACTGCAGCAACAGCGACGACCAGGAGTGGAAGATCATCAAGCTGACGAAGAAGTGACGGACCGGGAAGGCGGGATCACCAGTCGCCTTCCCCCGGTACCAGCCGACCGGCCTTGCGGTACTCACGGCGGGCGCCCTCCAGGAGGTCGTCCGCCGTCACCGTTCCCCCGCGTCCGGCGGCGAGATAGGCGGCGGTGACCACCGCGCTGCGGATCGAACCGCCCGCCAGCTCGAAGTCCCGGGCGAGGTCCGCCGGGTCGATGCCGTCGACGGACGGGACGTGGGAGAGGCCGTGCCGCCACAGCGCGAGGCGCTGGTCGACGTCCGGGAACGGGAAGTCGACCACCAGGTCCAGGCGACGGGTGAACGCCTCGTCGATGTTGGCGCGCAGGTTGGTGGTGAGCAGGGCGATGCCGTCGAAGGACTCCAGCCGCTGGAGCAGGTAGGCGCTCTCCATGTTGGCGTACTTGTCGTGCGCGTCCTTGACCTCGGAGCGCTTGCCGAAGACTGCGTCGGCCTCGTCAAAGAGCAGTACGGCGTCGGTGCGGTCGGCCTCCGTGAAGATCCGTTCGAGGTTCTTCTCGGTCTCGCCGACGTACTTGTCCACGACCGACGACAGCTGGACCACGTAGAGGTCGAGGCCCAGGTCGGCCGCGACCACCTCCGCCGACAGGGTCTTGCCGGTGCCGGACTCGCCGGCGAACAGGCCGAGCACGCCCCGGCCGCGTCCGCCGCCCGCGCTGAGCCGCCATTCCCCGAGGACCTGGTCGCGGTGGCGGGCGCGCAGGGCGAGTTCGCGCAGCTGGGTGAGGGGCTTGTCGGGCAGGACCAGGTCGGTCCAGTCCACGTCGGGCCGGATCCGCCGGGCATGGCTCTCCAGGCCGGAGGCGGACTGCCGGCGGGCGGCGAGCCGGACGTGCTCTGCGGTGAGCGCGGTGCCGTCGAAGGCGGCGAGGGAGCGGGCGGTGATCGCGGCCCGCTGGATGCGGTCACCGCCGAGCCGGTACGGGGCGACGGCGGTGGCCAGGTCGAACCCGTCGGCGTCGGCGCCCAGCGCGGCCCGCCAGGCGGCCGCGCCCCCGGCCCGGCGGCCCGGGGCGTCCAGGACCAGCGGGTCGGCCGGGGACCACTGCGGGTCGTAGGGGCGGGGGTCGGTGATCAGCACGGTGACGTCCGTCGCCGCGGTCAGCTCCCGTACCAGCGGGCCCGGCTTCTCGGGCAGGCCCGACACCACGACCGCCCGGCCGCTGAGGCGGGCCTCGCGCAGCAGCTCGGGGACGTGGTTCTCGGGCGAGGAGCAGCGCAGCGCGTCCGTCTTCGCGGCCTCCAGCACCGAGGCCAGGGCGGCCAGGCCGTCGCCCTCGCGCGGTTCGCGCAGGTAGGCGGTGAGCGGGCCGTCGTGCAGCCGGGCGGCGAGACGGCTCACGAAGTCGTCGCTTCCGGCGGCCGTCGAGGGCAGCGGCCGCGGCATCGGCTGCTCCAGGCCGAGCAGCGCGGCGTCGGGGGTGTCGTCGCCCAGCAGATGGCCGACCAGGCGGTCGGGTACCCGCAGCGAACGGGTGAGGAAGGGCCGCTCGGGCTCCTCCAGCTCCAGCAGGCCCAGGGCGCACAGTGGTGCCGAGGCGTGGAACCGGGCGCGGGCCGCGGGCAGGTGCGCGGGCACCCCGCACAGTTCGAGGGCGAGGCTCACGGTGGCGCGGCGGCGGCTCACGTCGTTGTTGAGGTAGCCGTAGAGCGGCTCGAAGGTGCGGTCGACGTCGGGGGCCAGGGCGATCAGCAGGACCGAGCTGTCCAGTTCGGTCAGCCCGGTGCGTCCGGCCAGCCACGCCAGGCGGTCCCCGGGGCCCGTCGGACCACCCACGGCGACCGGGTCGCCGGTGCCGGGGTCCTCGCCGGTCGGCCAGGTGCGCAGCAGGTGCTGGACGGCCTCGTCCGACAGGTAGAGGCCGCGCAGCGGGTCGTCGGCCGTCGGGTCGGCGGGGGCGCGGTGCTCGACCAGCGCGGCCACCCGGTCCCGCAGCGCGGCCAGACGGACCGTCAGCACGTCGGCGGGGTGGTCGTACGGGTCGGTCGCGGAGCCCGTACGGGCGGTCGCCGGGGCGTCGGTGTGCGGGACGTTCATCGCCTGCCCGTACGGGTGTCCGCCGGGTCCTTGCGGTCCAGGGCGTCCTTGCGTTCCAGGGCCTCCTGGCGGGCGGCGCGGACCGCGGCCACCTGGTGCGGCCGGTGGGAGCGCCCGGTGGACATCGGCGGATCGCCGTCGATGCCGCCGACCAGGACCGTCGCGCCCTCGGTGACCGGTGGCCCGGCGTCGTACTCGGGGAACGCCGGGAACGGCACGGTCACCACCAGGTCGAGGGACGGCTTCAGTTCGCCGCCCAGGGCGGACCAGATCTCGGCGAGGGAGCGGGACTCGGTCTGCACGCCGGCCACCGTCAGCGGCACCGACAGGTCGAGCGCGGCCAGGGACGGGGGGAGTTCACCGGGCGCCAGGAGTTCGCGCGGCAGCAGGGTCGCCAGCACGGCGGACAGCAGCCGGTGTTCGTCCTGCGGGGTCTTCGTCCAGGCCGTCACCAGGTACGACAGCTTGAACCAGCGCGGCGGGCGGCGGCGTCGCACCACGATGTTCCGGTCGTCGTGGACGGGCATCTTCCCGCTCTGGCGCCGGGCTGTGTCCTCCCGGATGTCGTACAGATACGCGTTGACCACGGGGCCGTTGCGCCGGGCCGCCCAGTCACGGGTGGGCGCCTCGAAGGCCACGTCGATGCCCGAGCCGGCCAACGCCCCACTTTTGATGAGGCCCTTGAGGACCTCGTCCACCTCGTGGATCACGCCAGCACTCCCGCCCTGCCCGTACTTGAGTCCGGCCGGCCCCGCCGGAGCCGCCCCTCACCGATCGTGTCCCCGCCGCCGTCCCGCCCGCAGGCGCGTCGGGGACGACGGCGGGGCAGGGCGTTCTGCCCGCGCGGCCCCGAGGGGCCGCTCTCGATTGCCCGTTCGGTCAGATGTAGCCTTCCCGGAGGGCATAGGCCACGGCGTGCGCGCGGTTGCGCAGGTGCAGTCGCGTGGTGAGTCCGTGCATGACGTTCTTGACGGTCCGTTCGGAGTAGGACAACTTGCCTGCGATCTCTCCGGTGTCGAGACCCTCGGCGACCAGCCGCAGGACGTCCACCTCACGGGGTGCGAGGCCCAGCGAGGGGGCGCCGGGGCGGCCCGCCGCGCCCCGGTGCAGCGTGCCCACCTGGCTGATGAGCCGGCCGAGCAGGTCCGCGGGCAGGTCTCCGTCGCCGCGCGCCGCGGCCAGCACCGCCTGCACCAGCCGGTGCGCGGTGGCCTCGTGGCGCCAGACGATGGCGCCGACGCCGCACTCGACGACGTCGAGCAGTTCGCTCTCGCGGATCGCGCCGACCACGAGCACGGCACGCGCGCCCTCGCTGCGCACGATCCGGCGCAGCCGGGTGAGCGCGGCCTCGTCCAGCGTGTCCTCGATGAGCAGGGCCACCGTGCCGGGCCCCGAGTCCTCGCGCAGGTCGATCTCCGGATGCCGCCGCAGCTGGCTGACCGCGCCCTCGCGGCTGATCGGATCCGGAGCGGTCACCGCCACCGGCACCCGCCGGTCGGTGACGCCGACGGCTCCGCCGGAGCCGCGGGTGGTCGTGGTGATGGTGGTCCGGGGTGAGTTGAGCAACCGTTTCCCCCCTGTTCACGAGCCCGTTACGCGGCGCAGGCCGGTAGCGGATGAGCGTGTTCCACACTTCTGTGACAAGTGGGACTTCGCAATCGTGGAGCACCACGAGGCACACCACGAGACCAGCGCGACCAGCACCACGAACCACGAACAACAGCGCGTTTCAGCAGGTCACAGGGGTTCACGCAAGGACGCGTGGGCCCGTGGGGGTGGCCGCGGACCACCGTGAGCCCCGACACAGCCACCGCCGGGTCCGGGGACGCGGCGCGGCGACATCGGCGAGTTCATGCCACCCATCCGCCCGTTCAGACGTCTCACACACCGGGGGAGCACCATCCACCACAGGAGGCACCGATGACCGGACCGCTGCGCGAACGTGACGACGCCCACGCGCTGCTCGCGGCCGAGATCGAGCGCGCGCGGGCCGGCACCGGCCGGCTCGTCCTGCTGCGTGGTGCGAGCGGCACCGGCCGCACCGCCGTCCTGGAGACCGCCGCCCGGCACGCCGCCGACCGCGGCCTGCGGGTGCTGCGCGTGCGGTGCTCGCCCGAGGACACCCCGGTGCCCTTCTCCGCCGTCCTCCATCTCCTCGGCCCGGTCCCCGAGTTCACCGACGTGGCGCCGGGGGACGACGACCGGGGCAGCGCGGCCCGGCTGTGGCGGCTGCTGCGTTCCTACGCCGCGGAGGGCCCGCTGCTGGTCGCCGTGGACGACGTCCACCTCGCCGACGAGCCCTCGAGGCGCTGGCTGGCGGAGGCGGGCCGGCACGTCGACCGATTACCGCTTCTGCTGGTCGCCACCGAGCGCAGCCAGTACGACATCGAACCGCGGCCCGCCGGACTCACCCAGGCGCTGTCGCCCTCCCTCGTGCGCACCCACACCCTCGCCCCGCTCAGTGACCCGGCGGCGGCCGAGCTGGTCCGCGCCGCCTTCCCCGGAGCCTCGGCCCGGTGGACGGCGGACTGCGTGCGGGCCGGTGCGGGCAGCCCGTTGCTGCTGCACGCCCTGCTGGACGACCTGGGCGGCACCCGGCACCCCGAGGGCCTGCCGCGGGTGCCCGAGACGTCCGCGGAGCTGTACCCCGGGTCCTACCCGGCGGCCGTCTCCTGGTGGCTGAAGAGCGCGGGCCCCGCGACGGCCGACGTCGCCCGCAGCCTCGCGGCCCTGGAACAGGCCTGGCCCCCGGGCCGGCCGTCGCGCCGGGCCGGGCCTCGCCATGCCCTCGGCCAGCCGGCCCCACCGACGCCCACGGGGCACGCGGAGCCGGAGCACGACCGGCCCGCCGAGTACGGGGACGGCGGCCCGTACCCCCAGCCCGTGCGGTACGCCCGGACCGAGACCCGGCGAGCGGCCTGCGCGGACCCGGGCCCCGCCCTGGCCCTCGACCCCCTCATCACGGATCCGGCGCCCCTCACCACCGGCCCCGGTCCGCACACCGACGCCCGGCCCGGCGGCGTAGGCCGTGCCGGGCAGGGCCTGTACGGAGAGACGACGGTGCCCGCGCAGGGCGGCCCGCTCGTCCGGCATCCGGCGCACGGGCCGTACGCGCGGCCCGGCCGCGACCTGCCGGGGAGGGAGGGCGGCCCGCCGTACGCACTCCACGAGGAGTACGAAGCGTTCCCGGGGGACACGCCCGCCTCCTGCTACGGCCCTGACGACCCGTCCGCTCACGCCCGGCACCGCACGCCCGGCCGCTGGCGTGCGCCCACTCCCCCGGAGGGGCCCGCGGGCGCGGCCGGCGCCGGGGACCCCGTCGACGTGCTCGCCGAGGCCGCCGGAGCCGACCCCGCGCGGGTCGCCGGCTGGCTCGCCGCCATGACGCGGCTCGGTCTGCTGCGCAACGACGCGGGCGGCCGCCCCCGCTTCGCCCACCCGCTGCTGCGCGACGCCGTGCTCGCGGGCTGGCCGCAGCCCCGCCGGGAGGCCGTGCACCGGGCGGCGGCGGAGGCCATGCTGCGCCGGGGAGACCGGGTCGAAGCGGTCGCCCGGCATCTGCTGCGCACCCCGGTCGTCGGCCGGCCCTGGGCGCTGCGGGTGCTGCGGGACGCCGTGACGGTCGCCGTGCACGACGGCCGCCCGGACGACGCCGTCGCCTACCTGCGCCGGGCCCTGGACGAGCGGTTGACCGACGACGTCCGCCAGCGGCTGCTGACCGAACTGGGCTCCCTGGAGTACGCCTCCGCCGACACCCCCGCCGCCATCGCCCGCCTCGCCGAGGCCCAGCACCTGCCGGCCGACCCCCGCAACCGGGTGCGTACCGCGGTCGCCCTCGGCACCGCCCTGGCCGGCCGCGGCGAGATCCGCACCGCCATGGAGGTGCTGCGCCGCACGGAGGGCCGGCTCTCCGGCCACCCCGGCCTGGCCCGCACCGTGCAGACCGCCACCGCGATGCTCTCCGACGAGGACCTGGCGACCCGGCAGGAGGTGTACCGCTGGCTGTCCGAGACCGGCCGGCACTCCCCGGAGCTGGTGGGCACCGCCGGACAGGCCCTGCTGGTGCGGTACGCGGCGACGGCCGCGCTGATCTCCGCCGAGGAGGCCATGGTCCGGGTGCGGGACCTGCTCGCGCAGCCCACCGACCCGCTCGCCGAGCCCTTCCTGCTGGGCACCGCCGCCGCGGTCGCCCAGTGGGCCGACGAACTCGACGAGGCGGACCGGCTGGTGGAACGCGGCCTGGCCGGACAGCACCCCGCTCTGCTGCACCCGATGCAGCACGCGATCCTCAACACCCGCGCCGACATCGCCGCCGCCCGCGGCGACCTGGCCGGGCTGCTCGCCGCCGACCCCGGACGCGCCGGCGGCCCCACCAACCGGGACGCGCACGCCCTGATGGCCCTCGTCCACACCGGCCGCATCGACGAGGCGCTGCGCTACGCCGACCGCTTCGACCTGCACGAGGTGCCCGAGAACTGGGAGTTGAACCGCTACCTGTACGCGCGGGGCGTGCTGCGCGCCGCCACCGGCGACCCGGCGGGCGCGCTGCACGACTTCCTGGAGTGCGGGCGGCGCCAGTCGGCCCGCGAGGTGGTCAGCCCGGTCGTCACCCCGTGGCGGACGGCGGTCGCGGAATGCCGGCTGGCCCTGGGCGGTGGCCCGGAGGCGCTGGCCCTGGCGACGGAGGAACTGAGGCTCGCCCGGCTGTGGAACACCCCGCGCACCGTGGGCCGCGCGCTGAGCGTGCTGGGCACCGCGACCGGCGGGCGCCGCGGTCTGGAGCTGGCCGAGGAGGCCGTACGGACCCTGCGGGACGCGCCCGCCGACACCGACATGGAGCTGATACCGGCCCTGCTCGCCCAGGGCCGCCAGCTGATCGCGGCCGGTGAACGCGGACGGGCGCGCACCCGGCTGCGCGAGGCGGCGGAGCTGGCCGAACGCAAGGGCGCGCTGCGGTGGCTCACCCTGGCCGGGCAGGCCCTGCGCGAGGGCGGTGCCCGCGGCTCCGTCGCGTCCCACACCGGCGCCGGTTCGCTGACCGGCAGTGAGCGCCGGATAGCCGAACTGGCCGCGGACGGCCGCACGAACACCGAGATCGCCGAGCTGCTGCACCTGGCCCGGCGCACCGTCGAGACCCATCTGACCAGCACCTACCGCAAGCTGCGGATACGGCGCAGGACCGAGCTGCCGGCCGCGCTGGACCGGGAACGCGGACGCGACCGGCCCCGGGCGCAGGGCTGACGGGCCGGCCCCGACGGCTCACAGGTCCCGCAGCAACCGCCCGATCTCCAGCTGTTCGGCCTCCAGCGGGTCGCCGTCCTCGACGTTCCACAGGGAGTTCTGGAGGACGCGGGCGAGGGACCAGGCGCGGGCCCGCTGCCGGTCGAGGCCGAGGATCTCGGTCATCGCGTCGAAGCGCCACCGGGTCTCGGCCGGGTCGTAGCGGTTGTCCAGGGCGGGCAGCAGGTCGAACCCGGGGTCGCCGGCCAGCGGCTTGGGGTCGATGGCCAGCCAGGGGGCGCGCCCGGAGGCGAGGACGTTCTCGAAGTGCAGGTCCCAGTGGAGGAGCCGGTCGCCGGGCTCGTCGGCGACCTCGCGCAGGGCGGCGGCACAGTCGGCGACCAGCCTCCGGTCCGCCGGGTCCGGGATGGCGGCCAGGGTGCCGGGCGTCCGCTCCAGCATGGCCCGCGCGATGTCCCCGAGGCGGCGCATGCCGGGCGGCGCGGGGGTCGCGGTGAGGTGCGCGAGCAGCCGGGCGATGACGAGGACGGCCGCGCGGGAGTCCTCGACGTGGCTGAGCATGCGGCCCGCGTCCAGCCGCTCCAGGAGCATCGTGCCGGTGGCCGGGTCGTGGTCGAGCAGGCGGACCGCCCCGTCCCCGTCCCACACCCGCAGCGCGACGGGCTCGCCTTCGCTCTCCTCGTCGGCGATCTGGAGCTTCAGCACGGCCGGGACGCCGTCGCGGCGCACGACCGGCAGCACCAGTGCCGCCCAGCCGTGCATCGAGGGCCCGTCCAGCCGCAGCTCCCACCGCCGCAGGAAGGAGGCGGCCAGCTCCGGCAGTCCGTCGATGAAGGCGCGCCCCGCCTCTCCGTTGTACTTCGCCTGCGCGGCCGCGAGTCCGTCCGGAACGTCGATCACGGGCGACGACGCTACCCGGACGCGGTGCCGAGGGTCACGTGGATATCGGGGGCCTCGGCGGGGGCGGAGGGAGGACCGCCTCTCAGGCCACCGGCTCCGGCACCGGTTCGTCGGCCGGGGCGTCGTGTCTCGGGGCCTTGGCCGTCACCATCAGGCCGGCGACCAGTGCGGCCAGCAGCATGATGACGGCGGCCACCCAGATGGCGACCGTGTAGCCGTGGACGATGCCCTCCCGGACGACCTGTTCCCGCCGCGTGGGGTCGGTGAGGCGGGAGGCGATGTAGGAGGCGCTGGTGCCGGTCGCGATGGTGTTGAGCAGCGCGGTGCCGATCGAGCCGCCGATCTGCTGCGAGGTGTTGACGGTCGCCGAGGTCACCCCGGAGTCCCGCGGGGCGACCCCGGCGGTGGCGGTGGAGAAGACCGGCATGAAGGTCAGGCCCATGCCGAGCCCCATCAGGATCAGCGCGGGCAGGATCTCGGACGCGTAGGCGGAGTCCACGGTCATCTGCGTGAGGATCACCATGCCGCCGGAGGCGAGGAGCATGCCCGGCACCATCAGCATCCGCGGGCCCACGCGCGGCAGCAGCCGGGCGGAGATCTGGGTGGAGCCCGTGAGGATGGACGCGGTCATCGGCAGGAAGGCCAGACCGGTCATCAGGGGGGAGTAGGCGAGGACGACCTGGAGGTAGTAGGTCATGAAGAGGAACATCCCGAACATGCCGATGACGGCCAGCATCATCGTCACCATGCACCCGGCCCGGTTGCGGTCGCGGATGATGTGCAGGGGCAGCAGCGGCATCGGAGCGCGGGTCTGCCACCACACGAAGCCGGCCAGCAGGACGACGGACACGGCGAACAGGGCCAGCACCAGCGGGTCGCTCCAGCCCCGGGGCTGCGCCTCGCCGAAGCCGTAGACGAGGGCGACCAGGCCGCCGCAGCCGAGGAGCACGCCGGGGACGTCGAGACGGGCGCCGCCGTGGCCGGGACGGTCGCGCAGCAGGGTGTAGGCGCCGATGACGGCGGCGACGGCGAAGGGGATGTTGACGTACAGGCACCAGCGCCAGTTCAAGTACTCCGTGAGCACGCCGCCGACGATGAACCCCGCGGCGGCGCCGCTCGCGGCGAGCGTGCCGTAGATGCCGAAGGCCCTCGCCCGTTCCCGCGGGTCGCTGAACGTGGTGCTCAGCAGGGAGAGCGCGGACGGCGCGAGCAGGGCGGCGAACACGCCCTGGAGGGCGCGGGCGCCGAAGAGCATCGCCGGGGTGGCCGCGGCACCGCCGAGCGCCGAGGCGGCGGCGAAGCCGATCAGCCCGATGACGAAGGTCCGTTTGCGCCCCACCAGGTCGGCGACCCGGCCGCCGAGCAGCAGCAGGCCGCCGAAGGCGAGGGTGTAGGCGGTGATCACCCACTGCCGGTTGCCGTCGGACATGCCCAGGTCGCGCTGCGCGGACGGCAGCGCGATGTTCACGATGGTCGCGTCCAGTACGACCATCAGCTGGGCCAGGGCGATCACCACCAGCCCCCACCAGCGGCGGGGATCGGCGTCCGTGGGCGCGGCCGGCTCACCTGACCAGGTGCCACTCATCTGGCCAGAAGACCACGGATCGGGGCATGTCGCATGCTTTCCGTGTCCGGTCGTGACGGTCGGTCACGGCACCAGGACCACCTTGCCGGTCGTGCCGCGGTTCTCCAGCGCTCGGTGCGCGGCGGCGGCAGCGGCGAGCGGGAAGCGGTGCACCGCCGGGACGAGGCGGCCCGCGGCGGCCTCGCCGAGCGCGCGCAGTTCGAGGGTGCGGAGGGGATCGGCGCCGCCGGCCCGCTCCAGCATCACCGGGCCGAGCACCTGCTCGGAGACGCCGTCGACCAGGTACGGCGTGCCGTCGAGCGGCCCCGAGGCCGACCAGCCGAAGACCACGTGCCGGCCGCCCGGACCGAGCAGCGCGACGGCCTCGCGGGCCACGTCGCCGCCGACGCCGTCGAGGACGACCGTCGCCGGGCGCCCGCCGAGGTGGGCGCGGACCTTCTCCGGCCACCGGGGGTCCTTGTAGTCGACGGCGAGATCGGCGCCGTTCGCGGCGACCCGGGCGGTCTTCCCGGGGCCTCCGGCGAGTCCGATCACGGCGGCGCCCGCGTTCTTCGCGTACTGCGTCAGCAGGGTGCCGAGGCCCCCGGCGGCGGCCGGGATCACGGCCACGGTGCCGGGGCCGAGGTCGGCGAACTGGACGATCCCCATCGCCGTGCGGCCCGTGCCGATCATGGCGACGGCCTCGGCGAAGTCCAGGTTCTCCGGGATCTCGTGCAGGCGCGCGAGGTCGGCGACGGCGAGTTCGGCGTAGCCGCCGGGAGCGAAGCCGAGGTGGACGACGACGCGCCTGCCGAGCCGGTCCGCCGGGACGCCCTCCCCGACGGACTCGACGACCCCCGCGACCTCGCGGCCGGGGACGGTGGGCAGTTCGGCCGGCGCGGGCGCCGGCCCCCGGGCGCCCTCGCGCAGGGCGGTGTCCAGGAGGTGGACGCCCGCCGCGCGGACGGCGATCCGGACCTGGCCGGGGCCGGGCCGCGGATCCTCGACCTCGTCCAGGACGAGGTTCTCGGCCGGACCGAAGGCGTGCAGACGGATGGCGTGCATGAGGGTCCCCCAACGGAAGAGTGGTCCGTACGGGCCTGTGCCGGCCGGTACGGACTCCACTCAACGACCTCAAGCATGCTTGAGGTCAAGTGCCCCGCGGCCCCGGCCGAGGGCGAGGGATACCGCGGTGAGCGCGCTGTTGAAGGAGACCTCGGAGAGCAGACCCGGTGCGGCCACCTGGTCCCCGGCGAGATACACCCCGTCGCCCCGGTCGACGGCGGGCCGGTCCCGCCACGTGGTGCCGGGCGGGTCCACGGCGCCGGTACGGCCGTTCGCGACCGCCTCGCGCCGCCAGGTGAGCCGCTCGCGCCAGCCGGGCATCCCGAGATCCAGCAGTTCCTCGGCGCGGGTGGTCCCGGCGGCCTTCGACTGCCGCGGAGCGATGGGGATCTGCCCCTGGATCAGCTGCTCGCCCGCCGGGGCCAGGGTGCGGTCCTGCGCGGTGAACCGCTCGATCCAGCCCGGCGCGTCCAGGTCGGAGACCGCGAACGCGTCACCGCGCCGGGTCCGCAGGGCCAGGTCGACGAGGACGGTGCGCCCGCTCGGCCAGGTCAGCGCGGGGTCGCCCAGCAGTCGGCGGGCCGCGTCCAGCGAGGTGGCGACGACGACGGGGGCCTCGGTGGGGAGGGTGTCGACCCGGGAGAGCGTCTCGACCCGGACGCCGAGGTTCCAGGCCAGGGCGGCCATCCGGTCCACGACCCCGGCCCGGCCGCCGCGCGGGTAGTGAGCCTCGGGCGGCAGCTTGGCGGCCCGGCGCAGCCGCTCCTGCACGAAGGCCGCCGACAGCGACCCGGGGTCGTGGTGGAACAGGGCGACGGCGCAGTAGTGGGCGGCGGCCCGAGCCCCCTCCTCGCCCGCGACACCGGTCGCCCAGGTCAGGAAGTCGGTGTCGACGGGCGCCGGACCCAGGCCCCGGCGCAGCAGCTTGAGCATGGCGAAGGGCGGGGTGCGGCGCAGCACGCCCTTGTGCCGCAGCCGCAGCCGGGCCGCCTCCAGTGGCGGGAGCGGCGCGAGCGGACCGATCAGGTCGCGCTGCCGCAGCCACGACCAGTGCGGGCCGCCGTTGTAGAGGGCGTGCGGGCCCTCGTTGGTCCGGTAGGGGCCCTCGGCGGTGCGGGCGCGGCCGCCGAGCGTGTGGTGGGCCTCGTGGACGGTGACCTTGGCGCCCGCCTCGGCGGCGGTGATGGCCGCGGTCAGTCCGGCGAGGCCGCCGCCGACGACGGTGATGCGATGCATGGCTCGGGGTCTCCCTCGGGTCGGGGTCGCCTGGTGCGTGATCTGTCTGCCCCTACGACGTCGGGGAGGGTGCCGAATGTGACATCGCGTCGGAGCGGACGCGTTCGCGCAGGTCGCCGCCGGTTGTCAGTGGCGGGGTGCAGCATGGGGGTCATGGCGAGGAGAGCGGCGGACGGGCGGGGTACGACGGTGCGGGCGGCGCGGCGCCCGGAGCTGCGGCTGCCACCGCTGGCGCCGTTCGGGGACGCGGTACTGGAGCCGGACGGGGACTACGACGCGCTGGACTTCGCGGAGACGGATCTGACCGGCCAGGACGGCGCGGGCGCCCGCTTCATGGACTGCGCGCTGACCGGGTGCGCGCTGGACGAGGCGTCGCTGCCCCGGGCCCGGCTGCTCGACTCGGTCCTCACCGGCGTCCGGGGCGTGGGCACGAACCTGGCGGAGGCCACCCTGCGCGACGTCGAGCTGCGCGACGCCCGCCTCGGCGGCACCCAGCTGCACGGTGCCGTGCTGGAGCGGGTCCTGATCCGCGGCGGCAAGATCGACTACCTGAACCTGCGCCGGTCCCGGCTCAAGGACGTCGTCTTCGAGAGCTGCGTCCTGGTCGAACCGGACTTCGGCGGCGCCCGACTGGAGCGCGTCGAGTTCGTGGACTGCGCCCTGAAGGAGGCGGACCTCAGCGCGGCCACCCTGGTCGACGTCGACCTGCGCGGCGCCGCCCCGCTGGAGCTGGCCCGGGGCGTGGACCGGCTGTCGGGCGCCGTGATCAGCCCGGCCCAGCTGCTCGACCTGGCACCGGTACTGGCGGCGGAGCTGGGGGTACGGGTGCTGGCCGACGGGTAACGCCGGGACGGGGCGTCGGGGCAGACGCGCCAGGGTGGGCGCGCCAGGGGTGGGCGCGCCGGGGTCGGGCAGCAGGGTGTGCGGGCCGGATGGGGGGCTGGGGGTGCGCGCCGAGGTGGGCAGGCCAGGGGTGGGCGCCCGCCGGGGTCGGGCAACAGGGTGGGCGCGCCGGGGTGTGCGCGTCAGGAGGGGCGCGCTGG
>NZ_JBIDAU010000004.1:137625-620616 GCF_043202655.1 Streptomyces sp. NPDC048171
TGGGGTGGCGCGTCAGGGTGGGCGCGCCAAGCGGGGCGTCGGGATGGGCGCGCTGGGGTGGCGCGTCAGGGTGGGCGCGCCAAGCGGGGCGTCGGGATGGGCGCGCTGGGGTGGCGCGTCAGGGTGGGCGCGCCAAGCGGGGCGTCGGGACTGGCGTGCCGGAGTGGGGCGTCGGGATGGGCGCGCTGGGGTGGCGCGTCAGGGCAGGCGTGGGAAGCGGGCCTGGAGGGTCCAGATCGCCGGGTTGTCCGCCAGGTCCTCGTGCATGTCGGTCAGGTCGGCGAGCAGATCGTGCAGGAAGTCCCGGGACTCCCGGCGCAGTTCGGTGTGGGAGAAGGACAGCGGGGGTTCGTCCGCCGGCATCCAGTCCGCCTCGATGTCGACCCAGCCGAAGCGGCGCTCGAAGAGCAGGCGGTCCGTGGACTCGGTGAAGTCCAGCTCCGCCCGCTGCGGCCGGGCCGCCCGGGAGCCCGCCGGGTCCCGGTCGACGCGCTCCACGATGTCGCAGAGCGCCCAGGCGAAGTCGAGCACCGGCACCCATCCCCAGGCTGTGGACAGCTCCCGGTCGGCCTTGGTGTCGGCCAGATAGACGTCCCCGCAGAACAGGTCGTGCCGCAGCGCGCGGACGTCCGCCCGCCGGTAGTCCGTCTGCGGCGGGTCGGGGAAGCGGGTGGAGAGGGCGTAGCCGATGTCGAGCACGCAGGTGATGGTGTCACGCCCGACCGGATAGGTTGCCCACGTGATCCTCACCCCCTTGCGGCCCGGCCCCGACCACGACATCCCCGGCCCCCTCCTCACCGAGCTGACCGCCCTCTACGCCGCCCACCGCGACTTCCACGCGCTCAGCGGCGACTTCCCCGACCCGGACGACGTCCGGCCGGAGCAGGTGGCGGCGGCGCTGGCAGACGAGCTGGCGCGACCGGGCGCCGAGGTGCTGCTCGCCAGGGACGCGGGCCGGCTGACCGGCGTCGCGATCACACTCGCCCGGCATCCCGACCCGGCCGATCCGGACCCCTGGATCGGGCTGCTGATGGTGGACGCGGGCCTGCGGCGCCGGGGATACGGCAGGCGGCTCGCGTCGCTCGTCGAGGAACGGCTCCGGGCCACCGGCCGCACCGCCGTACGGCTCGCCGTGCTCGACTCCGACCCCGGGGCCCTCGCCTTCTGGACCGCCCTCGGCTACACGGCCGTCGACCACCGCCCCGACCTGGAGCGCGGCCGTCCCTGCACGGTGCTGCGCAAGGAGTTCGACAGCGACGTGCCGCGCACCCCGCGCCGCGCCGCCCGGGTCGCCGTGCTCGACCCCGAGGGCGCGGTGTTCCTCCTGCGCTACGACAACATCGAGGTCGGCGTGCACTGGGCGATGCCCGGCGGCGGACTGGACGCGGACGAGAGCCCGCGCGAGGGCGCCCTGCGCGAGGTGCGCGAGGAGACCGGCTGGCACGACCTGGAGCCCGGCCCGCTGCTCTGCACCTGGGAACACGACTTCACCCACCTGAGCGTCGGCCCCGTCCGCCAGCACGAGCACATCTACGTCACCCGCGCCCCGCGCCGCGAACCCACCGGCCCCCACCTCGCCGCCGCACACGCCGCCGACGGCATCCTCGAATGGCGCTGGTGGAGCCGGGCCGAACTGGCCCAGGCCCCCGAACCGCTCTGGCCTCCGGACCTGGCCCTGCTGCTCGACACCTTCGAGGGGTGAGACCGCGGGGACGGCGGTGCCTCACGGGCGGTCCGGCCGGCCGTCCCCGTAGAGCCAGTCGTCCCAGATCTCCGTGAAGTCCTCGTCCGGCGCCGACTTCTCCACGTAGGCCGTGAAGTCCTCGGTGTCCGCGTTGCCGTGGCGGTGCGCGCCGGCCCAGCCCCGCAGCAGGGCCAGGAAGGCGTCGTCGCCGACCTTCTGGCGGATCTTGTGCAGGACCATTGCGCCGCGCTGGTAGACGGGGCTCGCGGAGATGTGCTCGGCGTCGGGCGGGTCGGCGGGCGGGAACGCCCAGATCGAGTCGTTCGCGTCCTCGTCGTCGTAGTAGGAGCCGTCGTAGAGCGCGTCGAAGGTCTGCTGGGCGGTGTCGCCGCCCTCGTCCTCCTCCCACAGCCACTCGGCGTAGGTGGCGAAGCCCTCGCTGAGCCACATGTCCCGCCAGGTCTTCGGGCTGACCGAGTTCCCGTACCACTGGTGGGCGAGTTCGTGGACGAGGAGGACCTGGCTGGGGGCGCCGGGGAAGTAGGGCCGGTTCTGGGTCTCCAGCGCGTATCCGGCGTCCTCGACGCGGTCGACGATCGCGCCGGTGGAGGAGAAGGGGTACGGGCCGAAGTTCTCCTCGCCCCACTCCACCACCTCGGGAATCCGCGCCAGCACCTTGCGGCTCGCGTCGGACTGCTGCGGGTCGACGGCCGTGTACACCGGCAGACCGGCGTCGGTGGTGGAGCGGTCGGTCTCCCACTCGCCGACGGCGACCGTGGCCACGTGGCTCGACATCGGCTCGGCCGTGTGCCAGGTGAACGTCGTACGGCCGCCACGGGTCCGCTCGTCCCGCAGTTCCCCGTTGGAGACCACGCCGAATCCCTCCGGCACGGTCACGGCGAGGTCGTACGTCGCCTTGTCCGAGGGGTGGTGGCTGCCGGGGAACCACGCCATGGAGCCGACCGGCTGGCCGAGCGCCACCGCGCCGTCGGCGGTGGGCAGCCAGCCCTCCTCGGAGTCGTCGGGGTCGATCACCGTCTGAGGTTCGCCGGAGTAGCGGACGCTCACCCGGAACGTCTCCCCGTCGCGCAGCTCGTCGGCCGGGCGGACGGTCAGCTCCTGCCCGGCCCGGTTGAAGCGGGCCTCCCGGCCCTCGACCGTGACCTCCTCGACGTCCAGGCCCTTGAGGTCGAGGTCGAAGGCCGACAGGTCCCGGGTGGCGCGGGCGGTGATCGTCGCGGTGCCGGCGAGGTGCTCGTCGTCGGGCTCGTAGGCCAGCTTCAGGTCGTAGTGGCCGACGTCGTAGCCGCCGTTGCCCGCCTTCGGGAAGTACGGATCGCGCACGCCCGAACCACCGGGACCGCCGTCCACCGCGCCGCCACCGCTGCACGCCGCGAGGACGGTGACGGTGGCGGCGGCTATGAGGGGACGGGAGATGCGCACGTCGTGATCCTATGCGGCGTTTCACGTGAAACGCCCGTTGGGACCGGGTGCCGGGGCCCTACGGGCAGCCCCGCTGCCTTCTGGGTCCTGGGACTAGTTCAGGGCCTCGGCGCCGGCCCGCGCGAACTTCTCGTCCAGGGTGCCGGACGGGGCGCCCGCGACACCGATCCCGGCGATCGGTGCCTTGCCGGCCGTGACCGGGACGCCGCCGCCCAGGAACAGGGTGCCCGGGATGTCCTTCAGGTTCGGGGCGCTCTCCAGGCGGCCCTCCAGCTCGCTGGTGGGGGCGTTCCAGGAGACCGAGGTGAACGCCTTCTTCTCGGCCGACTCGTAGGACTGCGGGCCGGCGCCGTCACCGCGCATGGTGAGGATCGTGTTGCCGTTGCGGTCGACGACCGCCACCGTGATCCGCTGGCCCTCCTTCTTCGCGGCCTTCAGCGCGGCCTGCGCGGCCTCGGTGGCGGCGTCGATCGTCAGGTGCGTGGAGGTCGTGGTGGAGCGCGACCCGGCCGAGGCGGGGGCGGCGGACGCGGCGGAGTCCCGGCCGCTCTCCGGAGCGGAGGCGTTCGCGGTCACCGTGCCGAAGGTGCCGGCGGCGACGGCGGCGAGCACGGCGCCTCCGGTGGCGATGCGGGCGCGTCGGGAGAGGGTCTTCTTCATGGCGGTCTGCTCCTCGGGATCGGACGGGGGTCGGACGGGATCGGGCGCTGTGCTGCGTCCCTCTCTCCACCCTCCGTCCCGCCGCCCCGGTGCCCGGTCGCCGTTCCGGCTGCTCCCGGACGGCGGAACGGGCGAGGCCGGGGTCGTCCGATCGGTTGACCCGGACACCCCCCGCACAGGGCACCATGGGTGTGTTCGGGCAGCTCAGCGACCTCCTGCGGCACGTTGGGGGACACGAACCCGGACACGGACCGGACAAAGGACCGGTCACGGACCGGACCCGACGCGGCCAGGAGGCGGAAGGAGGCGGGCGGATGCCGAAGCCGTACGACCCCGACACCCGGTGGCTCGGTGCCGTCATGCACGCGGCGTTCCTCCTGCTGCTCGGCGGCGCCCTCGCCCGCTTCCTGCTGCGCCACCCCGGCGAGCCCCGCACCCCGTGGATCCTCGCCCTGTCCCTCGCGCTGGCCCTGCTGCACCTGCTCGGGCCGGTCCTGAGCGGGCCCGGAGAGCGGCCCACGGGGCGGCGCGTGGCCTGGCTGGGCCTGGTGGTCGCGGTGTGGATGGTGCTGGTCGTCCTCGCGCCCAGCTTCGCCTGGTGCGCGGTGCCCCTCTTCTACACCGGCCTGCGCACCCTGCCGCCCCGGGCGGCGCTGGTGCTGGTCGGCGTCCTGACGGTGTTCGTGGTCGCCGCGCAGCTCCGGCTCGCCGGGAGCTTCGATCCGAACCTGCTGCTGGCCCCGCCCGCCGTCGCCGCCATCGCCACCGCCGTGTTCCTGCACACCGAACGGCAGACCGCCCGGCAGCGCGCCCTGATCGACGACCTGATCCGCACCCGCCGCGAACTCGCCGCCTCCGAGCGCCGCGAGGGCACCCTCGCCGAACGCCAGCGGCTGTCCATGGAGATCCACGACAGCCTCGCGCAGGGCCTGTCCAGCCAGCGGATGCTGCTCCAGGCCGCCGAGCGGGTCTGGGAGTCCGACCCGGACAAGGCCCGCGCCCACGTCAAGGGCGCCGCCTCCGTCGCCGAGCACAACCTCGCCGAGGCCCGCCGCTTCGTCCACGACCTCGCCCCGGCCGACCTCGCCCGGGGCGGCGGCCTCGAGGCGGCGCTGCGCGCACTGGCCGCGCGGGAGTCCGGCGACGACCTCACCGTGCGCGTCCACGTCGACGACGGCGCCCGCGTCCCGCCGCTGCCCGACCGCGTCCAGTCGGCCCTGCTGCGCATCGCGCAGGGCGCCCTGGCCAACGTCCGGGAGCACGCGGGCGCGTCCACCGCCGCGCTCAGCCTCACCCTCCTCGACGACCAGGCCGTGCTGGACGTCACCGACGACGGCCACGGCTTCGAACCGGCCGTCCTGCCCGACGCCCCCGCCGGAGTGCGGGGCCACGGACTGCCCGCGATGCGCGCCCGGCTGCGCCAGCTCGGTGGCACCCTGACCGTCGAGTCCGCGCCCGGCGAGGGCACCGTCCTGTCCGCCGCCGTCCCCCTGGACCCGCCCCGCACCGACCCGGCCGACGCCCAGGAGGCACCCCGATGACCGACCCGGCAGCCGGCGCTCCCGCCCCCGTGCGCATCCTGGTCTGCGACGACCACGTCGTCGTACGGGCCGGGCTCCTCGCCCTGCTCGACAGCGCCCCCGGCATCGAGGTGGTCGGCGAGGCAGGCACCGGCGAGGAGGCGCTCGCGCTCGCCGGACGGCTGGCGCCGGACGTGGTGCTGATGGACCTCCAGCTCGGCGAGGGCATCGACGGCGTGGAGACCACCCGTCGCCTCACCACAGCCCCGGCGGCCGGCTCCGGCGGCCGCACACCGCACGTACTCGTCCTGACCACGTACGACACCGACGCCGACATCACCCGCGCCATTGAGGCCGGCGCCACCGGCTACCTGCTGAAGGCGGAGCGCCCCGAGGAACTGTTCGCCGCGATCCACGCCGCCGCCCAGGGGCGTACGGCGCTGTCGGGGCCGGTCGCCAGCCGGGTCATGGCCAACATGCGGCGCCCGAGGCCCTCCCTCACCGACCGCGAGCGCGACATCCTGGCGCAGCTCGCCACCGGTCTCGGCAACCGGGAGATCGCCCGCGCCCTGTTCATCAGCGAGGCCACGGTCAAGACCCATCTGCGCCGGATCTACGACAAACTCGGCGTCGACACCCGCGCGGGCGCGGTCGCCGTGGCCAAGGAGCAGCGCCTGCTGCCGTGACGCGGACGCCGGAACAAGCCGACCGGCCGCCCGGACACGCCGAAGGCCCCCCGGCCGGACGTCCGGGGGGCCTTCGTACGGAACTGCTCGGCGGGCGAACGTCAGACGTTCACGCCGAAGTCCTGGGCGATGCCGACCAGGCCCGAGGCGTAGCCCTGGCCGACGGCGCGGAACTTCCACTCGGCGCCGTTGCGGTACAGCTCGCCGAAGACCATGGCGGTCTCGGTGGCGGCGTCCTCGGACAGGTCGTAGCGGGCGATCTCGGCGCCGCCGGCCTGGTTGAGGATGCGGATGTAGGCGTTGCGGACCTGGCCGAAGTTCTGCGAGCGGTTCTCCGCGTCGTAGATCGAGACCGGGAAGACGATCTTCTCGATGTCGGCCGGCAGACCCGCCAGGTTGACGTTGATCGCCTCGTCGTCGCCGGCGCCCTCGCCGGTGCGGTTGTCACCGGTGTGGACGATGGTGTTGTCCGGCGTCTGCTTGTTGTTGAAGAAGACGAAGTGGCCGTCGGAGTAGACCTTGCCCTGCGTATTGACCGCGATCGCGGACGCGTCGAGGTCGAAGTCGGTGCCGGTGGTGGTACGGACGTCCCAGCCGAGGCCCACGGTGACCTCGGTCAGGCCCGGAGCCTCCTTGGTGAGCGAGACGTTGCCACCCTTGGACAGGCTTACAGCCATTGTTGGGAGTCCCTTCCCTCGTTTACGTACGGCAAGAAAGCTACAGCTACCCCCATGAACGTCGAGGGGGGTACGTAAGGTTCCAGCTCTCTTTACTTTCTTTACCGAGTGCGGGACCGAGGATATTCGGGTGACGTGACCCGCTCGGGGGCGGGAACATGGACGGCATGTCCGGTCCCCATGTCATCCGCGGTTCCGTCTCCCTTCCCGAGGCCGAGCTGGTCTGGCGCTTCTCGCGTTCCTCGGGGCCGGGCGGCCAGCACGTCAACACCACCGACACGGCGGTCGAGCTGCGTTTCGACCTGGCGCGGACCGAGGCCCTGCCGGAGGTGTGGAAGCGGCGGGCGCTGGAACGGCTGGCCGGGCGCCTGTCCGACGGCGTCCTCAGCGTCCGCGCCTCCGAGCACCGCTCCCAGTGGCGCAACCGCGAGACCGCCGCGGTGCGCCTGGCGGCGCTGCTCGCCGAGGCCACCGCGCCCCCGCCGAAGCAGCGTCGCCCCACCCGCATCCCACGCGGCATCAACGAACGCCGTCTGCGCGAGAAGAAGCAGCGCGCCCAGACCAAGCGGGGGCGCTCCGCGCGGGACTGGGACTGAGCGGCGCGGGGGTTCCCGTCCTGCCTGTCCGCGGGTTCGTCGTGGCTGGTCGCGCGGTTCCCCGCGCCCCTTTCGGGCCGCGCGGTTCCCCGCGTTCCTTTCGGGGCGTGTTCCGCGGTGTTCAGTCCAGCTCCAGTACGCCCACCGTCTCGCCCTCGCTCGTCTCCCCGTTGGGGCGAAAGCCCAGGCCCAGGTAGAAGCCCTCGGGGCCGTTCGGGCCCGGATGCCAGGTCACCCAGCACTCCTTGCCGCCGCGACGGCGGATCTCCTCCACCACCGACTCCACGGCGAAGCGGCCGTAGCCGCGGCCCTGTTCACCGGCCGCGATGTTCAGCCGCCACAGGCCCGAGCGCAGGACGCTGCCGTCCTCGTACCAGTCGATGTCGAGGAAGGCCATCAGGAAGCCGACCGGACGGTCGCCGTCCACGATCAGCCGGGGCCAGGCGACGCCGTGGTGGACGTACGCCTCGGCGAGGGACTTCACCACCGGGTCCACGGCGAACTCCTGCTCCGGGCGCACCCGGATGCCGGTGGCGGCCTCGAAGTTCGCGGAAGTGATCGTCTCCAGGCGGAGACCGGCGTGCGTCGTCATGGGCGCACCCTAGGCAGGCGGCGCGAGGGCGGGCGAGTGAATTGCGGCTCAGCCCAACTGCCGGTACCGGCCCCGGAAGTACGTCAGCGGCCCCCCGTCCGCGCTCGGCAGGGCGGCGGTCAGCACCCGGCCGATGACCAGCACGTGGTCCCCGGCCGGCACCCGCTGCTCGGTGCGGCACTCCAGGGTGGCCAGCGCGCCCCCGGCCAGCGGCGCCCCGGTCGCCCCGCCCCGCACGTAGGGGATGTCGGCGAAGAGGAGGCGGTCGCTGATCCTGCCCTTCATCGCGAAGCGGCCGGCGATGTGCCGCTGGCTCTCGGAGAGCACGGAGACCGCCCACAAGGGCTGCTCGTCGAGCAGGTCGTCCATGCGGGAGCCGGTCCGCAGGCTGACCAGGACCAGCGGCGGGTCCAGGGAGACCGACATGAAGGCCGTGGCCGTCATCCCGACGTCCTCGCCGCCCGGCGCCAGCGGGTCGTCGGCGTCGAGCGGCGGCTCCTGGGCGGTCACCAAGACCACGCCCGAGGCCAGCCGGGACATGGCGGCACGGAATTCCTCGTTGCTCACCCCCTCAGCATGCCCGGCGGCGGGCGACGGCAACGGGAGCGCGGGGGACGCGTGGGACGTGAGAGAGGGAGTATTCGGCACGCCTTCACGCTAATCTCCGGACTCTCGGCCGGACATCGGACCCCGGTCCGAACCGGGACCTAGGACCACGGACGGAGACGTGCGCATAGCCACAAAATTTGCGTTCAGTAAACGCACAGGGAAAACGCAGAAACTCCACTCAATTGTTCATCTTCCGCTGTGACTTGAGTCACAAGGGGCGGTAATTGTTGACCCTGTGTACCGAGTGGGGAGCGCGCTGTGATTCAGTGGCGGGGAACCTGCAAGGGCACCATCAGTAAGGGCGCCGGAGAGATCCCTTGATTCGCTGCGAGGTCTCGGGGGGAGGGCGAGCATGGAGACCGAGTCGGAGCCCTACGTCCGTCTTGCGTCCCTGCGGCAACTGCACCAGGCCATGGCCGACATGAACAAGGCCCGCAGCCTGGCCGACACCCTGCAGGCCGTCGCCGACGGCGTCGTCCAGGCCCTGGGGTACGAGCTGGCCTGCGTCAACCTGGTCCGTCCCGACGGCGATCTCGTCGTCGCCGCCTTCGCCGGCAACCCGGCCGCCGAGGCCCTCATCACCGGCCGCTCGGGCTCCCGCGACTCCTGGGACCGGCGGCTGAACATGGGCGAGCAGTGGGGCGACCTGATCTTCATACCGCACACCGAGGGCTGGATCCTCGACGACGACGACGTCCCGCAGTGGTACACCGACGGACCCGCGCCCCGCTTCGAGGACGAGTGGCACCCCTCGGACCGCCTCTTCGCCCCGATGTACGCGCCGGGCCCGCAGGGCGGCGGCAACAGCGGCGAGCTGATCGGCGTCCTGTCCGTGGACCGGCCGCGCAACGGCCGCCGCCCCGGCGCCTGGGGCCGCGAGGCTTTGCAGATGTACGCCTTCCAGGCCGCCATAGCCATCAGCAACGCCCGGCTCCGCTCCAACATGCAGCGCGCCCTGGTCCGCCTGGAGCGCGACCAGCAGGCGCTCAGGGCCAGCGAGGAGAGCTTCCGCCAGGCCTTCGAGTACGCCCCCTCCGGCATGGCCATCGCCGAGATGGGCGGCGACCAGCACGGCCGGATCCTGCGCACCAACGACGCGCTCTGCCGCCTGCTGGGCCGCCCCGCCTCCGCGATGCGCCGTTACGCCTTCTCCGACCTCGTCCACCCCGAGGACATCGGCACCCTGCTGCGCACCTCCGCCGAGGGCGGCCGGGCCGAGCTGCGCCTCGGCCGCCGCGACGGCACCTACGTCTGGGTCTCGCTGCGCAACAGTGTTGTCGCCGACGCCGCCGACGGGCCGCGTTTCCTGCTCACCCACGTCGAGGACATCGAGGAACGCAAGCGCCGCGAGCTCCAGCTCGCCCACCGCGCCTCCCACGACTCCCTCACCGGACTGCCCAACTCCGCCGAACTGCGCTCCCGCCTGGCCGCCCGGCTCTGCCAGCGCCCGCAGTCCTCGCACGCGGCGATCGCCGACGCGATGGACGCCGCCTACGGGCATCCCGCCGTCTTCGACTCCGGCGGCCACACCTTCGACTTCAGCGCGCCCGCCGAGCCGTACGGGGCCTACGACCACCATGTGCACGCCGTCGCCCCCGAGGACGGCCGCGACGACGGCACCAAGGGCCTCGCGGTCCTCTTCTGCGACCTGGACGGCTTCAAGTCGATCAACGACCGTTTCGGGCACAACGCGGGCGACGCCGTGCTCATCGAGGTCGCCCGCCGGCTCGGCGGCGGCGTCCGCGACGGAGACACGGTGGCCCGGCTCGGCGGCGACGAGTTCGTGATCCTCGCCAACGGCCTCGGCCGCGCCGACGCCGAGGACCTCGCCGTACGCCTGCGCAACGAGATCATCCAGCCGATCCGGGCCGAGGGCCGGGCCGTCCGCGTGGGCGCCAGTTTCGGCATCGGATGGGCACACTGCGGGATGACGGCGGACGAGGTGTTGAAGTCTGCTGACGAACGGATGTACGTCGAGAAACGATCTCGTCCCAAACAGCACCGCCGAGCCGGATGATCACCAGGTCAGCGCGCTGATGCGGTCTGAGTCACCCGTTTGGGCCAGCCCGAGCGGGTAGGCTCGCCATCTCACACCTGTACCGCAACGCACCGCATCTGGTTAGGAGACCAAGGGATGACGCCCGGCAGCAACGGCGCGAGCACGCCCGAGGACGACGACCCCTTCGGCTATCTCTACGCCGACGGGCAGGCCAACGGGGCCCAGCCGCCGTCCGGTGGCTACGGCTACCCGAACTCCGTCAACCGGGTGCGTCCCGTCGGTACACGGCAGTACGGGGCGCCACAGCAGCACCAGGGCACCCAGACCGCCGCCTTCGGCCAGGCCGCCCCGCCCCAGCAGGGTGCCTACGGCCAGCCGCAGGGCGCCTACGGTCAGCCGAACGCGCACTACGCCGCGCCGGAGACGCTCCCCGGCGGCGGTGGCGGTTCTCACACCGGCTCGCCGCAGTCCGGGCACGGCGGGGGCGGGGGACGCCGCGGCCCCAACACCAAGGGTCTGCTGATCGGCGCGGTCGCCGTGGTCGCCGCCGTCGTGATTGGCATCGCCGTCGCGATGACGAGCAGCGGCTCGGACGACGACAAGGGCGACGAAGCGTCGGGCGGCGACCCCACCGCCGGCCAGTCCCAGACCACCGAACCGAGCGCGTCCGCGAGCGACGGCGGTGAGGAAGAGGAGGTCAAGCTGCCCTCCATCGACGCCAAGGCGATGCGGCTGGGCGGTTCCGCCTCCCTCGCGTCGGACGTCGAGGGCGCGCAGAACGAGGGCGGCGTCTACGTCGCGAACCTCAACCAGCCCGGCGCCTCGGTCACCTGGACCGTCGACGGCATCCCGGAGGACGGCCTCTACACCCTCTTCACCGGGTACAGCGCCGCCGGCGAGGACCAGTCGATGACCCTCACGGTCAACGGCAAGGAGTTCGGGAGCAAGCTCAACCTGGGCAACTTCACCGGCGCCAAGGACGGCGAGTTCGACAAGGGCTGGACCAAGACCTACGCCTGGCCCACCCTGAACAAGGGCACCAACACGATCACGCTCTCCTGCGCCGACGGCGACAAGTGCAACGTCCTGCTGGACCAGTTCTCCCTGAAGAAGGGCCAGGTCAAGGACTAGGGCAGGCGGCTCACGCCGCCCCCGCCTCCGCCGTCACCGCGACCCCCCGCCCGACCATCTCCTCGTACGCCGCCCGGTCGAACTCGCCGGCCACCGGTGCGAGGACCGTCGCCGCCGACAGGGCGACCGCGCGGGCCAGCCGGTCCGGCCAGGGCAGGTGCTCGACCAGGCCGGAGAGCAGGCCCGCGACCGCCGAGTCGCCCGCGCCGGTCGGGTTGCCGTGCACGTGGGCCGGCGGCGCGGCCCGCCAGCGGCCCTCCGGGGTCACCGCGAGCAGCCCCTCCGCGCCCAGCGACGCGATCACCGAGCGGGCGCCGCGGCGCCGGGCCGCCTGGGTGGCCCGCAGCGGCTCGTGCGAACCGGTCAGCTCGGCCAGTTCGTCGGCGTTCGGCTTGATCAGGTCCGGCCGGGCGGCGACGCCCCGCCGCAACGGCTCCCCGCTGGTGTCGAGCAGCACCGGCACGCCCGCGGCGCGAGCGGACCGCACCAGACCGGCATAGGCGCCCACCGGGACGCCCGGCGGCAGGCTGCCGCACAACGCCACCGCGGAGGCACCGCCGAGCAGCTCCTCGTACGTGTCCTGGAAGGCGTTCCACTCGGCGGGGGCGACGGCCGGGCCCGGCTCGTTGAGCTGGGTGGTGTCGCCGGTGCGTTCGTCGACGACGGCGATGGTGCGCCGGGTGGCCCCGGCGACGGGCACCAGCGCGTCGGTCACCCCGGGCACGCCGGACAGCCCGTCGCGTACGGCGCCGCCGGTGGTGCCGCCCGCGAAACCGGTGACCGTCACCTCGTGCCCGAGGGCGGCCAGCACCCGGGCCACGTTCAGCCCCTTGCCCCCGGCCCGCTCCGTCACGTCGCTGACCCGGTGGGACGCGTGCGGCCGCAGGGACCGGACCCGGTAGGTGATGTCGAGAGCGGTGTTGAGCGTGACGGTGAGGATCACCGGTACCGACCTCCCCCGATCGCCTCCGGCCGTCTGTCCCGGAGATGTTTTCCGAAGACACGATCATGCCAAACGGACGGCGGTCGGCCCAGTCCCCCCGTCGGATCAGCCCAGTTGGGGCTCGACCACCCAGGCGCCGTGCCGCATCACGCCCCGCACGTCGAAGGCGTCGTCCAGCACCACCAGGTCGGCGTTCTTGCCGGGCTCCAGGGAGCCGATCCGGTCGGAGAGGCCGAGCAGCCGGGCCGGGTTGGCGGAGATCGCCGCGACGACGTCCCCGACGGGCAGCCCGTCGACCGTCACCGCCCGCTTGAAGGCGCGGTCCAGGGTGAGCGTGGAGCCCGCGATCGAGCCGCCCTCCACCAGCCGGGCCACCCCGTCCGCGACCTCGACCTCCATCGGGCCGAGCAGATAGCGGCCGTCGCCGAAGCCGGCCGCGTCCATCGCGTCCGTGATGAAGGCGACCCGGTCCGCGCCCGCGTGGTGGAAGGCCAGCTGGAGCGAGGCCGGGTGCAGGTGCGTGCCGTCGTTGATCAGCTCGACGGTGATCCGCTCGTCCTCGAGGAGCGCCGCGATCGGGCCGGGGGAGCGGTGACCGAGCGGCGGCATCGCGTTGAAGAGGTGCGTGGCGACCGTGGCGCCCGCGTCGATGGCCTGGACCGTCTGCTCGTACGTCGCGTCCGTGTGCCCGACCGCCGCGATCACGCCGTGCTCCGCGAGCAGCCGTACGGAGTCCAGACCGCCCGGCAGCTCGGTGGCCAGCGTGACCATCTTCGCGTGCCCGTGGGCGGCGTCGACCAGCTTGCGGACCTCGGCCGGGTCGGGGTCGCGCAGCAGCTGCTCGTCGTGCGCGCCCTTGCGGCACGGGGAGATGAAGGGCCCCTCGAAGTGGATGCCGGCGATGTCACCCTGCTGCGCCAGCTCGGCGAGCACCCCGGCGCGCCGGGCCAGGAAGTCCAGGTCGCCGGTGACGGCGGAGGCGACCACCGTGGTGGTGCCGTGGCGGCGGTGGGTCTCGACGCCCTTGAGGATGTCCTCGGGCGTGCCGCCGGTGAAGGAGGCGCCGCCGCCGCCGTGGTTGTGGATGTCGACGAAGCCGGGCACCACCCAGTGCCCCGACAGGTCGAGGACTTCCGCGCCGGGGGGCGCCGTGTCCGCGATCCGGGTGCCGTCGACGATCACGCGGCCGTCGTCCACGGTCCCGGTGGGCAGTACCACCCGGGCACCGGCGAGAACCTTGCTTGGGGCCATCAGGTGGTTACCTCCGGGGGAGTCGCGGTCGTGGGGGTGGTGCCGGTCGGTTCGGTGGCGAGCAGGTCCCAGGCGAGCAGCCCGGCACCCAGGCAGCCGGCTGTGTCCCCCAGCGCCGCGGGGACGATCTCCGGCAGCTTCTGGAAGGTGACGCGCCGCCGCACGGCGTCCCGCAGCGGTGTGAACAAGGTTTCCCCCGCCTCGGCGAGGCCGCCACCGATGATCAGGACGCGCGGGTCCAGCAGAGTGAGCGCGGTGACCAGCCCGTCGGCCAGCGCGTCCACGGCGTCCTGCCAGACCGCGAGCGCGCGGGCGTCGCCCGACTCGACGGCCTTGGCACAGTCGGCGGCGTCCGCGGCCGGGTCGCCGCAGGCCTCGGCCCACGCCTGGCTGACCGCCGACGCGGACGCGAACCGCTCCAGGCAGCCGCGCTGCCCGCACGGGCAGGGGATGCCGCCGGGCCGTACGACGACGTGGCCGATCTCGCCCGCGAAGCCGTGCGCGCCGGACTCCACCCTGCCGTCGATGCCGATGGCGCCCGCGATGCCGGTGCCCAGCGGCACGAACAGGAACCGGTCGGCGCCCCGCCCGGCCCCGATCCGCCCCTCGGCCAGCCCGCCGGCCCGCACGTCGTGGCCGAGGGCGACGGGGACGGCGCCGAGCCGGTCGCCGAGCAGGGAACGCAGGGGTACGTCGCGCCAGCCGAGGTTGGCCGCGTACACGGCGGTGCCGTGCTCCTCGTCGATGATGCCGGGGACGGCGACGCCGGCCGCGCGGGCGGGCTCGCCGAACCGGTCGGCGCCGTGGGCGCGCAGTTCGGCGGCGAAGTCGAGGATGCCCGCGACCACCGCCTCGGGTCCGCGCTCGCGGCCGGTGGCCCGGCGGGCCCGGTGCAGCAGCTCGCCCCCGGACCCGACGAGGGCGGCCTTCATCCCGGTGCCGCCCACATCGAGGGCGATGACATGTCTCACGGGGACAGTGTGGCCCGTTGACCCGGGAGAGGTCTAGTCCACTGCCGTGGTGTAGACCTTAATCCGTTAAACGAACAGGCACAGGGTTGGGGATTCAGGGTGCAGCGGCGTAGGACAGGAACGATCGCGGTGGTGTCCGCACTGGGCGTGACGGCGGTCCTCGGCGGCTGCGGCCTCACCGGCGACTCCGGCGAGGTGACCCTGAAGCTGGTCGCCGCCGACTACGGCGACGGCAAGGACAACAGCTCCCGGAACTACTGGGACGAGCTGGTCAAGTCCTACGAGGCCAAGAACCCCGACGTGCACGTGGAGGTGGACGTCTACTCCTGGAACGACGTCGACCGGAAGGTCCGGGAGATGGTCGACGCCGGTGAGGCGCCCGACATGGCGCAGATCGGCGCCTACTCCGACTACGCGGACAAGGACCTGCTCTACGCGGCCGACGACGTGCTCTCGATCCCGGTCCAGGCCGGCTTCGTCTCCCAGCTCGCGGGCGCCGGCCAGGTCAACGGGGTCCAGTACGGACTGCCCTTCGCGGCCTCCACCCGCGTGCTCTTCTACAACAAGACCCTCTTCGCCGAGGCCGGCGTCACCCCGCCCAAGTCCTGGGACGACCTCGCCGACGCCGCCGAGGCGCTCGACGCGAAGGGCGTGAAATACCCGTACGCCCTGCCGCTGGGCGCCGAGGAGGCGCAGGCGGAGACCATGCAGTGGATGCTCAGCGGCGGGGGCGGCTACACCGACGACCTCGGCACCTACTCCGTCGACTCGCCGCAGAACGTCACCACGTTCACCTGGCTGCGGGACGAACTGGTCGCCAAGGGCCTCACCGGCCCCGTCGCCCCCGGCAAGCTCAACCGCGCCGACGCGTTCGCCGCGTTCGCCAACGGTGACGTCGGCATGCTCAACGGCCACCCCTCGCTGATGAAGATGGCCTCCGACAAGGGCGTGAAGTACGGCATGGTGACGACCCCCGGCGCCGACGGCGAGAGCCAGAACACGCTGGGTGTCTCCGACTGGATGACGGCCTTCAAGAAGAACGGCCACCAGGAGGAGATCGGCGACTTCCTCGACTTCGTCTACAGCGACGAGAACGTCCTCGACTTCTCCCGCCAGTACGACCTGCTGCCGGTGACCACCTCCGCCTCCCAGGCCATGAGCACCGCGGCCGAGGACAAGGACCTCAAGCCGTTCCTGGACGAACTGCTGCTCTCCGAGCTGTACCCGGTCGGCAAGACCTCCTGGGCCTCGGTCAGCGCGGACGTCAAGAAGCGGATCGGCCAGGCGGTCGCCCCCGGCGGCAGCCCCCAGGAGGTGCTCGCACAGATACAAGGGACCGCGATGCGGGTGGGCAGCGCGGAGTAGGACCTTCGCAGCGGGCTCTCCCGGGCCGCGCTGTCGGTGCGGGGCGCTACGGTGCCGTACATGGACCTGGGAGAGCTGGCCGAGCGGGAGCGCGGCATCCTCGCACTGGAGCGCCGCGGCTTCCCCGGCCCCGGCGCGAAGGAACGCGCGATCCGCGAGGAACTGGGCCTGGCCCCGGTCCGCTACTACCAGCTCCTCAACGCCCTCCTTGACGACCCCCGCGCCCTGGCCGCCGACCCGGTCACGGTCAACCGCCTCCGCCGGATACGGGAGTCCCGCCGCGCGGAGCGGTGAGGCGGCGGCGAGGTTGCCGTCCGCGTCGGCGGGATAGGTTCGCGGTATGGGCAGCCACCAGGACTCCACCCGTGCCGACTCCCGTGCCGACTCGCCGGACCACCTGCCGACCCCCTCGACGGCGGCCGGACGCGCGGGGCTCGACGCGCTCCTCGCCGACCCCGGCCGCGCGGTGATCGCGCTGGACTTCGACGGCACGCTGGCCCCGATCGTCGCCGACCCCGACCGGGCGCGGGCCCACCCGGACGCCGTCCCGGCGCTCGCGGCCCTCGCCCCGAAGGTCGCCGGCGTCGCGGTGATCACCGGCCGCCCGGCCGAGGTCGCCGTCCGGCACGGCGGCTTCGCGGACGTTCCCGGCCTCGACCACCTCGTCGTCCTCGGCCACTACGGCGCCGAGCGCTGGGACGCCGCCACCGGCACCCTCACCACGCCCGAACCGCATCCCGGCGTCGCCGCCGTCCGCGCTGAGCTGCCGGCCCTGCTGGAGCGGTCCGGGGCGGGGGAGGGCACCTGGACCGAGGAGAAGGGCCACGCGGTCGCCGTCCACACCCGCCGCGCCCCCGACCCGCAGGCCGCCTTCGACGTCCTGCGCGTCCCCCTCACCGACCTGGCCTCCCGGCACGGCCTGATCGTCGAACCGGGCCGCATGGTCCTCGAACTGCGCCCACCCGGCATGGACAAGGGCGCCGCGCTACGGGCGTACGCCCACGACACGAACGCCGCGTCCGTCCTCTACGCCGGCGACGACCTCGGCGACCTCCCCGCCTTCGCGGCGGTCGACGTACTCCGCACCGAAGGCACCCCGGGCCTCCTGGTGTGCAGCGGCAGCGACGAGGTCCCGGACCTCAGGAAACGGGCCGACGTGGTGGTCGACGGCCCGGAGGGAGTGGTGAACCTGCTGCGAGCCCTGGCATCCGCATAGCTGCGGGCAGTCGTGCCTCCCCCAGTGCCTGAACGGCCTGGGAGGTACCCCCAGGGGCGGCACGGGTGGGCGCAGGCGGCACCCCGCTACGCCGGGCCACGAACACCCACCCCCCCAGCACCAGCGCCGGGCACCACCCATCAAGACCTCAGCGCATCCAACTGCTCAAGAAACCACCGCGCCGGAGGCAGCGCCGTACCCGCCGCCGCCAGCCGCTCCGAGCGCTCGGCACGCTCCGCCGCGGGGACGGACAGCGCGGTGTGCAGGGCCTCGGCCGTCCCGGACACGTCGTACGGGTTCACCACCACCGCGTCCTCGCCCAGCTCCTCGTACGCCCCCGCCTCCCGCGACAACACCAGCACGCACCCCTCGTCGGAGACGACCGGCACCTCCTTCGCGACCAGGTTCATCCCGTCCCGCACGGGGTTGACGAGGGCCACGTCGGCCAGCCGGTACGCCGCCAGCGACCGCGCGAAGTCGTCCTTCACGTGCAGCACGACCGGCGTCCAGTCCGCCGTGCCGAACTCCGCGTTGACCGCGTCCGCGACCCGCTGCACCTCGGCCGTGTAGTCGCGGTACACGGCGAGATCCTGCCGCGAGGGGTAGGCGAACGCGACGTGCACCACCCGCTCGCGCCACTCGGGCCGCGTCGCCAGCAGCTCCCGGTACGCCAGCAGCCCGCGCACGATGTTCTTGGACAGCTCGGTCCGGTCCACCCGCACGATCGTGCGGCGGCCCTCGCCGATCTCCTCCCGCAGGGCCGCCATCCGTTCGTCCACGTCCGCCTCGTGCGACCGCTTCCCCAGGAAGTCCGCGTCCGCCCCGAGCCCGTGCACACCGGTCTCCGTACCGCCGAGCCCGCCCACCAGGGCGTCGCAGCACGCGGTGAACGCGTCGGCCCAGCGCCGGGTGAGGAACCCGAGCCGGTCGGCGCCGAGCATGCCGCGCAGCACCTGCTCGGCGATGTCGTCCGGCAGCAGCCGGAAGTAGTCGACCGGCGCCCACGGCGTGTGCGAGAAGTGACCGATCCGGAGGTCCGGCCGCAGCTCGCGCAGCATGCCCGGCACGAGCGTCAGGTGGTAGTCCTGCACGATCGCGACCGCGCCCTCGGCGGCCTCCTCGGCCAGCGCCTCTGCGAAGGCCCGGTTGTACGCCTCGTAGGAGGCCCACTGCCGCCGGAACTCCGCGTCGAAGACCGGCTCCACGGGCGTCTGGTAGAGCATGTGGTGCACGAACCACAGCACCGAGTTGGCGATCCCGTTGTACGCGTCCGCGTGCACGTCCGCCGGCACGTCCAGCATCCGCACGCCGTCCTCGCCGACCCCGCGCCGCACCGCCTCGCGGTCGCCGTCGCCGAGCGCCGAGCACACCCACAGCGCCCCCGCGTCCGGGCCGATCGACGACAGCCCGGAGACCAGGCCGCCGCCCCCGCGTTTCGCGTGCAGCGACCCGTCCTCACGCACCTCGTACGAGACCGGCCCCCGATTGGAGGCGACCAGCACCTGAGCAGCACCGAAGCTTGAAGCCATACGCCTCAACCTAGCCCGGCCCCGAAATGCTCAAACGTGGTCGCACACCACAGCGGTGCCGATCACGCCACCCGCCGCTCCGCGTACTCCGCGATCTCCCTCATCGGCGGCCGTTCCTCCGTGTCCACGGCGTGGGTGCGGGGCTCGAAGCCCGAGGGGCCGCGTTCGAACTGGGTGAGCGTCGGGCGGACCAGGTGGCCGCGGGCCAGGCGGAGCTGGGCGGTGCGGTAGATCGCGGCGGACATGCGGCCCAGGGCCTGGCCGTCCTGGTGGTGGTGGCGCCGGACGCCGACGTCGACCTGGGCGAGGGCGTCCAGGCCGACCAGGTGCAGGGCGTCCACCAGCATGCCCAGCTCGACGCCGTAGCCGACGGGGAAGGGGAGCCGTTCCAGCAGGGAGCGGCGGGCCGCGTACTCGCCGCCGAGCGGCTGCACGAAGCCGGCCAGCAGCGGCCAGTGCAGGTTGAGAAGCGGGCGGGCCACCAGCTCGGTGACCCGGCCGCCCTGACCGGGAGTGGTGCCGAGGGGACGGTCGTACATCGCCTTGACGAGCTGCACGTCCGGTTCCGTGAGCAGCGGCCCGACGATCCCGGAGACGAAGTCGGCGGAGAACTCGCGCAGGTCGGCGTCGACGAAGCAGACGATGTCGCCGCCGGTGACCAGCAGCGAACGCCACAGCACCTCGCCCTTGCCCGGCACCGCCGGGACCCGCGGCAGGATCGCGTCGCGGTGCACGACGCGCGCGCCCGCCGCCGCGGCCACCGCCGACGTACGGTCGCTCGACCCGGAGTCCACGACCACGATCTCGTCGACGAGCGGAGCCCGGTCCATCAGCTCGCGGCGGATCACCGTGACGATCTCGCCGACCGTCGCCTCCTCGTCGAGGGCCGGGAGCACCACGCTGACCGTCTGCCCGGTGGCCTGTTTGGCGGCCAGCAGCTGCCGGATCGGCCGGTCCCCGGCGGACCAGGAACGCGCGCTCAGCCAGCGCTCGACTTCTTCCAGCACGGTCCCAGGGCTCCTTCGTGATCCGTTGTGATCCATCTCGCGGTACGGACGACTATCTCAACCGTCCTGGCCTTCGGTTACAGTCTTGAACAACGCGCAGGACCACCGCATGCCGGGGTCACCGCGCGTACCGCGAAGGACAACAACTTCATACCGCTCATCCAGAGGGGCAGAGGGAAACGGCCCGATGAAGCCCCGGCAACCCTCCAGTCGGTTCTTGTCACACAGACGTGGCGAGGCTCCCGACTAGGGAAGGTGCCAAATCCGTCTCACGGCGAGATGCGTCGTGAGAAAGATGAGGAGAAAGGGCCTCGCCTCCATGGCTGTGCAGACTGCCGAAACCCCCACGAACTCCACCGACGGCACCGTCGACCTCGGCCCCGCCGCCGCGCTGAGCTGCCGCGAGTGCGGCCACCGCGTCCCCCTCGGCCCGCTCTTCGCCTGCCAGGAGTGTTTCGGCCCGCTGGAGATCGCCTACGACTTCTCGGCCTACGACACCGAGGAGCTGCGCAAGCGGATCGAAGCGGGCCCCGCGAACATCTGGCGCTACGCCCCCCTGCTGCCCGTCCCCGCCGACGTGGCCGACAAGCCGAACATCAACCCGGGCTGGACCAAGCTGGTCAAGGCCGACAACCTGGCCCGCGAGCTGGGCGTCACCGGCGGTCTCTACGTCAAGGACGACTCCGGCAACCCGACGCACTCCTTCAAGGACCGCGTCGTCGCCCAGGCCCTGGAGGCCGCCCGCGCCTTCGGCTTCACCACCCTCTCCTGCTCCTCCACCGGCAACCTGGCCGGCGCCGTCGGCGCAGCCGCCGCCCGGGCCGGCTTCCGCTCCTGCGTGTTCATCCCGCACGACCTGGAGCAGGGCAAGGTCGTCATGGCCGCCGTCTACGGCGGTGAGCTGGTCGGCATCCAGGGCAACTACGACGACGTGAACCGTTTCTGCTCCGAGCTGATCGGCGACCCGGCCGGCGAGGGCTGGGGCTTCGTCAACGTCAATCTGCGGCCGTACTACGCCGAGGGCTCCAAGACCCTCGCGTACGAGATCTGCGAGCAGCTCGGCTGGCGGCTGCCGGACCAGATCGTCGTCCCGATCGCCTCCGGCTCCCAGCTCACGAAGATCGACAAGGGGCTCCAGGAGCTGATCAAGCTCGGTCTGGTCGAGGACAAGCCGTACAAGATCTTCGGCGCCCAGGCCGAGGGCTGCTCGCCGGTCTCCACGGCGTACAAGGCCGGCCACGACGTGGTGCGCCCGCAGAAGCCGGACACCATCGCCAAGTCGCTGGCCATCGGCAACCCCGCCGACGGCCCCTACGTCCTGGACATCGCGCGCCGCACGGGCGGTGCGGTGGAGGACGTCACCGACGAGCAGGTCGTGGACGCGATCAAGCTGCTCGCCCGGACCGAGGGCATCTTCGCGGAGACCGCCGGTGGTGTGACGGTGGGGGTGACGAAGAAGCTGGTCGAGAGCGGGGTCCTCGACCCCTCTCTGACCACCGTCGTCCTCAATACCGGCGACGGTCTGAAGACGTTGGACGCGGTTGCGGGCACCGGGCTGACCGCGACCATTCGTCCCAACCTGGATTCGTTCCGCGAGGCCGGGCTCGCGTAAGACAGCTTGTACGTCGTCTGCGGGCGCGGTGGGGGCTGGTCGCGCAGTTCCCCGCGCCCCTGGGTAAGTCATCCCGACCGGAGGTCAAAGTGAGCGTCACCGTCCGCATCCCCACCATCCTGCGCACCTACACCGGCGGCAAGGCCGAGGTCGACGCCCAGGGGGCCAACCTGGGCGAGGTCATCTCCGACCTGGAGAAGAACCACACCGGCATCGCCGCCCGCGTCCTGGACGACCAGGGCAAGCTGCGCCGCTTCGTCAACGTCTACGTCAACGACGACGACGTCCGCTTCGAGCAGGGCCTGGAGACCGCCACCCCGGACGGCGCGGGCGTCTCCATCATCCCGGCGGTCGCCGGCGGCTGATCCGCCTTTTCGTTACCGCAGGTAATCGTGGTGACGCAGAGTTCATCGAATTGCCCCCTCCGTGAGAGAAGCGGAGGGGGCAATTCCATTGGATTGAGCGCGGTAGAGTTGGGGAACGCGCTCCCGATCAAGACATCGGGAACCTTGAATTCCTGCCGCCCACCCGACAAGAAGTAGCCAAAGTGTGGGTGTGTTTCGCGGCTTTTGTGACTTTTGTGTGCCCCGACTTGACCCACATTCAGGGGAAAGCTCGTCATATTCCGGACCGGGTACGTCCAGATTTCTCGTCCGATTGACCTGTTGCAGACGGCAGTTGGACAGATACATTCAGCCGCGGTCGACGCGTTCCGGCGCACGCCCCCAGTCGTGGGGGGCGAGGTCTGACCCGGGTTCGCGAAGTGCGGATCTGTGCAAGGGCCAGTAATAGGGGAGTTAGGCATGGCTCAGGGCACCGTCAAGTGGTTCAACGCGGAGAAGGGGTACGGCTTCATCGCGGTCGACGGTGGTGCGGATGTTTTCGTCCACTACAGCGCGATTCAGATGGACGGCTACCGCACCCTCGAAGAAGGCCAGCGGGTCGAGTTCGAGATCTCGCAGGGTCAGAAGGGCCCGCAGGCCGACATGGTTCGCCTCAGCGCCTGAGACGTTCGGCCACCGCAAGTAAACGGTTCTTCTCCGAAGGGCCCGCACCTCCCCGGAGGTGCGGGCCCTTCGGCCTGCCCGGGACCCGGGCGCGCTCGGTGTTCGCGGGTGGCGGAGAGGGCGGCCGGATCCCCCGGAGGCGCTTGCACTCGATGGGGTCGAGTGCTAATCATTGGCGTTAGCACTCTGAAGGTGAGAGTGACAACGAAGGACCGGGTCGGTGAGGCCCGCAGGCCGGGTGGGGAAGGAACCACGAGGCAGGCGAGCCGTCCGTCGCGGGCGCGGGCGCGGTCCGAAGGAATCACCCCCAGTCCTGGAGGGACCACTTCACATGGCCAAGATCATCGCGTTCGACGAGGAGGCACGGCGCGGCCTCGAGCGCGGCATGAACCAGCTCGCGGACGCCGTCAAGGTGACGCTCGGCCCCAAGGGTCGCAACGTCGTCCTCGAGAAGAAGTGGGGCGCCCCCACGATCACCAACGATGGTGTCTCCATCGCCAAGGAGATCGAGCTCGAGGACCCGTACGAGAAGATCGGCGCCGAGCTGGTCAAGGAAGTCGCCAAGAAGACGGACGACGTCGCCGGTGACGGTACGACCACCGCGACCGTTCTCGCCCAGGCCCTGGTCAAGGAAGGCCTGCGCAACGTCGCGGCCGGCGCCAACCCGATGGCCCTGAAGCGCGGCATCGAGAAGGCCGTCGAGGCCGTCTCCGCCGCCCTGCTCGAGCAGGCGAAGGACGTCGAGACCAAGGAGCAGATCGCCTCCACGGCCTCCATCTCCGCCGCCGACACCCAGATCGGCGAGCTCATCGCCGAGGCCATGGACAAGGTCGGCAAGGAAGGCGTCATCACCGTCGAGGAGTCCCAGACCTTCGGTCTGGAGCTGGAGCTCACCGAGGGTATGCGCTTCGACAAGGGCTACATCTCGGCGTACTTCGCCACCGACATGGAGCGTATGGAGGCGTCGCTCGACGACCCGTACATCCTGATCGCCAACTCCAAGATCGGCAACGTCAAGGACCTGCTGCCGCTCCTGGAGAAGGTCATGCAGTCGGGCAAGCCGCTGCTGATCATCGCCGAGGACGTCGAGGGCGAGGCCCTGTCGACCCTGGTGGTCAACAAGATCCGCGGCACCTTCAAGTCCGTCGCCGTCAAGGCCCCGGGCTTCGGCGACCGCCGCAAGGCCATGCTCGGCGACATCGCCATCCTCACGGGCGGCGAGGTCATCTCCGAGGAGGTCGGCCTCAAGCTGGAGAACGCGTCCCTGGACCTCCTGGGCCGCGCCCGCAAGGTCGTCATCACCAAGGACGAGACCACCATCGTCGACGGCGCCGGCTCGACCGACCAGGTCAACGGCCGCGTCAACCAGATCCGCGCCGAGATCGAGAACAGCGACTCGGACTACGACCGCGAGAAGCTCCAGGAGCGCCTGGCGAAGCTGGCCGGCGGCGTGGCCGTCATCAAGGCCGGTGCCGCCACCGAGGTCGAGCTCAAGGAGCGCAAGCACCGCATCGAGGACGCCGTTCGCAACGCGAAGGCGGCCGTCGAGGAGGGCATCGTCGCCGGTGGTGGCGTGGCCCTGCTCCAGGCCTCCCAGGTCTTCGAGAAGCTGGAGCTGACGGGTGACGAGGCGACCGGCGCCAACGCCGTGAAGCTCGCCCTGGAGGCCCCGCTGAAGCAGATCGCCGTCAACGGTGGTCTCGAGGGCGGCGTCGTCGTCGAGAAGGTGCGCAACCTCCAGGTCGGACACGGCCTGAACGCCGCCTCCGGCGAGTACGTCGACATGATCGCCGAGGGCATCATCGACCCGGCGAAGGTGACCCGTTCCGCGCTGCAGAACGCCGCCTCCATCGCCGCGCTGTTCCTCACCACCGAGGCCGTCATCGCCGACAAGCCGGAGAAGGCCGCCGCGGCCGGTGCTCCGGGCGGCATGCCGGGCGGTGACATGGACTTCTGATCGACCGGTTCCGGTTGATCGAGCGTCCCGCACGAACCGAGGGCGGCACTCCCCGAACGGGGGGTGCCGCCCTCGGCGTTGTCCGGGGTGTGGGCCGGATCACCTCCCGGCGGATGCGGTGGGCGGAATGAGGGCTGGTGGATGTGGGGTTCACGTTGGGAGAGTGTCCATGCACACGCACATACCACCCGGTACCCCCCCCGCCAAGGAGCCCCCACGTGACCGTCACCCCCGTCGAGGCCGCCTCCCGCGCCGCCCAGCTCCTCGCCCGCCCGGCCGCCATCAACGGACTCACCGTGCCGAACCGCATCGCGATGGCGCCGATGACCCGGATGTTCTCCCCGGGCGGTGTCCCCGGTGAGGACGTGGTGTCGTACTACTCCCGCCGGGCCGCCGCCGGAGTCGGCCTGATCGTCACCGAGGGGACGTACGTCGGCCACGACTCCGCCGGGCAGAGCAGCCGGGTGCCGCGGTTCCACGGCGAGGAGCAGCTCGCCGGGTGGGCGAAGGCCGCCGAGGCGGTGCACGCGGCGGGCGGCACGATCATGCCCCAGCTGTGGCACATCGGCATGGTGCGCAAGGCGGGCCAGCCGCCCTTCGCGGACGCCCCCGCCGTCGGCCCGTCCGGGCTGCGCATCGGCGAGGACGAGGTCACCGGCACGGCCATGACCCGGCGCGACCTGGACGACGTCATCGGCGCCTTCGCCCAGGCCGCCGCGGACGCCGAGCGCATCGGCTTCGACGGCGTGGAGATCCACGGCGCCCACGGCTACCTCGTCGACCAGTTCCTGTGGTCCGGCACCAACCGCCGCACCGACGCCTACGGCGGCGACCCCGTGGCCCGGACGAAGTTCGCCGCCGAGATCGTGGCCGCCGTGCGGGAGAAGGTCTCGCCGGAGTTCCCCGTGATCTTCCGCTACTCGCAGTGGAAGCAGGAGGCCTACGACGCCCGCCTCGCCGAGACCCCCGAGGAGCTGGAGGCGATCCTCGCCCCGCTCGCCTCGGCCGGTGTCGACGCCTTCCACGCCTCCACCCGCCGCTACTGGCTGCCCGAGTTCGACGGCTCCGACCTCAACCTCGCCGGCTGGACCAAGAAGCTGACCGGCAGGACCACCATCACCGTCGGCTCGGTCGGCCTCGACGGCGACTTCACCAAGGCGTTCCTGGGCGAGGGCGCGCCCGTCGGCAGCCTCGACAACCTCCTCGACCGCCTGGAGCGCGAGGAGTTCGACCTCGTCGCCGTCGGCCGCGCGCTGCTCCAGGACCCGCTGTGGGCCGAGAAGGTCCTCGCCGGACGCTTCGACAGCCTCGCCCCCTACGACGCGGCGTCGCTGAAGACCCTCAGCTGACCCTCCCCGCCCGCGGTGCGCACCACGGCGTAGGGTCCGTGGAATGACGATCCCTGGACCCGTGGAGTCAGCGGAACCCGTGGTGCGCACGACCGCCGGTGCGGTGCGCGGGCGCGCGGAGGACGGGCTGACCGTCTTCCGCGGCATCCCCTTCGCCGAACCCCCGGTGGGCGAGGGCCGGTTCGCCGCCCCGCGCCCCGCCCGCCCCTGGGACGGCACACGCGACGCGTACGCCTTCGGCCCGCCGCCCCCGCAGGAACTCGGCATCGCGAGCCCGGCCGCTTCGCTTCCCCAGGGCGACGACTGGCTGACGGTCAACGTCTGGACGCCGGAGCCCGATCCGGCCGCCCGCCGCCCGGTGATGGTCTGGATCCACGGCGGCGCCTACAAACTCGGCCACTCCGGAAGCCCCGGCTACGACGCCCGCCGCATCGCCGCCGACGGCGACCTCGTCGTCGTCACCCTCAACTACCGCCTCGGCATGGAGGGTTTCGCCCACATCGAGGGCGCCCCCGCCAACCGGGGTCTGCTCGACCAGGTGGCCGCGCTGGAGTGGGTGCGGGACAACATCACCGCGTTCGGCGGCGATCCGGGCCGGGTCACCGTCTTCGGGGAGTCCGCGGGCGCCGGATCCGTGGCCGCGCTGCTCGCCATGCCGAGCGCCGCCGGACTCTTCGGGCGGGCCATCGCCCAGAGCGTGACGGGCACCTTCTTCTCGCCGGAGCTCGCCCGGGACCTCGGCGCCGCCCTCGGCGCCGAGGCCGGTCTGCGGCCCACCGTCGCCGACCTGGGCACCGTCCCTCCCGAGCAGCTCGTCAAGGCCGGTCAGGCCCTCGCCCCGAAGATGCCCGGCCGCGTCGACCGCTGGGGACGGGCCGCGCCCACCGTCACCCCGTACGCCCCGGTCGTCGACGGGGAGGTCCTGCCGGTCATGCCCTGGCGGGCACTGGCCTCCGGCGCCTCCCGCGACGTCGACCTGATCGTCGGTCACAACCGCGACGAGAACCGCCTGTTCTCCATGATGGCGGGCAAGCTCGGCATGATCGGCGAGGAACGGGCGCGCGCCGCCCTGCGCCTGTACGCGCCGGGCGGCGAGGCGGCCTACCGCGCGGCGTTCCCCGACGCCTCCGCGAACGACCTCTACGAACGCGTCCAGACGGACTGGCTGTTCGGCATGCCCTCCCTCCACCTGGCCGAGGCGCATCTCGCGGGCGGGGGCCGCGCCCACGTCTACGAGCTGACCTGGCCCGCCCCGGCAGCCGACGGCGCCCTCGGCGCCTGCCACGCCCTGGACGTCCCGCTGCTCTTCGGCACCTTCGGGGCCGACCTGGGGATCCTCTTCTTCGACGGCGCGGAACCGTCGCCGGAGGCGCTGGCCCTGTCGGACCGTTTCCGCTCCTCCTGGACGGCGTTCGCCCGCACCGGCGACCCCGGCTGGCCTGCGTACGACACGGAGCGGCGCCTGGTCCAGGTCCTCGACGCCGAGCCGGTCGTCGCGCCCTACCCGGGGGAGACCTCCCGACGCCTCTGGGAGGGCCACGAGTTCACGCCGCTGCCCCTCGTGGGACGGGGCGTGTGAGCGCCGGACGCGCACTGCGCCCGCTCCTGCTGCTCGCGCCCCTGGCGCTGCTCGTCGCGGGCTGCGGGGTGGCCGAGCCCTCCGAGGAGAGGGCGACGGACGAGGCCCGCGAGGTGGCCAGGACGGTGGGCGAACGGCTCTACGGCCAGCGTCCGCGCACGGCCGACGAGGCGGGGCGCGAGGCCGCCGGTATGGAGGGGGTGGAGGTGATGCGGGTCGACGGCACCTCGTCCCAGGACGGGGACGGCCTCGAACTGGTCGTCCGCACGTCCGGCACGGCGTTCAACTCGACCTTCGACATCGAGGAGGTCACCGTACGGCGGTGCTTCGCGGTCCGCGTGGCACCCTGGTCCGAGTGGCGCGAGAAGCCCCGTGACGTGGACTGCCCGGACAGCCTTCCCCTGGTCTTCGGCCCGCCTCCCGAGCCGCCCCGGCTGCCCGAACGGGAACTGCGCGCGAAGCTGCCCCGGGTGCCGGAGGGCGGCCGCGCGGACGAGGCGGAGGTACGCCGTGTGATCGCCGCGCTGGACATGGACCCGGAGATCCGCAGCGAGGTGAAGGCGGAGGACGGACGGGTCGGCGTACTCCTGCTGGTGCCGGGCGACGGTTTCGGCCCGCAGGACTGCCTCCTCGCCCGCGTGGGCCCCGGCGAGAGGGAGGTGTGGGTGCCGCCCCGGATCCAGCGGATGCGCGGGGAGGCCGGCTGCACGGTGTCCAACGCCCTGCACCCGGCTCCGCCGCCGCACTGAACGCCCGACGCCGGGTCAGGACGCCTTGAGGGCGCCTATGAAGGCGGTCCAGGCGGCGGTTCGGAAGCGGAGGGTTGGTCCGTCGGGGGTCTTGGGCGGCTTCGTCCAGAACCACCCACAACATCGGCTCTGTTGGATCGTCCAGCAGGCGCGTCCGCTCCATTCGGGCCGACCCCAGCGACTCGATCACCTCGTCCGGCGCGGTGGGCTGGTACGCGCGGCAGACGGCTCGCGTGTAAGCGGACGTCTGCAGCAGGCCCGGGACGAGCAAGGGGGCGTACTCCCTGATCTCCGTGGCCGTCGCCTCCGCCTCCGCCGCCTGCCCGCACGGGTCGGTGACGGTGGCGGCGACGGACGAGGTGATGCGGGCCCGGCTGCGACGCACGAACCACGAGAGCGCGCGGGGCTGGATATTGCCTCGCCCAAGTGGCCGGCCGCTGGCAGGCTGCGCGGGTGGATCACGCAGAGGCGTTGCTCATCGGTGGACGAGCCGGTGTCGGCAAGACGACGGTGGGGTGGGAGGTCTCGGCGCTGCTGCGCTCCGCGGCCGTCGCTCACGCGATCATCGACGGCGACTTCATGGGGGAGGTGCATCCCGCCCCGGAGGGAGACCCGCACCGCGCGGAGATCACCGAGACCAACCTGACCGCCGTGTGGGCCAACTTCGCCCGGCGCGGATACCGGCGCCTCCTCTACACGAACACCCTGAGCGTGCTGCCGGAGGCGGCGGGCATGTTCGAACGTGCCCTGGGGAGTGGAGTACGCGTCACACGAGTCCTGCTCACCGCCTCCGACGCCACCGCCCGCGAACGGCTGGTGGGCCGCGAACGCGGCTCGGAACTGGAGCACGAGTTGGAAGGAAGTATCCGCAAGGCACGGCTCCTGGACCAGCGGGCTCCCGATGACACCGTGCGCGTGGCGACGGACGGGCGGCTTGTCGTCGACATCGCCCGGGAGGTGGTGGCCGCCACCGGTTGGGCGGCCGTCAGCTCCCCGTGAGTGGCGGCCAGCCCCGCAGGGCGATGTCCGCCACCTGCCGCAGGTCGTCCTGGGCGGCGCCGCCGGCCGCCTGGACGGCGATGCCGTTGGCGACGGTCATCAGGTAGCGGGCGAGGAGGGCCGGGTCGGTGCCGGGGGGCAGGTCGCCCTCGTCGACGGCGCGGTGGAACCGGTCCCGGAGCCGGTCGACGCCCCCGTTGCGCCAGTCGGCGAGCAGGTCGCGGGCGGCCCGGGCGGACTCGCCGGCGGCGAGGGAACCCTGGACGCCGAGGCAGCCGCTCGGGCGGCCCGGGCTGGTGGTGGTGCGCACCGAGCCGTTCAGGAAGGCGGTGGCGACCTCGCGGGCGGTCGGCTCGTCCAGGGCGCGTGCCAGGTAGGAGGCGGGGCCCTCCTCGTAGCGCTCCAGGGCCTTGCGGAACAGGGTCTCCTTGTTGCCGAAGGCCGCGTACATGCTGGTGCGCGTGATGCCCATGGCGTCGGTGAGGTCGGTGAGGCTGGCGCCCTCGTAGCCGTGCTCCCAGAAGACCCGCATCGCGCGCTCCAGCGCCTCGTCGGCGTCGAAGCCCCGCGGCCGGCCGACCGGCGCCTTCTTCCGGCCCCTCTCCGTGGCATCCATGGCATCGAGCATACCTCTTCTGTACCGATCGGTTTTGAAGTGCTACGGTCGCTGTTCAGTACCGATCGGTACTTAAATTGACGGAGGTCATTCCCATGGGGCAGTTCGACGGCAAGACCGCGGTGATCACCGGCGGCAGCAGCGGGATCGGTCTGGCCACCGCCGTGCGGCTGGCGGCGGACGGGGCGCACGTGTTCATTACCGGGCGGCGGAAGGCCGAGCTGGACGCCGCCGTGGAGACGATCGGCGCGGAGCGGGCGACCGCGGTGGTGGGGGACATCGCCGACCAGGCCGACCTGGACCGGCTCTACGAAGCGGTGCGCGCCCGTGGCCGGGGGCTCGACGTGCTCTTCGCGAACGCGGGGTCCGGCGCCTTCGCGACCCTGGAGGAGACCACCGAGGAGCACTACGACCAGATCTTCGGGGTCAATGTGCGCGGCACCGTCTTCACCGTGCAGAAGGCGCTGCCGCTGCTCAACGACGGCGCGTCCGTCGTCGTCAACACCTCGGTCCGCGCCGACGACGGGGTCGAGGCGTTCGGCACCTACGCGGCGACCAAGGCGGCGGTCCGTTCGTACGTCCGGACCTGGGCGAACGAGCTGAAGGGGCGGGGCGTGCGGGTCAACGCCGTCTCCCCGGGCACCATCGCGACCCCCGCGGCCGATGCCGTGGCCGCCGGCACCCCGGACCCGGAGGCGACCAAGGCGCGGTTCGCCGCGGGGGTCCCCCTCGGCCGGGTGGGGCGCCCCGAGGAGGTCGCCGAGGTGGTCGCCTTCCTCGCCTCCGCGCGCAGCAGCTTCGTACTCGGCGTCAACTGGCACGTGGACGGCGGCGAGAACCAGCTCTGAGCCGGCGGGTCAGTCCCGGTCCGGCACCACGATCCGTTCGACCGCCGCCGTCACCAGCCGGTCGCGCTCCTCCTCGGTGAACACGTCCGGGAGGGTGAGCTGTTCGACGATCAGCCAGTTCAGGGCGAGGTAGAGCAGCTTGACGGCCATGGCGTCGCCGGGAAGGCCGGAGCACTCGTGGTACGCGACGTTGGCGGCGACGTCCTCGCGGATGCGCTCGGTCAGGACCGCGCGCAGGCCGGGGCGCCGGGTGGCTTCGAGGCGCAGTTCGAGCAGCGCGAGGTAGCCGGAGCGGAAGGAGGAGATGCGGTCGACGAGTTCGCGCATCAGCCGGACGTAGGTGTCACGGTCGTTCCCGGCCGCGCGCTGGCGGGCGATCGTCTCCTCGTCCGGGTGGAGACGCTCGTAGACGCGGGCGCCGGTCTGGGTGAGCAGGTCGTCCCGGTTGGCGAAGTAGTTGGACGCGGTGCCGGCCGGGACGGCGGCCTCGCTGTCCACCGCCCGGAAGGTCAGGCCCCGAGCGCCCTGCGCGGCCAGTACCTCGATGGCGGCGTCGACGAGGGCGGCGCGCCGCAGGTCGTTCCGTCTGACCACCTCAGAGGCCGCCCATCGGTTCGATGTCGACCCGCACCGGCGTGCCCCACACCCGCAGCACCTCGTAGTCCGTGAACTCGTGGACGAGCCGGTACGCCATGGCCGCGCGCGGGGCGCGCAGTTGGGCCGCGATGTACAGCTCGGCCTCGCGGCGGTCGCGGCGCGGGGTGCCGCACAGCTGCCACGCCTGCCCGTTCCACAGCTCGGGCAGCCAGCGCTGCTGGGGCTGCGGACGGTCGCCCCGCACCCCGTAGCGGGACTGGACCGGCTCGGTGGGCCGGGCCGGGAGGGGGCCGCCGTTGTACTCGGCGCGGCGGGCGCTGCGGCGGCGGGTCTCGCACAGCAGGCAGCGGTCGGGGGCGGCCTCGTCGACGGGTCCCGTCGGATGCTCCGGGCAGCGGGTGCTGGGGGCCGCCGTCGCGACGCTCTCCTCCAGCAGGTCCAGCGCGCGCTTCACGTCCGCGCGGACCTCGTGCAGCTTGGCGTCCGGGGTGTCACCGGTCAGGGCCTCGCCGTGCTCACCGAGGAGGCGCAGGGCGCGGCCCAGGGCGGTCAGCTGGGCGTGGTTCATGTCCTTCAGAATCGCACACGCCGCCGACGGTCCCGGACCGCAGGCCCCGGCGTCGGTCAGCCGTTCGCCGCCGTCAGCGCTGCCCGCAGGTGGCCGTCGGAGTCCGCCAGGAGGCGGGCCGCGGTCGGGCCGTCCACGTCGGCGAGGAGGACCAGGATCGCGTGCTTGACCTCGCCGTCGGTGGCGGTCAGCGCGCGCTCGATGTCGGCGTCGGCGGCGCCGGTGGCGAGCGCGACGATCCGGCGTGAGCGGGCGCGCAGCTTCTCGTTGGACGCGCGCACGTCCACCATCAGGTTCCCGTACGTCTTGCCGAGCCGGACCATGGTGATCGTCGACAGCATGTTGAGGACGAGCTTCTGCGCCGTGCCGGCCTTCAGGCGGGTCGACCCGGTGATCAGCTCGGGTCCGGTGACGACCTCGATGCCGTGCTCGGCGGCGGCGGCCAGGGCGCTGCCCTCGTTGCAGGCCAGCCCCACGGTCAGGGCGCCCACCGCGCGGGCGTGCTCGACGGCGCCGACGGCGTACGGGGTGCGGCCGGAGGCGGAGACGCCGACCACCGCGTCGTCGGCGGTGAGCCCGAGGGCCTCCAGGTCGGCACGGGCCAGCTCGGGCGAGTCCTCGGCGCCCTCGACGGAGGTGACCATGGCGTCCGGGCCGCCCGCGATCAGGCCGACGACCTGTCCCGGGGCGGTGTTGAAGGTGGGCGGGCACTCCGAGGCGTCCAGCACCCCGAGCCGTCCGGCGGTCCCGGCGCCCGCGTAGATCAGCCGCCCGCCGCGCGCCATCCGGGCGGCCACGGCGTCGATCGCACCGGCGATCTCCGGCAGCCGCGCGGCCACGGCGGCGGCGACGGTGGCGTCCTCGCCGTTCATCGTCCGCGCGATGTCGAGCGTGGGCAGCCGATCGATCTCGGCCAGCTCGGGCCGGAACGCCTCGGTGGCGAGGGTCTCCAACTGAGAACGGAGATCGGGGTGATGGGGGGTTGCAGTCATCAGGAAACGGCTCTTTCCAACGTCGGTCTCTGTATTGCCCCAGGGGCGCGGGGAACTGCGCGACCAGCCACAACGACGCGCGGCCGCGAACGGCGATTGCCCCTACGGTCTCCCGCGGAGCGCCCCGTGCCGATGGGCCAGCGCTTCATAGGACGCCGCCAAAGCCGGCGCCGCCGAGTCGTACGTCCGCTGCGCCACCCCCACGAACAGACAGTCCACCACCAGCAGCTGACTCGTCCGGGAGGACATCGCCGCCGGCCGCAGCTCGCTCTCCCGCGACGTCGACGTGGTCAGCACGTGGTCGGCGTACTGCGTGACGGGGCTGTCGGGACGGCCGGTGATGGCGACGGTCGTCGCGCCGCGTTCGAAGGCGGCCCGCAGCGGTTCGATGACGTCCCCGGTCGACCCGGAGTGGGTGATCGCGAGGGCGACGTCCCCGGTGCGCAGCTGCACCGCGTTGGTCACGGCGAGGTGCGGGTCGTTGTGGGCGTGGGCTATCAGCCCTATGCGCAGGAGTTTCTGGGTGAGATCCTGGGCGACCAGGCCGGAGGCGCCGATGCCGTACACGTCGGTGCGGCGGGCGGCCGCCAGCGCGGCGACGGCCGCGCCGAGCTGGCCGGTGTCCAGCCCGGCGGCGGTGTCGGCGAGGGTCTGCTGTTCGTCGTAGGCCAGCTTGGCGACGACGTCGGCGATCGGGTCGTCCACCGCGATGTCCGTCGTGATGGCGGGCGCGCGGCCGGACTGCTGCTGGGCGGCGAGCCCGGCCAGCGCGAGGCGCAGGTCGCGGTAGCCGGGGTAGCCGAGCAGCCGGGCGGTGCGGACGACGGTGGCCTCGCTGGTGCCGGTCAGCTCGGCGAGACCGGTGACCGTGAGGGCGGCGCAGCCGGCCGGGTCGCCGGCGACGGCCTCGGCGACCCGCTGCATGGAGCGGGTCATCGACGGCGCCAGGGTGCGCACCTTGGCCGCGAGGGCGGCGGGCGCGGGCGGCGCGGTCCCGCCGCCGGTGGCGCGGCGGCCCCCGGAGGCGTTCGCGAAAGTTTCCTTCACTTCATCGGTCACTCATGAAAGATATTTTCGTTTCGGTCCGCGGGTCAAGAGTGCGCACAATGGGTGCATGGACCCCATCAGCCCCCTGGAGCAGGTGCTGCACGCCGCGCGCGCCCTCGTACTCGCCGATCTCGTGGCGGGCGAGGTCGCCGAGCCGGACGTCGTGTCGCTGGTCGAGGAGTCCGTCGTGCAGCGGCGCTGGTGGGTCGAGCAGTGGCCCGAGGGCGCGGAGTTCGTGGCCGGGCTGGTCGCGCAGGACGTGCAGGACGCCCTGCTGGAGCGGTACGGCCGCTGGCCGCTCTGCCCGGTCTGCGGCTCCGGCGACCCGCACGCACTGGACGTCGAGCCGGAACTGGGTCCCGACCCGCACTGGGTGTGCGGCAAGGCGGGCGTGAAGGTCGCCGCGGTCGGTTCGCTGGGCGGCGCCACCGGCGGCTCGGCGCAGTGAGGACGTACCGGTGACCGTCTACATCGACCCGCCGACCTGGCCGGGCCACGGCCGCATGTGGTCGCACCTGGTCAGCGACGTCTCCTACGCCGAACTGCACGAGTTCGCCGCGACGCTGGGCGTGCCGCGCCGCGCCTTCGAACGCGACCACTACGACGTCCCCGCCCAGCGGTACGCCGACGCGGTGTCCGCCGGGGCGCTGGAGGTCAGCAGCCGCGAGGTGGTGCGACTGCTGCACGGGGCGGGGCTGCGGCGCCGCAAGGGCTCGGGGACCGGCTCCGGCGCCGGGGCTCAGCCGCGCAGCTCGTAGGCGAGTTGCCCCTCGTCGCCCTCGTCGCCTGCGACCCGGGTGAAGCCGGCGCGGGTGATCACTGCCTGGGAGGCGACGTTGGCGGGCTCGGTCGTCGCGAACACCGCCGTCACCTCGTCCCGCGCCAGCGCCCAAGCGGACAGCGCGCGCAGCGCCTCGGTGGCGTAGCCGTGGCCGCGGGCCGCCTCGACGAGGTCGTAGCCGACCTCCACCCGCCCGTCCTCGTCCGGCGGCCCGTGGAACCCCATACCGCCCACCGCGCACCCGTCCTCCGTGCGCACCAGCACGAAGACACCCCACTCCGGCCGGTGCGCGCCCGCCTCGTACGCCTTGAGCAGCATTCCGGCGGCGTCCCGGGTGCCCTGGAAGGGTCCGGTGCCGGCCCACTCGAACCCGCCGTCGCCGCCCGCGGCGAGGTCGGTGGCGGCGGCCGGGGTGACGCCCTGGAGGGTGAGCCGTTCGGCCGGGATCACCAGGTTGTTGCGCCAGCGCCACTCGGTGACCGGGGCACGTCCGGGCAGGTCGCCGCGGCCGGTGGCCCACAGCAGGGTGCGCCAGGGGTCGGTGCCGGGCTGGACGTGCGGGAAGAGCCGGGCGAGGACGTCCGCGCACAGCCGGGCCGGCGGCTCGTAGGCCAGTCCGAGCCCTTCGGCGATGTCGTGGGTGTGCAGGAACACCTCGGCGATCCCCATCGAGGCGAAGCCCTCGCGGTTCGCGCTGCGGTACGGGTACGGGTGGAAGGCGCGGACCTCGCGCGGGGTGGTGCGCAGGGTCGCGGCGAGCAGCGCGCAGGTCGTCTCGATCACATGGAGCACGCCCTCGTTGTCGGTGCCCTCGTCGTAGGTGATCTCGAAGGGGACGTACGCGTCGGTGGCGCGTCCGGCCAACTGCCCCGCGTAGGCGATGAGATCGCCCGCGACGTGCTCCGCCGTGTACCGGCAGCTCCACTCCAGCCGGCCCGCCCGCGCCGTCTCCCAGTCCCGGTCGACCGCCGTCCGCAGCAGCGCGACGGCGCTCGCGACGGCTTCCTCCACCTGTTCCCCACCCATGGTCCGCATGCCGGGCAGGCTAAGCGTCCGGGGCGTCCCCGAGCGACAGCATTTCCAGCTCGCCGGTGATGTTGTGGCGGGCGGTCGTCTCCCACTCCCGGCGGCCGTGCGGGGTGTGGAACAGCCGGGGCAGGCCGAGCAGCTGCCGCAGGACCGCGGCTCGGCCCTCGCGGAAGGCGTCGTTCGGCACGAAGTGGTACTCCTCGCGCACGGCGACCGTGTAGGCCGCGTACACCGACGGCGGCGAGGCGAGCACCGCCAGGTCCGCGTCGCACAGCACCTGTCCGTCGCGGTCGTCGCCGGCGGGGGCGTGCGTGACGGTGAGGCGGACCAGCCGGGCCACTTCGGCGGTGCGCTCCGCCGGGACCCCGGCCTCGGCCAGGGCGCGCTCGGCGAGCCGGGCCGAGCGCTCCTCGTTCTCGGAGCGCTCGGGGAGGTAGACCGCGTCGTGGAACCAGGCCGCGAGCCGGACGGCGGCCAAGTCGTCGGCGTGCTCGGCCAGTACGTCGACGTGGTCCAGTACGGCGGTCAGGTGCGCGAGCGTGTGGTACCGCCGGTGCGGCTCCTGCCAGCGGGCGAGCAGACGGTCGGCGTACGGCGCCGGGTCGGGGGCGGAACCGGGGGCGGCGGCTTCCTCCAGGGCACGGGCGAAGCGGGAGCGCAGGGCGTCGAGGTCGGCCATGTGCCCATTCTTCCAGCGGTAGCTCTGGTGATAACCTCTAACTCAATCTTGACGATGAAGCGGCGTTGAAGTGACGTTGAAGCGACGTCGCAGCGGAGAGGCGGCGGACCATGCCCGAGGCGCGCACCGGGACCCCGCGCGAGCGCTACCGCACCCAGGTGCGCGCGGAGATCAAGGAACACGCGTGGGAGCAGATCGCCACGGCGGGCGCCTCCGCGCTCTCGCTGAACGCGATCGCCAAGCGGATGGGCATGAGCGGGCCCGCGCTCTACCGGTACTTCGCCGGGCGCGACGAGCTGATCACCGAACTGGTCCGGGACGCCTACCGCAGCCTCGCCGACGACTTCAAGGCGGCCGCCGGCTCCGGCGCCGACCTCGCCGGACTGGCGCACACCCTGCGCACCTGGGCCCTCGCCGACCCCCAGCGCTACTTCCTCGTCTTCGGCACCCCCGTCCCCGGCTACCACGCCCCCGACGACATCACCGGGATCGCCGCCGAGACCATGGCGGTCATCCTCGACGCCTGCGCCGCACTGCCGTCGGACGGCCCCGCCACCGACTTCGACACGCACGTCGACGGCCACCGGCAGTGGGCGGGCGGCCATCCGGCCCCCGCCGCGGCCCTGCACCGCGCCCTCGCCTTCTGGACCCGCGTGCACGGCGCCCTCTCGCTCGAACTCGCCGGACACTTCACCGGCATGGGCTTCGACCCCGCCCTGCTCTTCGCCGCCGAGGTCGACGACCTGTCGGGACGCTGACCGCGAGCCCCGCCCGGCCCTAACGTGGGGCCCATGACGACTCCTGCCGACGTGAACGACGTACGCGACCCCGAGCTGCCCGGGCGGCTGCTGACCATCGAGCGGGACGCACTGGTGCCCCTGCTGCGGGCGCGCGCGGACGCGGACTTCGCACTGCCCGTGGCCGCGTGTCCGCGCTGGACCGTGCGCGACGTGCTGGCGCACTGCTCCAGCGCGCTCGTCCGGGTGGTGGAAGGCCGCTTCGAGGACGGCGTCTTCTCCCCCGAGTCCAACGACCGCGACATCGCCGAACGCGCGGACTGGAGCAACGCCCGTGTCGTGGACGAGCTGGAGCGCGGCATGACCGAGGCCGGTCCGGTGATCGGCGGCGCGGGCGGCAAGCTGGACGGGATCGCGCTGGGGGAGTGGGTGCACGCGGGTGACGTGCGCACGGCCCTGGGCGAGCCGGGCGCGTACGCCGGGCCCGGCCTGCCCGCCGCCCTCGCGCTGCTCGCCACCCTCACCCGCGACCGCGGCCACGTGCCGCTCCACGCCGACCTCGACGACGTGGACGAGCCCCTGAAGCTCGGCGCGGTGAGCGGTGAGCGGCCCCCGGGCCGGTTCATCGGCGACGCCGCCACCCTCGTACGGCTGTACGCGGGCCGGCTGCCGGGCGACGCGGCCGGATACGAGCTGGCCGGGGTGGAAGCGGCGGAGCTGAATCTCTTCGGTGACTGAGGGGGCGCCCCGGCCTGCCGTCTGGGCGTAGTCTTGGATTGGACTAGACCTGTAGCAGGCCGACGAATGGGGTCCCATGAGCAAGCGTGCAGTCCTGGAGGTGATCGCCCTCGACGTCGAGGACGCGGTCGCCGCCCAGGCCGGAGGCGCGGATCGCCTCGAACTGGTCACCGACATGGCGGCCGACGGACTCACCCCGTCGGCCGAGACCGTCGCCGCGATCCGTGCCGCCGTCGACATCGACCTGCGGGTGATGCTGCGCCTCGCGGACGGATTCGCCGCCGGGGACGTCGAACGGCTGACGCGGCTCGCCGGGCGGATGCGGGAGGCCGGGGCGACGGAGTTCGTGCTCGGGTTCCTCGACCCGGACGGGGACGTGGACCTCCACGCGGTGGAGCGGATCGCGGGCGTGCTGCACGGGTGCCGGTGGACCTTCCACCGGGCGATCGACCGCGCCGCGAACCGCGACGCCCTGCGCAAGCAGCTCGGGGACTTCTCGGGCCTTGACACCTACCTCACGGCCGGCGCGGCCGGCGGCGTGGACGAGGGCATGACCGTCCTGCTCGCCGAGGCGCGGCGGCGGGGCGAGCCGGGCTACGAGCAGCAGCTCCTCGTCGGCGGCGGCCTGCGCCTCGAGCACGTTCCGGGGCTCCTTGCGGCGGGGATCGACGCGTTCCACATCGGCGGCGCGGCGCGGCCCTCCGGGTGGGCGGGGCCGGTGTCGGCGGACGCGGTTCGGGAGTGGCGCCGGGTGTTGGGAGACTAATCCCCCCCCAGCTGCGGGCAGTCGTGCCGCTGGGGCGGCACGGGTGGGCGCAGCGGCCCCGGCAAGCGCCGGGCCGCGTCACCCACCCCCGGGCACGCTAACCAAGCTGCGCCGGCAGCTCCGTCGCATGCGTCACGATCAGCCCCGACACCGCACGCGTCAGCGCCACGTACAGCCTCCGCAGCCCCGTCCGCTCGTCCGGCTCGCCGTCCACCACCGCCCGCGGCTCGTCCAGCACCACGTAGTCGTACTCCAGGCCCTTGGCCAGCGAGGCCGGCACCAGGGTCAGCCGCGTGGCGTGGGTGGTCTCCTCGCCCGGCCCGACGTACCCGATGCCCGCCGCGTCGAGCGCCGCCGCCAGCTCCGGCACCCGCGCGTCCGCCGCGATCAGGCCGACGGAGCCCTCGCGGGAGAGCAGCTCACCGCAGGCCGCCAGCGCTCCGGCCGTCCCCGCGGGCGTCGTACGGATGTCGAAGAAGCCCGGGTTCTCGCGGATCGACGCGACCGGCGTCAGGCTCGGCGCGATGTGCGGCAGCAGCCGGGAGGCGTACGCGATGACGTCCGTCGGCACGCGGAAACCGGCCGTCAGCTCCTCCACCACGGCCTCGCCCTTGCCCAGGTGCCCCAGCGCCTCGGCCCAGCTCCGCGTCGCCCACGGCGTGGTGCCCTGCGCCAGGTCGCCGAGGACGGTCGCCGAGCCGGTGGTGCAGCGCCGGCCCACCGCGCGGTACTGCATCGGGGAGAGGTCCTGCGCCTCGTCGAGGACCACGTGCCCGAGCGAGTGGGTGCGCTCGACCAGGTCGGTCGCCTCGTCGATCAGCACGGCGTCCGCGGGCGACCACCTGGCGGACTTCACCGAGCGGGCCGGCTTCACCCACAGCACCGCCTTCTGCTCGTCCGCGGAGAGGACCCCCGTGGCGTGCTCGGCGAGGAAGTCCGCGTCGGAGAGGAGACGCAGGACCAGCTTGGCCGGGTCGACCGGCGGCCAGACCGCCTTCACCGCGGCCTTCACGGCGGAGTTGCGCGCCACCGCGTTCTGCACCCGGTCGTCCGGCGCCTCGCCCGCCCGCTCCATCTGCACCAGCACGAGGTGCGCGATGCGCTGCGGCAGCGCCTCGCGCGCGGCGCCGTAGCGGATGTCGCGGGCGAGCAGCTCGCGGACGATCTCCTCCAGCTCGTACGCGGCCACCCGCCAGCGCCGTGAGCCGCGCACCACGACGATCCCCTCGGCGGGCGGGGAGACGTGCGCGTAGAGGGCCCGGCGCAGCACCTCCGCCATCCGCGCGTCCCCCTTGACCACCGCCGTCGCCGCCTCGTCCGCACCGCGCACCTCGACGTGGCCGACCAGGTCCTCGACGGTGGCCTGGCGGACCGTCAGCTCGCCGAGGGCCGGGAGCACCTGCTCGATGTAGTGCAGGAAGGACCTGTTCGGCCCGATGACCAGCGTGCCGGTGCGGGCCAGACGCTCGCGGTGGGCGTACAGGAGGTAGGCGACCCGGTGCAGGCCGACGGCGGTCTTGCCGGTGCCGGGGCCTCCCTGCACGCAGACCGAGCCGGTCAGCCCTGCGCGCACGATCTCGTCCTGCTCGGGCTGGATCGTCGCGACGATGTCCCGCATCGGCCCGACGCGCGGCCGCTCGATCTCCTGCTGGAGCAGCTTGCTGGTGGTGGCCGCCTCGGCCGGGTCGGACAGGTGCTCGTCCTCGTACGCCGTGAGGTCCCCGCCGGTGTAGCCGAAGCGGCGGCGCAGCGAGACGTCCAGCGGGTCCTTCTTCGACGCCCGGTAGAACGGCTGAGAGACCGGCGCCCGCCAGTCGATCACCATCGGGTCGCCGTCCGCGTCGTGCACGTGCCGGCGCCCCACGTAGAAGCGCTCGCCCTCCGCGCCCTCCGCCTGCTGGGCACCGGGAGCGTGCAGGTAGTCGAGCCGGCCGAAGAACAGCGGGGTCTCGCTGAGGTCGGCCAGCGCCTTGATGCGGTCCTCGATCTGGCTCTCCAGGACCGCGGCGTTGACCCAGTTCGCGGTCACGTCGGAGATGTCGAGGGACTCCACGTCCTCGCGCATGGCGCGCAGGGCGGAGCGCGAGGCGGCCAGGTGGGCGCGTTCGCGGGAGAGGGGGTCGGGCGCGGGGTCGTCGTGGACGGGCGTGGACAAGGCGGTGCCTCCGGGTGACCTGCGGTGCGGTGGGCGCGGGCGCGCGCGGGAAGCCGACCGGTTTCCAACCGGACGACGGCACTCCGTGAGGGAGGCGGGCAAGAGCGGAGATTTTAGGGGAGGAGGCGGCGGGCGGGCCAACGCTTTTTCACCCGCCGGTGTCATCCCCCGCTCGCCCCCTGGTGTGGTGTCATCCCGCTCGACCCCTAGGGGACGAGCCCTCCGACCTGAGGGGCACCCGTCCCCCGGGAGGTGTACGCGGGGGCGGGGCGGGTTCGGTCCCGAGACCGATGCCGGTCGGGGCCGCGCGGTCGCACCATGGAGACATGAGCGCAGCAACCATGTACCCCGCCCCGGCACCGGTCCGTGCGTCCGGTGCCACGCCCGTGGCCGGCAGCCACCGGCACCGGCTCGGCGACGCCGTGCGCGCCGTGCGGGTGTTCGCGGGCGCCGCCTTCGACGTGGTGATCCTCGGTGAGTACGGCGAGGAGGCCGGCGTCCGCCGCCGCTGACCCCGGGCCGCCGGACTTGGAAAGGCCCCTCAGCCCCTCAGCCCCCTCAGACCCCCTCGCCGAGCACCTCGTCCGCGTCCATGATCCGGTACGCGTAGCCCTGTTCCGCCAGGAAGCGCTGGCGGTGGGCGGCGAAGTCCTGGTCGAGGGTGTCGCGGGCGACGACCGAGTAGAAGTGCGCCTGGTGACCGTCGGCCTTCGGACGCAGCACCCGGCCGAGCCGCTGCGCCTCCTCCTGCCGGGAGCCGAAGGTGCCCGACACCTGGACGGCGACCGTAGCCTCCGGCAGGTCGATCGAGAAGTTCGCGACCTTGGAGACGACGAGCACGCTGATCTCGCCCCGCCGGAAGGAGTCGAAGAGCTTCTCCCGCTGGGCGTTGGACGTCTCGCCCTTGATGACCGGCGCGCCCAGGTGCTCGCCCAGTTCGTCGAGCTGGTCGATGTACTGGCCGATGACGAGGATCTGCTGCCCGGCGAAGCGCCGCACGATCGCCTCCGTCACCTTCCGCTTGGTGTCGGTCGTCGCGCAGAAGCGGTACTTCTCCTCCGTCTCGGCGGTGGCGTACGCCAGCCGCTCGGAGTCGGTGAGGTTGACCCGGACCTCCACGCAGTCGGCGGGCGCGATGTAGCCCTGCGCCTCGATCTCCTTCCACGGCGCGTCGAACCGCTTCGGTCCGATGAGGGAGAAGACGTCGGACTCGCGGCCGTCCTCGCGCACGAGGGTCGCGGTCAGACCGAGCCGCCGCCGGGCCTGGAGGTCGGCGGTGAACTTGAAGACCGGCGCCGGCAGCAGGTGCACCTCGTCGTAGACGATCAGCCCCCAGTCCCGGGAGTCGAACAGCTCCAGGTGCGGGTAGACGCCCTTCCGCCGGGTCGTCAGCACCTGGTACGTGGCGATGGTGACCGGCCGGATCTCCTTCCTCGTGCCGCTGTACTCGCCGATCTCGTCCTCGGTCAGCGACGTGCGCTTCACCAGCTCGTGCTTCCACTGCCGGGCGGAGACGGTGTTCGTGACCAGGATCAGCGTCGTCGACTTGGCCTGGGCCATCGCACCGGCCCCGACCAGCGTCTTGCCCGCACCGCAGGGGAGGACGACGACACCGCTGCCGCCGTGCCAGAAGTTCTCCACCGCCTGCTTCTGGTACGGGCGCAGCGCCCAGCCGTCCTCCGCCAGCTCGATCGGGTGCGCCTCGCCGTCGACGTACCCGGCGAGGTCCTCGGCGGGCCAGCCGAGCTTGAGCAGCGTCTGCTTGATCTGCCCGCGCTCGGAGGGGTGCACGGCGACCGTGTCGGGGTCGATGCGGGCGCCGACCAGCGGCGCGATCCGCTTCGACTTCAGGACCTCCTCCAGCACCGGCCGGTCGGTCGTCGTCAGGACGAGGCCGTGCGCCGGGTGCTTGGAGAGGGTGAGGCGGCCGTAGCGGTCCATCGTCTCGGCGATGTCGACGAGCAGCGCGTGCGGCACGGGGTAGCGGCTGTACTCGACGAGGGCGTCCACGACCTGCTCGGCGTCGTGGCCGGCCGCCCGCGCGTTCCACAGGCCCAGCGGCGTCACCCGGTAGGTGTGGATGTGCTCGGGCGCCCGCTCCAGCTCGGCGAACGGCGCGATGGCCCGACGGCAGTCACCGGCCCGCTCGTGGTCGACCTCCAGGAGCAGGGTCTTGTCGGACTGGACGATCAGCGGACCATTCACGGGCGGCACCCTTTCGCGCGTAGGCCGACGGCGACTGGACGGATCGGCCAAACGTCCAGTGTGCCTGATCGCGCCGCCGGACTACTTGAGACCGATGTTGTTGATCAGCGGCCCCTCGATGGTGACGCCCTCGGTGACCAGCGGCTCCACGCCGGTGACCGGCAGCGGGAGCGGCAGCGCGGCGGCCTTGGGGGCGAGCGCGCCGAGCAGCGCCGCGGCGGTGATCAGGGCGGCCACGGAGACGGCGACGGCGGAACGGGCGGTGGAGCGGAGGGGTTCGGCGGTCTTGGGACGCATGAGGAGCCTTCCGGAGCGAGGGGGAGGAGAGGGAGAGCGGGAGTGGGGAGGTGATCCGGAGCGGGCCGGGCCCAGGGGGACTGGGAGCCCGGCCCGCCGGAAGGGGACGTGACGGATCAGCGGGCGGTCAGAGGGTGAGGCCCCCACCGAGGTCGATGCCGACCGCGGCGGCCTCGGCGGCGAACGCCGCGATCAGGGTCGCGGTGGAGGCCAGGACGGTGGCGACTCGGCGAACGGCAGTACGCATCGGGTTCTTCCTTTCGGTTTCGGTGCAGGACACCCCGTGGCTGCCCGACCGCCGAAAGATCGATGCGGTTTATGAAAAAAGCTCCCTCTCAGGTGCGAATCACCCGGCGTGGCGTGCATGAACCGGCGCGTACGCCCGAAAGAGGGCGTGTCACGTCGCGTCGTCGGCCAGTTCCGCCACGCCCGTCACGCGGTGCAGCGGGTAGGTGCGCACCTCGTCCGCCGTGTGGTCGTACGCCGTGACGAAGCCGCCCTCCACCCGGATCGGGGCGATCACGCGCTGGCTGGCGGAGCCCTCTGCGTTCACGTAGCCGATCCACAGCGCCTCGCCGGTCAGCACCGCCGCCTGCATGGTCGCGAGCGTCTCGGCGGCGCCCGTGCGGGGCAGCTCGCCGCCCGCCGCACCGCCCTCGCCGTCCCCGGGGCCCGGCTTGCGCGGGGCCGTGGACGCCAGGTCGCCCGCCCGGACGGCGCGGATCGCGGCGGCCAGCAGGGTGTCGTCGGGCGCCGGCGGACCGTCCGGGACCGGCTCCGGCGCCGCCCGCGGCGGGGTGCGGCGGGCGTCGGCCCGCGCGATCACTACATCGCCCGCGGCGGACTCGGCGGCCGGCGCGAACCCCATCGCGCGCAGCCCCTCGAGCAGCGCCGCCGGCTCGGCCTGCGCGGCCAGCACGGTCGGCGCGAGGCGACGCAGACCCAGCCCTGCGCCCCGCCGGTCGGCGAGGATCTCGTCCAGCGTCGCGTCGTCGTCGCAGCGCACGTACGCCGAGGCCACGCCCACCCGCAGCCGCCCGTGCCGCCGGGCCACGTCGTCGATCAGGTACGTCAGGGGCTGCGGCACCGGCGTGCGGGAGTGCCGGGCCAGGAAGGTGTGCAGCTCGGCGGCGGTCTGCCCGGCGTCCAGCGCACGGCGCACCGAGCCCGGCGTGAACCGGTAGACGGTCGCCCCGCCCTTGGACTCCACGTCCGCGAGCACCCCCAGCAGGTCGGCCAGCTCACGCTCCAGCGGCCCCGGCGCCACCGCCGTCAGGTCGGCCTGGAGCAGCACGTGGTCCAGCGGCTCCGGGAGGAGCGGCGCGAGCAGCCGGGCGGCGGTCGCGGCGGCGGCGGCCCGTTCGCCGGGGGCCGGGGGAGCCGGGGGCGCGGGCGTGCGGTGGTGGACGGGGAGCTTGTCGCCGGGGCCCTCGGGATCCTTCGCCGGGTGCGGCGGCTCGGGCGCCCCGATCAGGGCCCGCCCCGGCGCGGCCAGCGCGCCGCGGCCGGTGACGCCCAGCAGCTCGGCCTCGGACAGCGTCCACCGGGCGAGCCGGGTCCGCAGGTCGTCCTCCCGCCGGTCCCGCTCGGGTCCGCGCAGCGGGCGCTCCCAGCGCAGCCGGGCCAGCACCGACTCCTCGGTGGGCGAGGCCCCCTCGGGCAGGCCCGCCAGCAGGGCCAGCACCCGGTGCCGTACCTCCGGCGCCGCCGAACGGTCCAGGTTCGGGCCCAGCGCGGAGAGGGTCCGGTCCTTCGCGTCCCGCCCGCCGACCACACCCGGCGTCCGGGTCGCCGTCAGCCACGTCTGCGCGAGGTCCGCCCAGCGCTCGGCGGGCGGCAGCTCCCGCCACTCGTCGTACGCCGGGGTCGGCGCGTACCGCTCGTCGGCCTCGCCGTCGGAGGCGATCAGCCCGGCCGCGTAGGCGAGTTCCAGCCAGAAGGCGGCGACCGGCTCGGGCAGGTCCAGGGCGACGGCGGTGCGCTTGAGGTCGCGCACGCTCAGCCCGCCGGCCCGGAGCACCGTCGGGCCGCCCTCGTCCCACTCCTTCAGCAGCTCGGTCACGGTCGCCAGCGCCGCGAGGGCCTGCCCGGCCGCGGTGGCGTCCACAACCTGTGGACGGTGCGTGGCGGCGGCCTCCACCGCGGGCGGGGCCGGTTCGGGCGTCCGGTGCGCGCGGCCCGCGCGCAGGTGCAGGGCGACCTCGCGGGGCAGGACGACCGTGCCGGGCGCGGTGGGCAGCAGCAGGCCGCGGTCGAGGAGCGCGCGCAGGTGCGCCGCCGGGTCGTGGGTGACCTGCCCGTACGGGGGTCCCCACACCAGCCGGGCCAGCACCTCCCGCGACTCCTCGGGCAGTCCGGCCAGGAGGGCCGTCATCCGGCGCCGGTCGGCGAACAGGGTGCCGAGCGCGGTCACCGCGGACACCGAGTCGTGGGTCGAGGGCAGGCCGGCGGTGGTCAGGATCTCCTGGATCCGCCCCGGCGACATCCCGGCGGTCGCCTCCCGCACGGTGGGCCCGAGACCCGTGGGGGACGGGTGCTGCGGGGAGGGCGCGAGCAGCTCACGGGCGGTGCGCACCAGCCGCAGCCGGTCGTCGGCGCCCCACACCAGGGCCTGCTCACGCAGCAGGGCGACGGCCCGGGGCAGCGCCGCGGCGACGGCCGGGTCCTCGTCGTCCCCCGCCATCAGACCGAGCAGCTCGCCGTACGGCGCCGGGTCCGACGCCACGGCCAGCGCCTCCGCCGTCTGGAGCGCGAATCGGTCGAGACGCTCCAGCGCCCGCACGACCGAGGCCCGGGTGCCGGCCCGGGTGGCGAGCTGCGTCAGGTCGGTGGGCACGGGAGTGATCAGGTCGGGACGGCTGCGCAGGAGGGCGGCCAGCGAGACGTCGTCCCGGACACGGAGCGCCTCCGCGAGGGACCGGGGGGCCGCGGACTTCTCCTCGGTGCTCATCCGGTCCACGTTAGCGGGTGGCGGTGACGGTGGGGGGTCGCGTGCGCCGGTGCCGTGCGCGGGGTGTCCGCCGCCCACGGGAGGATTCGGTACCGTCGTCCGACGGGCTGCCACAACACACCGCCCCGGAGGGGACCGTGGGGATCGAGAGCGACCAGGTCGTCTACGAGTATCTGAGCCGCGTCGGCGACGTGGCCCAGCAGCGGCAGCTGCCGTCGGCCGCGCGCATGCGGCTGGTCTCCGAGCTGCGCAACGAGATCGACCGGCACCGGGCCAGGACCACCGTGGACAGTCCCGCCGCCGTCCGGCGCATCCTGGACCGGCTCGGCAGCCCCGACGACCTCGTCGACGCGGCGGGCGGCACGAGCGGGGTCCGCCCGTCGCCGGTGCCGTCGCCGACCGCGGTGCCCGAGCAGCGGGACACGGACCCCCGCGGGGCCGAGCGCCGCAAGGGCCTGCGGCGGAAGGCGCCCGCACCCCCGCCCGAACAGCCGGCCGCCGCCCCACCCCATGTGGCGAGCGCGGCGGAGCTGGGAGGCGGCGGCCGCGGTCCGCAGCCGGACTGGTGGCGGGTGGAGGGCGGCCCGTTCGGCGCCATGGGCGACAGCGTGCCCGGGTTCGTCGGCGGGGTGGAGATCCCGGAGCTGCTCAAGCCGCCGCCGAAGCCGGAGGACGAGGCGGGGAAGGACGGGGCGGGGAAGAAGGACGCCACCGCCGCGAAGCCCGCCGCGGTGGAGCAGGTCGTGGAGCCGGTCCCGGCCGGAAGGAAGCGGAGGCTGCTCCGCCTGGCCCGGCCCCGGCCCGAGGGCGGCTGGAACAACCCCCTGCTGCTCGCCGCCGGGCTCCTGGTCGTCGGCGCCGTCCTCGGCAACCTCGTCGCCCTGGGCCTGGGCTGGCTGATCGCCTACCTGTCACGCCGCCTGACCGCGGCCCAGTCCAAGTGGGCGGTTCTGGGCCTGCCCGGCACGGTCGCCGCCGCCGGTGTGGTCTGGCTGTGGGGCCGCACGGAGGGCCGCTGGGGCGACCCGATCGCCGAGGGCCACATGAACGACGCGGTCACCGAGACCTGGCCCTGGGTCCTGCGCGGCGCCGCCGTCGCCACGGCCCTGTACCTGCTCTGGCACTCCCGCCGCCCGCGCGGCTGAACCCTCCCCGCGAAAGGCGCCGGGCACGCCTCCCGGCCCCGCGGCGCGGATCGCACGGGCCCGGTGCGCCTGCTGGGCGGCTTGGGTGGATGACCGGGGTCTGGTGCGTCTGCTGGGCGGCTTGGGTGGATGGCCTGGGTCTGGTGCGTCTGCTGGGCGGCTTGGGTGGATGGCCTGGGTCTGGTGCGTCTGCTGGGCGGCTTGGGTGGATGACCGGGGCCCAGTGCGTCTGCCGGGCGGCTCGGGCGGATCGCCTGGGCCCGGTGCGTCTGCCTGGGTGGCCCGGGCGGATCGCCTGGGCCGGGGCGGTGCCCTTCGGGCGGCCGGAGTGGGGGCGTCCCGGGTCGTTTCAGGCGGCGGTGGCCGCGTGGTCGCGTGGGGCTTCAGCGCCCGGCCCGGCCGGGCCCGGTGCGGGCACGTCCCGCGGCCGGCCCACCCCGGCCAGGGGCCCGGCCGGCGCCGTCGAGGGGACCTGCACAATGGGGCCCATGGCCTCCACCACCCGCACCGCCCCCACCGTCGGCTTCGATCTCGACATGACGCTGATCGACTCGCGGCCCGGCATCCGGGCCTGCTACCTGGCGCTGAGCGAGCGGACGGGGACGTACGTCGACGCCGACCTGGCCGTGACCCGGCTCGGGCCGCCGCTCGTGGAGGAGCTGGCCAACTGGTTCCCGGCCGAGGAGATCGCCGCCACCGCCGACCTCTACCGGGAGATGTACCCGTCCTACGCGATCGGGCCGACGCTCGCGCTGCCCGGCGCCCGGGAGGCCGTCGCCGCCGTACGCGCGGCCGGCGGGCGGACGCTCGTCGTCACCGCCAAGTACGAACCCAACGCCAAGCTGCACCTGGCGCACCTCGGCATCGAGCCGGACGCCGTGGTGGGCAACCTGTGGGCCGAGCAGAAGGCCGTCGCGCTGCGCGAGCACGGCGCGGACGTCTACGTCGGCGACCACGTCGGCGACGTCCGCGGAGCCCGGGCCGCGGGCGCCCGCTCCGTGGCGGTGGCCAGCGGCCCGTGCGGTGCCGAGGAGCTGCGCGCGGCCGGCGCGGACGTGGTCCTCGCCGACCTGACTCAGTTCCCGGAGTGGCTCGCGGGCTTCGGAGACGGCGAGGGTGACGGGGCGGCCGCCGCGCGGGCCTGACGGCGCCCGGCCGCGATCGACTGGAACACCCCCGCCCCGGCGATCAGGAAGCCCACGCCCATCAGCATGCTCAGGCCGAACATGTAGGTGGGGAACGGCGTCGTCCCCAGCAGCAGCGGGGCCACGGTGACCAGAGTGGCCACCGTACCGACGAAGAAGACGATCGCACCGGCTCGGATCAGTCGGTCACCGGGCGCGGCGGAATTCGATTGGGTTTGTTCACGCACTCGACCAGGGTAGTTCCCAGCCCTGGGGAACAACCGAGGGACGTCTTGTCAGCCGCCCCAGGACCATTAGCCTTGGTACCGGCGGGTCAGGGCGACCCGCCCAAGTGCTATCAAGAGCCGTTTCCGAGCAGTTTTCCGAGCAATTTCCCGACGAGCACGAGGACGAGGACAGACGTGCCTACCGGCAAGGTCAAGTGGTTCAACAGCGAGAAGGGCTTCGGCTTTCTCTCCCGCGACGACGGCGGTGACGTCTTCGTGCACTCCTCGGTCCTTCCCGCCGGAGTCGAGGCGCTGAAGCCCGGCCAGCGCGTGGAGTTCGGCGTCGTCGCCGGGCAGCGCGGCGACCAGGCCCTGTCCCTGACCCTGCTGGACCCGGCCCCGTCGGTCGCGGCCGCGCAGCGCAAGAAGCCCGACGAGCTGGCCTCCATCGTCCAGGACCTGACGACCCTCCTGGAGAACATCACCCCGATGCTGGAGCGGGGCCGCTATCCCGAGAAGACCGCCGGCAAGAAGATCGCCGGCCTGCTCCGCGCCGTCGCCGACCAGCTCGACGTCTGACCCCGCCCGCCCCTCAGGGGAACGCCAGCGCGTCCGGGCCGAGGGCCGGCACCAGTCCCTCGGCCGCCGCGCGCGTCAGCAGGCCCCGGATCGCCGCGTAGCCGGCCTCGCCGAGGTCGGCCGTGAACTCGTTGACGTACAGCCCGATGTGCTGGTCGGCGACGGCCGGGTCCATCTCCTGCGCGTGCTCCATGACGTAGGGCCGGGAGGCCTCCGGGTCGTCCCAGGCCGCGCGGACCGAGGCGCGGACCGCGTCGGCCAGCCGGGTCAGGGTCTCGGCGCCCAGCGCCCGGCGGGCGATGATCGCGCCGAGCGGGATCGGCAGCCCGGTGGTCAGCTCCCAGTGCTCGCCCATGTCGGCGAGCTTGTGCAGCCCGTAGTTCCGGTACGTGAAGCGCGCCTCGTGGATCACGAGTCCCGCGTCGACCTTCCCGTCCCGCACGGCCGGCATGATCTCGTGGAACGGCATGACCACGATCTCGCCGACCCCGCCGGGCACGGTGTCGGCCGCCCAGAGCCGGAACAGCAGGTACGCCGTCGACGTCTCGCTGGGCACCGCGACCGTGCGCCCGCGCAGGTCCGCGTCCGCCTCCCGGGTCAGCACCAGCGGCCCGCAGCCCCGGCCCAGGGCGCCGCCGCAGGGCAGCAGGGCGTACTCGTCGAGGACGTACGGCAGCACGGCGTACGACACCTTCAGCACGTCCAGCTCGCCGCGTTCGGCCATGCCGTTGGTGATGTCGATGTCCGCGAACGTCACGTCGAGGGCGGGCGCGCCCGGCACCCGGCCGTGGGCGAGGGCGTCGAAGACGAAGGTGTCGTTCGGGCAGGGCGAGTAGGCGATCCGGAGGGGCTCAGCGGTCGAGCCGGTCGCGTCGGTCGTGTCGGTCGTGTCGGTCATGATGGGTTCCAACTCCTGAGGACGGGTGCGAGCTTCCCGAAGGCGTCCGTCAGCGCCGCGAGGGCCTCGCCGATGCGCCAGGCGGCGCGGTCGCGGGGGCCGACCGGGTTGGAGACGGCGCGCAGTTCCAGTACCGGCACCCCGTGCGCGGCGGCGGCCTCGGCGACGCCGAAGCCCTCCATCGCCTCGGCCAGCGCGTCCGGGTGGCGGGCGCGCAGCAGCGCGGCGCGTTCGGCGGTGCCGGTGACGGTGGACCCGGTCAGGACGGTGCCGGGGCGGGCGCCGGTCGCGGCGGCGGTGGCGCGTACCAGGGCGGGCGGCGGGTGGTGGGTGACGGTGCCGAAGCCGAGGTCGGTGACCGGCAGGAAGCCGTCGGCGGTCTCCGCGCCCAGGTCGGCGGCGGTGATCGCGTCGGCGACGACGAGCGAGCCGACCGGTGCGTGGGGCGGGAAGCCGCCGCCGATGCCGGCCGAGACGACCAGGCCGTAGGGGGCGCCGTCGAGCGCCGCGGCGGTCAGGGCGGCGGCGGTGGAGGCGGCGGCGAGAGCGGGGCCGACCCCCGCGGCCAGCAGGTCCGGGCCGCCGTCCGGGAGGCGGTGCAGGACCGCGCCGGGGAGGGCCGTCTCGGCGGCCGGCGCCGGGAACGCCCGTGCCACCGCGTCCCGTTCGGCGGGGACCGCGGTGGCCACGAGAACGCGCGTGGAGGACGTGGTCAGTCGTCCTTCTTCAGCTTGAAGGACCACAGACCGGTGGCCGCCTCGCTGTCGTCCTTGCCGTCGCCGGCCTTGATGGTGACCAGCGTGGAGTCGCCCTGGGCGCCGTACTGGGCGTTGAAGAACACGCTGCCCGGGACCGTCCGGTAGGTGTTGTCCGTGTCGTCGGTGAGCTGCTGACCGTTCATCAGGATCGTCCAGCGCTCGTCGGCGACGTCCGGGTCGACGCCGAAGCGGACCGTGTCGTCGGCGTTGACCGAGATGGACTTGACTTTGTCGTTCTGCAGGCACTCCTGGATCTCGGCGGTCTCCAGGGTCTTGCCGTGCCCGCCGCACTCGGCCTCGGAGCTGACCGAGTCACTGCCGACCGTGACCGTGGCCATGGGCGTGGGCTTGTCACAGGCGGACAGCAGGAGCAGTCCGGCGGATACCGCGCCGGCGGCGGCGACGGCGCGGCGGCGCCGCACAGCGCCGTGTCCGAGGGCGGCAGTGCCGCGGAGCAACGTGGTCATGGGCGAAGGCTATCTGGCGCCCGCGGCCCGTCCCCCACCTGGGTACGGCGTGGCGTGATCACGCCACCCTGGGTCGGCTCGGCCCGCCGTGCCGCGCCGAGCCGACCAGACCCCGTACGGTCGTCAGCCACCCGGCGGCGATGATCGCGGCGCCCACCGACAGGCCCAGCGTGCCGTTGAGGGGCAGCACGATGCCGACCGCGCCGCCGAGCACCCAGGAGACCTGGAGCAGCGTCTCCGAGCGGGCGAACGCCGAGGTGCGGACGAGTTCCGGCACGTCCCGCTGGATCAGCGCGTCCAGGGACAGCTTGGCCAGCGCCTGCGCGAACCCCGCGACCGCCGCCAGACACGCCACCAGGACGGCGCTGAAGAACACCGCGGCCGTGACCGCCGCGCCCAGCACGATCGCGACCACCGTCACGATGATGATCTCCGGCGCCCGGGACCGCAGCCACGCCCCGACCGCCGTGCCCAGCGCGTTGCCCGCGCCGGCCGCGACGCCCACGATCCCCAGGGACACGGCCGCGCTCTGCCCGGACAGCGGGTGCACCCGCAGCAGGAAGGCCAGGAAGAAGATCAGGAAGCCGGTCAGGCAGCGGATGGCGGCGTTGGCGGCCAGCGCGTGCGTCACCGCCGGGCCGACCGTGCGCAGCCCCGGCCGCTTGCTCCGCTTGCGCAGCGGACCGTGCAGATGGTTCTCGTCGGCGGCGAGCAGGGCGCGGGCCTCGCCGCGCGCCGAGTCCACCGTGTGCGGCAGCGTGAACGACAGCACGGTGCCCGCCACGAAGATCACGAACGCGCCGTACAGCGGCCAGCGCGGCCCGACCTGCTGGAGCCCCGCCCCGATCGGCGCGGCCACACCGGTGGCGAGCAGCCCGCACAGCGTGACCCGCGAGTTCGCCTTGACCAGGGAGAAACGGGGTGGCAGCAGCCGTGGTACCACCGCGCTTCTGACCACGCCGTACGCCTTCGAGGCGACCAGCACGCCGAGCGCGGCGGGGTACATCTCGATGCTGCCGGTGATGACCGCCCCCGACAGCACCAGCGCGAGCAGCGCCCGCGCGGCCATCGCGCACGCCATCGCCGCGCGGCGCCCGTGCGGCACCCGGTCCAGGAGCGGGCCGATCACCGGGGCGAGCAGCGTGAACGGCGCCATGGTGATGGCCAGGTACAGCGCCACCCGGCCGCGCGCCTCGTCGGTGGGGACGGAGAAGAAGACGGTGGAGGCGAGGGCGACGGTGATCATGACGTCCCCGGCGCCGTTCACCCCGTGCAGCTCGATCAGTTTGCCGAGGCCCGACTCGCCGGCCCCGTGCGCGTGCGTCGCTTTCCGGATACCGCGCGCGGTCCCGGTCACCGGAAGGCGAAGGGCGCGGCCGAGCGCGCGGAACCGCGGGCCGGGGCCACGCCTCCGGCCCCCGCCCTTGAACTCCGTCCGTGCGGCTGCCACCCCGTCATAGTGCCCCGAGAGCGGGGGCTATAGCGTCCCATCGGCACGGATGGCGGTGATCGAGTCGGGTGACACGGACGCCGGAGGCGGGCGGGAAGAGCGGACCTTACCCCGCCGAAACTCCCGTCGGTGTAGGCCCAGCGCACATGAGCAGGTAGCGTGCCTAGCGCGCCGTGGCGAACGTTCTCGGCCGCGCGCCTCACGGCCATCCCGCAGAATGGATGACGTAGGTGTGCCCGAGCGCGATCGGGCGCGGACGTCGACGCGGTCCACAGGTCCGCTCCGTCCGCCCCTCGCAGGCAGCGGCGCACTCGTGAGACGGCGTATGGAGAGAAGCGATACCTGTGAGCGCAGCGACAACGCGAAGCCGCACCCCTGACCGCCTGTGCGCCGAGGCCCTCGACCTCGCCCGCGCCGCAGCCGAGGAGGCCGCCGCCCCCGGCGTCGTCGGCGAGCACGAGGGCCTGGTGTCGGAGGGCGACCGGGTCGTCACCCACTACTTCGCCTGCAAGGAGATGGGGTACCGCGGCTGGCGCTGGGCCGTGACCGTGGCCCGCGCCTCCCGCGCCAAGATCGTCACGGTGGACGAGGCGGTGCTGCTGCCCGGCCCCGACGCGCTGCTGGCGCCTGAGTGGGTGCCGTGGAGCGAGCGGCTGCGGCCCGGCGACATGGGCCCCGGCGACCTGCTGCCCACCGACGCGGAGGACCTGCGTCTGGAGCCCGGCTGGAGCGGCGAGGACGAGCCGCCGCCGAACTCCGTCGTCTCCCACGAGATGGCCGACCTGGTCGAGGCCGAGGACGCGGAGGTGACCGCCGGACCGCCCGCCGAGCTGACCACCGTGCCGGCCCGCGGCACCATCTCGGCGGTCGCCGAGGAACTGGGTCTGCGCCGCACGCGGGTCCTGTCCCGGTACGGGCTGCACGTCGCCGCCGACCGCTGGGAGGACGGCTACGGGCCGAAGACGCCGATGGCCCAGGCGGCCCCCGCGTCCTGCGTCAGCTGCGGCTTCCTGGCCCGGATCGGTGGCTCGCTCGGGCAGGCCTTCGGGGTGTGCGCCAACGAGTTCTCGCCCGCGGACGGGCACGTCGTGTCGCTGGCCTACGGGTGTGGGGGGCACTCCGAGGCGGCGGTGATGCCGAAGCCGCCGCGGGTGGCTCCGCCGGTGATCGACGAGACGCGGGTGGATCCGTTCCCGCTGCGGCCGGCCTCGGACTCGGGGTCCGTCTCCCTGGCGGAGGACGAGGCGTCGGCGGAGCTGGGGCATTCGTAGGTTGCCTCCTCGGCGGGTGGGCCGGTGCGGGTCCGTCGTGGCTCGCGTCCCCGGGGGCTGCGCCCCCGGACCCCCCATCGGCCTTGACGGCCTCGTCCTCAAACGCCGGACGGGCTGAATGATGCGGCCGGGCTGGATGGTGCCGCTCGGCCGCATGACGGCGCCCGAGCGGGATGACTGCGCCCCGGCCGGGTGGTGGCGGCCGCGCCGGATGATGCTGCCCGGGCCGGATGGTCGCGGTCGGGCTGGATGGTGGCGCCTGGGCCGGATTGTGGCGCCTGGGCCGGATGGTGGCGGTCGGGCTGGATGGTGGCGCCTGGGCCGGATGGTGGCGGTCGGGCTGGATGGTGCTGCCTGGCCGGATGATGCCGCCTGGGCCGGATCGTGGCGGCCGGGCCGGATGGTGCCGCCCGCGCCGGATCGTGACGGCCGGGCCGGATCGTGACGGCCGGGCCGGATGGTGGCGGCCGGGCCGGGTGGTGGCGCCCGGGCCGGATGGTGGCAGTCGGGACGGAGGAATGCCGGGCCGGTGAGGGAGGCTCCTCGCGGTACCTTCGTGGTCCGTCGATGAGGAGAGTCACCGTGAGCATGTTCGTGCAGCCTGCCGCCGAGGGGGCCGATCCGTTCGGCACGGGACGTCTTCGGCGCGGGGTGCTGGACGCCTGGGCGACGAGCCCGGCCCGGTTCCGTGAGGACGCCAACGCCGAGGAGGACCTCGTCCTCGGCGGCTACCGCGACCGGCTGGTCGTCGAGCTGGCGCAGAACGCCGCCGACGCCGCCGCCCGGTCCGGCGTGCCGGGGCGGCTCCGGCTGACCCTGCGCGACGGCGTCCTCGTCGCCGCCAACACCGGCGCCCCGCTGGACGCGACCGGCGTCGAGTCGCTGTCCACGCTGCGCGCCTCCGCCAAGCGGGACGCCGGGGACAGCGCCGTCGGCCGGTTCGGGGTCGGCTTCGCCGCCGTCCTGGCCGTCACCGACGAGCCCGCCGTCGTCAGCCGCCACGGCGGAGTCCGCTGGTCCCTGGCCGAGGCCCGCGACCTGGCCGCCGACACCGCCGGGCACAGCCCCGGCCTGGGCGACGAGATCCGGCGGCGCGACGGGCACGTCCCGCTGCTGCGGCTGCCGTTCTCCGCCGAGGGCAGCGCCCCCGGCCCGTACGACACGGCCGTCATCCTCCCGCTGCGCGACACGGCCGCCGCCGACCTCGCCGAACGGCTCCTGCACGCCGTGGACGACGCCCTGCTGCTCGCCCTGCCGGGCCTGGCGGAGGTCGTGGTGGAGGTCGCGGACGACGTCCGCACGCTGTCCCGCCGCACCGAGGGCGCCCTCACCGTCGTCGAGGACTCCCGCGAGGGCACCACCCGCTGGCGCACCGCCGCCGCGCACGGCCCGCTCACCCCCGACCTGCTCGCCGACCGGCCGGTCGAGGAGCGGCTGCGCCCGCACTGGTCCGTGACCTGGGCGGTGCCGGTCGACGCCGACGGCGCCCCGGCCCGGCCCCGCACCAGCCCCGTGGTGCACGCGCCCACGCCCAGCGACGAGCCGCTCGGCGTGCCCGCCCTGCTCATCGCCTCCTTCCCGCTGGACTCCACCCGCCGGCACGCCGCGCCCGGCCCGCTGACCGGCTTCCTGACCGAGCGGGCCGCCGACGCCTACGCCGGGCTGCTCGCCGACTGGCGCCCGGTCACCGCCGGTCTCATCGACCTCGTGCCCGGCCCGCTGGGCAAGGGGGAGCTGGACGGCGCGCTGCGCCAGGCGATCCTCGAACGGCTGCCGCGCACCGCCTTCCTGCCGCCCGCCGCCGGACCGGCCGAGGACGACCCCGACCTGCCCGACTCCCTGCGGCCCCGCGACGCCGAGGTGGTGGAGGGCGCCGGCGCCGACACCGTGCGGGTCCTCGCCGAGGTGCTGCCGACCCTGCTGCCCGCCGGCCTCGAACGCCGGGTGGAGCTGCGCACGCTCGGCGTCGCCCGGGTGCCGCTGACCGACGCGATCGACCGGCTGGCCGGTCTGGAGAAGGACCCGGGCTGGTGGCACCGGCTCTACGACAGCCTCGCCGGCGTCGATCCCGACCGGCTCTCGGGGCTGCCGGTACCGCTGGCCGGGGGCGCCTCCCAGGGCTTCGGGACGGGGGCGGTGCGGACCACCATCGGGCCCCGGCAGGTGCTGCTGCCGTCCCCGGAGGCCGCCTCCCTCGACCCGGAGGTGCTCACCCGCCTCGGCCTGAAGATCGCCCATCCGGACGCCGCCCATCCGCTCCTGGAGAAGCTCGGCGCCCTCCCGGCCACCCCGCGTGCCGTGCTCACCACCCCGCAGGTCCGGGCCGCCGTGGCCGCCTCGCTGGAGGACGACGGCGGCGCGAACTGGGAGGAGGACGCCCTCGACGCCGAGGAACTGGCCGACACCGTCCTCGGCCTGGTCCGCGACGCCGGGCTCGACGCCGGGGACGAGCCCTGGCTGGGCGCGCTCGCCCTGCCCGACGAGGACGGCGAACTCTCCCCGGCGGGCGAACTCGTCTTCCCCGGCGGCCCGTTCGCGCGGGTCATGCGCGAGGACGAGGTCGCCGCCGTGGACGCGGAACTGGCCGAGAAGTGGGGGGAGGACGCGCTGGCCGCCTGCGGTGTGCTCGTCACCTTCGCCCTCGTCCGCGCCACCGACGTCGTCCTCGACCCGGACGAACTGGACCCCCGCGAGGGGGACTTCGCCGAACCCGACGACGCCGGGCTGCTGGACGCCGTGGACGTGTGGAGCGAGGACGTCCTGGACCGCTTCCCGGACACGCCCGTGCCGCCGGTCGCCACCGAGATCGTCGCCGTGCGAGACCTGGACCTGGTGGACGACGACCGGTGGCCCGAGGCGCTCGCCCTGCTGTCCCGGCCGCCCCTGCGGGACGCGCTCGTCCAGCCGGTCCGCGTGCTGCTGCCCGACGGCACCCACGAGGTCGTACGGCCGTACACCGCGTGGTGGCTGCGCGGGCACCCGGTGCTCGGCGGGCGGCGCCCGGCCGGACTGCGCGCGGCGGGCTCCGACCCGCTGCTGCGCGGCCTGTACGACGAGGCCGACGCCTCCGGCTTCGAGGACGAGCAGGTCCTGCGGGCGCTGGGCGTACGCACCTCGGTCGCCGCGCTCCTCGACGAGCCCGGCGGCGCGGCCGAACTCCTCGACCGCCTCGCCGACCCCGGCCGCCCGGTCACGGCCGCCCAACTGCACGCCCTGTACGGCGCGCTGGCCGACCTTGACCCGGATCAGGTCACCCTGCCGGACGACGTGCGGGCCGTGGTCGACGGCGAGGTGCGCGTGGTGGACGCCGCCGACGCGGTCGTGGTCGACTCGCCGGACCTGCTGCCCTTCACCTCGGGCGTGCCGCTGCTGCCGGTACGGCCGGCCCGGGCCGCCGAACTGGCGGAGCTGTTCCAGGTGCGGCGGCTGAGCGAGTCCGTCACCGGGCACGTGGACTCCGAGGGCACCGAGCACGACGTGCCGGAGCCGGTGCGGGTGCTGCTCGGGGCGCGGACCCCGGCGTCGTACGTGGAGCACGGGGAACTGGTCGTCGACGGTGTGGAGATCGACTGGCGGCTGACCGACGACGGGGCGCTGCACGCGGCGACGCTGGAGGGGGTCGCCGCGGGGCTGGCCTGGGCGGCGGGGCAGTGGCCGCGGCGGTTCGAGGTCGCGGCCCTGCTGGAGGACGAGTCCCGCACGGAGGAGCTGGCCAGGGACCGCTGGTTCGACTGACGGCTCCGGACCAGCCGGGGGCGCGGTGGGCGCCCCGCAGGGGCGCGGGGAACTGCGCGACCAGCCACGACGGCGGGGTGGCGGGCAGAGACCGTCACACGGGGAAGCGGCGGTCCACCCACCGCCACACGAGCTCCAGCACCGCCGCGCCCCCCACCGCCACGCCGACGGCAGTCCACGGCATCGTCATCCCCACCAGCTTCAGGGCGAAGAAGTCCTGGAGCCACGGGACCGCCAGGACCACCAGGAAGGCCGCGCCCATCGTCGCGACCAGCAGGACGCGCCACCACGTGTAGGGGCGGGCGATGATCGCGAGTACCCACATCGAGATCAGGAACAGCGTCAGCGTCGCCGCGCTGGTCTCCGCGTCCAGGGCGCCCGGGCCGCTGTAGTGGTGACGGGCGATCAGGTACGTCGCGAAGGTCGCCGCGCCCGCCACCACGCCGCCCGGGATCGCGTACCGCATCACCCGCCGGACGAAGTGGGGCCTGGCCCGCTCCTTGTTGGGGGCCAGGGCGAGGAAGAAGGCGGGGACGCCGATGGTGAGGGTGGAGAGCAGGGTCAGGTGCCGGGGCAGGAACGGGTACTCGACCTGCGAGCAGACCACCAGGATCGCCAGCAGCACCGAGTAGACGGTCTTCACCAGGAACAGCGTCGCGACCCGGGTGATGTTGCCGATGACCCGGCGGCCCTCGGCGACCACCGACGGCAGCGTGGCGAAGCTGTTGTTGAGCAGCACGATCTGCGCCACCGCCCGGGTCGCCTCCGAGCCGGATCCCATCGCCACGCCGATGTCGGCGTCCTTGAGCGCGAGGACGTCGTTGACGCCGTCGCCGGTCATCGCGACGGTGTGGCCGTGCGCCTGGAGGGCGCCCACCATGTCCCGCTTCTGCTGCGGGGTGACGCGGCCGAAGACCGTGCCGTCGTCCAGCGCCCCGGCCATCGCCTCCCGGTCGGCGGGCAGCCGGCGGGCGTCGACGGTGGTGCCGGACAGGCCGAGCTTGGCGGCGACCGCGCCCACGGACACCGCGTTGTCGCCGGAGATGACCTTGGCGCGGACGTCCTGCTCGGCGAAGTAGCGCAGCGTGTCGGCGGCGTCCGGGCGCAGCCGCTGCTCCAGGACGACCAGGGCGGTCGGCGCGACGTCCTCGGCGACGGCGGGGTCGGTCAGGGCGCGGGAGGCGCGGGCGAGGAGGAGGACCCGCAGGCCCTGCTCGTTGAGGCGTCCGGTCTCGGCGAGGGCGGGGTCGTCCTCGGTCAGCAGCACGTCCGGCGCGCCGAGCAGCCAGGTGCCCGAGGCGCCGTCGGGCCCGCTGAACGCGGCGCCGCCGTACTTGCGGGCGGAGGAGAAGGGCAGGGCGTCGGTGCGCTGCCACTCGCCGTTCGCCGGGTAGGCCTCGATGACGGCCCGGAGCGAGGCGTTGGGGCGCGGGTCGGCCGCGCCGAGGGCGCCGAGCACCGTGCGCACGTACGCCTCGTCGGCGCCGTCGAGGAGGCGCAGACCGGTGACGTCCATGCCGCCCTCGGTGAGGGTGCCGGTCTTGTCCAGGCAGACGGTGTCGACGCGGGCCAGGCCCTCGATGGCGGGCAGTTCCTGGACGAGGCACTGCTTGCGGCCGAGCCGGACGACGCCGATCGCGAAGGCGACGGAGGTGAGCAGGACCAGGCCCTCGGGGACCATCGGGACGATGCCGCCGACGGTGCGCGCGATCGAGTCGTCCAGCTCGTTGTCCTTGGCGAGCAGCTGGCTGAGGATCAGGCCGAGGGCGGTCGGGACCATCATCCACGTGACGTACTTGAGGATCGTGGAGATCCCGGAGCGCAGCTCGGACTGGACCAGGGTGAAGCGGCTGGCCTCCTCGGCGAGCTGCGCGGCGTACGCCTCCCGGCCGACCTTGGTCGCCTGGAAGGCGCCGCCGCCCGCGACCACGAAGCTGCCGGACATCACCGGGTCGCCGGGCCGCTTGACGACCGGGTCGGCCTCGCCGGTCAGCAGCGACTCGTCGATCTCCAGACCGTCGGCCTCGACCACCACGCCGTCGACGACGACCTTGTCGCCGGGCCCGGTCTCGATGACGTCGTCCAGCACGATCCCCGAGGTGCTGATCTCGGTGGCCGTCCCGTCCCGGCGCACGGTCGGCCGTGCCTCGCCGATCAGGGCGAGCGAGTCGAGGGTCTTCTTGGCCCGCCACTCCTGGACGATGCCGATGCCGGTGTTGGCGAGGATCACGAAGCCGAAGAGGCTGTCCTGGATGGGGGCGACGACCAGCATGATCACCCAGAGCACGCCGATGATCGCGTTGAACCGGGTGAACACGTTGGCGCGCACGATGTCGGCGACCGAGCGGCTGCTGCGCACCGGTACGTCGTTGACCTGGCCGCGTGCGGTCCGTTCGGCGACCTCGGCCGCCGTCAGCCCGGTCGCCGGCGTGCGGGCGGGACCCGGGTGCGCGGGGTCGAGCCGGTCGTCGGCGTCGAGATGCGTCATGGGCTCGACGGTACGTGCGGATTCGGGGCTTCACCGGCTCAAAACGGCAAAGATCCGACCTGGGGAGGACGGGGTGGTCCGGCCGGTGCTGCCCCGGTACTACGCGTCGTCCCGTGCCGCCCGCCGCAGGGCGGCCTCGCGGCCCCGGACGTACCAGATGCCGATCAGGCCGAGTCCGGCTCCGGCCAGGCAGGTCCACACCCACCAGGTGTGGCCGCGGTCGTCGAACCAGCCGTAGAACGGGAGCTGAGCCAGGAAGAGGACGAACCACAGGACGGTGCCGCCGACGATGGTCGGAACCACGGGGCCCTCCAGGGGCTCCGGTGCCTCGCGCGTGGGTGTCCACTTCTTCATGCGTACAGCTTACGAGGAGCGGGCGAACGGGTTGTCGGCGCGGCATTCTCGGGGTCTACGCGCGGAGATAGCGATCTCCGGCTCATACGTTCATACTGAACCCGTTTGTCTCTGACCACTTTCTTTCGTAGAAAACTCCAAGCGCAGAAACACCGACAAGGCCGTGGGGGAACCTGCTGTTGGTGATGAGGTCTCCGCATGCCCACCTCGGCCTCCGCCAAGGTCCCCCCGTCCCCCGAGTCGCCGGAGGACCGGCGGCCCCCGCAGAACGGCCTCGACCGCTACTTCAAGATCTCCGAGCGCGGCAGCACGCTGCCCCGTGAGATCCGCGGCGGCTTCGCCACCTTCTTCGCGATGGCGTACATCATCGTGCTGAACCCGATCATCCTGGGCAGCGCGAAGGACATGTACGGCAACCAGCTCGACAACGGTCAGCTGGTCACCGCGACCGCGCTCACGGCCGCGTTCACCACGCTGCTGATGGGCGTCATCGGCAACGTCCCGATCGCGCTGGCCGCCGGTCTCGGTGTGAACTCCGTCGTCGCCCTCCAGCTCGCCCCGCGGATGTCCTGGCCGGACGCCATGGGCATGGTGGTGCTGGCCGGTTTCGTCGTCATGGTGCTGGTCGCCACCGGTCTGCGCGAGCGCGTGATGAGCGCCGTGCCCTACGGCCTGCGCAAGGCCATCGCCATCGGTATCGGCCTGTTCATCATGCTGATCGGTCTCGTCGACTCCGGCTTCGTGACCCGGATGCCGGACGCCGCGCAGACCACCGTCCCGCTCCAGCTGGGCACCGGCGGCCACCTGGAGGGCTGGCCGGTGCTGGTCTTCGTCCTCGGTGTGCTGCTGACCCTCGCGCTGATCGTCCGCAAGACCCCCGGCGCCATCCTGATCTCGATCGTCGTGATGACCGTGGTCGCGGTGATCATCAACGCGATCGCCGACATCCCCTCCTGGGGTCTGACCACGCCGGAGTGGCCGGGCAACCCCGTCGCCACGCCCGACTTCGGGCTGGTCGGCGAGGTCAGCCTGTTCGGCGGGTTCGAGAAGGTCGGTGCCCTGACCGGTGTGCTGTTCGTCTTCACCGTGCTGCTGTCGTGCTTCTTCGACGCGATGGGCACGATCATGGGCGTCAGCGACGAGGCCAAGCTGACCGACGGCGAGGGCCAGATGCCCGGCATCAACAAGGTCCTGTTCGTGGACGGCATCGCGGTCGCCGCGGGCGGCGCCAGCTCCGCCTCGGCCACCACCTGCTTCGTGGAGTCCACGGCCGGCGTCGGCGAGGGCGCCCGTACCGGCTTCGCGAACATCGTCACGGGCGGGCTCTTCGCCCTGGCGCTGTTCCTCACCCCGGTCGCCACGATGGTCCCGTCCCAGGCGGCCACCCCGGCGCTGGTGGCGGTCGGCTTCCTGATCCTGGCCGGGTCGGTCCGGGAGATCGACTGGTCCGACTTCACCATCGCGATCCCGGCCTTCGTGACGATGCTGATGATGCCGTTCACGTACTCGATCACCAACGGCATCGGCATGGGCTTCATCACCTTCTCGGTGCTGCGCCTGGCGGCCGGACGGGGCCGCGAGGTCCCGGTCACGATGTACGTGGTGTCGGCGGTCTTCGCCTTCTACTACCTGATGCCGGCCCTCGGTCTGACCTGACCGGGTGGATTCGCCGGCGGGGCTCAGGTGACCCCGTAGAACCGTTCCGTCTCCTCCACGGCGGACTGGAACCGCTCGTCGAAGTCATCCCGAATGAGCGTCCGGACGACATAGTCCTGGACGCTCATTCCCCTTTTCGCCGCATGGTGCCGGAGCCGTTCGAGCAGCTCCCCGTCCATCCGCAGGCTGAGCACGCTGGTCCCCATGCGGTCGAGGGTCGCCCCCGCCTACCGGGTGATGCGCCGATTTCCGGAAACGACTCACTCGTACGGGTGAACCGCGGGTTTCGGTGGCGTGCGCCACGGGCACGCGGGCGCATGTGCGGTGGTATTTCGCGAGACTAATGAGTTAGGCTAAGGAACATGCCGGACCTCAAGCATGGCGACGACGCCGCCGCCGTGAACTCCCTGCGCTCCGCCGTGATGCGGTTGTCCCGTCGGCTCAAGCACCAGCGGGTCGACGAGTCGCTCAGCCCGACCGAGATGTCGGTGCTCGGCACCCTCTCCCTCTGCGGCAGCGCGACCCCGGGCGAGCTCGCCCGCAAGGAACACGTCCAGCCGCCCTCGATGACCCGCATCGTGGCGCTGCTGGAGGCGAAGGGACTGGTCCGTCTCGAGCCGCATCCCGAGGACCGGCGGCAGAAGGTCGTGACGCAGACCGAGCAGGCCGTGGTGATGCTCGAGGAGAGCCGCCGCAAGCGGAACGCGTTCCTGGCCACGCTGGTCGAGGGACTCGACGAGGACGAGTGGGCGAAACTGCGCGCCGCCGCCCCCGTGCTGGAGAAGCTCGCCCACAAGTAAGCAGTTCTCGCGAGGAGGCGAACCCTTTTGAGTACGGGATCCGGAGCAGCTTCCGCCCCCGCACCTGACGGCCACGACGACCCGACCGCCCCCGACACCCCCCGCACGTCCCGGACCTCGATGTTCGCCTCCCTGAAGGTCAGGAACTACCGCCTGTTCTTCATGGGCCAGGTCGTCTCCAACATCGGCACCTGGATGCAGCGCATCGCCCAGGACTGGCTGGTGCTCAGCCTCACCGGCTCCTCGGCGGCCGTGGGCATCACGACGGCCCTCCAGTTCCTGCCGATGCTCCTCTTCGGCCTCTACGGCGGGGTCCTCGTCGACCGCCTGCGCAAGCGCCCCACGCTGCTGGTCACCCAGTCCGCGATGGCCGTCACCGCGCTCTTCCTCGCCGTCCTCACCCTGACCGGCCACGTCCAGGTCTGGCACGTGTACGTCGCCGCCTTCGCGATGGGCCTGGCGACCGTGGTCGACAACCCGGCGCGGCAGTCCTTCGTCTCCGAGCTGGTCGGCCGGGACCAGCTCCAGAACGCGGTCAGCCTCAACTCGGCCAACTTCCAGTCCGCCCGGCTGGTCGGCCCCGCCGTCGCCGGCCTCATGATCACCGGAGTGGGCACCGGCTGGGCGTTCCTCGCCAACGGCCTCTCCTTCGTCGCGCCGCTCAGCTGCCTGCTGCTGATGCGCGCCCGCGACCTGCACGCCGTCCAGCGCGCCCCGCGCGGCAAGGGACAGCTGCGCGAGGGCCTGCACTACGTCGCCGGACGACCCGAGCTGATCTGGACCATCACGCTGGTCGGGTTCATCGGCACCTTCGGCTTCAACTTCCCGGTCTTCCTGTCCGCCTTCGCCGACGACGTCTTCGACGCGGGCGCCGGGGCCTACAGCCTCTTCAACACCCTCATGGCCGTCGGCTCCCTGGCCGGCGCCCTGCTCGCCGCCCGGCGCGGCACGGCCCGGCTGCGGGTCCTGATCGCGGCGGCGGTGGCCTTCGGCGCCCTGGAGATCGTGGCGGCGACGGCACCGGGGCTGTGGCTCTTCGCCCTGCTCATGATCCCCATCGGTGTCTTCAGCATGACGGTCAACGTCACCGCCAACACCAGCATCCAGATGTCCACCGACCCGGCCATGCGGGGCCGCGTCATGGCCCTGTACATGATGGTCTTCCTCGGCGGCTCCCCGGTCGGCGCCCCGATCGTCGGCTGGGTCACCGACACCTACGGCGCCCGGGTGGGCTTCGCCGCGGGCGGCGCGGTGGCCGCCACCGCCGCGGTCGTCATCGGCCTGGTCCTGGCCCGCGTGGGCAACCTGCGCCTCTCGGTCGGCTGGCACCGGGGGCACCCGCAGGTGCGGTTCGTGCCGCGGGAGCGGCGGGAGGCGCTGGCGCCGGCGGCGTAACCGGCGTCCGGGTCAGTCGCGGGGAAGTCGTTGCAGACTGTGGCCCATGAGACTCTTCGCCGCCGTGCTTCCCCCCGAGGACGTCACCGCCGCCCTCGCCGTCGAGGTGGACGGGCTGCGGAGGCTGCCCGGGGCGGACGGGCTGCGGTGGACCGGGCGGCCCGGGTGGCACTTCACGCTCGCGTTCTACGGGGAAGTGGACGACGCTCTCGTGCCGGAGCTGTCGGAGCGGCTGGCGCGGGCCGCGCACCGTACCGAACCCTTCGGGCTGGCGCTACGCGGCGGCGGGCACTTCGGGCACGGGCGGGCCCTGTGGGTGGGGGCGGAGGGTGACCTCGCGACGCTGCGGCTGCTCGCCGAGCGGGCGGAGTCGGCGGGGCGCAAGGCGGGCGTCGCGCCGGGGGAGCACCGGCGTTACAAGCCCCACCTGACACTGGCCCGCAGCCGTGCGGCGCACGACGTGCGGCCCCACCTCGCGGTGCTGGACGGCTTCACCGGTCCGGCCTGGACCGTGACGGAGCTGGTCCTGGTCCGCAGCCGGCTGCCGAAGTCCGGCGTGCCGGGGGAGCAGCCCCGCTACGAGGCGGTCGGCCGCAGTCCGCTCGGTGCCTCCGGTTAGGCTCACAGGCGTGGACCCGAAGACCCGTAACCGGATCATGGCCGGTGTACTCGTGCTGATGCTCGTGGTGGTGGCGGTGGCGGCGGCGCTGGGCTGACCGGCCGCCGCCCCGCTCACCCCGCTACCAGGCGAACGCCTCCGGGGACGGCCCCGGACCCGGGAAGATCTCGTCAAGACCGGCCAGCAGCTCGTCCGACAGCTCCAGCTCGACGGCGCGCAGCGCCGAGTCGAGCTGCTCGGCGGTGCGCGGACCCACGATCGGGCCGGTCACGCCGGGCCGGGTCAGCAGCCAGGCCAGGGCGGCCTCGCCGGGTGCGACGCCGTGCTTGTCGAGCAGGTCCTCGTAGGCCTGGATCCGCGCCCGGCCCGCCGGGTCGGCCAGGGTGTCGGCGGCCCGCCCCGAGGCCCGCCGTCCGCCCTGCACCTCCTTCTTGAGCACGCCGCCGAGCAGCCCGCCGTGCAGCGGCGACCAGGGGATGACCCCGAGGCCGTACTCCTGCGCGGCCGGGATCACCTCCATCTCGGCCCGGCGCTCGGCCAGGTTGTACAGGCACTGCTCGCTGACCAGGCCGATGGTGCCGCCGCGCCGGGCGGCGGTCTCGTTGGCCTGGGCGATCTTGTACCCGGGGAAGTTCGACGACCCCGCGTACAGCACCTTGCCCTGCTGGACCAGGACGTCGATCGCCTGCCAGATCTCGTCGAAGCCGGTGGCGCGGTCGACGTGGTGGAACTGGTACAGGTCGATGTGGTCCGTGCGCAGCCGCTTGAGGCTGGCGTCGACCGCCCGCCGGATGTTCACCGCGGACAGCTTGTCGTGGTTGGGCCACGCCTCGCCGTCGGCGGCCATGTTGCCGTACACCTTGGTGGCGAGGACGGTCCGGTCGCGCCGGTCGCCGCCCTTCGCGAACCAGTTGCCGATGATCTCCTCGGTACGGCCCTTGTTCTCGCCCCAGCCGTACACGTTGGCGGTGTCGAAGAAATTCAGACCGGCGTCCAGCGCCGCGTCCATGATGGCGTGGCTGTCGGCCTCGTCGGTCTGCGGACCGAAGTTCATGGTCCCGAGGACGAGCCTGCTGACCTTGAGTCCTGTGCGTCCCAGCTGCGTGTACTCCATGGTCTCCAGCCAACGACCTGGAGTGCGCTCCAGGCAAGTGATCTCAGCCGTCCCGGTCGCGCAGCACCGCCCGGGCGGGGAACGTCACGGAGAGCAGGCCCAGGGCCACCACGACCGCCGCGAACGTGGCGTACAGCAGCGGCGGGACGTGCGGGGACTCGCCCGTCAGGCCGCGCATCATCGGGGTCAGCGTGATCATGGCGATCGCGGTGCCCAGGGCCACGCCCGCCACCGACACCAGCAGGGACTCCCAGCGGAGCATGCGCAGCACCTGGCGGCGGGTGGAGCCGACGAGGCGGAGCGCGGTCAGTTCGCGGCGCCGGTCGAGGACCGTCATCACCAGGGTGTTGACGGCGGCGACGGCGGCGAAGCCGCCCAGGACGGCGGCCATCATGTAGTTGGCCCAGGCGCCGAGTTCACGCTCGACGTTCCGTGCGAGGGCGTAGCCCGAGGCGTCGGTGACCTCCCCGAGGGCGGCGAGGTCGCCGGCCTCGCCGCCGCTCACCAGCAGCGTGCTGTCGAAGACCGAGGTGACGTGGCCGGCCAGGGAGGCGCGGTCCATGGTCACCGCGGCCAGGCCCAGGCCGCGGCCGTAGACCGCGACGACTTCCGGGCGGGCCCGGGTGCCGTCGGGGAGGTAGAGCGGCAGTGCGTCGCCGACCTCCACGTCCGCCGCGTCGGCGAGCGTCCTGTCGACCGCGATCCGGCCCGCACCCACGCGGTCCAGGCTGCCGCTGCGCACGTCGAGGTCCTGCACCTCGGCGAGCTGGGCGCCGGAGCCCGAGATGCCCTGGGCCGCCGACGCCTGGAGCGACGTCTCGCCGCCGCCCCGGACGGGGACCAGCACCTGGGTGTCCAGCAGGCCCACCGCCGCCTCGACGCCGGGGGCGAGGGCGGCCCGGCCGGCGGCGTCGGCGGGCAGCCCCGCCGGATCGGTGACGACGTGGTCGGCGGTGAGGCCGGCGCGGAGCTGGTCCTCGGCGGTGCGGCTCTCGCTCGTGTGCATGAAGACCAGCGTCGAGGCGAAGGCCATCGCCATCACGATCGGGGTGAGCGCGGACGCCAGCCGGCGGGCGTTGGTGCGGGAGTTGGCGGCGGCCAGCGCGGCCGGCGCGCCGCCGCCGCGCAGCAGCAGGCCGAAGAGCGCGGCGCACAGCCGGGCCACCACCGGGCCGAGCAGGGCGACGGCCAGCATGAAGAGCATGATGACGCCCAAGGAGGCGTTGGCGGCGTCGCCACCGGCGGCGGAGGCGGCGACGCCCGCCAGGACCGCCGCGCCGGCCAGGGCGCCCAGCCCGAGGACGGTACGGACGACGCCCGGCCGCAGCCGCTCCACCGAGGCCTCGGCGAGTGCCTGCCCCGGCTTGATCCTCGCGGGCCTGCGCCCGGCCGCCCAGCCCGCGCCGAGCGCCGTGAGCAGCCCGGCACCGACGGCGGCGGCCGGCGGGAGCCACGAGACGTGCAGCTCGACCGCCTCCGGAATCGCCCCGCGGTCCTTCAACTGCCCGAACCACCAGTTCGCCAGCGCGATCCCCGGCAGGCAGCCGAGCAGCCCGGCGAGCGGCGCGACGAGCAGTGCCTCGGTGGCGACCGCGCGGCGGATCTGCCGCGGGGTGGCGCCGACGGCGCGCAGCAGCGCGAACTCGCGGCCGCGCTGGCCGACGGAGAGGGCGACGGTCCCGGCCGCGGTGAAGACGGCGACCAGGGTGGCGACGCCGCCGAAGGAGCCGCCGAGTCCGGTGAGGGTCTCCTTGGCGTACGCCAGGCCGTGGTCCTCGACCTCGCCCCGGTCGTCGCCGGTGCGGACCAGCGCGTCGGAGCCGGCCAGGGCCTTGCCGACGGCCGCGGCGAGGGCGTCCGGGCCGGTGCCGTCCTCGGCGAGTACGGCGATGGCGTCGGCCTTGCCGGGGTGTCCGGCCAGCACGGGTGCCTCGGTGTCGGCGAACCAGGCGGTGGCACCGCCACCGGCCCTCGCGCCGGTCCCCGCGGTGTCGCCCGGCCCGGCCTCGGCCAGCCCGGAGACCCGGAAGCCGGCGCGTCCGGCGGCCGTTTCGAGCGCGACGGAGTCGCCCACGCCGGCCTTCGCGGCACGGGCCGCGGCGGCGTCGAGCACCACCTCGCCCGCGCCGGGTGCGGCGCCCTCGGTCAACGAGGTGCCGGTGAAGGCGTGCGAGCCCCAGCCGTGGCCGGTGAGCCCCGCGCCGCCGGGGCCCGCACCCTGCCGCACCGGGAAGGTGAAGTCCGGCACCGCGGACGCGACCCCCGGCGCCCGGGCGGCCTTCGCGGCGAGCCCCGCGTCCACGCGGGCGGTGTCCGGCAGCGGGAACGCGCTCTCCTCCGGGCCGTCGATGGTGTCGGCGACGAGGCGCGCGGACTGGTCGGCCGCCGCGACCACCGGGGCGTTCGCGTACCGCTCGGCCGGCACCGAGGCGCGGACGCCGCTCTCCAGCAGGACGCCGCAGGCCGTGACGATCAGCGCCGACATCATCAGCGCGACGAACGTGCCCGCGAACGAGGCGGGTTTGAAGCGCACGGCCGCGCGCGCCAGGCCGTTCGGGGCGAGGCTCCTCATGCCGCCACCCCCGCCATCACGTCCGCCCGCCCGGACCGGGCGGTGAGCGTGGTCATGCGTGCCGCGATCCGTTCCGCCGAACCGCGCTCCAGGCTGTCGGCGAACCTGCCGTCGGCGAGGAAGAGCACGCGGTCGGCCCAGGCGGCCGCGACCGGGTCGTGGGTGACCATGACGACGGTGGCACCGAGGGCGTCCACCGCGTGCCGGAGCAGGCCGAGGACCTCGGTGGCGGTGCCGGTGTCGAGGGCGCCGGTGGGCTCGTCGGCGAAGACCACGTCCGGGGTGGTGACCAGGGCGCGGGCGACGGCCACGCGCTGCTGCTGGCCGCCGGAGAGTTCACCGGGCCGGCGCCGGGCCTTGTCGGCCAGCCCGACCTGGGCGAGCACGGCGGCCGCGCGGCTCCGGTCCCGGCGCTGCCCGGCGAGGCGCAGGGGGAGCAGGACGTTCTGCTCCACGGTCAGCGACGGCAGCAGGTTGAACGCCTGGAAGACGAAGCCGAGGCGGCTGCGGCGCAGCTCGGTCAGCTCGTTCTCGCTCATGCCGGTGATCTCCGTACCGCCGAGGCGCACGGAACCCGCCGACGGCCGGTCCAGGCCGGCGGCGCACTGGAGGAAGGTGGACTTGCCGGACCCGGACGGCCCCATGACCGCGGTGAAGGTGGCGCGCGGGAGGGCGAGGTCGATGCCCCCGAGCGCGTGCACGGTGCCCGCGCCCCGCCCGTACTCCCGCCGGACACCGCGTAGTTCGACGGCGAGACCGGGCGTCCCCTCGGCCGGAGCCTCCGGCCGGTCGTCCGCTTTCCGCCGCTTGCCGCCGCGTAGCCTCATGGTCCTTCTCTCCCTCGTCCGTCCACTGTTCCGACGGGATGGAGAGTGCGGCTTCGGCTGCGCCCCGGGCGTCATACCGGGGAGCCAATGTGGGGGTGCTACTGGGGTAGGGGGTGGCGGAGGAGGGGCGAGGCGGGGGACCGGGACCGGCGGGGTCACTCGCCCGGCGCCACCAGCCCCGACTCGTAGGCGAAGACGACCGCCTGGGCGCGGTCGCGCAGGTCGAGCTTGGTGAGGACGCGGCTCACATGGGTCTTCACGGTCTGCTCGGCCAGGACCAGCGTCTGGGCGATCTCCGTGTTGGAACGGCCGCGGGCCACCAGGGTGAGGACCTCGGTCTCGCGTTCCGTGAGGGCCTTCAGGCGCAGCGCGGGCTTGCCCCGGGCGGCGGGGCGCTGCCGGGCGAAGTCCGCGATCAGGCGGCGCGTCACCGAGGGGGCGAGCAGCGCGTCGCCCGAGGCCACGACGCGTACCGCCGCGATGAGGTCGGCGGGCGGCGCGTCCTTCAGCAGGAAGCCGCTCGCGCCCGCCCGCAGCGCCTCGTACACGTAGTCGTCGACGTCGAAGGTGGTCAGCATCAGGACGCGCGGCCGGTGGGTCACGCCCGGCGGGGGCGACAGGAGGCGGCGTGCGGCCTCCAGGCCGTCCATCTCGGGCATGCGGACGTCCATCAGCACGACGTCGGGCCGGGTGCGCCGGCTCAGCTCGACGCCCTGCGCGCCGTCGGGCGCCTCACCCACCACGTCGATGTCGGCCTGCGCGGCCAGCAGTGCGGCGAAACCGGCCCGCACCATGGCCTGGTCGTCGACGATCACGACGCGCGTGGTCATGTGAAGTCCTCTTCAGTCAGGGGGAGTTGGGCGGCGATCCGGAACCCGCCGTCCGGCAGCGGCCCCACATCGAGGGTGCCGCCGATGATCCGGACCCGTTCGCGCATGCCGACCAGGCCGTGCCCGGTGCCGCCCGCCTCGAGCGGCGCGGCGGGCGGCTTCGGCGGCGGCCCGTTGACGACCAGGACGGTGAGCCGGTCACCGCCGTCCGCGACCGGCTCCGGCACCGACAGCGACACCCGCGTCGCGGCGCCCGGCGCGTGCCGTACGACGTTCGCGAGGGCCTCCTGGACGATCCGGTACGCCGAGAGGCCCACCGCCTCCGGCACTTCGGCGTCGCAGGGGGTGAACTCCACCGGTCCGACCGTCCTCGCGGTCGCCTCCACCAGCTGCGCGATCTGCGGGAGACCCGGCTGGGGCACCAGCTCGCCGTGCGCCTCCTCGTTGCGCAGCACGCCGAGGAGCCGTCGCATCTCGCCGAGCGACTCCCGGGCGGTCGCCGCGATGGACGTGAACTCCTCCCGCACGTCCGGCGGCAGCGCCGCGAGGCGGTACTCCGCGGTGTCCGCCTGCACCGTGATGACGGACATGTGGTGCGCCACCACGTCGTGCAGCTCGCGCGCGATGCGGGCACGTTCCTCCAGGAGCGTCCGCCGTCCCCGCTCGGCCTCGCTGATCGTCTCCTGCTCGGCCAGCCTGCGCTGCACCTCCTGCCGCTCGCGCAGCACACCGCCCAGCAGGAGCGCGACGCCCCCGAGGATGGTGAGCAACAGGCCCTTGGCGCCGAAGCCGTGGGGCGCCGCGAAGCCCAGGCCGACGTTGGCCGCCGCCGTCGCCAGCCACACCAGCAGCAGCGTCCGGCGCCGCTCGCGCAGGCCCAGGGCGAGGCAGAGGCCGATGTACCCGACGATCCCCATGGGCGGGAACGGCCACAAGAGGCGCGCTTCGAAGTCGACGGTGAGCAGGGCCAGCGCCCCGGCCACGTCCGCGGCGAAGACCACGTACCAGGCCCGCAGCGGGCGTACGACGGCGAGCAGCAGCGGCGCCGCCTGTGCGACGGCCAGCGCGCTCGCGAGGCCGCCGCCCAGACCGTAGTCGGCGGTGAGGACCACGATGGTGGTGGGCAGCAGGGCGACGGACAGCACGAACGCCACGGCCCACGGCAGCAGCCGCACCCACCGCCGCGAAGCCCCCGCGAGCAGCGCACGAGGGCGACCCTCCTCGACTGAGGTCATGGGCGCCAGCCTATGTGCGGGTCGGGGGCGCGGCGTCACCCTGCGGAGCCAGATCGGCAGTGATACCCCGGTAGGGGGTGGGGCCGGGTGACCGCGGCGGTCTACGCGGTGGACTACGCGGCGGCGGAGTAGGGCCCGCCGAGACCCCACCCCTCGTCCATCGCCTCGGCGAACGCCGCCGCGATCCGGTGCTCGCCGCTCTCGTTCGGGTGGGTGCCGTCGTACGTGTCCGCGTGGAACTCGTACTCCGCGGGCGGCGGGACGAGCAGCAGGGAGGAGCGCGGTTCGTCGAGGTCGGCGACGGTCTTGGCGAGGAGTTCGTTGAAGCGGTGGACCTGCCCGGCGAAGGCGGGGTCGGTGTCCACCCGGATGTTGTGCAGCACCGGCATCACGGCCACGCGCACACGAGGGTTGGCCGAGCGGGCCTCGGCGACGAAGGCGCGGACGTTGTCGGCGGTCTGCTCCGCGTTCGTGTAGAAGCCGAGGTCGATCAGGCCCAGGGAGACCAGGAGCACGTCCGCGCGGTACTCCCGTACCGTCTCGGCGATCAGCGGCGTCATGTGGTGCCAGCCCTCGCCCCAGCCGGCCAGATGGGCGCGGGGGAAGGCGGGTTCGGCGTAGGCGTACGAGGTGGGGGCGTCCGTCACCTGGTCGTGCAGCGTCTCGCGCGGGCCGACGCAGGTGAAGGGGCGGCCGTACGTGTCGCACAGGTGCTGCCACAGCCGGTAGCGCCACGTGTGTTCGCCGGCGCTTCCGATCGTCATGGAGTCACCGACGAACATGAACCTGAGCATCCGCTCATCATGGACGATCGGTCCGGCCGGCGCGACGTGAGCCCGGCCACCCCGGGGTGTGAGCCCGGCCACCCAGGGTGACCGTCCGCGTGAACGCCCGCGCGGGATGGCAGGCTTGGCGCATGCGCCGACCCCTCGCCCTCCTCGCCGCGGCCCTCCTCGTGGGCGCGTTCGCCGTGCCCGCCTCCGCAGCCGACGGCGTCCCCGGGAGCGACGGGTTCACGATCAAGGACCCGCGCATCACCGAGTCCAGCGGCCTCGCCGCCTCCCGCCTCCACCCGGGCGTCTACTGGACGCACAACGACCAGGACAACGGGCCCTACCTGTACGCCGTCGACGGCGCCACGGGCGAGACCGTCGCCCGCGTCGCCCTCTCCGGCGTCGGCAAGCCCCGCGACGTCGAGGCGATCGCGGTCGGGCCGGGCAACAGGATCTTCGTCGGCGACATCGGCGACAACCTCGGCGGCACCTGGCCGTACGTGTGGATCTACGAGCTGCCCGAGCCGAAGGAACTGAAGGACCAGACCGTCAAGGCGACCCAGTACGTCGTCAAGTACGAGGACGGCGCCCGGGACGCGGAGTCGATGGCCGTGCACCCGAAGACCGGCCGGGTCTACCTCATCGACAAGAACGAGGACGGCGGGCACCTCTACGAGGGCCCGGCGAAGCTCTCCGCCTCCGGCACCAACGTCTTCAGGCCCACCGTGCCCGTCGACCTGTGGGCCACCGACGCCGCGTTCTCCCCGGACGGGAAGTCGCTCGCCGTGCGCGGCTACCTCGGGGGCATCTGGTACGACTGGAACGGCGGGAGGATCCAGCGCAAGGACCGGATCAGCGTGCCCCTCGGGCAGGGCGAGTCCGTCACCTACACCACCGACGGCGCGAAGCTGCTGCTGGGCATGGAGGGCGCGAGCAGCCCCGTCCGGGCCCAGGACGCGCCCGGCGCCGGCTCCTCGGGCGGGGGCGGTTCGGACGCCTCTGGCGGGGGTGACCCCGACTCCGGCGTCCCCGGCGGGGACACGCTCAAGGTCGGGGCGGCCGGGCTGGTCGTCGCGTGCCTCGCGCTGTTCGGACTACGACGGCTGTTCCGGCGGCGCTGAGCAGTCGGAGTCGGTGTCCGCGGCGGGGACCGGTGCCGCGCTCCGGGCGGCCACGAAGACCTCGAGACCGTCCAGGATGCGCTGAAGACCGAACTCGAAGTGGTCGAAGCCGGGGCCGAAGGTGTCCTCCGACAGCCCGGCGAGGACGGGGTAGCGCCCGCTGGTCATGGCCTTCACCATCATGGGTTCCTGCGCCGCCCAGAACTGCGCGTCGGTGAGCCCCGAAGTGCGCTCGGCCTCCTCCGCGTAGACCTGGGTGCGGGCGGCCCCGATGACGTACCCGTCGACCAGGAGGATGGCCGACAGCAGCTCGGGGTCGGTCAGCCCCATCGGCTTGATCCGGGTGAGCACCTTCTCCATGCCGTCCATAGCGCCCGGGCCGAGGATCGGGCGGGAATTGTTGACCTCCAGCAGCCAGGTGTGGCGGCGGTAGAGGGCGAGCGTGGCGTGTCCGAGGGCGTGCAGCGCCGAGCGCCAGTCGCCGTCGCCGAGGTCGGCGGGGTTCTCCGAGGGGCGCTGCACACGGTCCAGCATCAGGTCGAGCAGCTCGCTCTTGCCGGGGACGTAGCGGTAGAGGGACATCGTGCCGGTGCCCAGCTCGGTGGCGATGCGGCGCATCGAGACGGCGCCGAGCCCCTCCCGGTCCGCGACCTCGACGGCGGCCTCCACGATCCGCTCCAGCGTCAGGCCGGGCTTGGGCCCCCGGCTGGGGCGCGGGCCGGTGTCCCACAACAGTTCGAGGGTGCGGGCGATGTCGCCGCTGCCGCTGGTCTCCGTGCCACTCGCCATGGGGTCAGTCTAGGGCTGCGGAAAAAAACTGGGTACGGCGTACGCGTAATCGGGTACGGTGTACCCAGTTGGCGAGTGAGAGGGGGACCCATGAGCGACGGACACGCGGTTCGCGCCGAGGGCCTGGAGAAGCGCTACGGCGACAAGTACGCCCTCGACGGCTTCGACCTGGCCGTCCGCGAGGGCACCGTGCACGGCCTGCTCGGGCCGAACGGCGCGGGCAAGACCACGGCGGTACGCATCCTGTCCACGCTGCTCCGGCTGGACGGGGGCCGGGCCGAGGTGGCCGGCCTCGACGTCGTCCGGCAGCCGCGCGAGGTGCGCGCCCGGATCGGCCTGACCGGCCAGTACGCGGCGCTGGACGAGGTGCTCACCGGCCGGCAGAACCTGGAGATGTTCGGGCGCCTGTTCCACCTCGGCGGCCGCCGGGCCCGAGCCCGCGCCGTCGAGCTGCTGGACCAGTTCGACCTGACCGACGCCGCCGACCGGGGAGTCGGCAAGTACAGCGGCGGCATGCGGCGCCGCCTGGACCTCGCCGCGTCGATGATCCTCGCCCCGGCCGTCCTGTTCCTGGACGAGCCGACGACCGGCCTCGATCCCCGCAGCCGGGGCGAGGTCTGGGAATCGGTGCGGGCCCTGGTGGCGGACGGCACGACCGTGCTGCTGACCACGCAGTACCTGGAGGAGGCCGACAAGCTGGCCTCCCGCATCACCGTCATCGACCAGGGCCGGTCCATCGCCGACGACACCCCGGACGGCCTGAAGAACCTGGTCGGCGGCGACCGCGTCGAGGTCGTGGTCGCCGAACGGGCCGACCTGGCACGGGCCGTGAAGGTGGTCGCCCGGGTCTGCGAGGGCGAGCCCGAGGCCGACGAGGAGACGCTGCGCGTGCACGCCCCGGTCGCCGACCGGGTGTCCGCGCTGACGGAGGTGGCGCGCACCCTCCAGGACGAGGGCGTCGCCGTGGAGGACATCGGGCTGCGCAGGCCGAGCCTCGACGACGTGTTCCTGCGCCTGACCGGGCACCGCTCGGATCACACAGATCGCTCGGATCGCTCGGACCGCACTGACCGTGCGGAGAAGGAGACGGTGGCGGCATGAGCGCCCTCGACCTGACGACTGGGGAGACCGGCGGTCGCGGGCGGCTGTACTGGCTGCTCGCCGACTGCGGCAACCTCGTCCGCCGCGGCCTGCTCCACTACCAGCGCCAGCCCGTCAACATCGCCTGGCAGCTGGGCTTCCCGATCATCTCCGTCCTCCTGTACGGCTACGTCTTCGGCAGCGCGATGACGGTGCCGGGCGGCGGGGACTACAAGGACTTCCTGATGCCGGGCATGTTCGTGATGACCATGGCGTTCGGCTTCATCAACACCGCGACGCTCGTCGTCCACGACTCCACCAAGGGCGTCATCGACCGCTTCCGCTCCATGCCGATGGCCTCCTCCGCGGTGGTGGCCGGACGCGGCGTCACCGACCTGCTGGCCGCCTGCGCCGAGTTGGCCATCATGATGCTGACGGCGATGGCCATGGGCTGGCGTCCGGACGGCGGCTGGGGCTTCGTCGCCGCGTTCGGGCTGCTGCTGTGGCTGCGGTTCGCGCTGATCTGGATCGGCGTGTGGCTGGGCCTGCTCGTCCCCAACCCGGAGGCGGCGGGCGGCCTGTTCGCGGTGGCGTTCCCGCTGACGATGATCTCCAGCATCTTCGTCGCCCCGCAGCTCATGCCCGACTGGCTGGGCTGGCTGGCCGCCTGGAACCCGATCTCCTCCACGTCGGCGGCCGCCCGCGACCTGTTCGGCACCCCGGTCGGCGCCGGCGACACCTGGGTCGAGCAGCACGCGCTGCTGATGGCGGTCGTGTGGCCGGTGATCCTGACGGCGGTCTTCCTGCCGCTGGCGGTACGGCGGTTCCAGCGGCTGAGCCGGTAGGCACCGGCGGAGTGCGGTCCCTCGGCGGGCCGGGGGTGGAGACCGGGAACGCGGCGGATCTCCACCCCCGGCTCCACCCGTGGGTCCAGGTGTTGCGAGACCCGGCCGAGCAGCCTTGAGGGCATGACAACGACCGAGTGGATCACCGACATCGTCCTCGTCCTCGTCGTCTTCCGGCAGCTGCGGGAAGCCCCGCTGGACCGCAAGACCTTCCTGATCCCGCTGGGGATCGTGGCCTTCGTGGCGTACTCGTACCTGGACTCCGTGCCGACCGCGGGGAACGACCTGGTGCTGATCGCGGCCCTGACGGCCGTGGGCGCCGCGCTCGGCGTCGCGGGCGGCGTGTACACCCGGATCCGGGCACTCGACGGACACCTCGTGATCAAGGCGGGCGCCGTGTCGGCGATCCTGTGGGTGCTGGGCATGGGCGCCCGCATGGGCTTCCAGGTCTGGGCCGAACACGGCGGCGGCGCCGCCGACGTCGCCCGGTTCAGCGTCGCCCACCACATCACGAGCGACCAGGCATGGGTGACGGCGTTCGTGATGATGGCGGTCACCGAGGTGGTCACGCGGGTGGCCACGATCTACCTGCGCAGCCGCGCGCGGGCCGGGTCGGTCTCCCCGGCCGCGCCCGTCCTCGACGGTACGGCCTGACCGTGCGCTATGTTCGGCCCGTGTCCGCCACCCAGAGCACCCCGTCCCCGGACCCGGGGACGGGACCGCGGCCGGTCCGGGTGCCGGTCCCCGGTCAGGACCCGCGCGCCCAGTGGGGCCTGACCCTCGCGGTCATCGCCGTAGGAGCCCTCACGATCCGGCCCATGGGGCTCAGCGGCCAGGGCCTGGCGGTCGCCGTACTCTTCGTGCTCAACTCCGCGGCACTGCTGGCCCGGGGCCTGCCCGAGCACCGCGTCCCTCCGCGCGCCGCGCTCGTCTGGCTCACGCTCGGCATCGCCGCGGCGGCCGCCCTGATCGGTGCCAGTGCCGGCGGTACGGGCTACCTGTTCGCCTACTTCCTCGCCGGGCACCTCGGATACCGGCTCGGAACCGGGCGGGCGCTCACCCTCGCGGCGCTGTGCTCCCTGCTCTGCGCCGGTGTCCTGTACTTCCACCTCGGGCCCGGACACGAGCAGTTGCCCTGGGCGGTCGGTCTCACCACCGGCGTCCCGGTCGTGATCGGCATCATCAACCGCAGTCAGCGCCAGGCCGTCCGTTCGGCGCTCTCGGCGGCCGAGTCGGCGGAACGCGCCGCCCGAGCGGAGGCCCGGACCGCCGTTCTGACCGAGCGCGGCCGGATCGCCCGGGACGTGCACGACGTCCTCGCGCACTCCCTCGCCGGGATCAACATGCAGCTGGAACTGGCCGACGCCCTGCTCGACACCGGTGACCTGGAGAAGGTCCGGGAGGCCAACGACAAGGCCCACGGACTGGTCAAGGAGAGCCTGAAGCAGGCCCAGTGGACCGTGCACGCGCTGCGTGAGGACGCGCTGCCGCTGCTGGAGAGCCTGACCGCGATGGTCGAATCGGCGGGCCACCACGACGCCCTCACGGTCACCGGAACCGTCCGCGAGGTGCCGGCCCAGGTGACCCAGAACCTGCTGAGGATCGCCCAGGAGGCCCTGACCAACGCCGCCCGGCACGCGCCCGGCGGACGGGTCGGCGTGGAGCTGACGTTCACCGCCGCGTCGGTCACACTGCGGATCCGCAACGGGCGTGCCACCCGTACGGCGTCCCCGGGAGCCGGCAGCGGCATGGGCCTGATCGGAATGCGTGAACGGGTCGCTCTGCTGGGCGGGAGCGTCGCCGCCGGACCGGTCACCGAGGGACGGGACGAGGGCGGCTGGCAGGTGAAGGCAGTGATTCCAGGATGAGTGAGCAACCACGATGAGTGAACAGGCCGAGAGCAAGGAGCGGTTGAGAGTGGTCGTCGCGGACGACCAGGCCGCCGTACGGGAGCCGCTCGCCGCGGTGCTCGGGCTGGCCGAGGACATCGACGTCGTCGCGGCGGCCGCGGACGGCGGCGAAGTACTGGCGGCCGTCGCCGCCGGACCGGTCGACGTGGTGCTGATGGACCTGCGCATGCCCGTGATGGACGGCATCGAGGCCACGCGCCGCCTGACCGAGGAGCATCCGGAGGTGGCGGTGGTCGTCCTGACCACCTTCGCCGACGACGAGTCGATCCTGGGCGCGCTCGGCGCGGGGGCCCGCGGATACCTCACCAAGAACGCGGGACGGCAGGACATCACCCGGGCCATCCGCGCCGCGGGCGCGGGCCAGTCCGTCCTCGACCGAGAGGTCCAGAACCGGCTGCTGGCGACGGCCAGGGCCAAGGCGCCCACTCCGGGACCCGCCGGACAGCCCCTGCCGGACGACCTCACACCCCGCGAACGCGAGGTCCTCGCCCTGATCGGCCAGGGCCTGTCCAACCGGGGCATCGCCGAGAAGCTCTTCATCAGCGAGGCCACGGTCAAGACCCACATCAACAACCTGTTCGCCAAGTCCCACATCCACGACCGCGCCGACGCGGTCCGCCGCGCCATCGGGGCGGGGCTGGCCTGAGGCGGGTCGGGATCGGGCTGGGTGAGGGCCCGGGCCGTGACTACTGGGGGCATCCGATGGCCACTTACAGCCCCAACTTTCCGGCCAGCAACACGATCGTGCGGATGCACGGAGGGCGCCCGGCGGATGTTCCGCCGGGCGCCCTCAGTCGTCGTACGCGCTCGAGAAGCCGTTACAGCTTGTCGATCACGTAGTCCACGCACTTCGTGAGCGCCTCGACGTCCGCCGGGTCGATCGCCGGGAACATCGCCACGCGCAGCTGGTTGCGGCCGAGCTTGCGGTACGGCTCGGTGTCGACGACGCCGTTGGCGCGCAGCACCTTGGCGACGGCGGCGGCGTCGATGTCGTCGGCGAAGTCGATGGTGCCGATGACCTGCGAGCGCTTCGCCGGGTCGGAGACGAACGGGGTGGCGTACTTGGACTCGTCGGCCCAGGTGTACAGGCGGGTCGAGGAGTCCTTGGTGCGGCCGGTGGTGAAGTCCAGGCCGCCCTGGCCGTTCATCCAGTCCAGCTGCTCGCCCAGCAGGAAGAGCGTGGCGAGGGCCGGGGTGTTGTACGTCTGGTTCTTGCGGGAGTTGTCGATCGCCGTCGGCAGGGAGAAGAACTCCGGGACGTGGCGGCCGGACGCGTGGATCCGCTCGGCGCGCTCGATCGCGGCCGGGGAGAAGACGCCGATCCACAGGCCGCCGTCGGAGGCGAAGGACTTCTGCGGGGCGAAGTAGTAGACGTCGGTCTCGGTGATGTCGACCGGCAGACCGCCGGCGCCGGACGTCGCGTCGACCAGCACCAGGGAGCCCTCGTCGGCTCCGGCGACCCGCTTGACGGGCATGGCGACGCCGGTCGAGGTCTCGTTGTGGGTGAACGCGTACACGTCCACACCGGCCTCGGCGTGCGCCTCGGGGTGGGTGCCCGGGTCGGAGGAGACGACGGTCGGCTCGGCCAGCCAGGGCGCGAGCTTCGCGGCCTTGGCGAACTTGGACGAGAACTCGCCGAAGCTCAGGTGCTGCGACCGGTTCTCGATCAGGCCGTGCGTCGCGACGTCCCAGAACGCGGTGGAGCCGCCGTTGCCGAGGATCACCTCGTAGCCGTCGGGGAGCCGGAACAGCTCGCGGATGCCCTCGCGGACCTTGCCGACCAGGTTCTTGACCGGAGCCTGTCGGTGGGAGGTGCCGAGGAGGGACGTACCGGTGGCGGCCAGGGCGTCCAGCGCCTCCACCCGCACCTTGGAGGGACCCGCGCCGAATCGACCGTCCGCGGGCTTGATGTCAGCAGGAATCTGGATCTCAGCCACGTGCCGGAGGGTATCCCGTCGGCCAAACCGGGCGAAGCCATGTCCGTCCGATGAGACGAGATCTCCGCCTGGCGGACCTGTACGGAACGACGAGAGCCCATGCTGGAGGACATGACCGATCTGGAGGCAGCACTGCGCAGGGCCGTCCGCGGCGAGGTCGGGTTCGACGTCACCTCCCGCGCGCTGACGACGATGGACGCGTCCAACTACCGGAGGGTCCCGCTCGGCGTGGTGGCGCCCAGAGACGCCGACGACGTGGCGGCCGTGCTGGAGGTGTGCCGGGAGCACCGGGTGCCGGTCGTCGCGCGGGGCGGCGGCACGTCGATCGCCGGGCAGGCGACCGGCGCGGGCGTGGTGGTGGACTTCACCCGGCACATGAACCGGCTGGTCTCCCTCGACGCGGAGGCTCGGACGGCCGTGGTCCAGCCGGGCCTGGTCCTCGATCGCCTCCAGGACGCCGCCGCCCCGCACGGCCTGCGCTTCGGCCCCGACCCCTCCACCCACAGCCGGTGCACGCTCGGCGGCATGATCGGCAACAACTCGTGCGGCTCCCACTCGGTGGCGTGGGGCACGACGGCCGACAGCGTGCGCGAGCTGACGGTGCTCACCGCGCGCGGGAAGCGGCTCCGGCTCGGGCAGGAGTGGTCCGGCGCGCCGGACGGCCTGCGCGACCTCGTGGACGGCGGCCTGGCACGTCTGCGCACCGGCTTCCCCGACCTCCCCCGCCGCATCTCCGGCTACGCGCTGGACGCGCTGCTGCCGGAGCGGGGCGCGGACGTCGCCCGCTCCTTCTGCGGCTCCGAGGGCACGCTGGGCGTCCTGACCGAGGCGTCCGTACGACTGGTCGAGGCGCCGCGCGCGCGTGCGCTGGCGGTGCTGGGCTACGCCGACGAGGCCGGCGCGGCGGAGGCGGCGGCCGGGCTGCTGCCGTACGGTCCGCTGACCGTGGAGGGCATGGCGGCCGACCTGGTGCCGTCCACGGAGGGGCTGCCGCGGGGCGGGGCCTGGCTGTTCGCGGAGACCGGCGGCGACTCGGAGGCGGAGGCCCGCACGCGTGCGGAGGCGCTCGTGCGGGCGGCGGACGTCGTCGACGCGCGCGTGGTGACCGACCCGGCCGGGCAGCGGGTGCTGTGGCGCATCCGGGAGGACGCGAGCGGCACGGCGACGCGGATGCCGGACGGTTCGGAGGCGTGGCCCGGCTGGGAGGACTGCGCGGTGCCCCCGGCCCGCCTCGGCGCCTACCTGCGGGACTTCAGGGCGCTGCTGACCTCGCACGGGCTGCGCGGCACACCGTACGGCCACTTCGGCGACGGCTGCATCCACGTGCGCATCGACTTCGACCTGCTGACGGACGCGGGCGTCGCGCGCTTCCGCCGCTTCTCGGAGGAGCTGGCGGACGTCGTCGTGGCGCACGGGGGCTCGCTCTCCGGCGAACACGGGGACGGGCAGGCGCGGGCGGAACTGCTGCCGCGGATGTACGGGGAGGAGACGGTGGCGCTCTTCGAACGGGCCAAGGCGGTCTGGGACCCGGACGACCTCCTCAACCCCGGCATGCTGGTCCGTCCGGCGCCGCTCGACGCGAACCTCCGCTTCTCCGTCCTGCCGCGCGAGCCGGTGGACGTGGCGTTCGGCTACCCGTCCGACGGCGGTGACTTCTCGGCGGCGGTACGGCGCTGCGTGGGGGTCGCCAAATGCCGTACGACGTCGGCGGCCGGCTCGTCCGTCATGTGCCCGTCCTTCCGCGCGACCGGGGAGGAGGAGCACTCCACCCGCGGGCGCGCCCGCCTGCTGCACGAGATGCTCGCGGGCGAGCTGGTGACGGACGGCTGGCGGTCGACGGAGGTCCGCGACGCGCTCGACCTGTGCCTGTCCTGCAAGGGCTGCCGCTCCGACTGCCCGGTCGAGGTCGACATGGCCACGTACAAGGCGGAGTTCCTGCACCACCACTACGCGGGGCGCCGCCGCCCCGCCGCCCACTACGCGATGGGCAGGCTGCCGGTGTGGCTGCGCTGGGCGGCACGGGTGCGGGTGGCGCCGGTCGTCAACGCGCTCGCGTCGGTTGCCCCGTTGGCGGCGGTGGCGAAACGCCTGGGCGGGATCGCGGGGGAGCGTGAGCTGCCCCGCCTGGCCCGGGAGCCGTTCACCCGCTGGTGGCGCAGGCGTCCTGCGGTTCCGGCCCGCTCCGGCGATCTGGTGGTCCTCTGGCCCGACACCTTCACCGAGCACCTGTCACCGTCCGTGGGCCGGGCGGCCGTACGGGTGCTGGAGGCGGCGGGACTGCGGGTGGCGCTGCCGCCGACGCTCCGGGGACGCGGCCCGGTGGGCGACGGCACGTCCAAGTCGACGGCGGCGCTGTTGTCGACCCGCCGGGGCCGGGTCTGCTGCGGCCTGACCTACGTGTCGACGGGCCAACTGGACCAGGCCCGCGCGGTGATGCGACGCACGCTGGACCTGATGGCCCCGGTACTGGAGACGTCGGCACCGGTCGTCGTCCTGGAACCGAGCTGCGCCGCCGCCCTGCGCACGGACCTCCCGGAACTGCTCCACGAAGACCCCCGGGCGGCTCGGCTCGCCGCCCGTGTACTGACCTTCGCGGAGGCCCTGGAACGCCACGCCCCCCACTGGACCCCGCCTGCCGTGGACCGCCCGGTCACCGGCCAGACCCACTGCCACCAGCACGCGGTCCTGGGCGACGCCCCCGACCGCCGTCTTCGCGAGGCAGCGGGCCTGACCGGCGAGCTGACCGGCGGCTGCTGCGGCCTCGCGGGCAACTTCGGCTTCGAGAAGGGCCACTACGAGGTCTCGGCCGCCTGCGCGGAGGACCAGTTGCTGCCGGCGGTGCGGCAGGCCCCCCAGGACGCGGTGGTCCTGGCGGACGGCTTCTCGTGCCGGACGCAGTTGGAGCAGTTGGCGGGGGTGCGGGGGCGGCATCTGGCGGAGGTGCTGGCGGAGGGGCTGGGAGAGGAGTGACGGCGCGGGGCCTCGGTCCGCCACCCGGCGGGTGATCGGAACCGCGTGCGGCCGCGGGTGCGTGATCATCCGTATGGACGGTTCGGATGATCAGGACGGCACCCCGCGGCGGCGCGTCGGCAGGCGGACGTGGCTGATCGGCGGTGTCGCCGGTGCCGTCGCGGTGGGAGTGGTCGTGGGCGTGCTGGTCGTCGGCGGGGAGCCGGCGGGCGTCGCCGCGCCGTACGCGTGCCGGACCTCGGGGGAGGGCGCCGCGCCCGCCACCGCGGCCGCGTCGGGACGGCCCGCGTCGGAGAGCACCGCGCCCGCCACGAAGCGCCCCGCCCCCAAGGACACCGCCCCGAAGGACACCGTGCCCCCGGCCGACTTCGACGGAGACGGCAACCCCGACCTCGCCCTCGGCTCCGGCGGCAGTGTCGAGGGCGGGAGCGGCGGCGGGAGCATCGAGGTCGCCTACGGGGCGGGGGACGGGACCCGGGTCGGGCGCTGCCAGTACCTCACGCAGGACGACCCCGGGATACCCGGAAACAACCGCGACGAGGCGTTCTTCGGGACGGACGTCGTGGCGCGGGACTTCGACGGAGACGGGTACACCGACCTCGCCACCGCCGTCTTCGACTGGAAGCCGAGCGTGATCATCGCGTGGGGGTCGGCGGACGGGCTGGCCGGCGCCACGCGCGTGCCCGGCACCGACAGCACCCACGTCGCCTGGGACAACGACCCCCTCCTGGACGAGCAGCTCGCCGCCGGTGACTTCGACGGGGACCGGCATCCCGACCTGGTCTTCGGGCTAGGTTCCGACAAGGGCCTGCTCAAGGGCCCCTTCCGGCGCGACGGCACCCCGGCCGGGACGGACCGCGTCCCCGCCCCGCGCAGGCCCGCGCCGGAGGTCGGCAACGCCAACTACGGCGACCTCGTGGCCGGCGACCTCGACGGCGACGGCATCGACGACCTGGTGAGCTTCCACAACGCCGATCCGGACCCCGAGGGCCCCTGGTCCGAGCAGGTCAGACCCGTGAGCTACCTGCACGGCGGCCGGGACGGCTTCACGCAGCCGCGGGGCGTCCGCCTCCCCGACGCCGGGACGGGTGCCGTCGGCGACGTGGACGGCGACGGCTTCGGCGACCTCGTCCTCACCCCCCGGGGAGGCGACGCGAGCCGCAGCTCGGTGACGGTCGTGTACGGCTCGGAGTCCGGGCCGGGCGGGCGGACGACGACCGTCGACCGCGACACCCCGGGCGTGCCCGGCGAGGAGCCCCAGGACGAGGACGCCGCCCTCGCCCCCCTCGACGTCGGCGACGTCAACGGCGACGGGTACGCGGACGTGGTCGCCGGCGCGCCCCGGTGGGACATCTACGGGAAGCCCGGCCCCGAGCAGGTGCTTTTCCTGGCAGGCGGGCCGGACGGACTCGGCGGCGCCGGCGCCCGCCTCTTCGACGGCTCCGGCTTCGGCACCGACCCGGACGGCAGGGCCGACTTCGGCACCTCCCTCGGCCTCACCGACCTGGACGGCGACGGCCACGCGGACCTCGTGGTGACCGCTCCGGGCAGTGACACGATCGACGGCGCCGCGTGGGTGCTCCCCGGTACGGCCGAGGGACCCGCGACCGAGGGCGTGGTCCGGCTGTCCGCGGACACCTTCGACGACACGGAGGGGCTGGGCCTGCTGATGGGGGGTGCGGGGATCGCCCGCTAGGCCATCAGGTCGTCCGTCCCGGCGCCCACGATCTAGGACCTGATCCGACCTACATGCCTCGTAGCGTGGTCTCACCGACGGAGCAGGAACACCGGAAGACGGAGACGGACCATGCCCTTCGAAGAGACCCTCACCGGCGCCCCGACCACCCACGACGCGGCCGCCACCGGCGAGCGCGCCGATCTGCTGGAGATGCTGGCCAAGCACCGGCACTTCCTCCGCTTTACCACCCGTGACCTCACCGACGAGCAGGCCGGCCTGCGGACCACCGCCAGTGAGCTGTGCCTCGGCGGTCTGATCAAGCACGTGACCTCGGTGGAGCGGGGCTGGGCGGACTTCATCCTGGAAGGCCCGTCCGCGATGGGGGACTTCACGTCCATGACCGAGGCCGACTGGGCCCAGCGGGCCGACGAGTTCCGGATGCTGCCCAACGACACGCTGGCCGGTGTGCTGGCCGACTACGCCGAGACCGCCCGCAGGACCGACGAGCTGGTCGCCACCCTGCCCGACCTGGGGGCCACGCAGCCGCTGCCGAAGGCCCCCTGGTTCGAGGCCGACGCGCACTGGTCGGCCCGCCGGGTGCTGATGCACGTCATCGCCGAGACCGCCCAGCACGCCGGCCACGCCGACATCATCCGGGAGTCCCTGGACGGCGCCAAGAGCATGGGCTGACCTGCGGGCCCTCCCGCACGGTCACTTCACGAAGCGGTACTTCAGGTGCGTGGCCAGGGGCGTCTCGACCGCGCCGAGCTGTTCGAGGTCGCGCCGCCCCGCGTCGCCCAGCCCCTCGAAGAGGCGCAGCCCGCCGCCGAGGAGGACGGGCACCACGTGGAGCTGGAGTTCGTCGACGAGCCCGGCCGCGAGGTACTGCCGTACCGTGTCCGCGCCGCCCCCGATGTCCACGTTCCGGTCCCCGGCGGCGGCCCTGGCCCGCTCCAGAGCGCTGTGGATGCCCTCGGTGACGAAGTGGAAGGTGGTGCCGCCCTCCTTCACCAGGGTGGGGCGGGGGCGGTGGGTGAGGACGAAGACCGGGGTGCGGAAGGGCGGGTTGTCGCCCCAGAACTCCTCGCCCAGGTCGTACATCGTGCGGCCCATCACCACGGCCCCGGTGGCGTCGAACCACTCGCGGACCAGCTCGGAGTCGCGGTTCTCGTCCCCGCCGGTCATGCCCTGGCGCTCCCGCCAGCTCGCCAGGGTGTGGATCCAGTCGAAGATGCGCTCGGCGCCGTCGCCCCCGGGGTTGTCGCCGGAGACGTTCGGGCCGGCGACGTAGCCGTCGAGGGTGATGGCCAGGTCCGCTGTGACGGTCGCGGTCATGAGGGTGCCTCCTCGGGTGGGGTGTACTGCCTTCACCCGTGCGTCGATCGGGAGCCCCCGCTTTCGACACCGCCCGCGAAGATTCCTCAGGGCGTGGTCTCGCCCCGCGCCAGCGGACCGCACACCGGCTGGCTGTCCTCGGGCAGCTCGTCGGGGCGGCACCAGCGGGCCTCCAGGATCTCGAAGGGGTCGAGACGCAGCTCGCCGCCCAGCAGCCGGGCCTCGTACGCCACCTCCAGGCGGGTGCGCAGGCCGCTGTTGAGCATGACCAGGCGGCCCACCTCCACGTCGAGGGCGGTCTCCTCCTTCACCTCGCGGACGACCGTCTCCCGGAAGTCCTCGCCCTTGCGCGCGAAGCCGCTCGGCAGACCCCACTGGCGGCCCGGCGGCCACATCCGGTGCTTCAGGAGCAGGACCCGCCCCTCGTCGTCGCGCACGACGCCGGTCACGCCGACGACGTACTTGGTGTGCAGGAGCCACATCACACGGCTCTGAACCGGGCGCAGCAGGCGCCAGAGGCGGGCAACGAGTCGTCTCACGGTGCGGACGCTACCCCCTCGCCGAAAAGGCCCTCCGGGCGAGTCCGCCCACATGCCGGAAGTCCGTTGACAGCGGCCCTCCCCTCTCGCGACAGTTGCTTGACGGGGCCATGCGCCTGACCTAGTCCATTGCTCTGCACCGTGACGTACAGTGTGATGCACCGTCGAGCGTCCAGCCTCCTCCCCAGATCCACTCCCGAACGACCCGGAGTCACCGTGAGCACCCCCAGCACCCCGTCCCCCGCCGCCGCTCCCGTGGCCGGCGCGGAGGCGGCGCCCGCCACCGGCCATCAGTCCGCGCCGGGCGGGCGACGGGGTTCCCTCGGCCCGGTCGGCCTGGTCCTCGCCGGCGGCCTCTCCGTGCAGTTCGGCGCGGCGCTGGCGGTGACCCTGATGCCCCGGGCCGGTGCGCTCGGTGTGGTGACCCTGCGGCTGGCCGTCGCCGCCGTCGTGCTGCTGCTGATCTGCCGGCCCCGGCTGCGCGGGCACTCCCGCGCCGACTGGGGCACGGTCGTGGTCTTCGGCATCGCCATGGCCGGCATGAACGGCCTCTTCTACCAGGCCGTCGACCGCATCCCCCTCGGCCCCGCCGTCACCCTGGAGGTGCTCGGCCCGCTCGCACTGTCCGTCGTCGCCTCCCGCCGCGCGGTCAACCTGGTCTGGGCGGCGCTCGCCCTGGCCGGCGTCTTCCTCCTCGGTGGCGGCGGCTTCGAGAGCCTCGACCCGGCCGGTGCCGCCTTCGCGCTCGGGGCGGGCGCGATGTGGGCGGCGTACATCGTCTTCAGCGCCCGCACCGGGCGCCGCTTCCCGCAGGCCGACGGGCTGGCGCTCGCGATGGCGGTCGGCGCGCTGCTGTTCCTGCCGCTGGGCATCGCCGAGTCGGGCGGCAAGCTCCTGGACCCGGTCACCATCGCGCTGGGCGCCGGGGTCGCCCTGCTCTCCTCGGTCCTCCCCTACACCCTCGAACTCCTCGCCCTGCGCCGCCTGCCAGCCCCCACCTTCGCCATCCTGATGAGCCTGGAACCCGCCATCGCCGCCACGGCCGGCTTCCTCATCCTCGACCAGGCCCTCTCCGCCACCCAGTCCGCGGCCATCGCCCTGGTCATCGCGGCCAGCATGGGCGCGGTGCGGACCCAGGTGGGGCGCGGGCGGAAGGTGAAGGCGGTCCCGGATCTGCCGTAGCCGTAGCCGGGTGTCTGCCGTGCACATTGCTCGGGCGGATGCGGCCGCGTTTTCAGTGGAGCTCGCCGCGCCGGCCACCGCGTGACGCGGTGACCGCAGGAGCGCGTAGGGCGTGTCGCGAGGCCATGCGATCCCCAGTACCGCGACCCGACCCTGTCCCCCGGGCGCACCCGTCGGCAGCGGCAGCACATAGGCTGCGGACCTGGTCATCTCATCGGGATCATGGGGAGGAAACCGATGAATCACACGGCCGAGGTCTTCCAGCCCTTGCAGCACGACGACCCGCGCGTGGTGGGCGGTTACCGGCTCGCCGCCCGGCTCGGAGCGGGCGGCATGGGCCGGGTCTACCTTTCGCACACCCGGGGCGGCCGCCCGGTGGCCATCAAAGTCGTCCGGTCCGAACTGGCCGACGATCCGGCCTTCCGGCGGCGTTTCGGCCGCGAGATCACGTCGGCCCGGAAGGTGAAGGGTGCCTACACCGCCGAGGTGATCGACGCCGACGCGGGCGGCACCACGCCGTGGATGGCCACGCTGTACGTGCCGGGCCCGGCGCTGTCGGACGTCGTCGCCCGTAGCGGGCCGCTGCCGGTGCCGGCGGTGCTGTGGCTGATGGCGGGGGTCGCCGAGGCGCTGCAGGCCGTCCACGGTGCGGGCATCGTGCACCGGGACCTGAAGCCGTCGAACGTGCTGCTCGCCTCGGACGGCCCCCGCGTCATCGACTTCGGCATCTCGGTCGCCGCCGACAGCACCGCGCACACCGCCACGGGCACCACCATGGGCACGCCTCAGTACATGGCACCCGAGCAGGCGTCCGGGCGGGACGTCACGGCGGCGACCGACATCTTCTCGCTCGGCCAGACCGCCGCGTTCGCCGCACTGGGAGAACCGCTCTACGGGGACGGGCCCGCGGTCAGCGTGCTGTACCGGATCGTCCACTCCGAGCCCGACCTGTCCGGGCTGCCCCAGCAGCTCCGCCCGCTGATGGCCCGCTGCATGGCCGCCGACCCCGGGGAGCGGGCCACCGCGGCGGAGGTCGTCGAGTGGTGCCGGCGCGAGCTGGGGCGGGACGCCGAGGCAGGGGTGGGGCCGGCCGTCTGGCGCGAGGTCGCCGGGTCGGAGGTGACCGTGCCTCCTCCCGTGCCGGTTCCGGCGGCGGCGCCCACCGCGGAGTACACGGGTCCCTGGACCGCGCCGCAGCCGACGGTTGCCGCGCAGCGGCATGCGGCCGCGCAGTGGCCGAACGCGGCACAGTGGCCCGGCCCCGGGCACCTTCCCGCCGGCCCGTACGGCACGAGCGCGATGCGACGGCAGGCCGGGCCGGAGGAGCAGAGGCGCCGCAGGAGGCGCGCCGGCCTGATCGCGGCCGCCGGGCTGGCCGCGGTCGGGCTCATGGCCACGGCGGCGTACACCGTCCTCGACGGGGCGTGGGACGCCGTCCGGGACCGCGCCCGGGACACGACGGCGTCCGCCTCCGGGACACCCGGCACGGGGGAGGAGGCGGCGAAGGCCGGGGGCGCGGCGTCCGGATCGGCGGACGCGGAGACGACCGGTCCGGGGGCTGCCGCGTCCGACGGGCAGGGAGCGGCGGCCGACGGCCCCACGGCCGATCCCGCGGTGCCCAGGGCCCACGCCTACGGGCCTCAGTGGCTGGACGGCAAGAACTCGCTCAGCATCGGTACCGGGACGACGAGCGACGATCGCAAGGAGGACATCCGCTTCGCCTGCAGGCAGACCAGCTGCGCCCTGGAGAGTGACACCAGCGTCTTCAGCCTGCTGTACGGCGATCCGGGCGCCACGTACGAGGACTGCCGCGCCCGACTCGCCGACGAGGCCGACACCAACGGCCACCGTCTCCCACTGGCCGCCGCCGCGGCCGGAAGCGAGATCTGCGTCAAGCACCGCAACGGAGACATCGTGCTGCTCGTCGTCCAGGTGAAGTCGACGGCGATGCCGGACAGCGGCTTCGTCACCGCGGACATGACGGTCTGGCGCGCGGACTGACGTACGGGCACCGCACGGAGAAGGCCGGAGAAGGGCTGACGCCCCTCGCCACAGGGGCGTCCCACTGCCGAAAAATCATGCAAGCGCGCTTGATTGTTAATCCGGCCCCTGCCATGCTCCCCCCACACCACGCCGCACACCACCGTGCCCGAGGGGAGCGATCGTGTCCGACCCGACGCCCGTGATCGACGATCTGCGCGAGGAGAGTGAGGAACTCGACGCGCTGGTGGCCCGGTTGGGGCCCGGTGAGTGGCGGATCGCCAGCCCGGCGCCCGGCTGGACGGTCGCGCACCAGATCGCGCATCTGGCCTGGACCGACCGCGCCGCCCTGCTCGCCGTCACCGATGAGGACGGCTTCCGGGGACTGGTGGAGCAGGCCCTCGCCGCGCCCGACCGGTACGTCGACGACGGTGCCGAGGAGGGCGCGCGGCAGGATCCGGACGAGTTGCTGGCCGTGTGGCGGGGCGGCCGGACCGCTCTCGACGAGGCACTGCGCGCCGCCGCACCCGGCGCCCGCTTCCCCTGGTACGGCCCGCCCATGGCCGCCGCCTCCATGGCCACCGCCCGCCTGATGGAGACCTGGGCGCACGGCCTGGACATCGCGGACGCGATCGGCGTCGTGCGACCGCCCTCCGACCGCCTCCGGCACATCGCCCGTATCGGCGTCCGCGCCCGGGACTTCGCCTACGCCGCCCACGGACTCACCCCGCCCGCCGAGCAGTTCCGCGTCGAACTCACCGGCCCGGGCGGCGATCTCTGGGCGTACGGCCCCGAGGACGCCCCGCAGCGCGTCACCGGCCCCGCGCTCGACTTCTGCCTGCTCGCCACCCAGCGCGCCCACCGCGCCGACCTCGCCCTCACCGCCGACGGCCCGGACGCCGACCGATGGCTGGACATCGCCCAGGCCTTCGCCGGGCCACCGGGAGCCGGGCGGCGGCCCAAGGGGGCGAAGGGGGCGGCACAGTGAGCGTGCTGCGCGTCGGCAACGCCTCCGGCTTCTACGGCGACCGCTTCGACGCCATGCGCGAGATGCTCACCGACGGCCCCCTCGACGTCCTCACCGGCGACTACCTCGCCGAGCTGACCATGCTCATCCTGGGCCGCGACCGGCTCAAGAACCCGGACGCCGGGTACGCCCGCACCTTCCTGCGCCAACTGGAGGAGTGCCTCGGGCTCGCCCACGACCGGGGCGTCAGGATCGTCAGCAACGCCGGCGGACTCAACCCCGCCGGACTCGCCGACGCCGTCCGCACCCTCGCCGACGGCCTCGGCATCCCCGTACGGGTCGCGCACGTCGAGGGCGACGACCTCACCGCCGCCCACCCGGGGGCCCTGGCCGCGCACGCCTACCTCGGCGGCTTCGGCATCGCGGAGTGCCTGCGCGCGGGCGCCGACGTCGTCGTCACCGGGCGCGTCACCGACGCCGCCCTGGTCACCGGGCCCGCCGCCGCGCACTTCGGCTGGGCCCCCACGGAGTGGGACCGGCTCGCGGGCGCGGTCGTCGCCGGGCACCTGCTGGAGTGCGGGGCGCAGACGACCGGCGGCAACTACGCGTTCTTCCAGGACGGCGACGTACGGCGGCCCGGCTTCCCGCTCGCCGAGATCCACGCCGACGGCACCTCGGTCATCACCAAGCACGACGGCACCGGCGGCTTCGTCGACACCGGCACCGTCACCGCCCAACTGCTGTACGAGACGGGCGCCGCCCGGTACGCGGGACCCGACGTCACCGCCCGCCTGGACACCGTACGGCTCACCCAGGACGGCCCCGACCGCGTCCGCGTCGCGGGGGTGCGGGGCGAGGCGCCGCCGCCCACCCTCAAGGTCGGCCTCAACCGCCTCGGCGGCTTCCGCAACGAGGTCACGTTCGTGCTCACCGGCCTCGACGTCGAGGCCAAGGCGGCCTTGGTGCGCGCCCAGTTGGAGCCCTCGCTCGGCAAGGCCGCCGACGTCCGCTGGGAGCTGGTCCGCACCGACCGGCCCGACGCGCCGACCGAGGAGAGCGCCAGCGCCCTGCTCCGGCTCGTCGTCCGGGACGCCGACCAGCAGGTCGTGGGGCGGGCGCTGAGCGGCGCCGCCGTCGAACTGGCCCTCGCCAGCTACCCCGGCTTCCACGTGCTGGCGCCCCCAGGGAAGGGCGCGCCCTACGGGGTCTTCGAGGCCACCCACGTCCCACGGAGCACGGTCGATCACGTGGCGGTCCTCCACGACGGGCGCCGGGTCCCCGTGCCGGGCGCCCAGGACACCGCCGTACTGACGGACGTGGCGGAACCGCCCCCGCCGCGGCCGCTCCCACCGGGTCCCGTCCGCAGCGCCCCCCTCGGCCTCGTCGCCGGCGCCCGCAGCGGCGACAAGGGCGGGAACGCCAACGTCGGCGTCTGGGCGCGCACCGACGACGCCTGGCGCTGGCTCGCCCACGAACTCACCGCCGACCGCTTCCGGGAGCTGCTCCCCGAGACCCGCGACCTGCCCGTCACCCGGCACCCGCTGCCCAACCTGCGCGCCCTCAACTTCGTCGTCGAGGGCATCCTCGGCGAGGGCGTCGCCGCCCAGCACCGTTTCGACCCGCAGGCCAAGGCCCTCGGCGAATGGCTGCGCGCCCGCCACCTGGACATCCCGGAGGCCCTGCTGTGACCGCCGTCCCGCCGTATCCCCCGGAGGTCCTGCCGTGACCGTCCTCGCCTCCGCCCTCGACCCCGCCGCCCCCGACCACCGCGCGCACCGCGAGGCCATGCTCGCGAAACTCGCCGACCTGGACGCCGAACACGCCAAGGCGCTGGCGGGCGGCGGCGAGAAGTACGTGGCCCGGCACCGGGGGCGCGGCAAGCTCCTCGCCCGCGAGCGCATCGAGCTGCTCCTCGACCCCGACACGCCCTTCCTGGAGCTGTCCCCGCTGGCCGCCTGGGGGAGCGAGTACACGGTCGGCGCCTCCCTCGTCACCGGCATCGGCGTCGTCGAGGGCGTCGAGTGCCTGATCACCGCCAACGACCCCACCGTGCGCGGCGGCGCCAGCAACCCCTGGTCGCTGAAGAAGGCCCTGCGCGCCAACGACATCGCGCTCGCCAACCGGCTGCCCTGCATCAGCCTGGTGGAGTCCGGCGGCGCCGACCTGCCCTCCCAGAAGGAGATCTTCATCCCCGGCGGCGCGATCTTCCGGGACCTCACCCGGCTGTCGGCGGCCGGCATCCCGACGATCGCCGTCGTCTTCGGCAACTCGACGGCCGGGGGCGCCTACATCCCCGGCATGTCCGACCACGTCATCATGGTCAAGGAGCGCGCCAAGGTGTTCCTCGGCGGGCCGCCCCTGGTCAAGATGGCCACCGGCGAGGAGAGCGACGACGAGTCGCTGGGCGGCGCCGAGATGCACGCCCGCACCTCGGGCCTCGCCGACCACTTCGCCCTGGACGAGCCCGACGCCCTCCGTCAGGCCCGCCGCGTCGTCGCCCGCCTCAACCACCGCAAGGCGTACGCCGATCCGGCACCGGCCGAGCCGCCCAAGTACGACCCGGAGGAACTCCTCGGCATCGTCCCCGGCGACCTCAAGGCCCCCTTCGACCCGCGCGAGGTCATCGCCCGGATCGTCGACGCCTCCGACTTCGACGAGTTCAAGCCGCTGTACGGGACGAGCCTGACCACCGGCTGGGCGAGCCTGCACGGCTATCCGGTCGGCATCCTCGCCAACGCCCGAGGGGTGCTGTTCAGCGAGGAGTCACAGAAGGCCGCCCAGTTCATCCAGCTCGCCAACCAGCGCGACATCCCGCTCCTCTTCCTGCACAACACCACCGGCTACATGGTCGGCAGGGAGTACGAGCAGGGCGGCATCATCAAGCACGGCGCCATGATGATCAACGCGGTCTCCAACTCCCGCGTCCCGCACCTGTCCGTCCTCATGGGCGCCTCCTACGGCGCCGGCCACTACGGCATGTGCGGCCGCGCCTACGACCCGCGTTTCCTCTTCGCCTGGCCCAGCGCCAAGTCCGCCGTCATGGGGCCGCAGCAGCTCGCCGGCGTCCTCTCCATCGTCGCCCGCCAGTCCGCCGCCGCGAAGGGACAGCCGTACGACGACGAGGGCGACGCCGCCCTGCGCGCCATGGTGGAGCAGCAGATCGAGTCCGAGTCGCTGCCCAAGTTCCTCTCCGGGCGGCTCTACGACGACGGCGTCATCGACCCGCGCGACACCCGCACCGTCCTCGGCCTGTGCCTGTCCGCCCTCCACACCGCCCCCTACGAGGGCGCGCGCGGCGGCTTCGGCGTCTTCCGGATGTGAGGGAACCCACTGTGGCCACCACTGTGACAAGCGAGGGAAACACCGTGATCGGTACCGTCCTCGTCGCCAACCGCGGCGAGATTGCCTGCCGGATCTTCCGCACCTGCCGCGAGTCGGGGATCCGGACCGTCGCCGTGCACTCGGACGCCGACGAGAACGCCCTCCACGCGCGCGTGGCCGACGCGGCCGTACGCCTGCCGGGCACCTCCTCCGCCGACACGTACCTGCGCGGCGACCTGATCGTGAAGGCCGCGCTCGCCGCCGGCGCCGACGCCGTCCACCCCGGCTACGGCTTCCTCTCCGAGAACGCCGGCTTCGCCCGCGCCGTCCTCGACGCCGGGCTGACCTGGATCGGGCCGCCGCCGGAGGCCATCGAGGCGATGGCGTCCAAGACCCGCGCCAAGGAACTGATGGGCATCGCCCCCCTGGGCGAGGTCACCGAGGCCGACCTGCCCGTGCTGGTGAAGGCCGCGGCGGGCGGCGGCGGACGCGGCATGCGCGTCGTACGGCGCCTCGCCGACCTGGACGCCGAACTGACCGCCGCCCGCGCGGAGGCGGCGAGCGCCTTCGGCGACGGCGAGGTCTTCGTGGAGCCGTACGTCGAGGACGGCCGCCACGTCGAGGTGCAGATCCTCGCCGACACCCACGGCACGGTCTGGGCGCTCGGCACCCGTGACTGCTCCCTCCAGCGCCGCCACCAGAAGGTGATCGAGGAGGCCCCGGCACCGGACCTCACCCAGGAGATCGAGCGCGAACTCCACGACCTCGCCGTACGCGCCGCCCGCGCCGTCGACTACGCAGGCGCCGGAACGGTCGAGTTCCTCGTCGCCGGGGGGAAGGCCCACTTCCTGGAGATGAACACCCGCCTCCAGGTCGAACACCCCGTCACGGAGGCGGTCTTCGACGTCGACCTCGTCGCCCTCCAACTCCGCGTCGCCGAGGGCCACGCCCTCGAGAACGACCCCCCACGCGCGCGTGGCCACGCCGTCGAGGCCCGCCTGTACGCCGAGGATCCCGCACAGGGCTGGGCCCCGCAGACCGGCCGCCTGCACCGCCTCACCGTGCCCGACGGCATCCGCCTGGACACCGGCTACACCGACGGCGACGACATCGGCGTCCACTACGACCCGATGCTCGCCAAGACCGTCGCCCACGCACCCACCCGCGCGGAGGCCGTCCGCCGCCTCGCCGGAGCCCTGGAACGGGCGGCGATCCACGGCCCGGTCACCAACCGCGACCTCCTCGTCCGCTCCCTGCGCCACGAGGAGTTCACCTCCGCCCGCATGGACACCGGCTTCTACGACCGCCACCTGGCCGCACTCACCGAGCCCGCCCCCGACCCCCTCGCCCCGCTCGCCGCCGCCCTCGCCGACGCGAGCGCCCACCCGGGCCGCTTCGGCGGCTGGCGCAACCTGCCCTCGCAGCCGCAGGTCAAGCGCTACCTCCTCGCCGGCGAGGAACACGAGGTCCGCTACCACCACACCCGCACCGGCCTCACGGCGGACGGCGTACGGGTCGTCCACGCCGACGCCCGCCTGGTCGTCCTCGAGACCGACGGCGTACGACGCCGCTACGAGGTCGCCCGCTACGGCGACCGCGTCCACGTCAACACCACCGCCCTCACCGTCCCGCCCCGCTTCCCCGACCCCACCGCCCAGCACGCCCCCGGCTCCCTCCTCGCCCCCATGCCCGGCACGGTCGTCCGCGTCGCGGAGGGCCTCACGGAGGGCTCCGCGGTGGAGGCGGGCCAGCCCCTCCTCTGGCTGGAGGCGATGAAGATGGAACACCGCATCACGGCCCCCACGACGGGCACGCTCACGGACCTGCGAGTCGGACCCGGGCAACAGGTCACGGTGGGCTCTCTCCTGGCGGTAGTGGAAGAGACCCATGGGGCGCGGGGAACTGCGCGATCAGCCACAACGAAGCCCGCACCCGAAGGAGCACAGTGATGACCACCCTCCTCGAACCGGATGAGCACAAGTCCCTCCGCGAAGCGGTCTCGGCCTTCGCCCGCAGCCACCCCCGCGCCACCGCCCCCGCCGAGAGCCGGCACTTCTGGCAGGAGGCCGGCAAGCTCGGCTACATCGGCGTGAGCCTGCCGGAGGCGTACGGAGGCGGGGGCGGCGGTGTCACGGAACTCTCCCTCGTCCTCGAAGAGATGGGCGCCGCCGGCAATCCCCTGCTCATGATGATCGTCTCCCCGGCGATATGCGGCACCGTCATCGCCCGCTTCGGCACCGACGAACAGAAGCGGACCTGGCTCCCTGGCATAGCCGACGGCACCCGCCTCATGGCCTTCGGCATCACCGAACCCGACGCCGGCTCCAACAGCCACCGCATCACCACCACCGCACGCCGCGACGGCGCCACCGGCGACTGGCTCCTCACCGGCCGCAAGGTCTTCATCAGCGGCGTCGACATCGCCGACGCCACCCTCATCGTCGGCCGCACCGAGACTGTGTCTACTAAAGAGGGCCGCACCGGCAACCTCAAGCCCTGCCTGTTCATCGTCCCCCGAGACACCCCCGGCTTCGAGCGACGGCAGCTCGACATGGAACTGCACGCCACCGAGAAGCAGTTCGAGCTGACCCTCGACGACGTACGGCTGCCCGCCGACGCGCTCGTCGGCGACGAGGACGCGGGCCTCCTCCAGCTCTTCGCCGGCCTCAACCCCGAGCGCATCATGACGGCGGCCTTCGGCATCGGCATCGGCCGCTACGCCCTCGCCCGCGCCCTCGACTACGCCCGCCAACGCACCGTCTGGAAGACCCCCATCGGCGCCCACCAGGCCATCGCCCACCCCCTCGCCCAGGCCCACATCGACCTCGAACTCTCCCGCCTGATGACGCAGAAGGCCGCGCACCTCTACGACGCCGGTGACGACATGGGCGCGGGCGAGGCCGCCAACATGGCCAAGTACGCGGCCGGGGAGGCCTGCGTGAAGGCCGTCGACCAGGCCGTCCACACCCTCGGCGGCAACGGCCTCACGCGCGAGTTCGGCCTCGCCTCGCTGATCACGGCGGCGCGGGTCGCCCGAATCGCCCCGGTGAGCAGGGAGATGATCCTCAACTACGTCTCCCACCAGACCCTCGGTCTGCCCAAGTCCTATTAGGCACTTCGGGGCCGCGCCCCACGTCGTACGAGCCGCCTTGGAGGAACCGTGTTCCGCAGCCAGTACGCCGACGTCCCACCCGTCGACCTGCCCATCCACGAGGCCGTGCTCGGCCGGGCCGCCGCCTTCGGGAGCGCACCGGCGCTGATCGACGGCACCGACGGCACCACCCTCACCTACGAGCAGGTGGACCGGTTCCACCGGCGCGTCGCCGCCGCCCTCGCGGAGGCCGGGGTCCGCAAGGGCGATGTCCTCGCCCTGCACAGCCCCAACACCGTCGCCTTCCCGCTCGCCTTCTACGCCGCCACCCGCGCGGGCGCCTCCGTGACCACGGTGCACCCGCTGGCCACGGCGGAGGAGTTCGCCAAGCAGCTTGGCGACGCGCGGGCCCGCTGGATCGTCACCGTCTCACCGCTGCTCGACACCGCCCGCCGGGCCGCCGAACTCGCGGGCGGCGTCCAGGAGATCCTGGTGTGCGACAGCGCGCCCGGCCACCGCTCCCTGATCGACATGCTGGCCTCGACCGCCCCCGAACCCCGGATCGCGATCGACCCCGCCGAGGACGTCGCCGCGCTGCCTTACTCCTCCGGCACCACCGGCACCCCCAAGGGCGTGATGCTCACCCACCGCCAGATCGCCACCAACCTCGCCCAGCTCGAACCGCTGATGCCGGCCGCCCCCGGCGACCGCGTCCTCGCCGTGCTGCCCTTCTTCCACATCTACGGCCTCACCGCCCTGATGAACGCCCCGCTGCGGCTCGGCGCCACCGTCGTCGTCCTGCCCCGCTTCGACCTGGAGCAGTTCCTCGCCGCCATCCAGAACCACCGCATAACCGGCCTCTACGTCGCCCCGCCGATCGTCCTGGCCCTCGCCAAGCACCCCCTGGTCGCCGAGTACGACCTCTCGTCCCTCAAGTACATCGTCAGCGCCGCCGCCCCCCTGGACGCCCAGCTCGCCGCCGCCTGCTCCCGGCGGCTCGGCCTGCCGCCGGTGGGCCAGGCGTACGGCATGACCGAACTCTCGCCGGGCACCCACGTCGTCCCCCTGGACGCCATGGCCGACGCGCCGCCCGGCAGCGTCGGCAAGCTGATCGCCGGGACCGAGATGCGCATCGTCTCCCTCACCGACCCCGGCAAGGACCTGCCCCCCGGCGAGTCCGGCGAGATACTCATCCGCGGCCCCCAGATCATGAAGGGCTACCTGGGCCGCCCCGACGCCACCGCCGCCCTGATCGACGAGGACGGCTGGCTGCACACCGGCGACGTCGGACACGCCGACTCCGACGGCTGGCTCTTCGTCGTCGACCGCGTCAAGGAACTGATCAAGTACAAGGGCTTCCAGGTGGCCCCCGCCGAACTGGAGGCCCTCCTGCTCACCCACCCCGGCGTCGCCGACGCCGCCGTCGTCGGCGCGTACAACGACGACGGCAACGAAGTCCCGCACGCCTACGTCGTGCGCCAGCCCACCGCACCCGGTCTCTCGGAGGGCGAGATCATGATGTACGTCGCCGAACGCGTCGCCCCCTACAAACGCGTCCGCGAGGTCACCTTCATCGACGCCGTGCCCAGGGCCGCCAGCGGCAAGATCCTGCGCCGGGAACTGCGAGGCACCGTATGACCCTGGTCGCCCGCACCCGCGAACGCGGCGTCGAGACCCTCACCCTCGACTCCCCGCACAACCGCAACGCCCTCTCCGCCGCCCTCGTCGGCGACCTGGCCGCCGCCCTCACCGACGCCGGCGACGACACCGGTGTGCGCGCCGTCGTCCTCACCCACACCGGCACCACCTTCAGCGCCGGTGCCGACCTGCGCGACCCGCCGGACCCGGACGCGCTGGTCGGGCTCTTCCGGCAGATCGCCGAGCTGCCCAAACCGGTCGTCGCCCGCGTCACCGGCCACGTCCGCGCGGGCGGCCTCGGCCTCCTCGCCGCCTGCGACATCTCGGCCGCCTCCCACCAGGCCACCTTCGCCTTCACCGAGGTCCGCATCGGCGTCGCGCCCGCCGTCATCTCCCTCACCCTGCTGCCGCGCACCGACCCCCGCGCCCTCGCCCGCTACTACCTCACCGGCGAGCGCTTCGACGCCGCCGAGGCCGCCCGCACCGGCCTGGTCACGGCGGCGGGCGACGACGTGGACGCCGTACTCGCGCCCGTCCTCGACGGTGTGCGCCGTGCCTCCCCGCAGGGCCTGGCCGAGACGAAGCGGCTGCTCACGGCTAGGGTGCTGGAGGCCTTCGACCGGGACGCGGCCGACCTGACCGCGCTCTCGGCCCGGCTGTTCGCCTCCCCGCAGGCCCGCGAGGGGATGACGGCCTTCCTCGAACGACGGGATCCGGAATGGGTGGTGTGAGCGGCGCCGCGAACACGGCCGACCGCGCGGAGCGCGTGCCGAAGCAGGACCGCAGCCGGGCCACCCGGCAGCGGCTCCTCGAAGCCGCCGTCGCCTGCCTCGCCGAACGCGGCTGGGCGGGCTCCACGGTCTCCGTCGTCGCCGAACACGCCGGCGTCTCCCGCGGCGCCGCCCAGCACCACTTCCCGACCCGTGAGGACCTCTTCACCGCGGCCGTGGAGTACGTCGCCGAGGAGCGCTCCCTCGCGCTGCGCGCCCTGTTCCCCGAGGGTGCGGCGGCCGGTGACCGCCGGGCCGTGGTCGCCGCGCTGGTCGGCCTCTACACCGGCCCGCTCTTCCGGGCCGCCCTCCACCTGTGGGTGGCCGCCTCCAACGAGGAGCAGCTGCGCGGCCGGGTCACCGAGCTGGAGGCCCGCGTCGGCCGCGAGAGCCACCGCATCGCCGTCGACCTCCTCGGCGCCGACGAGACCCGCCCCGGCGCCCGGGAGACCGTCCAGGGCCTCCTCGACATGGCCCGCGGCCTGGGCCTCGCCAACCTCCTCACCGACGACCGGGCGCGGCGGGAACGGGTGGTCGACCAGTGGGCGGGGCTCCTCGCCGCCGAGCTGGACTGACGCAGGTCACGGAGCGAGCCGCTCCACCCGCCAGCTCCCGTCCGCCTCGGCCACGTACCGCAGCCGGTCGTGCAGCCGGTTCTCCCGCCCCTGCCAGAACTCGACCTCCCGCGGCGCCACCCGGAAGCCGCCCCAGTGCGGCGGCACCGGCACCTGCCCGCCCGCCGGGTGGCGTCCGGCCAGCTCCGCGTACGCGGCGTCCAGACCCTCCCGGCCGGCCACCACCGACGACTGCGCGCTGGCCCACGCCCCCAGCTGGGAGCCGTGCGGCCGGCTCCGGAAGTACGCGGCGGTCTCGTCCCGCCCGGTACGCCGCGCCACGCCCGTCACGATCACCTGCCGGGCCATCGGATGCCAGGGGAAGAGCAGCGAGACGTACGGGTTCGAGCCCAGCTCGCGGCCCTTGCGGGAGTCGTAGTTGGTGTAGAAGACGAAGCCCTGCTCGTCGAAGTGCTTCAGCAGCACCGTGCGGGAGCTGGGCCGCCCCTCGGCGTCGGCGGTGGAGACGACCATCGCGTTCGGCTCGAACAGTCCGCCCTCCATGGCGGCCTGCCTGAACCAGCGCGCGAACTGCTCGACGGGGCCGGCGGCCAGCTCGGACTCGGACAGCCCCTCGGCCCGGTACTGCTTGCGCATCGAGGCGAGATCGAAGGGGACGGCATCGCGGTCGGTCACACCGGCCATCCTGCCGTATCCGCGGTGTCCTTCGTCACTGAGTGGCACTGAGTGCCGCAACCCCTCCCCACGTCTGGCACTCGGAGATATCGTGCTGGTCCCGGCGCGGTTGGACGAACGGCCGTACGGGGCATCACAGGGGTGACCGCAGAACGAGGACCGCGAGTCGTGCGCACGACCGTGGATCCGGTGGACCCGATGAAGCCGACGGGTCGGTCACCACACATCTACGTCACGAGGAGCCGCCTGATGTCCGACTTCGTACCCGGGCTAGAGGGAGTCGTCGCGTTCGAGACGGAGATCGCCGAACCCGACAAGGAGGGCGGCGCCCTCCGCTACCGCGGCGTCGACATCGAGGACCTGGTCGGCCACGTGTCCTACGGGAACGTCTGGGGCCTCCTCGTCGACGGCGCCTTCAACCCCGGCCTCCCGCCCGCCGAGCCCTTCCCGATTCCGGTCCACTCCGGCGACATCCGCGTGGACGTCCAGTCCGCGCTCGCCATGCTCGCGCCGGTCTGGGGCCTCAAACCCCTCCTGGACATCGACGCCGAGCAGGCCCGCGCCGACCTCGCCCGCGCCGCCGTGATGGCCCTCTCCTACGTCGCCCAGTCGGCCCGCGGCCAGGGCCTGCCCATGGTCCCGCAGCGCGAGATCGACAAGGCCCAGTCCGTCGTCGAACGCTTCATGATCCGCTGGCGCGGCGAGCCCGACCCCAAGCACGTCGCCGCCGTCGACGCCTACTGGACCTCGGCCGCCGAGCACGGCATGAACGCCTCCACCTTCACCGCCCGCGTCATCGCCTCCACCGGCGCCGACGTGGCCGCCGCCCTCTCCGGCGCCGTGGGAGCCATGTCGGGCCCGCTGCACGGCGGCGCCCCCTCCCGCGTCCTCGGCATGATCGAGGAGATCGAGCGCACCGGCGACGCCGAGGCGTACGTCAAGAAGACACTCGACGCGGGCGAACGCCTGATGGGCTTCGGCCACCGCGTCTACCGCGCCGAGGACCCCCGCGCCCGCGTCCTGCGCCGCACCGCCCGCGAGCTGGGCGCCCCGCGTTACGAGGTCGCCGAGGCCCTGGAGAAGGCCGCCCTCGCCGAACTCCACGCCCGCCGCCCGGACCGCGTCCTGGCCACCAACGTCGAGTTCTGGGCCGCCATCATGCTGGACTTCGCCGAGGTCCCGGCCCACATGTTCACCTCGATGTTCACCTGCGCCCGCACGGCCGGCTGGTCCGCCCACATCCTCGAACAGAAGCGCACCGGCCGCCTGGTCCGCCCCTCGGCCCGCTACGTCGGCCCGGGCCCCCGCGACCCGCACACCATCGAGGGCTCCGAAACCCTCACGCCCTGACCACCCCCGAAACGCAGGCGACCCGCGAGTCTGGTTCCTCCAGCGGAGGAGCCGGCCGGACGTACCGGCGACTCGCGGGTCGGGTGACTGCGTTGGTTTGGCCGGCTGCGTGCGTCTCGCACACGCTGGTCCGGCACCGCACAAGATGTGGTGACGGGCCGCTAGCCCGCAGCCACCTCACGCGTCCGGTTGTCATACATTCGCCGGATCACCTCCTTTCGGTGTGGGGCCCACACTAGGAACCGCTCGGCCCCGGATCAATCGGTTTTTCGACCGGATTCCCCAGTGATCACCCATGGACGCGTCTTCGCTGGTCACCTACCGTTTCGCCCATGGAGGACTTCGAGCCGTGCGGGCCCGGGCTGCGGATCGCGGCCGTCGAGGGGGACGTGATGGTCCAGGAGTGGCGGTACGTGCACAACGAGATCGTGCCGCCCGCCGCGATGACCCCGGACGAGGCGCGGGAGCGCGTGCGGCGGTACCGGCTGGAGAACGCCTACCTCGGGGACACGCTCGCCGGCTGCTCCACGGTGCGGCCGCCGGAGGGGGAGGAGCGGGTGGCCACCGTGATCGCGCGGGTGCTGCCCGCGTTCCGGGGGCGCGGCATCGGTACCGCGCTCTACGAGGCGGGTCTCGCGCACGCGCGGGGGCTCGGCGCCCGGGCGGTGGAGACCGTGGTGCTGGCGGCGAACGCCGACGGGTTGCGGTTCGCCGCGGGGCGTGGGTTCGTGGAACGGGAGCGGTACGTCCTGGACGGCGAGCGGGACGAGTGGGTCGATCTGAGACTTGCCGACCCCGCGTCGGGACCGTCATGACGGGGGCGTATGCCGAGTTTCCGCAGTACAACGATTTCCGCAATCTTGTGGGAACCCGGTGTGTGCTGCATCACGTTCGAGTTGAATGAAGGCCAGTGAGCGAACCGACGTACCGTACGGCGGACGCAGCCTGCAGGGGGTCCAGGTGAGTGCTTCCCGGCGTAGTGGGACCACCGACGAGCTGGGGCCGGACGAGCCGGAGCAGCCCGAGCGGGACGGCGCGGACCTGTTGGCCGCGCTCCTCGACGGGATGGACGCGGCCCTGTGCGCCTTCGACGCGGACGGCGTGGTCACCCACTGGAACCGCGAGGCGGAGCGGATCCTGGGCTGGAGCGCGGCCGAGGCCGTGGGCCGGCAGGGCTTCGCCGGGTGGGCCGTGCGCAGCGCGGACGCCGGTGAGGTGGAGGACCGGCTGCTGTCCGCGATGCATGCGCCGGGGCGGCAGGTGAACGAGTTCGCGCTGCTGACCAAGGACGGTGGGCGGGTGCTGGTGCGCACCCAGTCCGCGGCCGTGCGCGGCGCCGACGGGAAGCCCGCGGGGGTGTACTGCGCGTTCAGCGAGGTGCACGCGCAGATCGACCTGGAGCGGTCCATCGCGCTGAGCGAGGCGCTGCTGGAGGACGCGAGCTGGGGTGTCGTCCTGGTGGACGCGGACCTGCGCCCCGCCGTCGTCAACGCGCACGCCGCACGCGCGCTGGGCGCCGGGCGGACCTCGGTGCTGGGGCGGCCGCTCGGCGATCTGCTCGTGCAGGGCGTGGAAGACCTGGAGAACGCGCTGACGCACGTCCTGGCGGAGGGCGCGCCGCCCGGACCCGCCGAGGTGTGGGTGGGGCTGCGGACGCCGGAGGGGGAGCGGCGGCGGTGCTGGCGCAGCGGGTTCGTGCGGCTGGCGTCGCCGCTCGCGGAGGAGCCGGTGCCGCTGGGCGTGGGCTGGCTGTTCCAGGACATCACCGAGGCCAAGCAGGCCGAGCAGGAGGCGGCGCTGCTGCGGTTCCGGGCCAATCAGCTGCACCGGGCGGCGCGGGCGGCGGCGGAGTGCGAGGACCCGGCGGAGGCGGCGGTGGTCCACCTGGACTTCGCGCTCGCCGGTTTCGCCGACCACGCGCTGATCGACCGGCTGGCGGGCGGGGCCGCGGACACCGACGCGGCGGTGCCGGTCCGGCTGGTGCGGGTGGCGGCCACGCCGTCCGGTGCGCCGGGACCGAGCGTGCCGTCGGGGACGGCCGGGATGCCGGTGCGCTACGGCGAGGGGCATCCGGCGGTGAGCTGTGTGGAGCGGGCGGGCTCGGTGCGGGCCAGCGCCGGTGCGCGGGCGGTGCCGCCCGAGAAGGTGCGGGACTGGGCGGTGGCCCGGCAGTGGCCGGCGGACACGGTGCACGGCCTGTGCGCGGTGCTGCGCAGCCGGGGCCGGACGCTGGGCGTGGTGACGTTCCTGCGGGGCGCTGGGCGGAGCGCGTTCGAGCGGTCCGACGCGATGTACGCGGAGGACGTGGCCGTCCGGATCGCGTCCGCGCTGGATCTGGCCGGTGCGGTGGAGAAGCGGTAGCGGGGTGCCCGCGCGGGCCGGCTCAGCGCTGGTAGAAGATCCGGTCCCGGTACTGGTCGAGGACGCGCGTGTTCCAGTCGTGGCCGCCGTCCACGTTGCCGGAGCGCAGCAGCGGGGGCTCGATGCCGAGGTCGGCGAGGGCGCCGGCCGCGGTGGCCATCATGGCCTGCATGAGGGCGCTGGTGACGACCGTGGAGGCGGGTGCGAAGGGCGCCGGGACGGTGTCGAGGGTGAGTTCCGCGTCCCCGACGGCGATCTTCGAGTCGAGCACGATGTCGCAGTGGTCCTTGAGGAAGGTGCCGGAGCCGTGCCGGGAGGTCGTCTCGGACGCGTACGCCACCGAGGTCACGCCGATGGTGCGGACACCGAGGGCGCGGGCTTTCATGGCCATCTCGACGGGCAGGGCGTTGCGCCCGGACAGGGAGATGATCACCAAGGCGTCGCCCTCGCGCAGCGGGGAGGAGTCCAGGACGACGCTCGCGAGGCCGTCGACGCGTTCCAGGGCGGAGCCGAGCGTGGCGGGCATCACGTCGACGCCGACGACGCCGGGCACGGTGAGCAGGTTCATCAGGGCGAGTCCGCCGGCGCGGTAGACGACGTCCTGGGCGGCGAGGGAGGAGTGGCCGGCGCCGAAGGCGAAGAGCCGTCCACCGCGCTGGACGGTGTCGGCGAGCAGGCTCCCGGCCGCCTCGACGCTGTCCGCCTCCTCGTCGCGGACGCGGCGCAGGAGGTCGATCGCCGCGTCGAGGAACTGCCCGGACGGCTTGCGGTCGCTCATGCGGGACCCCTTCGGTGTGCCTGTGTCGCGGATCACGGTGCGGTCTGGACCAGTGCGGTGTCAATACGGCGTGGCGGGGCCGCGCGGGTCCGGCTTCGCACCGCGAGGCACGGTTGTCAGTGGTATGCGTCAGAATTGAATCCAGGGCCAGCGCACGCGCCGGTGGCCGCGGCCTCCGGCAATCTCATCAAGGGGCACGAATGTCCGGACTGATCGACACCACGGAGATGTACCTCCGCACCATCCTGGAGCTGGAGGAGGAAGGTGTGGTCCCGATGCGCGCCCGGATCGCCGAGCGGCTCGATCAGAGCGGCCCGACGGTCAGTCAGACGGTGGCGCGGATGGAGCGCGACGGCCTGGTGTCCGTGGCGGCCGACCGGCATCTGGAGCTGACCGACGAGGGCCGGCGGCTGGCGACGCGCGTGATGCGCAAGCACCGGCTCGCCGAGTGCCTGCTCGTCGACGTGATCGGCCTGGAGTGGGAGCAGGTGCACGCCGAGGCGTGTCGCTGGGAGCACGTGATGAGCGAGGCCGTCGAGCGGCGCGTGCTGGAGCTGCTGCGCCACCCGACGGAGTCGCCGTACGGGAACCCGATCCCGGGTCTGGAGGAGCTGGGCGAGGCCGACGGCGCCGACCCGTTTCTGGACGAGGGCATGGTCTCGCTGGCCGACCTCGACCCGGGGACGGAGGGCAAGACGGTCGTCGTGCGCCGTATCGGTGAGCCGATCCAGACGGACGCGCAGCTGATGTACACGCTGCGCCGGGCGGGTGTGCAGCCCGGTTCGGTGGTGAGCGTGACCGAGTCGGCGGGTGGCGTGCTGGTGGGCAGCGGTGGCGAGGCCGCCGAGCTGGAGTCGGACACCGCCTCCCACGTGTTCGTCGCCAAGCGCTGAGTCCGCCGGGGGCGGGGAGGTGCGCCGGCGCACGGATCCCGTCGTTTCGGGTTCCAGTGCGCCGAATCGCAGCGCCCGGACGCTTCGCGTGCAAGGCTGTGCCGTGAGGCATATGACGTAGGGGGCTCTTGGCCGCGCGTGACAGCGATGTCGCCCGGTCGGGGAGGGGGCGGGACATGCCGGAGAGACGGAGAGGGCCCCGGCGCCGTGCGGCGCCGGGGCCTGTCCTCCCCTGTGCTGACCCGGAGCCCCGAGCTCTCAGGGTCAATCCCCACGGACCGTTTTCCCCGAGCGGCCCGCCTCCCGTTGAAGATCTCCCCTGAGCAGCGGCGATCAATCCCCGAGGGGTGTCACTCGAATGAGGGGTGTTGCTGGGCGAGACGCCTCTTTCGAATAGGTATTCGATACTCTGCGGACAGGTACGGCAAGGCACGGCAGGCAGGACACGGTTCCGAGTGGAGCTTGGGGGTGCCAGGACCAATGGCGCGGCGCATCGACGTAACCGGCGCGGGCGGCGTACGCCTCGCCGCGTGGGAGTTCGGCGACCCTCCCAAGACCAACCGGACACACGGCCCGGGCGACCAGCCCGGCGTGCTCTTACTGCACGGCCTGATGGGCCGCGCCTCGCACTGGGCCCCCACGGCCCGCTGGCTCGCCGCCCGCCATCGGGCCGTCGCCCTCGACCAGCGCGGTCACGGCCGCAGCGACAAGCCCCCGCACGGCTCCTACACCCGGGAGGCCTACGTCGACGACGTCGAGGCCGCCCTGGAGCAGCTCGGCCTCGGCCCGGCCGTCCTGATCGGCCACGCCATGGGCGCGCTGACCGCCTGGCAGCTCGCCGCCAAACGCCCCGACCTGGTCCGCGGCCTGATCATCTGCGACATGCGGGCCTCCGCCCTCGGCGCGGCCTCGCAGCACACCTGGACCGAGTGGTTCCGCGCCTGGCCGGTCCCCTTCGCCACGCTCGCCGACGTCCGCAAGTGGTTCGGCGAGGACGACCCGTGGGTGGAGCGGCCCAACTCGGCCCGCGGCGAGTTCTACGCCGAGGTGATGGCCGAGTCCCCGGACGGCTGGCGCCCCGTCTTCGAACCGCAGCAGATGCTCAGGACCCGCGAGACCTGGGTCTACGACGCCCACTGGGAGGAGCTGGCGCAGGTGCGCTGCCCGACCCTGGTGGTGCGCGGCCTCGACGGCGAGCTGGGCCGCGCCGAGGCCCAGGAGATGGTCCGCGTGCTGCCCGGCGGCCAGTACGCGGAGGTCGCCGACGCCGGCCACCTCGTCCACTACGACCAGCCGGAGGCGTGGCGGGCGGCCATCGAGCCGTTCCTGGACACGCTCAGGCCGAGCTGACCTCCGCCCCGCCCCCGGGACCGTCACCCCTTGCTGACCGCCGTGAGGATCTCAGGCAGCCGCTCCGCCGTGCGCGGTGCCGCCAGCCGCAGCCCGAGCAGCGTCAGCGCGGCGCCGTACACCGTCCCCACCGGCAGCAGCAGCCAGCCCAGGCCCGCGGCGCCCTCGCTCACGTTCAGCCAGACGGTCAGCGCGATCACGGGCGCGCACAGCAGGGCCGCGCCCACCATGCCGCCGAAGATCGAGATCCAGGCCAGCCCCACCTGACCGGGGGCGACGTTCTTGTACCCCTCCTGCGGGATGGAGTACGGGAAGCGCGCCGAGGTCCACGCGCCGGTCGCCAGCATCGCGCCGAGCAGCGCGAAGGACAGCCCCAGCGTCTCGGGCAGGGCGGCCCAGTCGTCGAGCATCGCCGTGGTCAGGACGGTCACGAGGGTGGCGTACGGCAGGGTGATCAGCAGCAGCGCCAGCGCGCGGGCCCGCAGCTCGACGTAGGCATCCCGCGTCGACGAGATCGTCATCGCGACCATCCAGAACGCGGACGTGTCCTGTCCGAACTGGTTGTACATCTGGATGCCGAGCATCCCCGCGGCGAAGCAGGCGAAGTAGACCGAACCCGTGCCCTGCCAGGCGTTGAACACCGGCACGATCAGGCCGATGGCCAGCGAGGTCACCCAGGCCGCCTTGGTCTTGGGATCGCGCCACACGTAGCGCAGCGTGCGCTCCATCGTCGTACCGGTGCGGCCCGCGGGCAGCAGCCGGGCGAGCCCCGACGAGCCGCGCTCGCGCACCGGCCGGGTGTCGCTCTGGATGGTGGAGCCGTCCGGCGTGGTCATCAGCCGCGTCAGATGGCGGGCCCACACCCACAGCAGCAGCACCAGGGCCGCCGCGGTCAGCGCGAGCTGCGCGAGGGCGGTGCCGTACGCGCCGTCGCTCGCCGCGTCCATCGCGCCGACCGCCGACGCGGGCGGCACCCAGCGCAGCACGTCGGCCGCCGGGTCGAGCTGTTCGAGCCCGGAGGAGCCCAGCCGCTGTGCGCCGAAGTTGACCAGCTGTGCGCCGACCGCGACGACCAGACCGCTCAGCACCGCCAGGTCGCGCCCCTTGCGGCTGGTCAGCAGCCGTACGTTGGCCGCGGCGACGGCCCGCGCCAGGGTCACGCACACCAGCAGCGCGAGCACCGCCGCCACGACGCCGACGGCGTACGCCGCCCCGCCGTGCGCGACCGCGGCCACGGACCCGGCGAACATGCACAGCGTGAACAGCGGCCCGATGCCCACCAGCGACGACGTCAGCAGGGCCCGGACCAGCGGTCGGGGCCGCAGCGGCAGCATCACCAGCCGGGTCGGGTCGAGCGTCTCGTCGCCGCCCGGGAAGAACAGCGGCATCACGGCCCAGCCGAGTCCCAGCACGGCCGCCAGCAGGACGACCAGCGACTCCACGTGCGCGTGCCCGCGCAGCGCGATCAGGCCGATCAGCTGGAGCGCGGCGAAGAGCAGGACGGCGACGGCCGACGCGATGTACGCGGCCCGCCGTCCGCCGGACTGCCGCAGTCCGTTGCGCAGCAGGGAGAGTTTCAGCCGCACGAAGACGGCGGTGACAGAGGTGGGCGCGGCCGGTGCGGCGGACGTGCCGGACGTGACGAGCGGGGTCTCCGTGTTCATCGGGACCCGCCGCCCAGCCAGTCCAGGTCGGAACCGGCGTCCCGGCCCCCGGCGCCGACGAGTTCGAGGAACGCCTGCTGCAACGAGGCCGCCTCGCCGCGCACCTCGGCGAGCGTGCCGGTGGCGCGGATGCGGCCTGCGGCCATGACGGCCACCCAGTCGCACAGCGACTCCACCAGCTCCATCACGTGGGAGGAGAAGACGACGGTGGCGCCGGAGGAGGTGTAGCGCTCCAGGACGCCCCGGATGGTCTGCGCGGAGACCGGGTCGACGCCCTCGAACGGCTCGTCCAGGAAGAGGACTTCCGGGTTGTGCAGCAGGGCGGCCGCGAGCCCGATCTTCTTCCGCATGCCGGTCGAGTAGTCGACGACCAGCTTGTGCTGGGCGCCGGTCAGGTCGAGCACGTCCAGCAGCTGCGTGGCCCGCTTGTCGACCTCGTCACCGGGAAGCCCGCGCAACCGGCCGGTGTAGCCGAGCAGTTCCCGGCCCGACAGCCGTTCGAACAGCCGCAGCCCCTCGGGCAGCACCCCGATCCTGGCCTTGACCTCGACCGGATCGCGCCACACGTCGCGCCCGACCACCTCGACCGACCCCTGATCGGGCCGCAGCAGCCCGGTCACCATGGAGAGGGTGGTGGTCTTCCCGGCCCCGTTCGGCCCGACCAGCCCGATGAACTTGCCCGCCGGCAAATCCAGATCGACCCCACCCACGGCAATCTGCTGCCCGAACCGCTTCCAGAGCCCCCGCACCCGCACGGCACTGTCACTCACCACGTCTCCCTCCGTCGACTTCGAACCCTACGGGGGGAGAGCGCCCCCGAAGGGGCGCGGGGAACTGCGCGATCAGCCAACGGCCACCCGCAGCCGCCCACGGGACAGCGGCCCGGCAGACGAGAAGGCGCCCTAACGATCCCGCCCGCACGCATACGCCAGCGGCGACGCCAACTCCTCCACATCCGGCAACCACCGATTCGCCGGCGTGGGCCGGCACGCCCACTGCACCGCCCCCCACGTCCCCACCCGCGTGGGCGGCGCCGCCACGTACGCCCCCTCCCCGAGTACCCGCAGATCAAGCGCCCGGGGCGCCCATCCCAACCGCCGTACCAGGTCCGGCACCTTCACCCCCGCGCCCGGCAGAACGAAGAACCGCATCCGCCGGTCCGGCGTCAGCGTCACCGGCCCCAGCGTCAGCTCCATCCGCTCCATCCGGGCCAGCGCCAGGAACCCCGCGGTCTCGGGCACGTCGACGGCGTCGAACGTCCGCCCCGTGGGCAGCAGGATCGACGCCGTCGGCTGCTTCTGCCACATCCGGCGGGCCGCGGTCGCGCTGCCCGTCGCCTGCTCCGCCCAGTCCTCGCGCGCCGGGTGCGCGCCCGGGGCGGCGCACGCCGGGTCCGCGCAGGAGCAGCGCTGCACCCCGTCGGCGGCCACCAGCCAGGTACCGGGAAACACGTCCCAGTGGCGCTCCTCGGCGTAGCGAACGGCGGTCTCCAGCAGCGATGTGCCGCGCTGCTGCGGGATCTGGGCGGCATCGGCGGCCTGGATGGTCTCTTCCACGTGGAACACAACTCCCGTGCTCACCCCGGGTTACGGGGGTCGAGTGCGCGGGGGAGGGGCATCGATTCCGCATCCGGGGCGCACGGGCGCATACGTGGGGGCGCGCAGGAGGATTCGCCGCGGGAGCTGGGTAGCCACGTCTGGGGCCGGCACCGTCCGTTACCCCGACAATCCTCGTAAGCAGTGCAAGCTTCGCAAGTCTCGCATTGTCGGCACATCGACTGGGCATTGATCTTCACGGCCGGATCCGCTTCGTCCCACGATCCGCCGGGACAGCATCGAGACCGCAAGAGACCGCATGGGGGTTACGCCATGGCCGCAAGGCCTCTCGTCGCGCGGCAGCCGAACGAACGACTGCAGGCGCTCATTCAGGAAGCGGGCTGCTCGAACGCGGGCCTCGCCCGCCGGGTCAACGTGTGCGGGGTCGAGCACGGTCTCGACCTGCGGTACGACAAGACCTCGGTGGCCCGCTGGCTGCGCGGACAGCAACCGCGGGGCCGGGCACCGGCGATCATCGCCGAGGCGCTCGGCCGCAAGCTCGGCCGCACGGTCACGATCGACGAGATCGGCATGGCCAACGGCAAGAACCTCGCGTCCGGCGTCGGCCTCCAGTTCTCGCCGACGGTGCTGGGAGCCATCGAGCAGGTCTGCGAGCTGTGGCGCAGCGACGTGGGGCGCCGGGACTTCCTGTCCGGTTCGTCCGTCGCCGCCTCCGCGCTCGTCGAACCCAGCCGGGACTGGCTGATTTCCGCCCCCGACTCGCAGGTGTCGCGCTCGGCCGGGCCGCGGGTGGGGCCGTCCGACGTGGCGGCCGTGCGGGCGATGACACAGGCGCTGACGGACCTGGACCACCAGTACGGCAGCGGCCACGTCCGGCCGGTGCTCGTGCACTACCTGAACAGCGTGGTCTCCGGGCTGCTGGCGGGCTCCTACCGGGAGGCGGTCGGGCGCGAACTGTTCGCCACGGTCGCCCGGTTGACCGAGCTGGCCGGATACATGGCCGTCGACACCGGCCAACCGGGCCTCGCCCAGCGGTACTACATCCAGTCGCTGCGGCTCGCACAGGCGGCCGGCGACCGCGGCTACGGCGGTTACGTGCTGGCCGCGTCCATGAGCCACCTGGCCGCACAGCTGGGAAACCCGCGCGAGATCGCGCAGTTGGCGCGGGCTGCGCAGGAGGGCGCGCGCGGCCGGGTGACGCCCCGCGCGGAGTCGATGTTCCACGCCGCCGAGGCCCGCGGGCACGCGCTCCTGGGCGACGTACGGTCGGCGCACGAGGCGGCCGGGCGGGCGGTCGGCGCGATGGAGGCGGCCGATCCGGCCTCCGGCGACGACCCGGTGTGGATCAGGCACTTCGACGAGGCGTACCTCGCCGACGAGTTGGCGCACTGTCACCGGGACCTCGGCCAGGCCGACGCGGCGGCGCGCTACGCGCGGCAGTCCCTGGACGGTCACCCCGAGTCGCGGGCGCGCAGGCGGGCCATCGGTCATGTGCTCTTGGCCACGGCGCAGGTGCAGCAGCGGGAGATCGAACAGGCCTGCAACACCGCGACGAAGGCCGTGGAGATCCTGGGGACCCTGCGCTCCAACCGGGGCGCCGAGTACCTGGAGGACTTCCAGGCCCGGTTGGAGCCCTACCGGGATGAAGCCGTGGTCAGGGAGTTCGGGGCGCGGCTGGATCTGCAGGCCGCCGCGTGAACGGACGGGCCGCGGACACGTGAACACGCGTGAAACCACGGGGTGGTGATCGCGAAGGAACATGAACAGCGTGCCGCGGCCCGGTTTTGTTACTGCCGTCACAGGGAAAGAGCTGTCGCCCCATGCGGCGTGGCAGTGGGCTCGGGGGACCCGGTAGCGTGAGCCGACGATTCCGAAGGTCCCCCATTCGTAGGAGTCCCGGTGACGCAGAGTGGACAGGGCGAGGAGCCCTCGGCGCGGCAAGCGCACGAAGGCATCGTGCTGCCCTCGGACGGTGGCGAGCCCTTGCTGCCCGGCATGACCGGCGGCTCCGCCGGCCCGTCGGCCGGCGGGCCCGTGCCCGCCTCGGCGCCACCCGGCGGCCAGGCGTGGGACCGGCCCTGGGGCCCCGAGCAGCAGAGCCCGCACTCCGGCCAGGGCTGGTCCACCCCGGCCGACGCCCAGCCCTGGGGCACCCCGGAGCAGCAGGTCCCCCAGCCGCCTGCGCGGCCCTCGGAGCCGCACGCCTGGCCACCCGCACAGACCGGACCGGAGCAGCCGCAGACGCACGGAGCCCTGCCGCCCCCGGCCGGTGCGGGCCCCGGCCCGCTCCCCCCGGAGGGCGCGCAAGCCCCGGCGTACGGCACCCCGGCCGGCGGTCCGTCCTACGGCGACCAGGCCGCCTACGGGAACCAGTCCTACGGCGATCAGTCCTACGGCGCGCAGTCGCCGTACGCGCAGCCGCAGCCCCACCAGCAGCCCGGACCGCAGCCCCACCAGGGCCAGGCGTTCCCGCCGCTGCCGCCCGCCGACGAGGGCGCGACCCAGTTCATACCGCCGGTCGCCGCATCCGCCGACGAGGGTGCCACGCAGTACATACCGCACATACCGCCCGTGGGTCCGGGGGCGCTGCCGCCGGAGAGACCCGCGCAGTCGCAGGCCGAGTCGACGCAGTTCCTCGGCCGCGCACCGCAGTACCCCGAGCAGCCCGCGGCCGGACACCAGCCGGCTCCCGCCGCCCACCCCGCCGCCCACCCCGACGCCCAGGCCACGCAGTACATCGCGCCCGTGCCCGGCGGTCCCGCCGGTGCCCCCTACGGCGCCGCGCCCGGCGGTGACGAGGGCCGGCAGCCGCCCGCCGAGTTCGACAACCTCTTCCGCAGCGCCCCCGGCGCCGACGGCCCGGCCTCCGCCACGCAGCAGATGCCCCGCTTCGACGAGCCGCAGCCGCACCAGGCGGCGGGCCAGTCGATGTACGCCCCCCAGGGCCCGGGCGGCGGCGGTGGTGGCGGCAGGCGGCGCGGGAACGGCGACGGCGGCCGGGGCGGCGGTGGCCGTTCGCGCGTGCCGCTCATCGCGGCCGTCGGCGTGGCCATCGCCGTCGTCGGGGTCGGCGCCGGGGCGATGATGGCCGGCGGGGGAGGCGGCGACGAGAAGAGCGAGAACCAGCCGGTCTCCGCCACGGCCCCGGCCTCCGAGTCCGCGTCGGCCTCCGCCCCGGCGTCCGCCGACCCGGTCCGGCAGCAGGCCGTGGAGCTGGACAAGCTGCTCGCCGAGAGCGGCACCGGCCGGACCACCGTGATCAACGCCGTCGGCGACGTGAAGTCCTGCGACAACCTGCCCCAGGCGGCCAAGGACCTGCGCGAGGCCGCCAAGCAGCGCACCGGGCTGGTCGAGAGCCTCGCCGAGCTGTCCGTGGACAAGCTGCCCCAGCACACCGAGCTGACCACCGCCCTCAACAAGGCGTGGCAGGCCTCGGCGTCGGCCGACAACCACTACGCGGCCTGGGCCGACCAGACGGCCGGCAAGAAGGGCTGCAAGAAGGGCACGGCCCGCACCACCAGCCACACGCAGGCCGGGAACCGGGCCAGCGGCACGGCGAGCAAGGAGAAGGCCACGGCCGCCGGGCTGTGGAACAAGATCGCCAAGCAGTACGGCCTGACGGAGCGCGGGCCCACCCAGCTGTGATCCGGCGGGCGGGCCGGACCCCCGGCCCACTCAGGTCACGTCGGCGCTCTGCAGGACGCGGGTGGTGTCCACGGCCTCCTGGCGGGCCGAGACCAGGCGGCCCTCCCGCACCACCTGGAGGGTGACCTCGGCGTTGACCAGGCGCGGGAAGCCGACGGAGGCCAGTTTGTCGGCGAAGGTCCACTGGAGGGACGGCGTGAGCCCGCCCGTGCCGACCTTCAGCCCGCCGTCGAGGGCGCGCCGGACGGAGTCGGCGCTCACCTCGCCGTCGCCGAGCGAGGCGACGATCTCACTGAGCACGGTGTACGCGATCCAGGTGGTCTGCACCCCGGCGTCCGCCGCGTCGACGTCGTTGTCGCCGAACGCCTCCTCCTTGATCACCTTCTTCATCCCGCTCCAGGCGGGGTCGCTCACCGACGGGTACCAGCCGGTGACGTACGCCCCCTCGTAGGGCCCGGACGGCCCGCCGCTCGCGTTGATCGTGCTCTGGTCGACGCTGCCGAGCACGGTCGCGGTGCGTACCTCGGGGTGGTCCTCGCGGGCCCGGCGGAAGGAGTCCATGAAGGTGCCGGTGCGGTCCCCGAGGACGGGCACCACGCATCCCGGGTCCGCGGAGCCGGTGGCCGTCCGCTCCAGCGCCCGCTGGGACTGTCCGCCGTACTCCGTGGCGTCCTCCGCCGCCCGCTGGTCCTGGGCCCGCTCGTGCCCGCCCGAGGTCAGGCCCGAGTCGAGCAGCACCGGCAGCTGGTCGCCGGCGATCGTGTCGGGGCGCACCAGCGTGACCGGCCCGCAGGGGCCGGCCAGCGCGCTGCCGAGGCCGGCCAGCAGCGCGGGCTGTCCTCCGTTGACCGGGTACGACAGCGGGCTGGTGAACTCCGCGTTCGTGATGCCGTAGCCGCCGATGTACGGGATGCCGGCGCCCTCGAGGACGGGGAAGAACGAGTCGGCGTGCTGGCTGTAGGAGCCGACGACGGCGACCGCGTTCTCCTTGACGGCGCGGCGCGCGCACTTCGCGGCGGTCACGCTGTCGTTGTGGTCGTTGCAGGTGAGCACGTTGAGCTCGCGGCCGTCGAGGCCGCCCCGGTCGTTGATCCAGCGGGCGTAGGCCTGGGCGAGGGCGGGCATGCCGGGTTTGTTGGTCGCGCCGGTGTCCTGCGGCGCCCAGGTCATCACGGTGATCGGGTCGTCCCCGGAGCCCCCCGTGGCACCGGGGACGACGCCGCAGCCGACGGCGAGCGACGCGCATGCCACCAGCGCGCCCGCGGACAGGGCACCGGTGCGGGTGGCCCGGAAGCGGCGGCGGAGGCCGCCGGGGTGTGCGCTGCGGATGGGTCGCCTGCCGGTCATGTACCCGCACGATTCCCTCACGCGGCCAACCTGGAAGTGACTTGCGGTCAACGCGTGGTGACGCGGAGGTGAATTGCGGGGGCCGGTGGGGCGCCCGTGAGGAGGAACGTACGATCGATGACCGTGCAAGGTTCGGAGAAGTCTTCCCGTCGCGGCCGTCGCTCCTCCACCATGGGCGGCATGCCACTCAACGACATGCCGTGGTGGCGCTGGCGCAGTCAGGTGCGCTCCGCGCTGCACATGCTCTCCGCGCCCGCCTTCCAGCGTGACGTCTGGCTGGCCGGGGCCGACGGCTACGGCGACGTCACCGACGCGGTGTACCGGCTGGTGGAGGACACCTGGCTGGACCACTGGTCCGCCGAGAAGTACGTCGGCACGGTCTTCCGCGACTCGCAGGAGGCGGCGCTCGTGGACACCGCCGTGCTGCGGGTCCTGCGGATCATGCACCAGGTGGGACCGGACGCGGCGGTGAACGCCTACCTCGACCACCCGGACTGGCCGGAGGCGGTACGGGCCGCTCGCGACGCGCATGTGCGGCTGGCCGCCAGCGACGGCGAGGACCCGGACACCGAGCCGCGCTCGCTGGAACTGCTGCAGATCATGACGCGGGCGGTCTGAGGCGGGTCCGGGGCGGGTCCGGGGCGGTCCGCCTGACGGGACGGCGCTCGGGCCGGTGGGCCGGATATGGGACCCTGTCCTGCATGAACGAGCAGTCCTCCGCCGCCGTGCCCTCGGCCGCCGCCCCGGCCGACCAGTACGTCCTCACCCTGTCCTGCCCCGACAAGCAGGGCATCGTGCACGCCGTGTCGAGCTACCTGTTCATGACCGGCTGCAACATCGAGGACAGCCAGCAGTTCGGCGACCACGACACGGGTCTGTTCTTCATGCGGGTCCACTTCTCGGCCGACGCCCCGGTGACCGTGGACAAGCTGCGCGCCAGCTTCACGGCGATCGGCGACGCCTTCCACATGGACTGGCAGATCAACCGGGCCGACGAGAAGATGCGCATCGTGCTCATGGTCAGCAGGTTCGGGCACTGCCTGAACGACCTGCTGTTCCGGGCCCGGATCGGGGCGCTGCCGGTGGAGATCGCGGCGGTGGTGTCCAATCACACCGATTTCGCGGAGCTGGTGGGGTCCTATGACATCCCCTTCCACCACATTCCCGTGACGAAGGACACCAAGGCTGAGGCCGAGGCCCGGGTTCTGGAGATCGTGCGCGAGGAGAACGTCGAACTCGTCGTGCTGGCCCGCTACATGCAGGTCCTCTCCGACGACCTGTGCAAGCAGCTCAGCGGCCGGATCATCAACATCCACCACTCCTTCCTGCCGAGCTTCAAGGGCGCGAAGCCGTACCACCAGGCGCACGCGCGGGGCGTGAAGCTGATCGGCGCGACCGCGCACTACGTGACGGCCGACCTGGACGAGGGGCCGATCATCGAGCAGGAGGTCGAGCGGGTCGGCCACGACGTCACGCCGGACCAGTTGGTCGCGGTGGGCCGGGACGTGGAGTGCCAGGCGCTGGCGCGGGCCGTGAAGTGGCACGCGGAGCGGAGGATTCTGCTGAACGGGCGCCGGACGGTCGTCTTCGCCTAGCGGGGCCGGGGGTTCCGTCGCGGGTGCGGGTGCGGGTGATCGGTGGCCGGTCGCGCACTTCCCCGCGCCCCTGAAGGGGCGCCCGCCGCACGTACCTCGAGGGGCGCGGGGAACTGCGCGAGCAACCACCCACGCACCCGCACCCGCCGACGAACCCGCGACCCGCCCCTACATCCTGCTCAGGCTCGCCGCGGCGAACAGCACGTCCCTGATCGCCTCCCGGTCCCCCAGCTGCCCGGCCGCCGCATCCGCCGGCGGCACATGGCCCGCCGCCAGCCGGCAGAACTCCACACCGTCCAGGGCGACATGAGCCACCTCGTGATCGGCGGAGCCCACCGCGCCGGGGGAGTCGAGCGGGATCAGCCACTCACCGCCGCCCGAACCCTCGATCTCCAGCCGCAGGCTGCGCCCGGGCTCTCCAGCGGGGACCAGGTGCGGGCGGACGCCGGGCGTGGCCAGACCGGCCCGGCGCCGGGCCGCCAGCGCACCCGGCAGCATCCGGGCCGCGAGGTCGATCATGCGGTTGAGATGGCGCGCGGCGGGCGGCTCGTACGGATAGTCCACCGCCTCGGCGATGTCCTCCGCGTGGACCCAGCACTCGAACGCCCGGTCCAGCATCGCGTCCCGCAGGGGCAGTTCGAAGTCGCCGTACGAGACCGGCATCCCGCCCGCGTCCCCGGTGAACGACGTGGTCCGCACGATGCCGTGGCTCTGCTCCCGCCAGGGCGCCCGTACCAGGCGGGTGGGCGGATAGTGCGAGGCCCGCCAGTACGCCTCGGTGCGGGCGGCCGGTACGCGGCTGGGCGCGGTGACGTCGCCCATCGGGTCGGCGAGGCCCAGGGCGACGGCGACCGTGCCGTCCACCGTCAGCAGGTGGGCGAGGACCCCGGCGACCGTGGTGCGACGGCTCGCGGGGCCGTCGGCCTCGAACCAGCGCAGCCGGACCGGCGTGTGCCAGTCGGCGTCCCCGATGTCCTGGAGCAGCGCGTCCAGCCGTGCGGTCTCGGCGTCGTACGGGGTGGCCCACTCGGGCACCGGGATGCGCGGCGGGCGCCGCTCCAGGCAGCCGTCCAGGACGCGGGTGCGCAGGGCGGGGTCCAGGTCGAGGCTCTCGGGGCGCTGGAGCAGCGTGACGGCCTCGCGCAGCCGCAGGGCCTCGTCGGCGCAGGTGGCGCAGTCCCCGATGTGCTCCTCGACGGCCGCGGCCTCCTCGGCCGAGCAGGCGGCCAGGGCCCACGCACCGAGCAGCGACGTCAGCACGTGATGCTCCAGCACGGCCGGCACCACGTCGGGCAGCGCCCGGCCACCGTCCTCGACGGACATCCGGGGCGACGGTATCCGCGGCCCACTGCCGTCCCCCTCACCGGAACCACCGGAACCACCGGGTACCCCGGTCCCGCCGAGTCCGGCGGCACCACCGGGGGCGCCGGAACCGCCCAGGTCGCCGAGGCCGCCGGACCTGCCCCCCACCGTGTCCTCGTCGGGCTCGTCGTGCTCCTCGTGGGCCGTCATGCCGCACCCCCGTATCCCGGCGGAGCCCCGGGCGGCTGTGAGGCGGTGCCCGCGTCGCGGGCGGTGGACAGGAGCTGGAGGCCCAGGCGCAGGCGGCGGCGGGCCTCGTCCTCCGTGACGCCGAGGTCGGCGGCGGTCTGGCGGTAGTCCCGGCGCTGGAAGTAGGCCAGCTCCAGGGCGGCGCGCAGCGGGGCCGGCATGGACTGGACGATGTAGTCGGCGCGGGCGGCGACCGAGGCGTGGCGCACCTTGAGCTCCAGCTCCTCGGCGGTGCCCGGGCCGCCGCGGGCGAGGGCGGCCGTCTCGGTGGCCCGCAGCCGCTGGACGGCGAAACGGTGGGTCAGCGTGGCGACCCAGGTGCGCAGCGGCCCCTGCCGGGGGTCGTAGGCGTCGGGGTGCTCCCAGACGTGGGCGAACACGTCGCGTGTGATGCGGTCGGCGGCCCGTTCGTCGTCGAGCACGCGGTGTGCCAGACCGTGCACGAGCGAGGCGAACCGGTCGTACAGCTCGCCCAGGGCGGCGGCCTCGCCGCGGGCGAGTCGCTGCTGCATCTTGCGGTCCCAGCGCATCGGCACGTCCCTTTTCGCCATGCGGCCCTCCACCCCCTGTTCCCTCCGCCGTCCAGCCTGCGGCCGTTCTCTCCCCGAATGTAGTCGGCACGTCCGACAGCGCACGCCCCTTTGTGGCAATGCGCGCCCCCGGCTCGCCACGGGTGATATGGGGTTCTACGGGTTCTACTACCCTCGACTGTGGACCGAATCCGATCGAGAAAGATCGGAAGAGACCGAACAGGATCGAAACAGTCGGAAACAAGCCTCTTCTGATCGGGCCCCGTTTCCGGGCAGGTGTTTGCGGGAACGGCCGCTGGGCAGGCGCGCGGCCAGAAGCGAAGGCACGGCTTCCGTTTCGGGTGAATCCAGACGATCCGGCGAATGAAGGGCATGGTGGTGACGTTCAATGTGACCGGCGGCGAGCAGGGCCAGTGGGCCGTGCTCCAGGTGTCGGGCGAACTGGATCTGGTGACGTCACCGGTGCTGCGGCAGCGCGTGCACGACGAGGTCGCCGAGGGGCGGCACAGCCTCGTCCTGGACCTTTCCGAGGTCCTGTTCTGCGATTCCAGCGGCGTCGGGGTGCTCATCGCCTCCCGGCGGCTCATCCGCTCCTGCCAGGGCCGGCTGCGCCTGATACTGCCGGCGCAGGGAGCCGCCGACGGCTCCCACGTCAACCGCGTCCTCGGCGCGCTGGGGGTGCGCCGGCTCTTCGACTGCCACCCCGACCTCGCCTCGGCGACCGGGGACGAGCCGCGGCCCTTGTCCGCGTAACCCCCCGTCCGCGTAACCCCCTGTTCGCGTAACCCCCTGTCCGCGTAAGTCGTGCCCGCGGCGGCGCCCGGCGTCGTACGCTCCGGGCGAGACGCACCCGACACCGACGTGAGGCGGCCGGAAGAACCATGGTCAACAGCGAGTACGAACGCAGGATCGCCGCGCGGTTCAGCATCTTCGACCAGGACGGCAACGGCTACATCGACCGTTCGGACTTCAGCGGGGCGGCCAAGGCGCTGCTCGCCGAGTTCGGCGTCGCGGCCCGGTCCGACAAGGGGCAGGCCCTCTACGGAGGCGCGGAGGCCCTCTGGCAGGGGCTCGCGGGCATCGCCGACCGGGACGGCGACCAGCGCATCACCCGTGAGGAATTCGTCACCGGGGCGGTCAAGCGCCTGCGGGACAAGCCGGAGCGCTTCGCCGAGATCGCCCGCCCCTTCCTGCACGCCGCGCTGTACGTCGCCGACGCGGACGGCGACGGATCCGCCACCGTCGCGGAGACCGCGCGCCTGCTCACCGCGCTCGGCGTGCCCGAGGACACCGCGCGTGAGGTCGCCGGCGGTCTCGACGCGGACGACGACGACAAGGTGGGCGAGGCGGAGATCGTCCCGGCCTTCGCGCAGTACTTCACCGTGCCCGAGTAAGCGGCCCGGTGCGCACCCCGGTCGGCAACGGATGTCGCGGATCGTGGCAGAGCGGTGTCACTGAGCGTCGATATCGGGTTGTGTCCCCCGTGTCACCCGTAACGGACCGGAGTCGGTGCCACGCTCCGGTACCTTGTGTGGGATGCGAGTGGTCGCGAGCGCCAGCCGTGCCGGAGCAGCCCCAGGGGCGGCTCCGGAACCGGCGGTGCGCGCCTTGCCCCGCAGGGCGGAAAGGCCGTCGGCCGCCGCCTGTTCGACTCCCCGGAATGCGCGTCGCACAGTATGCCGCACGGGTACTCCTTCGCGCTGGAATATGCCCGAAGCGCTTGTTGGGGTGACTGTACGTCAACCATGCTGTCCCACAACGGAATCACGGTCCGTGATCCCGTCCCCGGCCGTTGATCTGGCCATGCTGAGAATGGCTACGATCGTGGCCCACGTGAGGCGCGAGCCTTTGTGTCCGCCGGTTCGGATGGTGTGAGCGGTGCAGATGCTTCAAGTGCAGCTGGAGGTCCGGCCCGACCCCTCGGAAGTGGGACGTGCCCGGCGGTGGGCGCGCTCACGGCTCGCCGGGTCGGCGATACGGGCCGACGAGTCACTCGCCGAGACGCTGGTCCTGCTCGTCTCCGAGCTGGTCACCAACGCCGTGGTGCACACGGGCCGTTCGGCCGTGCTGCGGCTGGTGCTGCCGGAGGCCGCGCCCGGCGGGCCGGGGGAGCCGGGCGAACCCGAGGGCGCCACCGTCCGACTCGAGGTGGACGACGCCAGCGACCTTGCCCCGGTGCCCCGTTGTGTGGACGGCGAGGCGACGGGCGGCCGGGGTCTCGCCCTCGTCGACGGGCTCGCCGACCGCTGGGGCTGGAGCCGCGAGGGCACCGGCAAGCGCATCTGGTGCGAACTGGACCGCTGCGCCGAAGGCGAGGAGACCGCCCCGGCGTGCGGGAGCGGAGGCGGCGCGGTGGCGTACGAGGGGTACGCCTACGAGGTCGTCTAGCGGCCCTCGGTGACGCGGCAGTGCGCCGGGCGTGCTTCCGTGCGCGTCCCCGGCGAACGCGGACGCAAGGGATGAAACAGCCCTGTCTGGTTGACGGATCGTGACCGCTTCCTCACGCTTGTGGACAACGATTCGCCGCGAGGGGACGACGAGGGCCAGGTGAAGGGGTCCTCGACGAGTGTGGGTCGTGTTCGGCGGCGGTTCCCCCGGGGGTGACGGGAGCCGGGCGGGAGCGCCGGAGTCGGGTGGTGGCGCGCGATGCCGCGCTCGGGGCGACAGCGCCGCGCCGCCGGCCGGCACATCTCCGTACGCCCCTCACTCGCGCGCTCATTCTCCACAGGCTGTGGACAACTCCGCCCGGAAGGTCCTCCGGTACCCGGTCGGTGTGACCCCCAGTGCCGCCTGGAGGTGCTGCCGCATCGACTGGGCCGTGCCGAACCCCGAATCCCGGGCCACCTGGTCGACGGAGAGGGCGGTGGACTCCAGCAGGTGCCGGGCCCGTTCCACCCGCTGCCGGGTGAGCCACTGGCCCGGACTGACGCCGACCTCCTCGCGGAAGCGGCGGGTGAAGGTGCGTACCGACATCGACTCCTGGGCGGCCATGTCCCGCAGCTGGATCGGCTCGCCCAGGCGGCCGAGCGCCCAGGCGCGGGCACCGGTGGTCGAGGACTGCTGCGGATCGGGCACCGGCCGCTCGATGTACTGCGCCTGCCCGCCGTCCCGGTGCGGCGGTACGACGGTGCGGCGGGCCACCTCGTTGGCGACCGCCGTGCCGTGGTCCCGGCGCACGATGTGCACGCACAGGTCGATGCCGGCCGCGACCCCGGCCGAGGTGAGCACGTCGCCGTCGTCGACGAACAGCACGTCGGCGTCCACCCTGATCTGCGGGAACAGTCGCTGGAAGTGCTCGGCGGAGGACCAGTGCGTGGTCGCCGGACGGCCGTCCAGATACCCGGCGGCGGCCAGCACGAACCCGCCCGTGCAGATCGCGACGAGCCGGGTGCCGGGCCGGATCAGCTCCAGCGCGGCGGCCAGTTCCCCGGTCAGCACCCCGTCCTCGTACACCGGACCCAGTTCGTAGGACGCGGGGACGACGACCGTGTCGGCGGTGGCCAGCGCCTCGGGCCCGTTCTCGACCAGGATCGCGAAGTCGGCGTCCGTCTCGACCGGGCCCGGCGGGCGGACCGAGCAGGTCACCACCTCGTACAGCGGACGCCTCCGCTCGTCGCGGGCGAGGCCGAAGATGCGCTGCGCGATGCCCAGTTCGAAGGGGAGCAGACCGTCCAGGGCCAGGACGACGACACGGTGCGGGCGGGGCGGGCTGTCGGGCGTCATGGCCCGATCCTAGCCAACACTGACCTTCGGGCCACTCGTTCGGACGGTTCCGCTGCCCGAAGCTCAATGACGTGACCCAGACAACCGACGCCGCCGCAGCATCCGTACACCGGCCGGAGCCCGCCGGGCCGCGCCGCCGCCCGCGCATCCACCGCGCCTGGTGGGTCGCCGCCGTCACCTTCGTGACGATCATCGGCGCCGCCGCCTTCCGCTCCCTCCCCGGCATCCTCATCGACCCGCTGCACGAGGACTTCGGCTGGTCGCGCGGCACGATCGGCGCGGCCGTCTCCGTCAACCTCGCGCTCTACGGGCTGACCGCGCCCTTCGCCGCCGCGCTCATGGACCGCTTCGGCATCCGGCGGGTGGTCGCCGTCGCCCTCGCCGTGATCGCGCTCGGCTCCGGACTGACGGTGTGGATGGAGTCCGCCTGGCAGCTCATCCTCTGCTGGGGCCTGCTGGTCGGTCTCGGCTCCGGTTCCATGGCCCTGGCCTTCGCCGCCACCGTCACCAACCGCTGGTTCACCGAGCGGCGCGGCCTGGTCACCGGCGTCCTCACCGCCGCCTCCGCCTCCGGGCAGCTGATCTTCCTGCCGCTGCTGTCCTGGATCGTCGAGACGTACGACTGGCGCCCGGCGGCCGTCACCGTCGCCCTCGCCGCGCTCGCCGTCATCCCCTTCGTCTGGCTCCTCCTGCACGACCACCCGGCCGACGTCGGCCAGAAGCCGTACGGAGCCGAGGAGTTCGTAGAGAAGCCCGCGCCCGTCCCCGGCGCCGCCCGCCGTGCGCTCACGGTGCTGTTCTCCGCCGTCCGCACCGGCCCCTTCTGGCTCCTCGCCGGGACCTTCGCGATCTGCGGCGCCTCCACCAACGGCCTGATCCAGACCCACTTCGTGCCCGCCTCGCACGACCACGGCATGCCGCTGACGGCCGCCGCCTCGCTGCTCGCGGTCATCGGGGTGTTCGACGTGGTCGGCACGATCGCCTCCGGCTGGTTCACCGACCGCTTCGAGCCGCGCCGTCTGCTGGCCGTGTACTACGCCCTGCGCGGCGTCTCCCTCCTCTTCCTCCCCATCCTGCTGGCGCCCACCGTGCACCCCCCGATGATCTTCTTCATCGTCTTCTACGGCCTCGACTGGGTCGCCACCGTCCCGCCCACCCTCGCCCTGTGCCGCGAGCACTACGGCGAGGACAGCGCGATCGTCTTCGGCTGGGTGCTCGCCTCCCACCAGGTGGGCGCCGCCCTCGTCGCCTTCCTCGGCGGCGTGGCCCGCGACACCTTCGGCTCCTACGACGTGGTCTGGTACGCCTCCGGCGCCCTCTGCGCGGCGGCGGCCCTGATGGCCCTGGTGATCCGGCGACGGCCGACTGCGGTGGCCGCGGGGGGCTGAGCGGTCGTGGGGTGCGGGCATGGGCTGGGGAGAAGCGGGGGAGGCCGGCAAGCGTCGGTGGCCGCCCGGCCCTCACTCCTCAGCCGGGCAGCCGGGACACCCGGTCCGCCTCGCGCTTCGTCACCGCCTTGGCGATGCGTTCCGCGTCGATCGCCAGTTCGCGGAGCATGCCGCTGATCGGGTTGGTGAAGCCCGTGAAGTACAGGCCGGGGGCGTCGGGCGGGGTGCCGGCGCCGCGTGCGAGCGGTCTGCCGCGGTCGTCGAGGACGTCGAGGTGGCCGACCAGGCCCTCCAGGCCCCGCCGGTACCCTGTGGCCGCGATCACCGCGTCGGGGGCGAGGCGGGTGCCGTCGGCCAGGAGGATCTTGCCGTCCTCGAAGCCGTCCACCGCGGCGACGACCTCCACCCGGCCGCCGCGCACCGCGTCGATCAGGCCCACGTCCTGCACCGGGATGGCACCCTCGGCCACCCGGCTGTAGAGCCCGGTGCCGGGCCGCGGCAGCCCCTGTGCCGACAGGTCGGGCACGCTGATCCGGGCCAGCGGACGGGCGAGCCGGTCCACCAGCGCGACCGGCAGCCGCCGGCACAGGACGCCGGTGTACTGGGCCGCCCACCCGGCGGTCGAGCGGCGGACGATGTGCGGCGCCGTGCGCACGGCGAGCCGGACCCGGGAGGCGCCGCCCTCCACCAGGTCCACGGCTATCTCGGCACCGGTGTTGCCGACCCCGACGACCAGGACGTCCCGGCCCGCGTACGGGGTCGCGTCGCGGTACTCGGAGGCGTGCCGGAACTCGCCGGTGTACGTGTCCCGGCCGGGCCAGTCCGGCACGCGCGGGGTGTGGTTGAAGCCGGTGGCGACCACGACCGCGGCCCCGGTCAGCTCGCGTCCTCCGGAGGCGTGCAGCAGCCAGCCGCCGCCGGACGCCCGCTCGACGCGGAAGACCTCCACACCGGTGACGATCTCCAGCTGGTGGTACTCGACGTACTTCTCCAGGTAGCGCACGACGTCGTCGCGGGACACCCACCGCCCGAACCTGCGCGGCATCGCGAGGCCGGGCAGCGCGGACAGGCGCCGGGTGGTGTGCAGCCGCAGCCGGTCGTAGTGGCGCCGCCACGAGTCGCCGACGTGTTCGGCGCGCTCCAGGACCACCGCCCGCAGCCCGCGGGCGCGTAGTGCCTGGGCGACGGCGAGGCCGCCGGGACCCGCGCCTATGACGTACACGGGGCGGTCCGCGGGGTGTGCGGGCTGCGGTTCAGCGGACGCTGTGGAGTCGGCCATGCGGCGAGCGTAATCGCGCTCCGGGTTGATGGGTCTCGGTCAAGACCGGAATCGGTTGCGGATCGGTCACGACCGCCGCGGGTCCGCTTCAATGGCCGGATGGCCCACACACGTACGAACGCCCTCGACCCCTCTCCGACCGAACCCCGCGGACACGGTCTGCGCCTGCGCTCCTGGGACCCGGACTCCGACGCCGACGTGGAGGCGTGGCTCCGCGGCTGCCTGGACCCCGAGTTCCAGCGCTGGAACACCCCGCTCAAGCTGTGGACCGACCTCGCGGGGGCCCGCGAGTCGATGCGCGCCCGGGCCCGGGACGAGGCGGACGGCAGATCGGTGTCCTTCCGCGTCACGGACGCGGAGAGCGGGGCGACGCTGGGGCACATGGGCGTCAACGAGATCAGCCGCCCGATGAAGGTGGCCCGGGTCGGCTACTGGGTGCTCCCCGAGGCCCGCGGCCGGGGCGTCGCCGTCCGCTCCCTGCTGCTCGCCTCGCGCTGGGCCTTCGCCGAACTCGGCCTGCACCGCCTGGAACTGGGCCACGCGGTGGGCCACGACGCCTCCTGCCGCATCGCGGAGAAGTGCGGCTACCCCGGCGAGGGCACGCTGCGCGAGGCCATGTTCCAGACCGGCCGCCACGACCGTTTCCGCGACGTACACCTCCACGCCCGTATCGCCACGGACGCGGAACCGCCGGCACCGGCGTCACGCTGACGGACGCCGGACGCGGGGCAGGCGAGCCGCTCCGTGGGGGAGCCCGGGGCGCGCCTCACGCCCGCGGCGGCTTCGGCGTTCTGCGCCTGTAGGCGCCGAGGGGGTCCTGCGGCGGCTTCGGCGTCCCCCGCCTGCCGTGGGCGGGGGTATCCCGCGGCCACGGCCGCTCCGGCGCGCCGTGCCTGTAGTCGCCGGGGCGTCTCGGGGCTCGTGCCTGCGGGGCGCCGAGGGGGTCCCGCGGCGGCTTCGGCGTCCCGCGCGTGCCGTGGGCGGGGGTATCCCGCGGCCACGGCCGCTCCGGCGCCCCGTGCCTGCAGTTGTCGGGGCGTCCCCGGGGCTCGTGCCTGCGGTCGGTCCGGCGCCCCGCCGCACACGCCGGCCCGGCCCCCGCTCACGGCCACAGCAGCCGCTGATGCCAGCCCGCCTCGTCCTCCGTGCGCCGGTAGGCGAGGCGTACGTGGCGTCTGTGGGGCTCGCCCTGGAAGAACTCCACCTCGTGCGGGCGGAGGCGGTACAGGGTCCAGGTCGGGGCGGGGGCCGTCGGTTGGCGGGCGGCGCGCTGCCAGGCCGCCTCCGAGGCGCGGGTCAGCTCGTCCGGCGAGTCCAGCTCCGCGCTCTGCCTGCCGGTGAGGGCCGCCGCCAGCGCGCCGGTCGACCGCGCGTGCAGGTCGGCCATCGCCTCCTCGGCCGGGGCCGCGGCGACCGGGCCTCGCACCCGCACCTGGCGGCCCAGCACCGGCCAGTAGAAGGCGAGCGCGGCATACGGGCGCCCGGCCAGCTGGCGGCCCTTGCGGCTGTCGGCGTGCGTGGCGAAGGACCAGCCGCCCGCGTCCGCGCCGTGCAGCATCACGATGCGTACGTCGGGCAGCCCGTCGGCGTCGGACGTCGCCAGCGACACGGTGTGCGGCTCGGTCTGGCCGGCGGCCACCGCCTCCGCGAACCAGCGCGCGAACAGGTCCACGGGGTCGCCGGGAGCGCCGGACGGGTCGAAGGGCGGCAGCTCGGTGACCGCGGGGTCCCACACCCGCAGCGACCGCAGCAGCTCGTGGACGCTCGTCACACCGAGCCGAGGTCGGAGGAGACCCAGCGCTCGGGCCGCATCCGCACGATGACCTGCTCGCCGTGGTTCGCCGAGGCGAAGGCGACGTAGCCGTCGACCTTCTCGGCGGGGAGGTAGCGGGCGGAGATCTCCCGCAGGTTCTCCTCGGTGGCGGGGACCGTGTCCACGACCGGCCCCTCCACGGACACGTAACGGATGGTGGGCTCCAGCCGGTCGACCATCAGCGAGAACCGGCCGGCGGCGCGGATCCGCTGGTTCTTGCGGCTGTCGAGCCCGGTCATGATCCACACGTCGCCGCCAGGTTCGTACTGGTACCAGATCGGCACGGTCAGCGGAGCGCGGCCGGCTTCCGCGTCGACCGCGAGCGCGGCGATGTGCGGTTCGGCCAGGAACTTCTCACGCTCTTCGCGGGTCAGGGCCATCGTGGTCTCCTCCAGCGGTTACGGGCGTCGGCGTTGAGCACAACACCGGCCGGGTGCGGGGCTGTTCCCCGATCCTGGCCGTCGCGGGGCCGAACTGCGAGGCGTCGTTCGTCGTGTCGGTGCGGCCTGGCGCGGAGGGCGCCTGGCGCGGGACACGGTCGCCGAGTTCGGGCGGGCGGTCGGCGGGCGGGGCTGGTGGGGTGGTGCCGGAGGCGCGGCGAAGTGGTGGAGCGGTGGAGCTGACGGGCCTGGTACCTGGTACCCGGCGTACTGCCCGGCGTACTGCTTCCTGCTACTTCGTGGGCTTCTTGCCGGTGACGCCCAGGTACATCAACAGCGCCAGATTCGGCTTGAGTTCGGCCTGCTTGACGCCCCAGGAGGAGAAGCCCTTCTGGTGGGAGGCGACGGCCGCGAGCATCACGACCAGGGAACCCGCGATCGCCGCGGGGTTCACGTCCTTGTCGACCTTGCCCTTGGCCTGGAGGTCGGCGACGGAGTCCGCGAGGGAGGAGTTCACCGAGTTGAGGATCTTCATACGGATCTTGGAGAAACGTTTATCCCCTTCGGCCGCACCGAGATCGATCACGCGGAGAATCGCGTCGTTCTTCCGCCAGAACTCCATGAATCCGTCGACGAGTTCCTGCGCCGTGTGCCAGCCGGCCTTGCCGACCCACGAACGGCCCGCCGTCAGCCCGGCCAGCGAAGTGGTCTCGGCGGCCACGGTCTCGGCGATCTCCAGAACGGCGCCCTCGACGTCCGGGAAGTACTGGTAGAAGGTCGCGGGCGAGGTGCCGGCCTTGCGGGCGACATCGATGACTTTGACATCGCGATAGGGGGAGGAGCTGAGCATTTCGCTGAGGCAGTCGAGCAGTTTCTGCCGGGTCGCCTGCCCACGTCGACCGGCCACGCGGCCGTCGACGGTACGCACTTGTCCTGTCATGCCGTCAGCTTACCGACGGGCGTTCCGAGCGCGATTCGGCCGACTGCAAATGGGGTGCGAGGGCCCGAGAGGCCCTTTGGGCCGAGAGATGCTGGTGCGCCGGTCTGCGCGGTGCGGGCGACGCGGCTACGTTGACGGCATGGCTGAAAACGGGGCATCCGAGAAGAGGGCGACAGCCCGTCCGTCAGACCGCCCGGAGGGCACCGACCGCCCGGAGGGCGCAGACCGCCCGGAGGGCACCCCCTGCTGGGTGGAGGCCCAGCTCTCCGACGTCGAGGCGGGCAGGCGCTTCTACGGCGAGCTGTTCGGCTGGACCTTCGAGGAGACGACGGAGTCACTGCGGGCCTCCCTGGACGGTGAGCCCGTCGCCGGTCTCGTCCGCAAGTCGGACGGCCGGATGCCCACCGTCTGGACCGTGTACTTCCACACCCCGGACGCCCGCGCGCTCGCCGCGCGGATCCGGGAGTCCGGCGGTCAGGTCGTCACCCCGCCCCACGAGGTCGGCGACCTGGGCACCAGCGCCCTCGCCGCCGATCCCGAGGGTGCCGTCTTCGCGCTCTGGGAGCCGGACGGCCACCCCGGCTTCGGGCGCCGGCACGAGCCCGGCACCTTCGCCTGGGCCGAGCTGTACGCCCGCGACACCGACGCCGCGAACGCCTTCTACGGCGACCTGTTCCGTGACGCCCTCTTCGGCCCCGACGCCGACCCCGACTTCGGCCGCGCCCCGGTCTCCGGCGTCTTCCCCGCCGAGATGCCACCGCACTTCCTCGTCCACTTCCTGGTCCAGGAAGTCGAGGCCGCCCTCGGGACGGTGGCCCGGCTCGGCGGCCGGGTGCGGGTCCCGCCCTTCGAGACGTCGTACGGGAGGGCGGCGGTGGTCTCGGACGGCCAGGGGGCGTCGTTCGCGCTGCTCCAGCGCTGAGCGGGGGCCCGGCGGCGGAGTCCCGGCGCCCGGGATATGGCGAGACACCCCGATTGTCCCCAGGTTCGCCACCAGCGCCTCGGGCAGGAAGAATCGGGGTGCGTGGCGCCACGCAGGTGCGGTGGTGAGACGCTGCACTTCGGTCGCGTACATAAGTGGGTGGCGCGGCCCGTACGGGGAGGTGGGCAGGCAAGTGGTGGATCAGCTGATGCAGCACGATCCGCGGCGGATCGGGCCGTTCGAGGTGCTGGGCCGGCTCGGGGCCGGCGGCATGGGGCTGGTCTTCCTCGCGCGCTCGGCGTCCGGGCGGCGCGTGGCGATCAAGACGGTGCGCACGGAACTGGCGGAGGACCAGCTGTTCCGCGTCCGTTTCACGCGCGAGGTGGAGGCGGCCCGCGCGGTCTCCGGCTTCTACACGGCGGCCGTGGTCGACGCCGACCCGCGCGCCGCGGTGCCGTGGCTGGCCACCGCGTACGTCCCCGCACCCTCCCTCGAGGAGATAGTGAACGAGTGCGGGCCGCTCCCGGCCCAGGCGGTGCGCTGGCTGGCGGCGGGCGTCGCGGAGGCGCTCCAGTCGATCCACGGCGCGGGCCTGGTCCACCGCGACCTGAAGCCCTCCAACGTCCTCGTCGTCGAGGACGGCCCCCGCGTGATCGACTTCGGCATCGCGTCCGGCGTCTCGAACACACGTCTGACCATGACGAACGTCGCCGTCGGCACCCCCGCCTACATGTCCCCGGAGCAGGCGAAGGACTCCCGCAGCGTCACCGGCGCCAGCGACGTGTTCTCGCTCGGCTCGATGCTGGTCTTCGCCGCCACCGGGCACCCGCCGTTCCACGGGGCCAACCCGGTCGAGACCGTCTTCATGCTGCTGCGCGAGGGCCCCGACCTCGAAGGACTCCCGGACGAGCTGCGTCCGCTCATCGAGTCCTGCATGCAGATGGAGGCCACCGGCCGCCCCAACCCCGCCGACCTCCAGGCCCAGCTCGCCCCGCACCTGTTCGGCTCCGGCTCCGACGACAGCGGTACGGCGTCGGCGTGGCTGCCCGAGCGTGCGGTGGGTCTGATCGAGAGCCGCCGGGGTGGCCGCCCCGCCGCCCGCCCCGCCCCCTCCGGCGGACGCGGACCGGGCCCGTCCGGCGCCCGCCCGGCCGTTCCGGCGCCCCAGCTGCCGCCGCCGCCCGCGCACGACCCCGTCGTACCGGCGCCGCCCACCCGCGGACCGTCCGTCCCGGCGCCCGTCGGCGCGCCCGACGCCGGACCGGTCCGGCTGGCCGGCGGGCAGGTGCCCATCGGCCCCGGACCGCGCGTCGCCGACATGCGCGCCGCCGCCGTCGCGGCACCCCCGCCGGAGTCCGCCCTCACCGCCTCCTGGTCCCGGGTGCGCCCCGGCGTCAACGGCGTCGACCCCGCGCTGCCGGCCGCCCCGCCCGTGCCCACCGCGCCGCCCGAGGCGTCACCGGCCGGCTGGCGCCCCTGGCGCTTCCGCATGTCCAACGACGTCTGGGGCACCCCCCGCGTCGCCGAGGACCTCGTCTACGTCACCTCCTTCGAGGTGCACGCCCTGGACGTGGCCACCGGACGCCGCCGCTTCAAGACCCGGGACGTCGCCTGGTCGATGGCGGTCGCGGACGGCCGTATCCACGCCTCCGACGGCCCGACCCTGTTCGCCCTCGACGCCCGCGAGGGCGGCGACCTCTGGCGCGTCCAGACCGACGCCTGGGTGTACTCCCTCCAGGCCGACCGCGGCACGGTCGTCACCGCCACCCGCGGCGGCGGCGTCCAGGGGTGGGAGGCGTCCGGCGGCCAGAAGCTCTGGGAGATCACCGGCGCCCAGACCGACTTCGAGTCCCCGGAGGCCGGCGCCGCCCTCCACGACGGCACGGTGTACGTCTGGCAGGACGCCCGGCTGCGCGCCCTGGACGCGCGCACCGGCGACGAGAGATGGTCGTACCCGATCGGCGACGCGGCCTCCTGCGGCGGCGTCCCCGTCCGCGTCACCCAGGCACCCGACGGCTACGTCTACGTCGCGGCCGGCACCCGGGTCCTCGCCCTCGAGGTCACCTCCGGCCACGTCCGCTGGCACTTCGAGGCCCCCGCGGTCTTCCTCGCCCCGCCCGCCTTCGTCCCCGGCCCCGCGGTGACCGGCGGCGGCGTCTACCTCGCCGACTACCTCGGCACGGTGTACGCCCTCGACGCCACCGACGGCCGCGACCGCTGGCGCATCGCGACGGAGGCCCGCTCCTCGACCGACCCCGTCCTGGTCGCCGCGGGCCACGTGCACGTGGGCAGCGGCAAGGGCCTCTACACCCTGGACGCGGTCACCGGCACCCCCAAGTGGCGCTTCCAGGCGGGCGGCGACATCGTGGGCGCCCCCGCGGTCGCCGAGGGCCGGATCCACTTCGGCTCCACGGACCACCTGCTGTACACCCTGAAGGCCGACGACGGCCGCCTGCGCTGGAAGCTGGCGACCGGCGGCGAGATCACCGGCTCCCCCGTCGTCCGCGACGGCATCGTCTACGCCTGCAGCAAGGACCGCTGCGTCTACGCCCTCGACGCGGAGAAGGGGACGGGGACGGCCCGGACCACCTGATCCGGGGCGCGCTCAGGCCGGCTTGCGCCAGACGGAGATGTGCTTGCCGGAGTTCTGGACGAACGGCGACCCGTCCCAGTCCGCGACCCGGCGCTCCAGTTCGAGCCCCGCGATCCGGGCCATCAGGTCCAGCTCGGCCGGCCAGGCGTACCGGTGCCGGGAGTTGTCGCGGCGGTACTGGCCGGTGCTCTCGTCGCGGGTGAAGTGGTTCGAGACGAGCATCTGCCCGACCAGGTCGAAGGTGTCGAAACCGAGGTGCCGGTCGGACACGTCGAACGGCACCGCGACCTGACCGGGCGGCAGGCGCCGCAGCGGGGGCACCTCCAGCTCGATGACGAACCGGCCGCCGGGGCGCAGATGGCGTGCGGCGTTGCGGAAGCACTCGACCTGCTCGTCCTGGGTGAGCAGGTTGGAGATCGTGTTGTAGACGAGGTAGACCAGGGCGAATTCGCCGGGGACGACGGTCTTCGCCATGTCCCCGATGCTCACCGGGAGGGTGTCCTCGTCGGCCTTGCACCGCAGCACGGCGGCCATGTGCTCGGACAGTTCGATGCCGGCGACCGGCACGCCGCGTTCACTGAGCGGGACGCCCACGCGGCCGGTTCCGATGGCGAATTCGAGGGCGCGGCCGTCTCCGGCGAGCCCGGCGAGGAAGTCGAGAGTCGGTGCGAGGGCGGCGGCCGAGGAGTTCTCGGCCTCCTCGGCGTCGTAGCGGTCGGCGGTCGCGCGGCTCCACAGCTCACTGCTCGTCACGGGCGGCCACTCTGCCAAGTCGCGGCGCGCGCTGTCGACGCATTTTCAACGACCACGGCCGCGGCGGCTCCCCTCCGCGCCGCCGCGGCCGCTCCCCGTGTGGAGAAGGTCTACTCGCCGTCCCGCTTCAGGGCGGGCGGGGTGGGCATGTTGTTGTCCATCGTCTTGATGGCGTCCTTGGCCGGCGGCGCCGGCATGTTGTTGTCCTGCGTGGTGACGGTCTCGTCCGCGGCCGGCGGCGCGGGCATGTTGTTGTCCTGCGGAGTGGCGACCGCTTCTTCCTTCTTGTCGCTCATCTGCTTGCTCCTCTGCGAAGTCGAACGAGTGAGGAAAGCCCGTCCGGTAGCTCCCCCGAGGGCCACCGGACGGGCGTTCGGAGCCGCACACTAACCCGTCGGCTCGCTGGTCACCCGTCTGCCCCCCGACGCGACGGCGTGACAGGAACGAGCGTGACGCAGGGCGATAAACGAATGCTGAACGGCCCTGCTGTCCCGCCTCAGGCCGCCGTCGCGGGCTTCAACAGCGCTCGTACGGCGTCCGCCTCCGGAGAGCCGTTTGCCTCGTAGAGGTTGAGCGCCTCGCGCCAGCACGCCTGTCCCCGGTCCACCTCGCCGAGACCGCTCAGGGAATGCCCGAGGAGTTTCAGGACGTTGCCGCGCATCTGGTCACCGCCGATGCAGCCAAGGGCCAGGGCCTGTTCGGCGTGCTGTGCGGCCGGACCGGGGCGGTGGGCCGCCAGGTGGGTCTCGGCGATCCTGAAGTGGGTGGTGCCCGCCCACAGCCGCTGCCTGTGGTCCACGAAGATGGTCAGGGCCTGCGAGAACTGCGCGAGAGCGTCGATGTGACGGCCGGCCGTCACGTAGGCGACACCGAGGGCGTAGTGACCGTTGGCCAGGCGCATGGTGCTGCCGACCTGCACGTGCACGGCAAGGCCGTTCTGCGCGAACTCGATGGCCTTGGCGGTGTTGCCCATCCCCATGTAGGCACGGGAGAGGTTGCACAGGGCGGTCGCCTCGCACAGGCCATTGCCGGCGGCCCGGAATCCCTCGATGGCTTGGTCGAAGAACACCTTGCCGTCCGAGTAGCGGTGTTGATGCAGGGCGATGAGACCGCAGTCCTGCGCAGCCCAGCTCGCGGCGGTGGGGTCCGCCGCGGCAGACGCCCGCTCCATGGCGAGACGCGCCTCTTCCGAGGCCTGCTGGATACGGCCCGACACCAGCAGGAACCCGGTGAGCGCGATACGCGCCCTGCCCTCCGCGCGGGTGTCCCGCACGGCCTGCGTCGCTTCGCGCATGGCCACGGCCGTCGCCTCGTACTGCCGGGAATTGGCGCCCGACTCCGCCAGATCCCGCGCCGCCCACAGGAGATCGACGGCACGGCGCAGCCTCGCCGTGCCCGCGGCCTGGCGTACACACGCCAGCAGGGCCGACGACTCCGTGTACAGCCAGTCCAGCGCCGCCGGGCCGTCGGCGAAGCGAAGGCCGGGATACTTGGTCACCTCCAAGTGGTCCACCAGCCGATCCCCGGGCCGCTCGATCGCGTACACCCCCGCGGCCGTCGCCAGATAGAAGTCCAGCAACCGCGACAACGCCGCCCCCCGCTCGCTCGGCGGATGCTCGTCCCGTTCCGCGCAGGCACGCGCGTAGAGGCGGACCAGGTCGTGGAAGCGGTAGCGGCCCGGGGCCGCCGATTCCAGGAGGGACGTGTCGACGAGGGACTCCAGGAGGTCCTCCGTGTCCTCCACGGGGAGGTCCAGCACCGCCGCCGCGGCCGCCAGGGAGATGTCCGGGCCGTCGGCCAGGCCGAGGAGGCGGAAGGCGCGGGCCTGGGCGCGCTCCAGCTGGCCGTAGCCCAGCTCGAAGGTGGCCTTGACGGCCAGGTCGCCGGCCTGGAGTTCGTCCAGCCGACGGCGCTCGTCCGCCAGCTTCGCCGCGAGGACCGAGACCGTCCAGGTGCGGCGGGCCGCGAGCCGGGACGCCGCGATGCGGATGGCGAGGGGCAGGAAGCCGCACGCGCCGACCACGTCGAGGGCCGCCTCCCGCTCCGAGGCCACCCGTTCCCGGCCCACGATCTTCGTGAAGAGGGCCAGCGCCTCCTCCGGGGACATCACGTCCAGGTCGACCAGCTGCGCCCCGGCGAGATCCACCATCCGCACCCGCGCCGTCACCAGCGCCGCGCAGCCCTCCGTGCCGGGGAGCAGCGGCCGTACCTGCGCGGCGTCACGGGCGTTGTCGAGGAGGACGAGGACGCGGCGCCCGTCCAGCACGGAGCGGTAGAGGGCGGCGCGCTCCTCCAGGGAGTCGGGGATGGCCGAGTCGGCCGTACCGAGGGCGCGGAGGAACGAGCCCAGCACCGTCTCCGGCTCCGCCGCCCGCGCGCCCGCACCCTGGAGGTCGACGTACAGCTGCCCGTCCGGGAAGGCGGCCCGCGCCTGGTGGGCGACGTGCACGGCGAGGGTGGTCTTGCCGACGCCGCCGATGCCCGCCAGCGCGGAGACCGCCATCACGCGGCCGGAGTTCCCGCCCCCGTCCCCGGAGGCGGAGGACAGTACGTCGCTCAGCTCGCGCACGAAGGCGGCCCGGCCCGTGAAGTCCGGCACCGTGGCCGGGAGTTGCGCCGGACGCACGGGGGACGACACCGTCTCCGCGGCCGGTGCCGACGGTTCGGCGAGGCCGGGGTCGGCCTGGAGGATGCGCTGCTGGAGCTCCTGGAGGCCGGGGCGGGGGTCGACGCCGAGTTCGTCGGCGAGCAGGCGCCGCGTGTCCGCGTAGACCGCGAGGGCCTCCGCCTGGCGGCCGCTGCGGTACAGGGCCAGCATCAGCAGCTCGCGCAGGCGCTCCCGCAGCGGGTGCTCCGCCGTGAGCGCCGTCAGCTCCGACACCGCCTCCGCGTGGCAGCCCTGCTCCAGGTCCATGTCCAGGCAGGTTTCGAGGAGTTGCAGCCGCCACTCCTCCAGGCGGACGCGCTGCGCCTCCGCGTAGGGTCCCGGAACGCCCGCCAGCACCTCGCCGTCCCACAGCGCGAGCGCACGGCGCAGGGTGTCACGGGCGTGGCACAGGTCCCCCGCGCTGCGCGCTTTCTCGGCGTCGACGGCCAGGTCCTGGGCCGTCGCGAGGTCCAGCGCCCCCTCGGCGAGACCCCGTACGGCGTACCCGCCGGACTCGCTCACCAGGACCCCCGGGTCCAGGATCTTTCGCAGCCGGGACGCGTACGTCCGCACCGCCGCCAGCGCCTGCGACGGCGGTTCCTCGCCCCACAGGGCGTCGATCAGTTCGGCCGCCGTCGCCGTGCGGCCCTCGCGGAGCAGCAGCGCGGCCAGCAGCGCGCGCTGCTGCGGGGAGCCGGTGGCCAGCGCCCCCTCGCCCCGCCAGGCCCGCACCGGTCCGAGCACGCCGAACCGGAGCGCGGCCGACCCGTCCGGTTCCGCCGGGGTTCCGGGACGCCGCTGCTCCGGAACCCGCGGTCCACCGTCCATGCCGTCGTCCCCCTAGACATCCTGAGCAACCAGGCCAGTTTGCCTTGTTCATGCCGACCACGTCAGCCGTGGGAGACGCCGATCACAAGGTTCTCACCTGCTGCCCGACCCCTTCCCCTCCAGCTCCACCCGCACCGTCAGCAATCCCGTCCCCACCCCCATCGCCCGTACCGCCAGGCTGTTGAGACGAGGGAGCCGGCGCAGGCGGGCGAGTGGGTCGTCGTCGGGGAGGAGGTGGGCCGTTCCCCGGTGCCAGCGGCCGCGGATGCGTACCCGGACGCGCGGGTCGGCACGGATGTTGCGGACGTACTGGGACCGTTCGCCGAATTCCGAGACCAGCCAGAAGTCGTCGCCGACCCGGCGTCCGCCGACCGGTGTGCGGCGGGGGAGGCCGGAGACGCGGCCGGCGGTCTCGAGGAGGGTCTGGCCGGGCAGTCTGCGTACGACGGTGTTGAGGCGGCGCTGGAAGGCCGTGACGGCCCGGTACTTCTTCTCGGCGCCGGCTTGCTCGGGGGACATCGACATCGTTCGTTCACGCTCCCGTTCGTTGTGTCTCCATGTTCCCGGAAAACCTCAGGGGGACGGGGGCGTGGCGGATGGACGGACGGTGTGGGTGTGCGTGTCGTGACGTGGAACCTGTGGTGGCGGTTCGGGGGGTGGGCGGAGCGGCAGAAGGGGATCCTCGCCGTGCTGCGGGAGTTGCGGCCCGACGTGGTGGGGCTGCAGGAGGTGTGGTGCGACGGCGAGGGGGAGAACGTGGCCGGGTGGCTGGCGCGTGAACTCGGCCTGCACTGGGCCTGGGCGGCCTCCCCGGCGCCCGGACGGTGGCAGCGGCGGATCGGGGACGACACCGTCGGCATCGGCACCGCGGTGCTCAGCCGCCGGCCCGTGGTGGAGAGCGCGGTGCTGCGGCTGCCCGCACCCGCCGAACTCGACGACGGGCGGCAGGCGTTGTACGTCCGTCTGGACGGGCCCGGCCACCAGGTCCCGTTCTTCACCGTGCACCTCAACTCGGGCGCCGGCGCCTCCGAGGTGCGGCGCGCGCAGGTGGCCGCCTTGGTGGACTTCGTCGCCGAGCACCGGCACGGCACCGCCTTCCCGCCCGTCGTCACCGGCGACTTCAACGCCGCCCCCGGCTCGCCCGAGGTCCGTGCGCTGCGGACGGCGGGGCTCCACGACGCCTGGGACCACGCCGCCCCGGGGCTGCCGTCCGCGACCCGGCTCCCGGCGGACCCCGGCACGGACCCCGGGGGGCCTGGGGCCCGGATCGACCACGTGCACGTGGGCCCGCCCGGACCCGGCGGTCTCGGCCGGGTCCGGGCGGTACGGCGGGCCGGCGACCGCCCCGTGGCCGGCGTCCGTCCCTCGGATCACGCGGCGGTCGTCGCCGACCTCGACGAATGAGAGGGGTCAGCGCCCCAGGAACACCGGGTTGGTGAACGCCGCCAGCGCCCCCGGCAGCGGACCGGCAGCCGCCTCGTGCCGTACCTCGGCCCGTACGTACGCCGCGTACGAGGCGGTCGTCCGCCACTCCACGACGCCCGCACCGGACACCGGCAGCGGGTCGCCGGTGAACAGCACCCCCTGGTCGGTGACGAGGCGGACCGTGCAGCGCGGGGCGCCCGTCACCTCCAGGCGGACGGTGACCGGGGTGTCCGGGTCCACGCGCAGCCGCTCTCCGATCCCGGCGTGCTTCCCCCGGCCGCCGGACGCGGTGAAGGCCAGCGACAGCCGCGACGACTCGGCGACGTAGGACCGGCCGGCCCTGATGCCCTCCTGGATCGCCTCCCGCGTCAGGTCGGCGGCGAGGACGACGGTCTGCGGGCGGCCGATGACGTCGGGGGAGCGGTGGGAGTCGCTGCTGCCCATCGCCGGGATCCAGTCCCGGCCGCCGTCCCGTCCCTCCCGCACCGAGGCGACCAGCATGCCGTCCCAGTCGGCGAGCGCCACCTCGTCGTCGGGCGTGTAGGCGCCGTTCCACACCTCGATCGCGTCGGCCTCGCCGAAGCCGAACTTCCAGTTGCAGCCGATGCAGGTGGCGTGCGGGTGGGCCGGGACGACCAGGCCGCCCGCACGGCGGATCTGCCGGGCGAAACGGCCGAAGCGGTTGTCCCGGGCCCGGTAGCGCCAGTCGACGAAGGTGCCGGGGTCGGTGCCGAGGGCGACGACGTGGCCGTTGCGGGTCGTCACCTCCTCGCCGAGCAGGATCAGCAGGTCGTCCCCGGCGAGGTCCGCCCAGTGCGCGTGCGCGGAGTGGGTGTTGTGCTCGGAGGAGTTGATGAAGTCCAGGCCCGCCGCACGGGCCAGCTCCGCGATCTCGGCGAGGGTGTAGCGGCCGTCGGAGTACTCGGAGTGCAGGTGGCAGTCGCCCCGGTACCAGGCGCGGCCCCGCCCCCGGGCCCGCTCGGGCGGGTACACCGGACGAGGGGTCTCGTCCTGCTCGCCGTACGTCAGCGTGATCGTGATCTCGTACGACAGGCCCTGCGGGGCGACCGTGTACGGGCCGAGGGCGACGTGCCAGGTGCCCGGCCGGATCCGTCCCGGGAGGTACCCGGGTGTCGCGTCGTCGGCCCGGACGAAGAACTCCGTGCGCGCCCCGCCGGACCAGCCCCGGAAGCCCCGGCCGCCCAGCTCGGTGCCGCGCTCGTCGAAGAGGCCGATGTCAAGGGCGTTGCCCTGGGTGCCGGCCGGGACGGTGGGACGGTCGTAGGTGTAGGCGACGTGTATCTCGCGCACCCCGGACGGGACTTCGACGGGGACGTGGACGAAGTCGGGGGAGCCGGGTGGCAGGGTGCCGCGCACGGTCCTCCTCCGTTCTTCCCGCGGTGCCGCTGTGGCGAAGCTCACGCTTCCCAACGTAAGCGCGGCGGCGGCTCCCGTCACGAACACCGCGCGTCTGCCGATCCCGGCGTGGTCGTCCTCGCACATGCTGCTGCTCCCTGTGTCGTCACGGTCATGACATCGGTGGTGCAGGGGTTGGTGCGTGCAACCCTCGTATTGAGCCGTGAACTCCCGGGCAAGGAAAGGGGTTCGGGGTGTGGAGTGCCGGGAACCGCGCGGTGGGCCGGCGGGACGGTGAACCCGCCCTGATCACGGCGCTCGTATGCTCGAAGGATGACGACTTCCGCGACCTCCGGAACCGGACCCGCCGACCAGGCCGGCCCCACCGAGAACTCCCTGCGTCGCGCCCTCAAACGCGCCCGGGACGGCGTCGCCCTGGACGTGTCCGAGGCCGCCGTGCTGCTCCAGGCGCGCGGCGAGCACCTCGACGCCCTGACCGCGTCCGCCGCCCGGGTCCGGGACGCGGGCCTGGAGGCGGCCGGGCGGCCCGGCGTCATCACGTACTCGAAGAGCGTCTTCGTCCCGCTGACCCGGCTGTGCCGGGACAAGTGCCACTACTGCACCTTCGTCACCGTCCCCGGCAAGCTGCGCCGGGCGGGGCACGGGATGTTCATGTCGCCGGACGAGGTGCTGGACATCGCGCGCAAGGGCGCCGCGCTCGGCTGCAAGGAAGCCCTCATCACGCTCGGCGACAAGCCCGAGGACCGCTGGCCCGAGGCCCGGGAGTGGCTCGACGCGCACGGGTACGACGACACGATCGCGTACGTCCGCGCCATCTCGATCCGCATCCTGGAGGAGACGGGCCTGCTCCCGCACCTCAACCCCGGCGTGATGTCCTGGACGGACTTCCAGCGGCTCAAGCCGGTGGCGCCGTCCATGGGCATGATGCTGGAGACGACGGCGACCCGCCTGTGGTCCGAGCCCGGCGGCCCGCACCACGGCTCCCCCGACAAGGAGCCCGCCGTACGGCTGAGGGTCCTGGAGGACGCCGGCCGTTCCTCGGTCCCCTTCACCTCGGGCCTGCTCATCGGCATCGGCGAGACCTACGAGGAGCGCGCGGAGTCGCTGTTCGCGCTGCGCAAGGTCTCCCGCGCCTACCACGGCATCCAGGAACTGATCATCCAGAACTTCCGCGCCAAGCCCGACACGGCGATGCGCGGCATGCCCGACGCGGAACTGGACGAGCTGGTCGCCACGGTGGCCGTGGCCCGGCACATCATGGGCCCGTCCGCCTGCCTCCAGGCCCCGCCGAACCTGGTGGACGCCGAGTACGAGCGGCTGATCGGCGCCGGCATCGACGACTGGGGCGGGGTCTCCCCGCTCACCATCGACCACGTCAACCCCGAGCGCCCCTGGCCGCAGATCGACGAACTCGCCGCGAAGTCACGGTCGGTGGGCTTCGAGTTGCGGGAACGTCTCTGCGTCTACCCGGAGTTCGTCCAGCGCGGCGAGCCCTGGCTGGACCCGAGGCTGCGCCCGCACGTGGCGGCCCTCGCCGACCCGGCGACGGGGCTCGCGCTGCCGGACGCACCGGTCGAGGGGCGCCCCTGGCAGGAACCGGACGAGGCGTTCACCGCCTCGGGCCGCACCGACCTGCACACCGCCATCGACACCGAGGGCCGCACCTCGGACCGCCGCGAGGACTTCGACGAGGTGTACGGCGACTGGGCCGCCCTGCGCGAGGCCGCCGCGCCCGGCATGGTCCCCGAGCGCATCGACACCGACGTGCGGGCGGCGCTCGCCACGGCGGCCGACGACCCGACGCGGCTGACGGACGACGAGGCGCTGGCCCTGCTGCACGCCGACGGCCCGGCGCTGGACGCCCTGTGCCGGGTGGCCGACGACGTCCGGAAGTCCGCGGTGGGCGACGACGTCACGTACATCGTCACCCGCAACATCAACTTCACCAACGTCTGCTACACCGGCTGCCGTTTCTGCGCCTTCGCCCAGCGCCGCACCGACGCCGACGCCTACACGCTCTCCCTGGACCAGGTCGCCGACCGCGCCGAGCAGGCGTGGGACGTGGGCGCGGTGGAGGTCTGCATGCAGGGCGGCATCCACCCGGACCTGCCGGGCACGGCCTACTTCGACATCGCGAGGGCGGTGAAGGCCCGGGTCCCCGGCATGCACGTGCACGCCTTCTCGCCGATGGAGGTCGTCAACGGCGCGACCCGCACCGGTATGTCGATCCGCGAGTGGCTGAGCGCGGCCAAGGAGGCGGGCCTGGACTCGATCCCGGGCACGGCGGCGGAGATCCTCGACGACGAGGTCCGCTGGATCCTCACCAAGGGCAAGCTGCCGGCGGCCACCTGGATCGAGGTGATCGAGACGGCCCACCAACTGGGCCTGCGTTCCTCCTCGACCATGATGTACGGCCACGTCGACCAGCCCCGTCACTGGCTGGGGCACCTGCGCACCCTGGCCGGCATCCAGCAGCGCACCGGCGGCTTCACGGAGTTCGTGACGCTCCCCTTCATCCACACCAACGCGCCGGTGTACCTGGCGGGCATCGCGCGGCCCGGACCGACCGTCCGCGACAACCGCGCGGTGACGGCGATGGCCCGCCTCCTTCTCCACCCGCACATCCCCAACATCCAGACAAGCTGGGTCAAACTGGGCACGGAGGGTGCGGCGGAGATGCTCCGCTCCGGCGCGAACGATGTCGGCGGCACCCTCATGGAGGAGACGATCTCCCGCATGGCGGGCTCCTCCTACGGGTCGTACAAGTCGGTCAAGGACCTGATCGCGGTCGCGGACGCGGCGGGCCGCCCGGCGAAGCCCCGGACCACGCTGTACGGGCCGGTGCCCGAGGAGCGGCAGCGGGCGGCGCGGGACTCGGACGGGCACCTGCCTCAGCTGCTGCCGGTGCTGGACTGAGACGCGGGCGGGCGGGGGCCCGGCGGGCGCGCAGTACGATGATCTGGCCCCAGGTGTGCCGGGGTCCCGTAGATGATCGCTGAGGAGATGCGTGCCCGTGCCTGCCCGACTTCCCTCATGGGCGTGGGTCTCCGGTCTGACCGTGGGCGCGATCGCGGCGGTGACCTTCCTGGCCGTGCAGGCGGACCAGGGGCCCCATCCCACCGCCGCGGCGACCAAGCCGGCTCCCACGGCGTCCGCGGGCCAGGACCCGGCGCCGAAGGAGACCGCGCCGGCCCGGGTGCCGGACGGCTCCGGCACCGGGCGACGGGTCGTGTACTCGGTCGACCAGAAGCGGGTCTGGCTGGTCGACGCCAGCGACGCCACCCGGCGGACGTTCACGGTGTGGCCCGGCACGGTCGACCCCGATCCGGGCACCTACACCGTCAGCAGCCGAGTCGAGGGTGCCACGACCGGCTCCGACGGGGTGGAGATCGAGCAGATCGTCTATTTCGCCCAGGAGGACGGCGTCTCGGTCGCCTTCTCCAACGCCGTCGACGGCTCCTCGCCGCCCCCGCCCGCCTCCGGCGCGAAGACGGGCGGCATACGGCTCCACAAGGCCGACGGGACGGCCGTCTGGGGCTTCGCGACGACCGGCACGAAGGTCACGGTCGTCGGCTAGCCTCGCCGCCACCGGAGGGCAGGTGCGCGACGACCAGTACGACGGCGCTGATCAGGAACACCCGCAGTGCCGCGTCCAGCCCGTTCCAGTCCGCCGACTGCCACATGGCGAACCACTCACCGCCGATCCCGATGAACCCGGCCCCGAAGAGCAGCATCAGCATGAGGGTGCCGTACGTGGTCAGCCGCCGCGCGGTGGCGTCGTTCCGGCGTATCCACAGCCAGGTCGCGCCGATCAGCACGAGGGCGGCCACGGTCTCCCACGCGATGATCGCGACGTACGCCGCGTCCTGGAGACCCTTGCTGGTGATCGCCCGCCACATCAGGTCGTCGTCCTTGAACGTGGTGTCCATCGCGAGGACGTGACGCACGAAGTCCCGGTTCGTCCCGAAGTCGGTGATGTTGCCGAACGCGACGAGGGCGATGTAGAGGGCGAGGACGCCGGTGAGGACGGTGGCCGCGAGGCCCAGGGGTCGGGGGTGTCTGGTGATGGTCATGGCCCCACCCTTCCCCATGCCGCTCGTGCTCAGCCGACCAGGAGGTCCGCCTTGAGCCGGCGCAGCTCGCGCGCGTCCATACCCAGGGCCTTCTTCTCGTACCCGGCGAACGAGCCGTAGGCGTCCTCGACTTCGGCGAAACCGGAGTTCAAGTAGGAGGCGCGCACGTCGAGCATCGGCTTGTAGACCGCGGCCTGCTCGGCGGGCATGGCGGCCAGGGCGGCGGCGTTGGCCTCGGCGCGGTAGTCGTTGGAGGCGAGGTAGTCCGCCATGACCGTCTCGCGCGGCACGCCGAGCGCGGTGAGCAGGGCGGCGCTCGCCCAGCCGGTGCGGTCCTTGCCCGCGGTGCAGTGGTAGAGGGTGCCGTCGGCGTCCCGGACCAGCCCGGCGAACACGGTGGAGTACGCGCCCTTCGCGCTCTCCCCGCTGACCATCGCCTTCTCACCGTCGATCATCATCTGCTCGGCCTCGGCGGCCGTCTCCGGCATGGAGAACACGGGGGAGTCGGCGCCGAGTACGTCCGCCACGACGTACCGCACGCCCTTGGGGAGGCGGTCCGGGGCGGAGGTGCGCTCGGAGGCGGTGCGCAGGTCGTAGTCGACGCGGATGCCGAGCCGCTTCAGCTTCGCCAGGTCGGCGTCGGTGAGCTTGTCGAGGGAGTCGGTGCGGTACACCGCGCCCATCCGCACCCACTGCCCGTCGCCGGTGCGGTAGCCGCCCGCGTCGCGGAAGTTGACCGTGCCCTCCAGCCGGATCAGCCGGTCGGCAAGCCGCAGCCGCTGGCCCCGGTCCGGAACCAGGTCGAACCACTGCCGGTCGGCGGCGGGCAGCCCCCGCACGGTGACCTTGCCGGTGGCGCCGCCCACGGCGACGGTACGGCCGTTCGCCCGGACGGCGACCTCGCGGACCCCCGGCGCCCTCCAGGCGATCTCGTACGTGCCGTCGTCCCGCGCGGTCACCTCGGCGGCGGTGAACGGTATCTGCCGCGCCGAGTGACCGGCGTGCGTCTGGTGCGCTGCGGGCGCGGCCGTTGCGGCCGGGGCGGCGACACCGGCGAGGAGCGCGGCGGCCGACAGGACGCAGGCCAGGCTGACACGTGTCTTGTTGTTCGTCATGGCCGGGATCGTTCAACGCCCGGACGGTCGCGCCGCTAACGGATCATGAACTAGGCCCGTCGGGTGGCCGTCGTGACGGTGTGCACGAACGCGGTCCAGGAGGCGCCGGTGAAGGTGAGGTTGGCGGCGGTGGGGTTCTTGGAGTCGCGGACGTGGATGGTGGGGGTGGTCGGGGGTATCGCGATCTCGACGCAGTCGGGCTCGTCGCTGCCGCTGTAGCTGCTCTTGAACCACTTCAGCGCAGAGGTCATGTCTGTTCTCCCCATACCTTTTCGATGAAGTCCCGCGACTCACGGGGCGAGAGCGCCTGTGCCCGGATCCTTCCATAGCGCATCTCCAAGGTCTGCACGTCCTTGGGGTTGCTCACGACCCGGCTGTGCAATTGGGCCGCCGTGTAACCGACTGTGCTGCCGTTCCGGAGCTTCAGCACTCGGAACGAACCGCTCAGGCCCGTGTGGTCTTCACGATCGGTCGGCATGACCTGGATCTCGACGTGCCGCAACTTGCCGATCTCCAGCAGATGTTCTAGCTGTCGACGCAGTACCGCCCTGCCGCCGACGGGCCGGCGCAGCGCCACCTCCTCCTGTACGAAGGTGATCATCGGCCTCGGTACCCGATCGAAAACGGCCTTCCGTGCCATACGGGCGGCGACGTGACGTTCGATCTCTTCCTCCGCGTAGGCGGGTTGCTGGGTCTCGTACAGGGCCTGTGCGTATTCCGGCGTTTGGAGGAGCCCATGAATCTGAAGGCTGGCATACGCACCCAACTCGACCGCCTCGTCCTCCAGCCTGGCCAGATCCCGCACCTTCTTCGGGTACCGGGCCTTCTCCACGTCCTCCTTCATCGAGGCGAGCTTGCCGCCCGCGCCGAGGACGTCGTCGGCGTTGTCCAGGAAGTCCGGCTTGGGGATGCGCCGCCCGCGTTCGACCGACGAGACCAGGTCCTCGCCGTACCCGATCGCGGCGCCCAGCTCCGGCTGAGTCATCCCGGCGGCCTCGCGCCACATCTTGACCTGCCGCCCGACCGTCCTGAGTACGGCCTCGGACTCCTCGTCCTCCATGTCTTCCCCTCCCGAACGGTCACCCTCAGTGTCGAGTTCGTCACCGGACAGAGTAGGGACGGACGACCACGCTGGGTGACGTGTTCCGGAATTCGGCCACCGGTCGCGTCCGGCCGGGTCCCGCGTACCCACAACCTGGTCGGGCCGAGGCTTACGCCCGGCCCAACTGGCCCTTCCAGCGCAGAATCCGGCTCGACCCATGAAGACTCAGGACGGAATCATGGACGAATGACGTCGGCCGAAGCAGCAGCACTCGCCTTGCAGGACCAAGCAGCCCTGTGGAGGACGCGCGAGGCCGGTGCGGCCGATGTCGTCTCCAGCGCCTGTGATGCGCTCGTCGCCGGTCTCGACAGCCCCGCCCTGCGCATACTGGCCGCCTGCACACGCGCGGAGGCGGACTACGACGTCCACGATCTTCTTCCTCCCGCACTCGAGGAACTGGGTCTCGTCCTCCACCCGGCGGGCAGCCGTGCCGCACAGGAGGCCGGCGTACGAGCCCTTGCCACCCGCACGCTGGCCGGCGAGCTGACACCGCGCGAACTGGCCTTCCGGATCCACCAGCGCTTCGGACACGACCTGCCGTTGACCGAACGTCTCGCTGAGCTGGACGACGAGTACGACTACCTCGGACTCGGCGACGGGACACCGGCCCAGGTCGACGCCGACGTTCTGGCAGAAGCGCGGCGGATCACCGCGGCCGTCCGCCCCGTGCCATGACGTGAACGTTTCCACACCGTTCCGCCCCTGAAGCGACCGTCCACCTTCGAATAAAGTGCTGGGCGTCGTACGTACGGACCATGTCGATGCCGAGGGGAGGTCCGGGTGGGCGCGACAGCCGGTGCCGTCTGGGGGCGTGCCGAGCAGCAGGACTTCCGCAGCCGGGTGCGCGGGACGCTGCTCGGTGTGGCCGTCGGGGACGCGTTCGGCGCGCCCGTCGACGGGCTGGACCTCGACGGGATCCGGGAGGAGCACGGCGCGGAGGGCCTCACCGACCTGGCCCCGGCCTACGGCAGGCGCGGCGCGGTCACCCACCTCACCCAGCTCAGCCTGTTCTCCGTGGACGGGCTGATACGGGCCCAGGTACGGCGGGACACCGGCGCCTGGCACCCGCCGACCGACCTGCACCGGGCCTACCGGCGCTGGGCCGCGACCCAGCGCGACTGGGGGCCCGACCTGCGGCGCAAGGACGACGGGTGGCTGGCCCACGAGGAGTGGCTGTACGTCCGCCGGGACGCACCCAAGGCGCTGCTGCTCGGGCTCGGGGACGAGACGATGGGGACGCCGGAGGCGCCCAAGAACCCCGGCGAGCGCGGAGCCGAGGCGGCCGCCCGGTCGGCGCCCTTCGGCCTGCTCGTCGGCTGGGAGCCGCAGCTGGTCGCGCAGCTCGCCGTGGAGTGCGCGGCACAGACCCACGGCCACCCCACCGGGTACCTCGCGGCGGGCGCGTACGCCGTGATCGTGCACGGGCTGGCGCGCGGGGAGAGTCTGGACGCTGCGGTCCAGCGCGCGCTCGCGCTGCTCGTCGCCCGGCCGGGGCACCCGCCCGTGACCGAGGCGCTCCAGCACGCGCTGGGCGCGGTACGGCAGGGGCTGCCGACCCCGGCGCGGGTCACCGAGCTGATCGGCGAGGGCACGGCGGAGGGCCTCGTCGCCGCCGCGGTGTACTGCGCCCTGGTCGGCGAGGACGTACGGCACGGACTGCGGCTCGCCGTGAACCACGACGGCCCCTCCGCCGCGACCGGCGCCCTCACCGGCGGCCTGCTCGGCGCGCTGCACGGCGAGACGGCCCTCCCCCCGGCCTGGCTGGCCGAGCTGGAGGGCCGGGCCACGCTCCTCGAACTCGCCGACGACTTCGCCATGGAGATGACCCAGGGCCCGGCCCTGCACGGCCCGGCGGGCTCGTCCCCGGGCTGGCTGGCCCGCTATCCGCGTGCCTAGAAACGCGAAGGGCCCCGCGCGGTAGACAGACCTGCGCGGAGCCCTCGGCCGGCTGGTTCGGGCGTCAGCCGCCCACGTACCAGCTGAAGCCGCCGCTCGACGCGGCCACGATCATCAGCACGACGAAGAGCAGTACGTCGACGATGCCGAGCGCGATGGCGGCCTTCGCCATGCCGGCGCCGCCCTTCGCCCCGGCCTGCCGCAGGCCGACGGCACCGAAGACGATGGCCAGCGGGCCGAGCACGATGTTCAGGATGAAGATGCCGACGACGCCGCACGCGAGCCCGGCGACGGCAAGTCCGTTGGTACGCGAGCCTGCGGCCGACGCGCTGTTGCTGAAGTTGGTCATCGCTCTCTCCCCACCTCGGGTCCGGCTTCTGTGAGCTCCCGTATGCCCCGGCTTCCGCCGAACAGACAGCATGCGCACACACTTTCGGTAGCGGACCGGGTGGGTCGCCCTCCACGCTCGTCGCGATCGCCGTCCCCAGGGCACACCGCCCCCCACCCCGCTAGCGTGGCCGCATGGGTATCAGCATTCACACCACCGTCCTCCCGCACGACGACCCGGACGCGTCGCTGGTGTTCTACCGCGACGTGCTCGGGTTCGAGGTCCGGCAGGACGTGGGGCAGGGCGCGATGCGCTGGATCACCGTCGGGCCCGCCGGGCAGCCGGACATCTCGCTGCTGCTGGCGCCGCCCGCCGCCGACCCCGGCATCACCGAGGCCGAGCGCCGGACCATCGCCGAGATGATGGCCAAGGGCACCTACGGGTGGCTGCTGCTCGCCACCAAAGACCTCGACGGCACCTTCGAGAAGCTGCGCGCCGGGAACGCCGAGATCGTCCAGGAGCCGACCGAGCAGCCGTACGGCATCCGGGACTGCGCCTTCCGCGACCCGGCCGGCAACCAGATCCGTATCCAGGAAGTGCACTGAGCCCGACGCCTCCGGCCGGCGCCCGTCGTCGCGGGTACCGGCCGGAGACGGAGACTTTCGCGCCGGGCTAGTCGCCCACCTTGCTGCCCGTCTTCGCGTCGCCCACGCCGGGCGCCGGTGTGGGGATCGCGGCCGTCGCGCCGGACACGTCGCCGTCGTCGTCGGTGTTGACGCGCTCGATGATCGCCATCCGCTCCGGGGTGTCCTCCGGCTTCAGGTAGCCGATCACGATGTACAGGACCAGCGAGACCGCCAGCGGGATGGAGACCTGGTACTCCAGCGGCACCCCGCCGTCCACGTTCCAGCTGATCGGGTAGTTGACCAGCCAGAAGGCGAGCAGCCCGAGCCCCCAGCTGGTGAGCGCGGCGGTCGGTCCCGAGCGGCGGAAGGGCCGCAGCAGACCGAGCATCATCGGGATCGCGATCGGGCCCATCAGCCCGGCGACCCACTTGATGACGACCGTGATGATGTCCTTGAACGTCGGCGAGTCGACCTGGGTCGCCACCGCCATCGACAGCCCGAGGAAGACCACCGTCGTGAGCCGGGCCGCCAGCAGTCCCGCGCGCTGCCCCCACTCCCGCGCCCGCGACGACAGCACGGGGGCCACGTCCCGGGTGAACACGGCCGCGATGGCGTTGGCGTCCGAGGAGCACATGGCCATGGTGTGCGAGAAGAAGCCGACGATGACCAGGCCGAGCAGTCCGTGCGGCAGCAACTGCTCGGTCATCAGCGCGTACGAGTCGGAACCGTCCGGCTTCTGGGACTCCACCAGCAGCGGAGACATCCACATCGGGAAGAACAGCACCAGCGGCCAGACCAGCCAGAGCACCGCCGACAGCCGCGCCGACCGGGTGGCCTCGTGGGCGTTGCGGGTGGCCATGTAGCGCTGGGCCTGGTTGAGCATGCCGCCGTTGTACTCGAAGAGCTTGATGAAGAGGAAGGCCAGCAGGAACACCGTTCCGTACGGGCCGACCAGCGGCTTTCCGTGACCCTGGAGGGCGGGTTCGTCCCAGACGCCGAAGAAGCCGCCGTAGTCGCCCAGCTTCATCACCACGGCCACGAACATCGCCACACCGGCCAGCAACTGGATGATGAACTGGCCCAGCTCGGTCAGCGCGTCCGCCCACAGGCCGCCGATCGTGCAGTAGATGCCCGTGATGACGCCGGTGATCAGGATGCCCTGGTTGAGGCTGATGCCGGTGAAGACGGACAGCAGGGTGGCGATGGCCGCCCACTTCGCGGCCACGTCCACGATCTTCAGCAGCATGCCGGACCAGGCCAGCGCCTGCTGGGTGGGCAGGTTGTACCGGTTCTTCAGGTACTCCAGCGGCGAGGCCACGTGCAGCCGTGAGCGCAGCCGGTTGATGCGCGGCGCGAACAGCTTGGAGCCGATGGCGATGCCGAGCGCGATGGGGAACGACCACGTCACGAACGAGGTGACGCCGTAGGTGTAGGCGATGCCGGCGTAGCCGGTGAACATCACCGCGCTGTAGCCGGACATGTGGTGCGAGATGCCGGACAGCCACCAGGGCATCTTGCCCCCGGCCGTGAAGAAGTCGCTCACGTCGTCCACGCGTTTGTGCGACCACACGCCGATCGCCACCATGACGGCGAAGTAGCCGATGAGCACGGACCAGTCGAGACCGTTCATGTGCCCCCTTCCGGGGTCCGCCTTGTGAACTCCGCTCAGCTGGTTGGCACTTCGCACGAGCGGGGTAGGGGCGGGTAGGGGCGAGGCAGGGCGCGAAGTGCCCGCTCATCGTGGTTGCGTCGACGCGGGCACGACAAGGAAGAGGGAGGTCAAGAGCGAGTAAAAATGTTCGGCTTACTGACCTCGGTTCACCTACATGAACGCCGAGAGGTTCATCCCCAGAGGCTTACCTCAGCTCCTCCGGGCACGGTGTGCCCCGCTGAAGTCCGTACGGCGCGGCCAGCCGGTACGTGCCCGCCTCGGGGGCGAGCAGCAGCGTCCACTTGTCGCCCTCGGCGGTCTCCTCGGTCTCCGTCACGCAGCCGTTCACGTTGTCGTACGTCTTCGGCGTGCCCTCGGGGCTGTTCTTGGAGCTCTCCGTCTCCTGCGGCGGCTGGAGCTTGTTGCCCTCGGCGTCCACCAGGCTCAGCCACGGCGAGTACGGCACCCGGACCAGGATCCGGCCCGGCTCCTTCACGTCGATCGTCCACTCGCCCTGCTCGGCGCGCTGGACCTCCGCGTTGGGCTCCGCCAGCGGGGTCGGGTTGGTCACCTGGAAGAGCTGCCAGTTGGCGTCGCCCCAGATCTGCTTCAGGAACGGCAGGCCCCGCTGGACCAGCTCCCGCTCCCGCTCGCCGCCGTCCCCGTCCGGCTCGTCCTTCGGCAGCACCACGAAGTGCACCGCCCAGCGCTGCAGCCACTCGTGGTAGTTCGCCGAGTTGAGCGTGTCGTCGTAGAAGAGGGGGTTGCGTTCCATGTCGGCCTGACGGTTCCAGCCGCGGGCCAGGTTCACGTACGGCGCCAGCGCCGAGGCCTCACGGTGGGAGCGGGCCGGGACGACCTCGACCCGGCCGCGTTCGGCGCCGACCTCCTGGAGTTCGTTGACCAGCGGCGCCAACTCCCGCGCCCACGAGGCGGCCGGCGTCGTGTGAACGACGTCGTCGGCCGACTTGAAGCCGATCCAGACCACGAAGCCGACGAGCGAGACCACCAGCGCGTACCACTTGCGCGACTTCGGCACCGTGAACGGCAGCGCCGCCACCAGTGCCACCCCGGCGAAGAGCATCGCCAGACGCGTGATGTTGGAGCCGATCTGCGAGCTGATCACCCAGACCAGCAGCACGGCCAGGCCGTAGACCGCCGAGGTGATCCGCACGGTGGTCCAGGTGCGCGGCACGAACGCGTAGACCAGGCCCGCGTAGAGGACCGGCAGGGCCGCCGATCCGAAGGACATCGGCTGGGTGCCGGAGAAGGGGAACAGCCAGGCCGACAGCGCCACGACCGCCGCCGGGGCCAGCCCCAGCGACCAGGCGCCCGGCCGCCGCTTCTGGAGGAACAGCGCGACCGCCACCAGGCCCACGAACAGGCCCGAGACCGGCGACGCCATCGTGGACAGCGCGGCCAGCGGCGCCGCGCACAGCCCCTTGGCCCAGCGCTCGTAGCGCCAGCGGTAGGGCCAGCAGAAGACCGCGGCGACCGCGCCGAGACCGAACATCATGCCCAGGCCGAAGGTCACCCGGCCCGACGCGGCGTTGCCCAGCAGCCCGAACAGCCCCGCCAGCGAGGCCCACAACGGATTGCGCACCACGCGGCTGCGGATCAGGATCATCGTCAGCAGGCCCGCCGACACCGTGCCCGCGATCATCATCGTGGTCCGCACGCCGAGCACCGACATCAGGTACGGCGAGACCACGCTGTACGACACCGGGTGCATGCCGCCGTACCAGGCGAGGTTGTACGCCGAGTCCGGGTGCCGGCCGACGAACTCCGACCACGCGTCCTGTGCCGCGAGATCGCCGCCGCTGTTCGCGAACGTGAAGAACCAGACGACGTGGAGGATGCCGGCCAGGACGGTCACGGACAGCACGGGGTGGCGCAGCATGCGCTCGCGCACGGCGTGGAAGGCGGCGTTCATCGGGGACGGCGCCTGCGGGCGGTCCTCGTGGGGCCCTTGCGCGTCCGTGTGTCCGGGGTCACGGCCGTCGTCCTCCGCGCGCGGCGCGGGTACGCGTGGTCGCGGACCGGCTCCCGGGTCCGAATCGGCGTCGTCGGCGCGTGTCGGCTCCGCAGTGGCCACCTGAAGGCACTCCCCGTGTCCCGTCTTCTGCTTTGGGCCGTGTCCCGTTCCGGCGACCGGCGACCTGCCCCGTTTCGTGACGCTAGCACGCACGCCCGCACCGTGGCTTCCTCACTTTCGGCGCCCCACGCGAACGCCCCCGCGGCCGGTCGGCCACGGGGGCGTTGGGCGTCGGTCCGGCCCGTGCGGGCCCGTGGACTCAGCCCACGCGGGTGAGCTTGTCCGTGAAGCCGGGCTCGGCGAGGTCGTCCTGGAGGGCGACCGGCACCTTCACCGCGCCGCTGCTGCCGCCGTCGCCGACCGCGAGGGTGCCGACCTTCGTCCCGGCCTTCGCCGTGTGCGGCACCTCGTCCGCCTTGAACGTCAGTTTCACGGTCAGGCCCGCCCAGCCGACCGCCTTGACGTCCTGCGTGGCGATGACCGGCGTGCGGCCGCCGAGACCGTCGTCGACGTACCCGACGACGCTGCCCTTCTTCACGATCGTCGACGACTCCAAGGTGTCCTGCGCGGCCCGGATCAGCTTGTCGCTGGAGTCCAGCGCGGCACCGAGGATGGTGTTGTCCGCGCCGCCCGCCGGCTGCCGCACCACGGCACCGACGATGGTCCGGGTCTCGCCGTCGACGTCCTTCTTGGCCGCGAAGACGAGGTTGCCGAGCGCGGAGGTGGTGGTGCCGGTCTTGATGCCGACGACGTCGTTGTGGCCGACCAGGTGGTTCCAGTTGGAGTGGTTGACGCCCTTGTAGTCGTCGTAGGACATCATCGCCGCGACCTCGCGGAACGCGGGCTCCGTCATCGCCGCCTTGGCCAGCTTCACCTGGTCCACGGCGGTGCTCACGGTGGTGTTGTTCAGGCCCGACGGGTCGGTGTACGTGGTGTTGGTCATGCCGAGGTCCTCGGCGGCGGCGTTCATCTTCTCGACGAACGCCTTCTCGGACCCCGCGTCCCAGCGGGCGAGCAGCCGCGCCACGTTGTTCGCGGACGCGATGAGGATGCTCTCGAGGGCCTCGCGCTGCGAGATCGAGTCGCCCGCGAACACGTTGACCGTCGACTCCTGGCCCGCCTGCGACTGGTCCTCGGCGGCCTGGTCGATCTTGATCTTCGGGCCTTCGGCGCCGCTCTTGAGCGGGTGCTCGCGCAGGATGACGTACGCGGTCATGACCTTGGCGACGCTCGCGATCGGTACGGGCTTCTGGTCGCCGGACGAGCCGAAGCTCCCGATGCCCTGCACGTCGAGCGCGGCCTGCCCGCTGGACGGCCACGGGATCTGCGGCTTGCCGCCCTCGAAGGTGAAGCTGTCCTCGGCCGTGAGGTCCAGGGTGGGCGCGGGCAGCGGGCGCATCGACTGCGCCACCGCGAAGACGATCAGCAGCAGGACGACCAGCGGCGTCCAGATCTTGACCCGGCGCACCGTCGTCCGCAGCGGGGTCTCCGGGGGCGGCGGGGTGTTGGTCAGCTCCGCCAGCAGGTCCAGCGGCGGCTTCGGCGGCAGCGGCTGCTGTGTCGTCCGCTCCGGACCGACCTGGGGTACGGCGGCGGTGGGGGCGTTGCGGGGAACGCGCGGCTGCTCGGTGGGCTCGGCAGGCTCGCCGGGTGCCTTCGGGGCGCCAGGCGGCTTGCGCGTCGCCGGGTCGTCGAGGTGGCGCAGCGCCACGAACTTGCTGGTCCGCTCGACGTCGCGCGGCTCGTCGGCCTTGCTCCCCTTGCCTTCCTCGTCTGCCTTGTCTTTGCTGCCCGCTTTGCGTGCCTTGTCGCCCTCGGCGTCCTTGGCGTTCTTGTCGGACTTCTTGGCGGCCGGGGCGACGTCGCCCAGCTTCAGCATCGTCGTGGGCTGGTCGACAGGGGGCTTGGCGGGCCGCGTCTGGAACACGGCGGTGGGCTGGTCGACCGGACGCGCGTCTTCCGCGGGGGCGTCGGAGGGCTTCTCGTCGGCCTCCGGGGCCTCCTCGGGGGCCTCGGCGTCCTTCTGGGCGCCCTCGGTGCCCTCGTCCCCCTCCGGGGCCTCCAGGCGCGCGTTGGCGGCGGCCCGCTCGTCCGCGGTCGCCACCCAGGCGGCCACGGCGTCCCGGAGGCGCCCGTCGCTGGGGGTGGCGTCGTCCCCGGAGTCGTCCCCGGAGTCGTCCCCGGCGTCGTCCTCCTCGGACGTGGCAGACGTAGCGGACGTATCCGGCTTCTCGGACTTCTCCGGCGTATCCGCTTCGTCGGAGCCGTCCGAGGCCTCGGAGGCGTCGGACGCTTCGCCCTCGTCGCCCTCGTCGGCGGACTCCGTCTCGGCGGCCGTCTCGGACGTTCCGGACGTCCCGGAGTCTTCGGCCTCCTCGGACGGCTCCTCGTCGGCGGACCTCGCTTCGTCCGCTGTGTCCGCCTCGTCCGACTCCGCTTCCGTCTCCGTCTCGCGGACCGACAGCACCCGGGTCGCCGTGTCGACGCCCCCACGTCGGCGCTCCGTGCCGTCGGACCCGGCGGACGCCGAGGACTTCGCGTCCTCCCGTGACACCGCCAGCCGCGGATCACGTGCCTCGCTCGCCTCGGTCCTGGCTTCGGGAACCGGACCCGCGCTCCCCGACGTCGGTTCTTCCGACGACTCGCGCTGCTTCGACCTGTCGGGGGACTCGCCCGCCACCGATGCCTCCTCCATGCGCCGCACGTGCCGTGCGCGCTGCCGATCCCGTACCGAAACCATTTACCAGTGTCCTGTGTACGGGGGGAACCCACGCGGAAGACGAGAACGACATACCTACTGGTTCCACTACAAACAGGTCACGCACCCTCGACAGACCAATGTGAGAGGGGTCACCCTGTCTCTCATCCACGCGGGGAGGCATGGATGGGCAGGAGCCGCAGAACACTTCCGGAGGAGCTTCTGCTGCTGGCGTTGGACCCGACCACGGGTACCACCGCACAGCCGCAGTCGCTCGACCTGGGTCTGGCCGGAGCGCAGCTGGTCGAGCTGGCGCTGGCCGGACGGATAGCCCCAGACGGGGATCGTATCGCCGTGGTGGCACCACGGCCGACAGGAGATCCAACACTGGACTGCGCGTTGGAGTTGCTGCGAAGGCGTGGCGCTCCCGTACGGGCGGTCAACTGGATTGGCGGGCCCCGCCTGGGGCTGCGCCAGACCTACCTCTCGCATCTGGAGCGATGCGGCATGGTGCATGCCGTGGAGGGCCAGATGTGCGGGGTGCTGCCGACGACTCGCTATCAGGCGACGGACACGGCGATCAGCAGGGAGATCAAGGCCCGGCTCGACTCGGCGATCCGCACCGGCGTTCCGCCGGACCCGCGGACCGCGGCGCTCGCCGCGCTGGCCCACGCGGTCGGTCTCGGCAAGCACCTCTACCCGGGCAACGAAGGACGTTCGTCGCGGTCCCGCCTGCGGGACCTCATCAGGCACGACCCCATGGGCGGTCTGGTGGCGCACGCGGTGATGGACGTACAGAACGGCGCGGGGGCGCAGCAACGCCGCGCTCCGGCCGCCCCGGCCGGCCGTCAGGCCGCCGGACCCGGTGGCAGGCCCGCTCCGGAACCCGCCCGAGGTGTTCCGGCGCAACCACGCCACGGATCCATGGCGCGTGCGGTGGCCCACTGAGCCGCACCGCACCGCAGTGACGCACACGCAGTACCGCACCGCCGCACCGCCAGTCCCCAAGCCCGGTCACGGGAGCCGCAGGTCCGCGCGGGGCGGCGGGACCGACCGCACGTCCGGCATGCCCGGACGGCGGCCCGGCCCGCCGCCCCGCGCGGCCATGTGTACGGGTGGCGTCCCGAACTGGCGTGTACGCGGCGCATATGGACCGTTTGCCAGCGGTAGAAACCACCTTGGTGGCAGTCTGCTCAGCAGCAGATACGCAAAGTGGCAAGTATGAGTCACGCAGCCGGAGGTGCACGTTCCGTGGCGTCGAGTGTCAATCCCACCGTAAGGCGGCGTCGGCTGGGCCAGGAGCTGCGCAGGCTCCGCGAGCTCAAGGGCATGACGGCCGAGGAGGTGGCGGAGCGGCTGCTGGTCTCGCAGTCGAAGATCAGCCGCCTGGAGAACGGCAGGCGCAGCATCAGCCAGCGCGACGTCCGTGACCTGTGCGGGGTGTACGAGGTCGAGGACCAGCGGATCGTCGACTCGCTGATGCAGATGGCCAAGGACTCGCGCCAGCAGGGCTGGTGGCACGCCTTCGGGGACATCCCGTACAGCGTCTACATCGGCCTGGAGACCGACGCGGAGTCGCTGCGGACCTATGAACCGCAGATCATCACCGGGCTGTTGCAGACCCGGGCGTACGCCGAGGCGCTCATCCAGGGTGCCCTTCCGGAGACGTCGGTCGCCGACATCGAGAAACGGGTGCAGGTCCGCATACGGCGCCAGGAGCGCATCTCCGCCCAGAACAACCCGCTGCGGCTGTGGGTGGTGCTGGACGAGGCCAGCCTGCGCCGCGTGGTGGGCGGCAGGCATGTGATGCGGGAGCAGTTGGAGCACGTCGCCGAGATGTCGCAGCTGCCGCACATCACCGTGCAGGTGCTGCCGTTCGACGTCGGGGCGCACCCCGGCATCAACGGGCAGTACTCGATCCTGGAGTTCGCCGACGCGGCCGACTCCAGCGTGGTCTACATCGAGGGCGTGACCAGCGACCTGTACCTGGAGAAGGCGCTGGATGTGCAGAAGTACACGGTGATGTACGAGCATCTGCGGGCGCAGGCGCTCAACGTGGAGCAGTCGCGCCAGCGCATCGAGGACGTGGCGAAGGAGTACGCACGCTGAGAAGGGGCGAATGTTACACCCCTGACTGGCGGTACTGGAAGACTCACCTGGAATATGCCATCCGGTCGGGTGAATGGCTGCTCCGTGCGGGGAGGTCAGCGAGTAGCGTCGATCACGCCAAAGATCACACGTCATTGGCGTAAACCGCACTCAGCAACTCGCCATCGGAGCAGACATGGCAATTCGTCAGGGCGCCCAGGAATCGTGGACCAAGTCCTCCTACTCCGGAGGGAACGGCGCGTGCGTCGAGGTCCGGTCACCCCTCGTGGCGGCGCTCGCCGTCCGTGACTCCAAGGTCCAGGAGGGCCCGGTCCTCGCCTTCCCCGCCGACGCGTGGAACGCGTTCGTGGGGTCGGTCAAGGAGTAACACCCCAGGGACGACTCCACGCACCGCCCGGCAGTACCGACGGCGGAGCCCTCTCGACCAGTTCGCCGACCTTGCCGAGAGGGCTCTGTCTCACCTCACCTCACCTCACCTCACCGGGAAGGCGATGTCGCACACCGGGTCCTCGGGACCCGCCGCCTCCCAGTCGGCGAAGTACACCTCGCGGCACGGTCCCGCCGCCGTCAGTCCCTGATCGGCGATCCACGCCTCCACCGCCTCGAACGCGGTCAGGATCTGCGGATGCGCGACCTGCGCCTTGGTGATCCGGGTGTAGGCCAGCCGCCCGGCCGGCTCCACCCGCACCCGCGTCTGCCAGGCCCGTCCGCGCTCCTCGCACCACGCCCGGGCCGCCGCCTCGTCGGCCACCGGGACGCACGACTCCGCCGGGCCGTCACTCTCCACGGACACCTCGGCGTGGTAGACGACGTACGGCGCCGCCGTCACCCCTCCGCAACCGCGGGCCGCCTCCTCCAGCCGCCCCAGCGAAGCGCCGATCCACGCCGGCAGTTCCGCCGCCAGAGTGTGCCGGGTTTCGCTGATCACCACCTGCTCGGGCACGTCCACCGTCTCGACCTCGAACCTCGCGTACATCTCGGAGCTCCTCCCCGACAGTCGTCCACGGAGGTGCTCGGTGAGCGTGCGCTGTCCGGCCACCCGGGCCTCCACGCCCGCCCAGTAGGCGTCGAGCAGGGCGGCGGCCCGGGGCCCGTCCGCGTGGACCACCTCCGCGACCTGCGCGAGCGGCATGTCCAACTGGCGCAGCAGCGCCACCAGCCGGGCACGTTCCGCCTGGCCGGCGCGGTAGTAGCGGTAGCCGGTGGCCTCGTCCACCCGGGCGGGCACCAGCAGGCCCATCCGGTCGTACAGCCTGAGGGCCTTGGCCGACAGCCGGGCCCGCTCGGCGAACGCCCCGATGGTCAGCAACCCGTCGTCGCGCGCGTCGTCCACGTCGTCATCCTCCGTCGCCGGACGGCTTCTCCGCCCGGCGACGAGGACGCTCGGGCCTGACCCAGGGGGAAGGTCAACCGGCCCGTCGGTCGTTCCGGTGTGCGGTCGCTCAGTCCGCCAGCCGGGCCTCCACAGCCGCCACGACCTCGGCCGCCTCCGGCTCGGTCTGCGGGGCGAACCGGGCGGCGACCTTGCCGTCCCGCCCGATCAGGAACTTCTCGAAGTTCCAGCGGATGTCCCCGCTGTGCCCCTCGGCGTCGGCGAAGCCGGTCAGGCGGTCGTAGAGCGGGTGGCGGTCGTCGCCGTTGACGTCGACCTTCCCGGTCATCGGGAAGGTGACGCCGTACGTCGCCGAGCAGAACTCGGCGATCTCCTCCGAGCTGCCGGGCTCCTGGCCCATGAACTGGTTGCAGGGCACGCCGAGGACGGTGAAGCCCTGGTCCGCGTACCGCTCGTGCAGCCGCTCCAGGCCGGCGTACTGCGGGGTCAGCCCGCACTTGGAGGCCACGTTGACCACCAGTACGACCCGGCCCGCGTACTGGGAGAGGTCGGCGGACCCGCCCTGGAGGGCGTCGATCCCGACGTCGAGGGGAAGGCCTTCACTGCTGCGCGCGTTCTCTGAGGTCGTCATGCCCGGATGCTAGCCCCGCCGGGTGACAGCTCCTCCGGCCGCCACCCCGCCTTCGGCCTCGCCGGCCACCCTCCCGGTGGCCGCCTCGGCGGGTGTTCACCCGGTGGCTGTCCCGACGGCTGCTTCTTCGGCTGCCGGCTCGGCGGGCGCTTCATCGGCTGGAGGCTCGGCGGGTGCCTCCTCGGCGGGCGCTTCCTCGGCTGGCGGCTCGGCGGGCGCTTCTTCGGCTGGCGGCTCGGCGGGCGCGTCCCCGGCTGCCGGCTCGGCGGGTGCCTCCCCGGCCGCCGCCTCGACCGGCGCATCCCCGGCCGCCGCCTCGGCGGGCAGGTCCCCGGCCGCCGCCTCGACCAGCACCTCCCCGGCCGCCGTCCGTGAGTACAGCACCGACCGGCCCGCCCGGCGGCGTTCCACCAGGCCGGCGTCCAGCAGCACCCGCAGATGCCGGCCGACCGAGCCGAGGGCCTGTCCGGTCACCCCCACCAGCTGGCTGGTGCTCATCGGGGAGCCCAGCAGGACCAGCACACCCGCGCGGGCCGGGCCGAGCAGCGCGCCGAGCGCCGCGGGGACGGTCCGCGCACCGTCGTCCGCGAGGGCACCCGTGCACGGGTAGACCACCGCGTACCGCTCCGGTTCCTCCCACGCCACCCAGCCCTGCCGCTGCGGGGTGACGGGCACCAGGACCAGCTCGGCCCCGGACAGGTCGCGCGGCGGGTACGGGTTCAGGTTGATCTGGAGGCGGCTGTCGCCGAGCCAGCGGGTGCCGGGCCGCAGCGCGTCGAGCACCGCCGCCCAGCCGCCCCGGCTGACCCGCGCCGTCCGCGCGACGACGTCCGCCTCCAGGACACGACGGCGCCGCTCCCAGTCCGGCCGTACCGACTCGGCCCAGACGTGCTCCAGCAGCGCGGCGGCGCGCTCGGGCAGGTCGTCCCGGTCCAGGGCTGCGGGCAGCACGCCCCCGAGGGACACGGCCAGATCGGCGCGGGCCACCTCGGGGCGGGTCGCCCGGACGCGTGCGACGCCCTCCTCGAAGGTCTCGCCCTCGCGCGGGGTGGGCGTGAGGAAGTCGGCGATCCACTCCCGGCCGAGGCCCGAACGGACCAGCAGCGCCGTCACGGGATCGTCCGCCAGCCGGCGCCGGTACGCGGGCAGCCGGGCGTCGAGCCAGGCCCGTTCGCCCGGGTGCGCGGCCGCCCCGGCGTGCAGCAGCTTCAGGCACGCGAAGGTCTCGGCCAAGGGCGAGACGACGAAACGGCTGCGCGCGAGGGTGTCGGCGTTGATCTGCCACCAGCCCATATGGCCCCTCCCACCGACTGTTCCCGCCGCCGACGTTTCGCACGGACGCGAAAGAGTAACGGCCGGTCACCGCGGCGGCCCAGACTCCCCCGCATGCCGGACAACCGCCGCACGAGCTACGCGGACCTCTTCCGCACCCCCGAGTTCAGCCCCCTCTTCCTCTCCTCCTCGGCCAACATCGCCGCCCAGACGGTGAGCGGACTGGCGCTCGGCACCCTGGTGTTCCGTGCGACGGGATCGCCGCTGCTGTCCGCGGTGAGCATGTTCGGCCCGGCACTGGCCCAGGTGCTGGGCGCCACCCTGTTCCTCTCCGGCGCCGACCGGCTCGCCCCGCGCACCACACTGGCGGCGCTCTCCCTGGTCTTCGCCGCCGCCACCGCCGCCCTCGCGCTGCCCGGCCTGCCCGTCTGGGCGATGCTCGCCATCGTCCTCGTCGAGGGACTGATCGCCTCCCTCGGCGGCGGCGTCCGCTGGGGCCTGCTGACCGAGATCCTCACCAAGGACGGCTACCTGACGGGGCGTTCGCTCTTCAACATGATGAGCGGCGTCGTGCAGATCGCCGGATACGCGGCCGGCGGCGTCCTGGTGGCCCTGCTGTCCCCGCGCCTGTGCCTGCTGCTCGCGGCCGGTCTGTACGCCACGGCGGCGGCCCTCGCGCTGCGGCTGACCCGCCGTCCGCCGCGCGCCACCGGCCGCCCCTCGGTACGCGCCACCTGGCGCGCCAACGCCCTGCTCTGGTCCGCCCGGCCGCGCCGCCACGTGCTGCTCGCCCTGTGGATCCCCAACGGCCTCGTCGTCGGCTGCGAGTCGCTGTACGTCTCCTACGACCCCCGCGCGGCCGGCACGCTGTTCGCCTGCGCCGCGCTGGGCATGCTCGCGGGGGACGTGACGGTCGGCCGGCTGCTCCCGGCCCGGCTGCGCCCGCGGCTCGGCGTCCCGCTGCTGGTGCTGCTGGCCGCGCCGTACCTCGCCCTGTTCCTGCACCCGCCGCTGCCGGTGACGGCCGCACTGGTCGCGCTGGCCTCCGTGGGCTTCGGCGCGAGCCTGGTGCAGCAGGAGCGCCTGGTCGCCCTGACCCCCGACGAACTCTCCGGGCACGTCCTCGGACTGCACTCCGCCGGGATGCTCACCCTCCAGGGCGTCTCCGCGACGCTGGCCGGCACGGTCGCCCAGTTCACCTCCCCGGCGACGGCGATGACCGTGCTGGCGGCGGGCTCGCTCACGGTGACCCTCGCGCTGACGGTGGCGAGCCGGCGCGGCGCGGCCGACGGGGGACTGCTGCCGAGGCCGGCCCGGGCGGCGTGAGCAGCCGTAACCGCGGGGAGGCCACTCGGCCTCGATCTGGTTAAGGCCCCCTGGGACAGTCCTGTGCGGCAGGACCTTTGCATAGTCTAAAGACTGGGTAGGGGCGCCTGAGGACAGGGAGAGGGCGGCTCTTGAGCGCCGTGCCACCGGAGTAGTCATGATCGTGAAGATGCCGTCGTCCGCCTCCGCGGCGCTGGCCTGGATGCCCCTCGCCGCCATGGCCGTCGTCGCCGTCGTGGACGTCACCGCCGGGCCCGGAGTGGGGTTCCTGCCACTGGTGTCGCTGGGACCGGCCTTCGCGGGGCTGGTCGGCGGCTGGCGGCGTACGGCGGTGATCGGGCTGGTCGCGCTGCTCCTGTGCGTGGGCCTCGGCGCCTACAACGACCTCCTCGACCGGCCCCGCGGCTACACCGCCATGGCGTCCGTCGCCGGCGTCACCGGCGCCGGTATCGCGGCGGCCGTGATGCGCTCGCGCCGGGAGGCGGAACTGGCCAGCGTCCGCTCGATCGCGGAGGTGGCCCAGCGGGTCCTGCTGCGCCCGGTACCGCTGACCGCGGGCCCGCTGCAGGCCGCCGTCTCGTACACCTCGGCGCTCGCCGAGGCCCGGATCGGCGGCGACCTGTACGAGGTGGTCGCCTCGCCGCACGGCGTCCGGGTGATCGTCGGCGACGTGCAGGGCAAGGGGCTGGACGCGGTGGAGACCGCTGCCCGCGTCCTCGGCGCCTTCCGGGAGGCGGCGTACGACGAGAGGGACCTGGTCGAGCTGGGCGAGCGGCTGGAACGCAGCGTCGCCCGCGACCTGGACGACGAGAAGTTCGTGACCGCGATACTCGCCGAGATCGGCGACGACCACCGGGTCGTCCTCCTCAACTACGGCCACCCGGCGCCGATGCTCGTCCGCGCCGACGGCACCGCCGACTTCCCGCAGCCGCCCGCCTACGCCCTCCCCCTGGGCCTGGCCGCACACGGCGGCCCCGGCCCGGACCCCTTCCCGGTGCCCTTCGGACCCGGCGACCAGCTGCTCCTCCACACCGACGGCGTCACCGAGGCCCGGGACGAGCGGGGCGGCTTCTACCCGCTCGCCGAGCGCGCCCACCTGCTGGACGACCCCGACGTGCACCGCGCCCTGGACGCCCTGCGCGAGGACCTCGTGCGGCACGCGGCGGGACCGCACCACGACGACGCGGCGATGCTGCTGCTGCGGTACCAGGGGCTCCAGGACCACCAAGGGAACGAAGGCTCCGGATGCGCCGCCGGGAGGCCCGGCGCAGACTGACCGGGTGAGCGGAACGCACACGAAGCGGGACCCGGACGCGCTCGGTGCCGGTCGCGCCGCCTCCCAGTCGCTGGCCCTGGCCGCGATGATGTTCGCGGTGGCGATGACCTTCATCGACCAGACCATCGTGTCGATCGCGGCCCCCGACATCGTCTCCGAACTCGGGCTCTCCTCCACCGGCATGCAGTGGGTCATCAACGCCTACCTGCTCTCCCTGGCCGCGTTCTTCGCCCTCGGCGGCCGGCTGGCCGACCTGTGGGGTCCGCGCCGGGTCGTTGTGGCGGGCACCCTGATCTTCGTCATCTCGTCGGTGCTGTGCGGCTGCGTGCCCTCCGGGGACTACGCGCTGACCTGGCTGATCATCTTCCGGGCCACCCAGGGCCTGGGCGCCGCGCTGCTCTTCCCGGCCGCGCTCGCCGTGGTCGTCGCGGTGTTCCCGGTGGAGCACCGGGGGCGCGCGCTCGCCCTCTTCTTCGGCATCACCGGCGCCCTCACCGCCGTGGGACCGCTGCTCGGCGGCTGGCTGATGGCCTGGACCTGGCGGGCGATCTTCTGGGTCAACGTCCCCGTCGCGATCATCGCGCTGATCCTGACGGTGCTGGCCCACATCCCCGACCGCCGCCGCGCGGAGACCCTGGACGTGAAGGGCGCCCTGCTGATCGTCGCCGGCATGGGCCTGAGCGTGCTCGGCTTCCAGCAGGCGGCCGCGTGGGGCTGGGACTCCGTGGCGACCTGGGCCTGCATCGTGGGCGGCCTGGCGATCCTGTACGTCTTCTGCCGCTACGAACTCCGCGCCCCCGGCCGCCCCTTGGTCAACCTCGCCGTCTTCCGCGACCGCGCCTTCACCGTGGACGCGCTGGTGCTCTTCTTCGCGATGCTGGCCTTCGTCCCGGTGTTCTTCTTCGCCTCGGTCTACGCCCAGGTCTCGCTGAGCGCCTCGCCCAACCAGGCCGCGCTGTACCTGCTGTACTTCTTCGCCGGGTTCGCCATCGCCTCCCAGTGGGGCGGCCGCATCCTCGACAAGCGGGGGGCGCGTCCGGCGCTGCGGATCGGGTGCGCGCTCGGCGCCGTCGGCTTCGCGCTGTGGGCGGGGAAACTGACGGACCTCTCGATGCACGACCAGTGGCCGTACGTCGCCCTGGCCGGTGCGGGCATCGGCTTCGTCCTGGCCCCCGCGTCGACGGACGCCGTCAACCGCGCGATCGACGCCTCGTACGGCGAGGTCACCGGCATCACCCAGACCGTCCGCAACTACGCGGCCAGCGTCGGCCTGGCCGTCTTCGGCACCATGCTGACGCACACCATGACCGACAACGTCGAGCAGACCCTGCGGGAGCGCGGCGTGGCACCGGACACCGAGCGCACCGTGGCCAGGCAGGTCACGGAGACGGTCACGGGCAACGCGGACGCCCGCGTACCCACCGGCGACGGCCCCGTCGCCACCGCGACACGGGACGCCATGTCCGCCGTACGCCTCGACTTCGCCGAGGCCAACCAGTGGGTCTTCTACGGCATGGCGGTCGTCCTCGCCATCGGGTACTTCTGCGCCCTGCGGCATCCCGGCGGCCGGGCCCCCGACGCCAACCAGCCCGAGGAGGGCGGGCGTCGAGCCGGACCGGCGTCCCGCTCGGAGTCGTAGCCGGCCGCCCTCGGGGCTAACTTCCCGGCGGGCGCGTGGCGTTGAGCCGGGCCGCACGGCGTGTCAGGTGGTCGCGCTCGGCGAGGTTGTCGGCCTTGAGGGCCGCCTCGGCGTACAGCCGGGCCGCCTTCGCCGGGTCGCCGTCCCGCTCGTGCAGGTACGCCGCCGCCGCCGTGTACCGGGGCAGCGAGGAGTCCACCGCCGCGAGCGCCGCCAGACCCGCCCGCGCACCGTCGGCCTCACCGACGGCCACCGCGCGGTTGAGCCGGACCACGGGGCTGTCGGTCAGGCGGGCCAACTCGTCGTACCACTCCACGATCTGCACCCAGTCCGTCTCCTCGGCGGTGGGCGCGTCGGCGTGCAGGGCGGCGACGGCCGCCTGGGCCTGGAACTCGCCCAGCCGGTCGCGGGCCAGCGCCGCCTGGAGGATCGCCACGCCCTCGGCGATCGACGCGGTGTCCCACCGGCCGCGGTCCTGCTCGGCGAGCGGCACAAGGCTGCCGTCGGGCCCGGTCCGCGCGGCGCGGCGCGCGTGGTGGAGCAGCATCAGCGCCAGCAGCCCCGCCACCTCGGGATGGTCGACGGCGGCCGCGAGCTGCCGGGTGAGCCGGATGGCCTCGGCGGCGAGGTCGACGTCGCCCGAGTAGCCCTCGTTGAACACCAGGTAGAGCACCCGCAGCACGGTCGCCACGTCGCCGGGCCGGTCGAACCGCACGCCGGAGACGGTGCGTTTGGCGCGGCTGATGCGCTGCGCCATGGTCGCCTCCGGCACCAGGTAGGCGCGGGCGATCTGACGGGTGGTGAGCCCGCCGACGGCGCGCAGGGTGAGCGCGACTGCCGACGACGGCGTCAACGAGGGGTGGGCGCACAGGAAGTAGAGCTGAAGCGTGTCGTCCACCGAGGACGCGGGGCCGGGCGCCGGCTCCTCGTCCACCCGGTCCTCGCGCCGGCGGCGGGCCGTGTCCGACCGGGTCGCGTCGAGGAACCGCCGCCAGGACACGGCGACCAGCCAGCCCTTCGGATCCCGCGGCGGGTCGTCCGGCCAGGCCCGGACCGCCTCCGTCAGGGCGTCCTGGACCGCGTCCTCGGCCGCCGCGAAGTCCGCTCCGCGGCGCACGAGGATGCCGAGCACGCTCGGCGTGAGGCTCCTCAGCAGGACCTCGTCCATCTCCCGGGTCACTCCGTGACGGTGGGCGGCTCGACCAGGAACGGGCGCAGCTCCAGCCACTCGTGGATCGGCTTCCCGCCCGCGCCGGGGGCGGCCGACAGCTCACCGGCCAGCTCGACGGCGCGCTCGTAGCTGTCGACGTCGATGATCATCCAGCCGGCGATGAGGTCCTTGGTCTCGGCGAACGGGCCGTCCGTGACCGGAGGGCGGCCCTCACCGTCGTACCGGACGAAGGTGCCCTCGGGGGCGAGCGCCTGACCGTCGACGAATTCGCCGGTCTTCTCCAGACGGTCCGCGAAGTCCCGCATGTACTGCACGTGCGCCGAGATCTCCTCGGGCGTCCACTGGTCCATCGGCACGTCGTTCACGGCGGCCGGGGCGCCCCGGTAGTGCTTGAGCAGCAGGTACTTGGCCATGGTGCGTCTCCTCGGTGCTGGTGCGGTCCATTGTGGCCGCGTTCACCCCGGGGACGGAGCGGGACCCGTGTTCTCGACATCGCCGTACGGAATTCCTCAGGGAATTTTTTTCCCGCTCCCGCCGGTGCTCCGACCTGCGCTTTCGCAATCCTGGCGCTGATTGGCGTCGCGTGGTGCCAGTAGGCGCCACTTGTTCCCTTGCATGTGGTGCCACAGTGGTGCCATGATGACGTCATCGACTTCAGCGGTACGTCGGAACCCACCGCACTTCTCGTCCCCAGTCACTCCAGCCTTCGAACGGGAGGGCCCCGTGCCTTCGACTGTCATGCCCACATCCGGCCAGGGTGCCGGCCCCGCGCCCGCCGCGATCTCCGCCGTCGGCCTGCGCAAGTCCTTCGGTGACAAGGTCGTCCTGGACGGCATCGACCTGCGCATCCCGGCCGGGTCGGTGTTCGCGCTGCTCGGGCCGAACGGGGCGGGAAAGACCACCGCCGTCAAGATCCTGTCCACCCTGATCACCGCCGACGGCGGCCAGGCCCAGGTCGGCGGCCACGACCTCGGCACCGACCCGCAGGCCGTGCGCGCCGCGATCGGCGTCACCGGTCAGTTCTCCGCCGTGGACGGGCTGATCACCGGCGAGGAGAACATGCTCCTGATGGCGGACCTGAACCACCTGTCCAAGGCCGAGGGGCGGCGGGTCGCCGCCGAACTGCTGGAGCGCTTCGACCTCGTCGAGGCCGCGAAGAAGCCCGCCTCCACCTACTCAGGCGGCATGAAGCGCCGCCTGGACATCGCCATGACCCTGGTGGGCAACCCGCGCATCATCTTCCTCGACGAGCCCACCACCGGCCTCGACCCCCGCTCCCGGCACAACATGTGGCGGATCATCCGCGCACTCGTCAACGGCGGCACCACCGTCTTCCTCACCACCCAGTACCTGGAGGAGGCCGACGAACTCGCCGACCGCATCGCCGTCCTCAACGACGGCCGGATCGCCGCCGAGGGCAGCGCCGACGAGCTCAAGCGCCTCATCCCGGGCGGCCACGTCCGCCTCCGCTTCACCGACCCCGCCGCCTACCGCGACGCCGCCGACGCCCTCCCCGACGCCGCCCGCGACGACGAGGCGCTCACCCTCCAGATCCCCAGCGACGGCAGCCAGCGCGAGCTGCGCACCGTCCTGGACCGGCTCGACGGGGCCGGCATCGAGGCCGACGAACTGACCGTGCACACCCCCGACCTCGACGACGTCTTCTTCGCCCTCACCGGCTCCACCACCGTCCCCGCCCAGGCCGACCAGTCCAAGGAGACCGTCCGATGAGCACCCTCGCCCTCACTCTGCGCGACTCGTCCACCATGCTCCGGCGGAACCTGCTGCACGCCCGCCGCTACCCGTCCCTCACCCTGAACCTGCTGCTCACCCCGGTCATGCTGCTCCTGCTCTTCGTCTACATCTTCGGCGACGTGATGAGCGCGGGCATGGGCGGCGGCGCGGACCGCGACGCCTACGTCGCCTACCTCGTCCCCGGGCTGATCCTGATGACCATCGGCAGCACCACGATCGGTACGGCCGTCTCCGTCTCCAACGACATGACCGAGGGCATCATCGCCCGCTTCCGCACCATGGCGATCCACCGCGGCTCGGTCCTCGTCGGGCACGTCATCGGCAGCGTGCTCCAGTCCATCCTGAGCGTCGTCTTCGTCGGCGTCGTCGCCCTCGCGATCGGGTTCCGTTCCACCGACGCCACGGCCCTGGAGTGGCTCGCCGCGTTCGGACTGGTGGCGGCCTTCTCCGTCGCCCTCACCTGGATCGCCGTCGGCATGGGCCTGATCAGCCCCAACGCCGAGGCCGCCAGCAACAACGCGCTGCCGCTGATCTTCCTGCCGCTCATCTCCAGCACCTTCGTGCCGATCGACGCGATGCCGGGCTGGTTCCAGCCGATCGCCGAGTACCAGCCCTTCACCCCGGCCATCGAGACCCTGCGCGGCCTGCTGCTCGGCACCGAGATCGGCCACAACGGATGGCTGGCCCTCGTCTGGTGCGTGGCGCTCACCGTGCTCGGCTACTTCTGGTCGAAGTCGGTCTTCGACCGCGACCCGAGGTAGTGCCGGAGCGGCCCCCGCTCCACCGTCCCAGGGCGGCGCACCCCGACACCGTGTCGGGGTGCGCCGCCTTTCTGGTGGCACAGCTGACGCCATAAAGGACTCGCACTGGCACCATGCGTGTGCCATAGTGGTGCCAACAAGGTGCACGGAATCTACAGGGGGGTCGGGCCATGGAATCGGTGACGGTGACGGTGACCGCGGACAGAGCGCCCGACCGGCCGCGGGAGCGGCCCGGTGCCCTCGCCGCCTTCGCCCGCTTCGTCCTGTGCGGCGGCGGGGTGGGACTGGCCTCCAGTGCCGCCGTGGCGGCCCTCGCCGCCTGGCTTCCCTGGGCCCTGGCCAACGCCGTGATCACCGTGGTCTCGACGCTCCTCGCCACCGAGCTGCACGCCCGCTTCACCTTCGGCGCCGGCGGGCGCGCGACCTGGCGCCAGCACACGCAGTCCGCCGGATCGGCGGCGGCCGCCTACGCGGCGACCTGCGCGGCGATGCTCGCCCTGCACCAGCTGGTGGCGGCGCCCGGCGCGGTCCTGGAGCAGATCGTCTACCTGTCCGCCTCCGCACTCGCCGGCGTCGCGCGCTTCGCCGTACTGCGCCTCGTCGTCTTCGCCCGTCGCGGTGCCGTCCCGCCGCCGGCCGGCGACCCCGGGGCCAGGGAGCGCCGGGCGCCCTCGGCCTGCCGGTACCAGAGGTGCGGGTCGGCGACGAGCGTCGCGGGGCCTGCCGCGACCCGGCGCGGGCGCGTCGCGGCGGCGTCCCGTGCCGCCCGTGGCAGGCACGCCATCAGGGAAGCGTCAAAGCCGTTCCGGTCGCCGTATGGAAGCCATCAACGGCGACCGGATCGGGCCGGGAAGGAGCTTTCCTCGATGTGTCAGTTCCCTGCCCGAACCTCTTAGGAGTTGCGATGGCCGACGTGGCCTTCGTCGTCACCACGATCGCGGTGTTCGCGTTGGTGGCTCTCGTCGCCAAGGGGGTGACGAAGCTGTGACCGCCGAGAACATCGTCGGCCTGGTCGTGGCCGTCGCCCTCCTGGGTTACCTCGTCCTCGCCCTGATCTACCCGGAGAGGTTCTGAGCACCACATGAGCCCCGTCCTCGCCGGCGTCCTCCAGCTGCTCGCGCTCGTCGCCGCGCTGGCGCTCGCCTACATACCCCTCGGCAACCACATGGCCCGGGTCTACTCGTCCGACAAGCACTGGCGCGTCGAGAAGTGGATCTACAAGGGCATCGGTGCCGACCCCGACCGGGAGATGCGCTGGCCCGCGTACCTGCGCGGCGTCCTCGCCTTCTCCCTCGCCGGCGTCCTCTTCCTCTACCTGCTCCAGCGGCTCCAGGGCGTCCTCCCCGGCTCCCTCGGCTTCGCGTCGATCGACCCGGACCAGGCGTTCAACACCGCCGTGTCCTTCGTGACCAACACCAACTGGCAGTCGTACTACGGCGAACAGGCCATGGGCCACGTCGTGCAGACCGCCGGCCTCGCCGTGCAGAACTTCGTCTCCGCCGCCGTCGGCATGGCCGTCGCCGTCGCCCTGGTGCGCGGCTTCGCCCGGTCCCGCACCGGTGAGCTGGGCAACTTCTGGGCGGACCTGGTGCGCGGTGTCGTCCGCGTCCTGGTGCCGATCGCCGCGGTCGCCGCCGTCGTCCTGGTCGCCTGCGGGGCCATCCAGAACTTCTCCGGCATCCACGAGGTCGGCCAGTTCCTCGGCGACCCCCAGCAGTGGAACGGCGGCGCGGTCGCCTCCCAGGAGGCCATCAAGGAGCTGGGCACCAACGGCGGCGGCTACTTCAACGCCAACTCCGCCCACCCCTTCGAGAACCCGACGCCCTTCTCGAACCTCTTCGAGATCTTCCTGATCCTGCTCATCCCGTTCTCCCTGACCCGGACCTTCGGCCTCATGGTCGGCTCGGTCCGCCAGGGCTACGCGATCCTCGGCACGATGGCCGCCATCTGGCTCGGCTTCACCGCCCTGATGATGTGGACCGAGTTCGCCCACCACGGACCCGCCCCGGAACTCGCGGGCGCGTCGATGGAGGGCAAGGAACTCCGCTTCGGCGTGGGCGCCTCGTCGATCTTCGCGGTGTCGACCACGCTGACCTCCACGGGCGCGGTGGACTCCTTCCACTCCTCGTTCACCGGACTCGGCGGCGGCATCACCATGCTCGGCATGATGCTGGGCGAGATCGCGCCCGGCGGCACCGGCTCCGGCCTCTACGGGATGCTGATCATGGCGGTCATCGCGGTGTTCATCGCCGGTCTGATGGTCGGCCGCACCCCCGAGTACCTGGGCAAGAAGATCGGCACCCGCGAGATCAAGTTCGCGGCCTGCTACATCCTCATCACGCCCGCCCTGGTGCTGGTCCTCACCGCCGCCGCCATGGCCCTGCCGACCCCGGGCAACTCGATGACCAACAGCGGGGCGCACGGATTCTCCGAGATCCTCTACGCCTACACCTCGGCCTCGAACAACAACGGCTCCGCCTTCGCCGGCCTGAACGCCGACACCCAGTGGTTCAACAGCACCCTCGGGCTGGCGATGCTGCTCGGCCGCTTCCTGCCGATGGTGTTCGTCCTGGCGCTCGCCGGCTCCCTCGCCCAGCAGAAGCCCGTACCCGCCTCCGCGGGCACCCTGCGCACCGAGAAACCGCTGTTCACCGGCCTGCTCGTCGGCGCCATCCTGATCATCACCGGTCTGACCTACTTCCCGGCGCTCGCCCTGGGCCCGCTCGCCGAAGGGCTGGCGGCATGAACACCGGCACCCCTGCCCACCACACCGACTCCCAGCGGCCCGACCCGCAGAAGCACGAGGACGCCATGTCCACAGCCACCCCGACCAGGGCGCCGCACAGCGACGCGCCCACCGGGCACACACCGGAGGAAGGCCGCGTCGGCGCGGGCCTGTTCGACCCCGGGCAGCTCGTCAGGTCGCTGCCCGACGCCTTCCGCAAGCTGGACCCGCGCGTGATGGTGAAGTCGCCCGTCATGTTCGTCGTCCTCGTCGGTTCCGTCCTGACGACCGTCTTCTCCTTCGCCGACCCCGGCGACTGGTTCGGCTGGACCATCAGCGCCTGGCTCTGGCTCACCGTGATCTTCGCCAACCTCGCGGAGGCCGTCGCCGAGGGCCGAGGCAAGGCGCAGGCCGACACCCTGCGCAGGGCCAAGACCGACACCGTCGCCCGCCGCCTGACGGACGGGCGCGAGGAGCAGGTGCCCGGCACCGGGCTGCGCGTCGGCGACCTCGTGGTCTGCGAGGCCGGCGACGTCATCCCCGGTGACGGCGACGTCGCCGAGGGCGTCGCCTCGGTGGACGAGTCGGCGATCACCGGCGAGTCCGCGCCCGTCATCCGCGAGTCCGGCGGCGACCGGTCCGCGGTCACCGGCGGCACCAAGGTGCTCTCCGACCGGATCGTCGTCCGGATCACGACGAAGCCGGGGGAGACCTTCATCGACCGGATGATCAACCTGGTGGAGGGCGCGGCCCGGCAGAAGACGCCGAACGAGATCGCGCTGAACATCCTGCTGGCCTCGCTGACCGTCGTCTTCCTGCTGGCCTGCGCCACCCTGCCGCCCCTCGCCGGCTACGCGGGCACCGACCTGACGATGGTCGTGCTGGTGGCGCTGCTGGTCTGCCTCATCCCGACCACCATCGGCGCCCTGCTCTCCGCGATCGGCATCGCGGGCATGGACCGCCTCGTGCAGCGCAACGTCCTGGCCATGTCGGGCCGCGCCGTCGAGGCCGCCGGCGACGTCTCCACCCTGCTGCTGGACAAGACCGGCACCATCACCCTCGGCAACCGGCAGGCCGCCGAGTTCGTGCCGGTCGGCGGCGCCACCGAGGCCCGGCTGGCGGACGCCGCCCAGCTCTCCTCGCTGGCCGACGAGACGCCCGAGGGCCGCTCCGTCGTCGTCCTGGCCAAGGAGCGGTACGGGCTGCGCGAGCGCGACCGGGGCGAGCTGGTGGGCGCGGAGTGGATCGAGTTCACCGCCCAGACCCGGATGTCCGGCGTGGACGTCGACGGCCGCAAGGTCCGCAAGGGCGCGGCCGGTTCGGTCACCGCCTGGGTCCGCGAACGCGGCGGCACGGTCGCCGAGGGCGCCGGCGAGGCCGCCGACCGCATCTCCGCGGCGGGCGGCACCCCGCTGCTGGTCGCCGTGGAGGACGGCGACGGCGCCCGCGTCCTCGGGGTGATCCACCTGAAGGACGTGGTCAAGCAGGGCATGCGGGAGCGGTTCGAGGAGCTGCGGCGCATGGGCATCAAGACCGTCATGATCACCGGTGACAACCCGCTGACCGCCAAGGCGATCGCCGAAGAGGCGGGCGTCGACGACTTCCTCGCGGAGGCCACGCCCGAGGACAAGATGGCCCTGATCAAGCGGGAGCAGGCCGGCGGCAAACTGGTCGCGATGACCGGCGACGGCACCAACGACGCGCCCGCGCTCGCGCAGGCCGACGTCGGAGTCGCGATGAACACGGGCACGTCGGCCGCCAAGGAGGCCGGCAACATGGTCGACCTCGACTCCAACCCGACCAAGCTCATCGAGATCGTCGAGATCGGCAAGCAACTCCTCATCACCCGCGGCGCCCTGACGACGTTCTCCATCGCCAACGACGTCGCCAAGTACTTCGCGATCATCCCGGCGCTGTTCGCGGCCGTCTACCCGGGCCTCGACAAGCTCAACATCATGCAGCTGTCCTCGCCGGACTCCGCGATCCTGTCCGCGGTGATCTTCAACGCGCTGGTCATCGTCGCGCTGGTGCCGCTCGCCCTCAAGGGCGTCCGCTACCGGCCGGTCAGCGCCGACCGGCTGCTCCGCCGAAACCTCGCCGTGTACGGCCTCGGCGGGCTGATCGCGCCCTTCATCGGCATCAAGGCCATCGACCTGCTCATCTCCCTCATCCCCGGGATCGGCTGACCGCCATGAACACCTCCCTCACCAACACCGCCCGGCTGCTCGGCGCGGGCCTGCGCGCCCTGCTCGTGCTGACCCTCGTCACCGGCGTCATCTACCCGCTGGCCGTCACCGGCGTCGCCCAGGGACTCTTCGCCGGCAAGGCGAACGGCTCCGAGACCGAGTCGCACGGCAAGGTCGTCGGCTCGTCCCTGATCGGCCAGGCGTACAACCTGCCGCTCAAGAAGGGCCAGGAGACCCCGGAGCCCGACCTCAAGTGGTTCCAGGGACGCCCGCAGAACGGCCTCGGCAGCAACAGCGTCAACACCCAGTACAAGCTCATCCTGTCCGGCGCCACCAACCGCTCCGCCGACAACGCCGAGCTGGTCCAGTGGGTCAAGGACGCCAAGGCCGCCGTCGTCAAGGACAACTCCGTGCCCGGCCACCCGGTCAACCCCTCGGACGTGCCCGCGGACGCCGTCACCTCCTCCGGCTCCGGCCTCGACCCGGCCATCTCCCCGCAGTACGCCGACCTCCAGGTCCACCGCGTCGCCGAGAGGAACGGCCTGCCCGCCGACCGGGTCCGGAAGCTGGTCGACGAGCACACCGAGGGCCGCACCCTCGGCTTCATGGGCGAGCCCCGCGTGAACGTGCTCGAACTCAACATCGCCCTCAAGGACCTCGCGGCGGCCGACCACTGATGGCGTTACGCGTACGCCGTCGGAGCCGGCTGCCCGGAACCCTCCCCGGGCAGCCGGCTCCCCCCGCACCGGACTCCGGCGCTCCGGCCTCTCTTCCCCCGCACGACAGGAAAGGGGCACAACGATGACCCGGGTGCTGGTCGTGGAGGACGACCCCCAGCTCGTCCGCGCACTCGTCCTCAACATGCGGGCCCGCCGCTACGGTGTGGACGCGGCGCCCGACGGCACCACGGCCCTGCGCCTGGCCCAGGCACGCCGGCCCGACGTCGTCGTCCTGGACCTCGGGCTGCCGGACATGGACGGCGTCCACGTCATCAGGACGCTGCGCGGCTGGACCCGCGTGCCGATCCTGGTGCTCTCGGCCCGCAGGGCTTCCGGCGAGAAGGTCGCCGCGCTCGACGCGGGCGCCGACGACTACATCACCAAGCCCTTCAGCATGGACGAACTCCTGGCCCGCCTGCGCGCCGCCGTCCGCCGCACCGAGACGGACCCCGTCGCCGAGACGACGCTGGTCACCACGGACGACTTCACCGTCGACCTGACCGCGAAGAAGGTCCGCCGCTCCGGCCGCGACATCCGCCTCACCCCGACGGAATGGCATCTGCTGGAGATCCTGGTCACCCACCCCGGCCGCCTCATCAGCCAGAAGCACCTGCTGCGCGAGGTCTGGGGCGAGACCCACGGCAACAAGACCAACTACCTGCGGGTCTACATGGCCCAACTGCGCCGCAAACTCGAGACCGATCCCTCCCACCCCCGCTACCTCGTCACCGAGGCCGGGATGGGCTACCGCTTCGAGGGGTGAGCGACTCCGTGAGGTTCCCGTCCATGAGGTTCCCGCTCCCCGCCGGCGACCGCGGCATGAAGCGCCTCTTCCACGCCCTCCTGGCCGCCGCGGCGGCCGTGTTCGCCGTCGGCCTCGTCACCGACGCGTTGTGGCTGCTCGGGATCGGCGCGTGGACGCTGATCGCGGCGCTGCTGGTCGAGCTGGTCCACCGGCCCTGAACCCCGGTGCGTCAGCGTCCCGTCAACATCGCCCGGGTCGCCGTCAGCGTCCCGTCAGGGACCGCCCCGGACGCGGGGCCACCGGGCATAGCGTCGATGACGAGCCCCGGCCCGCCTCCCCGTGGTCCGGGGCCCGGCCCCACCCCATCCACTCCACCCACCCACCCCACTCCAGCCCGCGCACGGCGCGGACTCCGGGAGGACCCGATGGCACAACTCCTGTACGGCGAGGACCCCGAGCCCCTCGAACTGTTCCCGGCCGGACCCCTGTACGTCCCGGTCCGGCCGGGCCCCTCCGGATGCACCACCCGGCTCTTCCGCACGCCGCTGGGCCGCCGCACGGCGGTGGCCTTCACCTCCGAGCGCAGGCTCGTCGCCACCCTCGGACCCGGCCAGGCGTGGATCCGCCTCGCCGAGCCCGCGCTGCGCGCGCTGACCGCGCCGCTCGGCGTCACCCGCGTCACGCTCGACCCGCAGTTCGCGGCTCCGGCAGCCGCCCCGGCAGCCGCGCCGGCCGGCGCCTTGGCCGTACGGCCGCCCGTCCCCGCACTGCGGCCGGCTGAGAGGGGTTGCCCGGCATGACCACCGTCCGCGTACCCGCGGCCCGCGCCGCCCGCGCCGACCTCTCGGTCTGGCCCGCGTCCACCACCGACCCCGCGCACGGCGACCTCTCCGTGGGCGGCGTCCCCCTCATGCGGATCGCCGACCGCTTCGGCACCCCGGTCTACGTCCTCGACGAGGCCGAGGTCCGCGAACGCTGCCGGACCTACGGGCACGCCTTCCCCGACGCCGAGATCCACTACGCGGCCAAGGCGTTCCTGTGCCGGGCCATGGCCCACTGGATGGACGAGGAGGGCCTCGGCCTGGACGTCTGCTCCGCCGGCGAACTGGAACTCGCCGTCACCACCGGCTTCCCGCCCGAGCGCATCGTCCTGCACGGCAACGCCAAGTCGCCGCGCGACCTCGACGCCGCCCTGCGCCTTGGCGTGGGCCGCATCGTCATCGACTCGCCGTCGGAGATCGCACGCCTGGCCGCCGCCGTGGGCCCCGACGGCCACCAGAAGGTGATGGTCCGTGTGATCCCCGGCATCGGCGCGGGCGGCCACGAGAAGATCCGGACCGGCACGGACGACCAGAAGTTCGGCCTGTCGATCTCCGACGGCTACGCGCAGCACGCCATCGCCCGCATACTCGACCAGCCGCAGCTGCGGCTCACGGGCCTGCACTGCCACCTGGGCTCCCAGATCACCGGCGTCAAGCCGTACCTGGTCGCCGTACGCCGCATGGTCGGCCTGATGATGCGGCTGCACGAGCAGCACGGCCTGGTCCTTCCCGAACTCGACCTCGGGGGCGGCCACGGCATCGCCTACCGCCCCGGCGAGCAGGCCCTGGACCTGACGACCCTGGCCCACCGGGTCCGCGCGGAACTGTCCGACGCGTGCGCCACGGCCGGCCTCCCCGTCCCCCGCCTGATCATCGAACCGGGGCGGGCCATCGCGGGCCCCGCGGGCATCGCCCTCTACCGCGTCCTGACCGTCAAGCACACCGGTGCCAAGGTCTTCGTGGCGGTGGACGGCGGAATGAGCGACAACCCCCGCCCGGCGCTGTACGGCGTCCGCTACGCCCCTGTGCTGGCCGGCCGCCACAGCACGGCGCCCCCGGCCAGGGTGACCGTGGTGGGCCGCCACTGCGAGGCGGGCGACGTGCTCGCCGCCGACGTGCAACTCCCCGGCGACGTACACCCCGGCGACCTGCTCGCCGTGCCCGTGGCCGGCGCGTACCACCTCTCCATGGCGTCGGCCTACAACCTCGTCGGCCGCCCCCCGGTCGCCGCGGTACGCGACGGCCACGCCCGGCTCCTGGTCCGACGGGAGTCGTTGGAGGACATCAGGGGCCGCGACGTGGGTCTGTGATGCGCCGTGTCCGCGCTGCGGTACGCCGACGGGGGCCGGGGACGACCCCGGCCCCCGTCGGGGCGTGTGCCAAGCCTAGAAATAATGCTTTCGGCCGCCCACGGCCCGCCCGGTCGCCCCGAGGATCCACAGGACCGCACCGACCACGATGAGGATTCCGCCGACCGTGGTCAGCAGTCCGACGCCGACAAGCAGGCCGATGATGAGCAGAATGAGCCCAATGAGAATCATTGCGAATCCGATCTGTCGAGTCTCCACGAGGCCCCGGGCCTCCTGACGGAAGGTCCGTGGAGCCGCTCGTTCGTCCATCTCGATACGGTGGAGGTTGTCTAGCGTTGCTCCCTCCGTGTGCCCGCCGATGACGGGCACATGCCCCGGAGAACGCACCGGGCCGGGAGAGGAGACGAAACGTGTGGCCGACGCTCCTGCTGCTCGCGGGTCTTGTCGTCGTCGGTGCCGGAATCCACGAGGCCGTGCTCCAGCGCCGCCTCCGCCGCGCGGGGACGCGCGCCGACGGCCTGGTGGTCCGCCACCACCGGAGCACCGGCACGAGGGGGGAGGGCGTCACCTTCACCGCGGTGGTCGAGTTCACCGACGCGCAGGGCCGTTCGCACCAGTTCCAGGCCAGGACCTCCGGCGTCGGACGCCTCCCCGTCGGCGGCCGGGCACCGGTGCGCTACCTTCCCGGCACCCCTGGCACGGCACGTGTGGACCTGACCGGGAAGCGGGTCGAGAGCGTCGTACTTCCGCTGGGGGCGGGCGGGTTGTTCGTCGTGGTGGCGATCTGGATGCTGCTCGGTGGGGGTTGAGGCGTCCCCTGTGAGCTCGCCCCCTGTCAGTGGCGGTAACTAGCCTCCGGACCATGGGTATTCAGGTGGACGTGGTGGCGGGCTGTCCGGTCAACGACGAGATGGAGCGCGTGCTCGGGCTGGCCGAGGCGGTCGGCGAGCCGGTCACGGTCACGTTCCTGTGGGAGGGCGGACGCGGTACGGAGCGTGCCGTACTGGTGCCCGCGGCCACGCTGGCGCTGTGGGAGCACTGGGCCCCCGCCGCATATCCGAGGGGCGAGGCCCCGGACGAGGGTGAGGCGGGAGGCGAGGGACCCGGGCCGGCCCACCCGGAGGAGTTCGGGCCGTTCACCCTCTTCCGCCGTCGCGTGGGAAGCCGTACGGCGGTCGCTCGCGCGGGCGTGGTCGTCGCCGAGCTGCTGCCTCCCGAGGAGGCGCACTGGCTGGAGGAGCGGTCCCGCGACGTCCGTCAGGGCTTCATGGATCCCGTGCAGAAGGCGGCGTTCGAGGAGTTCCTCGCGCGGCAGCCGCCGGTCGGTGAGCAGTGACGCGGTGGGATACGCGCGGCCGTAGCGCCTCCGCCCTTGCCGAGCGTCGCCGAGCGTTGCCGCTACCTATCGACTTACGATAGATTAACATCGTGATTCGATTGAAGGAGTGGCGATGGGAAAGCTGACCGTGCTCGCGCTGCGCGCCGTACTCGCGGCGCTGCTCGCCGGGTCGGTGTTCGTCCAGACGGTGATGGCGGCCCTGCTGGCCGCCGACCTGGACGGCGGCGACCTGGCGGACCGGCGCGTGCCGATCGTCGTGATCGTGGTCCTGGGCGTCCTGACGGTGGAAGCCGTCCTCCTGGCCACGTGGCGTCTGGTGACCATGGTGCGCAGGGGCACGGTGTTCTCCTCCGCCGCCTTCCGGTACGTGCACGTCGTGGTGGGCGCGTTCGCCGCCGCCGGGGTGCTCGTCTGCGCACTCGGCGTCGTACTCGCGCCGGGCGAGGCGGTGGCGCCGGGCGTCGTGCTCCTTCTCTGCGGCGTCGCCCTCGCGGCCTTCGGGGTCGCGCTCGTCGTCCTGGTGATGCGGGTGCTGCTCGCCCAGGCGGTCGCCCGCGACGCCGAGGCGTCGCAGATGCAGGCCGAGCTCAACGGGGTGATCTGATGGCCATCGTCGTCGACATCGACGTGATGCTGGCCCGCCGCAAGATGGCCGTGGGCGAGCTGGCCGAACGCGTGGGCATCACCCCCGCCAACCTGGCGGTCCTCAAGAACGGCCGCGCCAAGGCGGTGCGCCTGTCCACACTCGACGCGCTCTGCGAAGCACTCGACTGCCAGCCGGGAGACCTGCTCCGCTGGGAGGCCGACGACCGGGTGGACACGACCGTCCCGGAGCAGCCCCGATGAACGGCCTCGGAGCCACGGCCGAGGCCGACGTCCTGGTGGTCGGCGCGGGCCTGGCCGGCTTGTACACGGCCACACTCCTCGCCCGGCGGGGCCACGACGTGGTCCTGGCCGAACGCCGCGCCAGTCCCGCCTCCGCGATCCGCACCACCGGCATCTTCGTCCGCAAGACACTCGACGACTTCCCGCTCCCGCCCGACTGCCTCGGCCCACCGATCCGGCGCGTCCTGCTCTACCCCCCGAACCTGCGCCGCCCGGTCGGCCTGGTCAGCGGACGCGACGAGTACCGAGTGGGAGACATGGGCCCGCTGTACACGCAGGCGACCAAGGCCGCGGCGGCGTCCGGCGTACGCATAGCGCTGAGCACCCGCTACGTCGGCCGCACCGGCACCACGTTCCACCTCGCCGGACGCGAGGGCCCCACGACGCTGCGGGCACGCTTCGTCGTGGGAGCCGACGGTGCCCGCTCACGCGTCGCCCACGACCTGGGCCTCGACCGCAACCACCACCTGCTGGTCGGCGCGGAGGAGGTCTTCGCCCTGTCCGAAACCGGCGACGAGCCACCGACGTTCCACTGCGTACTCGACCCGTCCCACGCCCCCGGCTACCTGGCCTGGGTGGTCCACGACGGCCGGCACGCCCACGTCGGCGTCGCGGGCTACGCCGACCGCTTCCCCCACGGCCTGCGCCGCACCATGGAACGCTTCAGCGCCGCGGCCCCCGGCCTGAGGGGCGTGACCCGCCCCGACGCGGTGGAACGACGCGGCGGCCCGATCCCCGTCGGCGGCGTCCTCCGCCGGATCGGCTGCCCGGACGGCCTCCTCGTGGGCGACGCGGCCGGCGCGGTCTCGCCGCTCACCGCGGGCGGCCTGGACCCGTGCCTGCGCCTGTCGGAGCACGCGGCAAAGGTCCTGGACACGGCCCTGCGCACGGGGGACCGGCAGGCTCTGCGCACCTACGACGGAGCAGCCCTGCGCACCGACTTCCGCGGCCGCCTGATGCTCCGCAGGGCACTGTCCCAACTCCGCACCCCGGCAATGGCGGAGGCGGCCTTCCCCCTCCTCCGGAGCCGCTTCGGCAGAGCGGTCGCCGGCAGGATCCTCTTCGGCGACAGGTCGTTTCCTACGCCGGCGAGGGCCGAGGTCAGCGCCGGCGGTGGTCGGTCTTCACGGTGAAGGGGGCCGCAACGCTGACGACGCCGGTGAACATGTCGCCGGTCCGGTAGCTGTGGGCCGCCGCGGTCGAGGACGTAGGTACAGATCAGCGGCACATTCACGGAACGTGTCCCTGCATGCGTGCGGTTAGGGCAGGTCGCGGCGGACCAGCGCCCGAGCGAAGGGCTCCCCGGTGGCGCGCGCGTGGGCCATGCGTTCGCGTACCTCGCCGAGAGTGCGTGGGCGGTAGCCGGGGCCGCCGCAGCAGCTCTTGTGGAAGCGCACGCCGGCGTACAGCAGCACGGAGAGCGTGCGCCAGGCTGCGGTGTCCCGCCTCTTGGGTGCCGCGAAAGCGGAGCCGACGTGGATCAGTGGGTCGGCGCAGCGTGGACAGACCCGGTCGTGGTCGTAGTAGCCGGGGTAGGGCTGCTTGTACGAGGCCCGGCAGGGCAGGCAGACGTACGAGGTCTTTCCATGGGCCATGCGGGAAGGGTAGAGCGGCCACCGCTGCCGCGCCGCTCCTCGAACGCCCGGTATTGCAGGCTGACTTCGGACGGCTGGAGGTACGCACCCGTGCCGAGACCAGCCCAACGGAGACGAGCCGGTCGCCGCCCCCGCGCTACAGGGGTTCCCGTCCGTCCTGGTACAGCCACCGGCGCAAGAGGCGGCTCAGCAGCGGCATGACGGCGTAGGTGAGCAGTGGTGCCAGCACGACGGGGAAGACCAGCGTGCGCCACACCAGGGGCCACGTGTGGAAGTACTCGGCGACGAGCCCGTCGTAGAGCAGGGCGAAGGGGTAGACGGCGATGATCGTCACCAGGGACATCTTCCAGCGCGCCGGCGGCGGGGCCGAGCCGTCGGGGACGCTGAACCACGTCTCCAGGCCCGTGGTGGTCAGCCTCGGGTGGGCCGGGTGACCGGCGTTCCCGACCCGCTCCTGCCAGGCCGCCCGCTCGGGCGACGTCATCCACCGCTCCAGGCTGCGCGTGTCGGCGAAGCGGACCACGGCGTGGTATCGGTGATCGCCGCTCTCGGGCCGGAGCCAGGTCACTCCGCGATGGCCCGGGAACGCCGCGGCCGCGCGCTCCAGCCCGTGGGCCCACTGTTCGAACTCCGTCTCCCTGCCGGGCGTCACCTCCCAGGTGTACACCACGGTCACCGGCTCGGTGGATTCGGACGAAGGCTGACTCATGCCGCGAATCTAACTTTTGCGTCGCAAAAGCGCCCGTAAGAGAATCGACAGGTGTTGCCTTTTTGGAGGTGCGCGATGTCCGCTCCCGGCCCCGCTCTCAGCCACCAGGACACCACCGCGGCGGAACGAGGACCCCACCCCGTCCGCATCACCCTGTCGATCAACGGCACCGCGCACGACCTCGACGTCGAACCACGCGTCAGCCTCCTGGACGCGCTGCGGGAGCACCTGGACCTGACCGGCGCCAAGAAAGGCTGCGACCAGGGAACCTGCGGAGCCTGCACCGTGTGGGTCGAGGGCCGGCGCGTGCTCGCCTGCCTGACCCTGGCGGTGGCCTGCGAAGGCCGCGAGGTCACCACGATCGAAGGGCTCGCCCCGGAGGAGGATCCCCATCCCGTCCAGCGGGCCTTCGTCGAGCAGGACGCCTTCCAGTGCGGTTACTGCACGCCGGGCCAGATCATGTCCGCGGTGGCACTGCTGGAGGAAGGGCACACGACGGACGACGCCGAGATCAAGGAGTGGATGAGCGGCAACATCTGCCGCTGCGCCGCCTACCCGAACATCCGGGCCGCGATCCGCGCCGTCCGGGACCAGACGTAGGGAGCCTCCTCGTGCGGCCCATCACCTACCTCCGCGCGACCGACGCGGCGAACGCCGTCGAGGCCGTCACCACGGACCCCACCAGCGACTTCCTCGCCGGAGGCACCACCGAGGTCGACCTGCTCCGGCAGGAGGTGCTCCATCCTCGCCGCCTCGTCGACATCAACGACCTGCCGCTGACCGTCATCGAAGGCACCCCCGACGGCGGCCTCCGCATGGGCGCGCTGGCCAGGATGAGCGACGTCGCCGCCGCCCCCGTCGTACGCGACCGCTTCCCGATGATGGCCCAGGCACTGGAGTCCGGCGCCTCCCCGCAGCTGCGCAACATGGCGTCCATGGGCGGCAACCTGCTGCAACGAGTGCGCTGTTCGTACTTCCGCGACGGCGAATCCCCGTGCAACAAGCGGGACCCCGGCACCGGCTGCTCGGCCGTCGAGGGCTTCAGCCGCGGTCACGCCGTACTCGGCACCAGCGACCACTGCATCGCGACCCACCCCTCGGACGTGGCCGTGGCCCTGGTGGCCCTGGACGCCCGGGTGCACACCGTGGGGCCGAAGGGGGAGCGGACCTACGCCGTCGACGACTTCTTCCTCCTCCCCGGTGACTCACCGCACCTGGAGCACCCCATGGAGCACGGCGAGTTGATCACCGGCATCGACGTCCCCGCCACACCGGTGGCGCGCCAGTCGCTCTACCTCAAGATCCGGGACCGCGCGTCGTACGAGTTCGCCCTCGTCTCGGTGGCGGCCGCACTGTCCGTGGTGGACGGCACGATCGCGGACGTGCGCATGGCCCTCGGCGGTGTCGCCACCAAACCCTGGCGGGCCCGGCGGGCGGAGGACTTCCTCGTCGGCGCGGCCAACGACCCCGACTCCTACGCCATGGCCGCCCGCGTGGAGATGGCCGACGCCCGGCCCACCCCCATGAACGCCTTCAAGGTGGAACTCGCCCAGCGCGCGATCGTCCGCGCCCTGCGCACGCTCGGCGACGGCGGAGCGACCGGGGCGGCGTCCCACCTCGAGACCGGGGCGGCTTCCCACCCCGAGACCGGGAGCCCGTCATGACCGCGACCGTCCCCGCCGCGACCGTCCCCGCAGCGACGGGACAGCCCCTCGACCGCGTCGACGGCCTCGCCAAGGTCGGCGGACGCGCGCGGTACTCCGCCGAGATCCCCCTCCCGGACATGGCGTACGCGTGCGTCGTCGGCTCCCGCGTCGCCGCCGGGCGGGTCACCGGCATCGACACGAGTGCCGCACGGGCCGAGGAGGGCGTCCTGACCGTCCTCACCCACGAGACGCTGCCGAGGATCGCCGAGCAGCCCCCGCTCATCCCGTCCCTCGGCGGCACGGCGGCGCCCGGGCAGACCTTCTTCCCCATGCAGGACGACACCGTGCACTACGCGGGCCAGCAGATCGCGCTGGTCGTCGCCGACACCTGGGAGAGGGCCCAGCACGCGGCGCGGCTGGTGCGCGTCTCCTACGAGGAGACCCCGCCCGTCACCACCCTCGACCAGGGGCGCGAGTCGGCCTACGAACCCGAGCGCATCTTCGGCGGCTGGATACCGGGCCGCATGGAACGCGGGGACGTCGATGCCGGTCTGCGGGAAGCCGACGTCACGGTGGACGCCACGTACACCTACGCGGCCAACAACCACAACCCGCTCGAGGCGTCCTGCACCACGGCCCAGTGGGACGGTGACGAACTGCTGCTGTACGACGCCACTCAGGGCGTCAACGCCACCCAGATGACGGTCTCCCGCCTGCTCGGCGTCCCCATGTCGCGGATCCGGGTCATCGGGCACTTCGTGGGCGGCAGCTTCGGATCGAAGGCGATGATCCACGCCCATCCGACCCTCGCCGCGATGGCGGCACGTGCCGTCGGCAGGCCCGTCAAGCTCTTCCTCACCCGCGAGCAGATGTTCACCTCGGTCGGTCACCGCGAGGAACAGGAGCAGCGGATGACGCTCGGCGCGACCCGTGAGGGCCGCCTGACCGCCGTACGGCACCTGAAGCTGTCCCCGACCTCGCACTTCGACGACTGGGCGGAACCGTCCATCGGCACGTCCTCGCAGATCTACGCGTGCCCCCACTACGAGGGCGTCTACCGGCTGTTCCGTGCCAACACCATGACGCCCACCTTCATGCGCGCGCCGGGTGAGGCCAGCGGCATGCACGCCCTGGAGTGCTCGATGGACGAACTCGCGCACGAGCTGGGCCTGGACCCGATCGAGCTGAGACTGCGCAATCACACCGAGGTCGACGCCATGACGGGGCATCCCTGGTCCAGCAGCGGCCTGAGGGAGTGCTACGAGCGCGGGGCGGACCGCTTCGGCTGGGCCGGCCGTGATCCCCGCCCGGGTACCCGCAGGGAGGGCGACTGGCTGATCGGCACCGGCATGGCCACCGCGAGTTACCCGGTCGCTCCACTCGCCAATCCCCAGCGCGCCCGTGCTCGTCTGTACGCCGACGGAACCGCGATCGTCCAGGCGGCCACCCCCGAGTTCGGCACCGGCGTCGCCACGGCCATGACGCAGGTCGCGGCCGACGGTCTGGGGATCGGCGTGGACCGGTGCCGCTTCGAGAACGGTGACACCGACCTGCCCAGCATCGCGGCCGCGGTCGGCTCGGCCGGCGCCGGCATGATCAGCGCGGCCGTGCACAGCGCCGCCACCGCCCTGCGCCGGCAGCTCGTCGACAGCGCGGTGGCGGATCCCGGCTCGCCGCTGTACGGCGCGGACCCGGTCCGTGTGGTCGTGCGGGACGGCGTCATGAGCAGCGAGAACGCCTCCGAGTCGTACGCCGACCTGCTGCGGCGGACCCTTCGGCCGGACGCCGAGGCCGTGGGGCAGTGGAACCCACCTGCACACGACATCCCCTACGGGACGATGACGTTCGGTGCCCAGTTCGCCGAGGTCGCCGTGGACGCGGACCTGGGCGTCGTGCGGGTGCGGCGGATGACGGGGGCGTTCGCGCCCGGCCGGGTCCTCAACGCCAAGACGGCACGCAGCCAGCTGATGGGCGGCATGCTGTGGGGCCTCGGCCAAGCCCTGCTCGAGGCCAACCACATGGACCCGGACACCGGGCGCTGGGCCAACACGAGCCTCGGGGACTACCTCGTCGCCGTCAACGCGGACGCCCCCGACGTCGACGTCGAGCTGATCGAGGTCGAGGACGACGTCGTCAACCCCCTGGGTGTCAAGGGCGTCGGCGAGATCGGACAGGTCGGCGTCTCCGCCGCCATCGCCAACGCGGTGCACCACGCCACGGGAAGGCGGATCCGGAAGCTGCCGATCACGATCGAGGAACTCATCTGAGGACGCCCATGGACGCAGCGGACTCCGCCCGTACCGCCCGTGCATCGGATGCCCTGGATCTGGGGAACGATGTCACCCCGGCGCTGCGGGCCCTGTTGACCGACTCGGTCGTCGGTCTCGTCGTCTGGGACACCGACCTGCGGTGCGTATGGGTCAACGACGCTCTCGAACGCTATGACGGAATTCCCCGGGAACGGCGCCTGGGCCGGTCACCCAGGGACTCCCTGACCGGCGACACCGTTCAGCTGGAGTCCCTCGTACGCCGGGTGCTGGTCGACGGCCACTGCGTGACGGGCCGCGAGTACCGCGTTCCGCCGGCCGTGGGGAAGCGACGGGACCGTGCCTTCTCCGCCTCCTTCGTACGCCTGCACACCGCCGGCGGCCGCCCCATCGGTGTGTGCATGCTGATGCTGGTCGTCACCGACCGGCGGTGGGCCGGGGACCGCCTGGCGGTGGTGAGCGAGGCCGGCACACGCGTCGGCACCACGCTGGACGTCGCCCGCACGGCACAGGAACTGGCCGACTACACGGTGCCGTTGATCGCCGACTACGTGACCGTCGACCTCACGGAGGCGGTACGGCTCGGCGAGGAGCCGCTGGACCGGCTGGGCACCTCCCGCGGACGCGTCCCCAAATTCCGGCGGGCCGGCCTGGCCTCGGTCCACACCGGCGCCCCGGAGTCGCTGTGGTCGAACGGCGAGGTCGTGTACGTCCCCGAGACCTCACCGTTCACACAGGTGCTGTACACGGGCCGCCCCCTGCTGGAACCCGTGCTCGACACCGCGCGCGACACCTGGCTGGCCGAGGACCCGGCGCGGGCCTCGAAGATCCGCGAGTACGGCATGCACTCGCTGCTGATCCTCCCGATCCACGCCCGGGGCATCCTGCTGGGCGTGGCGGTCTTCGTACGCACGACGAACCCGACGCCTTTCGACGAGAACGACCAGCTCCTGGCCGAGGAGCTGGTGGCCCGCGCCGCACTGAGCCTGGACAACGCCCGCCGCTACACCCGGGAACGGAACACGGCCCTCGCCCTCCAGCGGAGCCTGCTGCCGCGACGGGTGCACGGCGGCACCGCCATGGAGGTGGCCGCCCGCTACCTTCCGGCGGAAGCCGAGGACAGCGTCGGCGGCGACTGGTTCGACGTCATCGGGCTGCCCGGCGGACGCCTGGCCCTCGTCGTGGGCGACGTGGTGGGACACGGCGTCACGGCGGCGGCGACCATGGGCAGACTGCGTACGGCCATCCGCACCCTCGCGGACCTCGACCTGCCTCCGGGGGAGCTGCTGACGCGGCTGGACCACACGTTCATCCGGCTGACCGAGGACGAGGAGGCAGCCGACGACGCGGAGATCCCGTCGATGGGCGCGACCTGCGTCTACGCCGTCTACGACCCCGCAGTCCGCAGGTGCGCGCTGGCGCTGGCCGGCCATCCCCCGCCGGCCGTCGTCCACCCGGACACCGGCGCCTCGTTCCCGGACCTGCCGCACGGAACTCCGCTCGGCCTCGGGATGCTGGAGTTCCCGTCCGCGGAGCTGGAACTGCCCGCGGGCAGCCTGCTCGCCCTGTTCAGCGACGGCCTCGTCGAGGACCGCCACCAGGACATCGACGTCGGCATGCGGAGAGTGGGCCGGGCTCTCACCCAGCCCGCCCCGTCCCTGGAGGACCTCAGCACGGCCGTGATCAACACACTGCCGACGGCGACGCCGGCCGACGACGTGACGCTGCTGCTGGCACGCGGGCTGTGACACTTCGTCGCGGGGTGGAGAACGTAGGTGCAGCCGAGACAGCAAACGTCCTCGCTCCGAAGAGCCGGGGCCACCTGCTGGGGTCAGATCCAGGTGACCTGGAGGACGTAGCCGCACTCAAACCGGGGGATGATCAGGAAGACGAACATGCCTCCGGGGACATCCACCGTCTCGCTCTTCGGCCCCGTTCCTTCGTACCTCGTGCCGTCGAGGTGGAGAGCTTCAGCGGCGCGGATCAGCTCGTCGGCTTTCTTCTCGACCTCGGCGATGAAGGCCGGCGGAGCTCCGCCGGCCACGTACTCCTCGCCAGGGTCGTACTCCCATCTCCAGGTCACCCGGACACCGCCTTGTACGCGGCGCGGATGATGTCGCCGGAGATCCGTACGTAGCGGCGGCTTTCTTCAAGAGTCTCGGCTGCGTTGGCCATGTACTCGGCACGGCGCAGCTCACGCGCCGCCTCGGGAAACCGCTCGATTTCGATGTTGGCCGCCCACGCGATCATGAAGAGCTGGAGGGGCTTGATGCTGCTCTGCTCGATGGCGGCGGCGACGGCCTTGCGCTGATCGGCGTCCATTTCGGGCAGCCGCTCCGGCGCGATGGCGGCAAGGGCAGCCCGGAGGGCCTCGGGGGTCCGCGCGGGGCGCGGGATCAGCTCTGTGCCGTGGTCGGGCTGTGTGCTCACGATGTCCTCCAAGGGATGCCCCGGCCAGCATATCCAGCCGGGGCACACGCATCAGATGTCGTCGTCCAGCCCCTCCTCGCGGCGGATCATCCGCCAGCTCCTGACACAGCGATCACACGATCTTCCGGCGGTTGTTTTCACCGGACTTGCGGGCCACCACCTCGTTCGGACGGCTGCGTGGACGGCCAGTTGGCCAGCCGGGCGCGGGCTTCCTGAGCAATGACCGGCCACGGGTCATCAACCAAACCCGCAACCGCCGACCGAGGCGAGTGCGGATGGTTTGCTACGAGCCTCCGCACGGCGTCATGCGGATCGTCGACCAGCCGTTGCAGCAGCTCAGGCGGGCAATGGCGTTTACTGGCCACCCGGTCTCGGACCCGCCAATCCGGATCCTTGATCAGCTCGGCCAGGATCTCTGACGGCACCGTCCTGTTATGCGCAGCCCAGACACGCATGTCGGGACGGTTGCGCACCAGGTCCCACCAGACTGCCAGCGGCATGGCTGCCCACGCCGAGCGGTTGTACTCCGCCGGGTCCTCGCTCTCCCGCAGCCGGATGAACTCCTCCACGGAGGTGATCTCGGGGAAACGGTCCGTCATGGCAGCCAGTAAGCCACGATGTCCAGGTCAGACGTCAAGCATCACCTGACGCCGAATCGTCAAGCATCATCTGAGACCAGACAGGGGCGCTTGCCTGCGTGGCTTCGTACGTGGGGGCCGTTGCTGTCCGTCCCGCAGAGTGAGGGAACCCCGCCCTGCCCACAGCCGTGCCGGTCCCTGCGCTGGTCCTCGGACCTCCGGAGGCCGAGGCACGCAGATATCAAGGGCCCGGAGCGTGATTGGTCTGGGGCCCTTTGGCGGCCGGCAGCACTTCGATGACGCCGCTTGATCCCATACTTCCTTGCGGACAGACTGCCCTCCATGGGATCCGTAGGCATCGCCTCCGACGCGCAGATCGCGAGCCTGCGATGAGTGCCGAGCTGCCCTTCTTCCGGTATCACCCGGACCCCCTGGCAAGCGGATCCATCCGCGCGTCTGCCGAGTCGTGCGCCTGCTGCGGCCGCAGCACTGGCTGGATCTACACGGCAACCTTCTACTCCGCGCAAGAGGTCAGCGGGCGCTTCTGCCCCTGGTGCATCGCAGACGGGAGCGCGGCTCAACGCTTCGCGGGTGAATTCACCGACTCCTACGGGCTCGACGGTGTGAGCGACGACGTGTTGCACGAGGTCACCCGCCGCACACCGGGGTTCCACGCTTGGCAAGATCCGCACTGGCTCGTCCACTGCCAAGACGCGGGTGCCTTCGTGGCCGAAGTCGGGTACACCGAGTTGGCGGAGCATCCCGAAGCTCTCGACCAGCTTCGGACCGACATGCGCATGGATGGTTGCCATGACGAAAGCCGGCTTGAGCGCCTCTTGACACGCCTCGGCGAGGGGATGACCGCCATGCTCTTCCGGTGCACCGTCTGCGGCGCCCACCTCGCCTACGCCGACGCATCCTGAAGATCGTCCGCCGGTGCGAGTCTGCGGCATCGGATGAGGGCGTAGGTGGCAGCGACCGCCCGCGTTGATGTCAGACGTGGATGTCAAAGGCCCCGGACCATGATCGGTCCGGGGCCTTTTGCCTGGTGCCCCCGGCAGGATTCGAACCTGCGACACCCGCTTTAGGAGAGCGGTGCTCTATCCCCTGAGCTACGAAGGCGGGCGGCCCGGCAGGGCTGGGCCGTCGCGGACAGTGTAGCGGGTGGGGTGGGGGAGGGGTGGTGGCGGGCGAGGTGGGGAGTGGGGGGTTCCGGGTGGGTGTCCGTGTCGCATGTGGGTGGTGCGTACGCATTTGTGTGCCTGATAACGGCGCGATAGGTGCCCCATATCGGCCGCCAGCACAGTGGAGCCCGATCTCGTTTCGAGGTGTCGAATCAACCCTGAGCCCCAGAGGTGAACGCCCATGAGTACGGACCCCAAGTCGGTTGTGCACGGGATTCTGGCCGAGGATCTGGAAGTGGAGCCGGCGGACATCACGGACGCGGCGCTGCTGCGGGACCTGGAGCTGGACTCGCTGGCCGTCGCCGAGCTGATCGTGCGGATCAAGGAGGAGACCGGCGTGGACCTCGCCGGTGAGGAGACGCGGATCGCGGATCTCAGCGTGGGGGAAGTCGTCTCGCTGGCCGGCGCGGGTCTGGAAGCGGCGTGACCGAGGGGCCCGTGGCCATCACCGGTGCGGGACTGGTGACGCCGGCCGGTACCGACGCCGACTCGACCTGGGAGGCGATGTGTGCCGCCGAGTCCCTGGAGAGCGGTGATCCGGAGCCGCTGGCCGGTACCGGGGCCTGGCACAGTCTGCGGGTGCCCGAGCTGCGGCCGGGGCAGCTGACCGGGCGCGGGACCGCCCGTACCGATCCGTTCATACGGTTCGCCCTCGCCGCCGTCGAGGAGGCGCTCACGCAGTCGCGACTCGATCCCGGCAGCTGGGACGGCAGCCGGGTGGGAGTAGTGGTGGGCAGCGCCTTCGGGGGTGTCACCACGCATGACGAGCAGCATCGGCGGATGGAGCGGCAGGGCGCGGGCATGGTCTCGCCGTACCTGCATCCGCGGGCCCTGATCAACATGGCCGCCGGGACCATCGGTGCGCGGTACGGGATCACCGGGCCGGGGCATACCGTGGCCGCCGCCTGTGCGTCGGGGGCCTCGGCGTTCGGGCTGGGCAAGATGCTGCTGGACGCCGGGGTCTGCGACACGGTTGTGGCCTGCGGCACCGACGCCGCCGTCACTCCCCTCGTCGTCTCCGGGTTCGCCCGCATGGGCGCGCTGTCCGAGCAGAAGGCGACCGACGCGTCCCGGCCGTTCGCCGCCGACCGCGACGGCTTCGTGATCTCGGAGGGCGCCGCGGCCGTCGTGATGGAGAAGCCGGCGAAGGCTCGCGCCCGCGGTGCCGAGGTGCTGGGGCGGCTGCTCGGGCACGCCGACACCTCCGACGCGCATCACCCGACCGCCCCCCGTCCGGACGGCGCGGGCGCCGCGGCCGCCGTCGAGCGGGCGCTGGCGGCGGCCCGCATGTCGGTGCGGGATGTGGACTCGGTCAATGCGCACGGCACCTCCACTCCGCAGAACGACCAGACCGAGGCCCGGCTCATCGCCCGCCTCTTCCCGCACGGTCCGGCCGTCACCGCCAACAAGGGCCTGCTGGGCCACACCCTCGGCGCGGCCGGCGCCATCGAGGCCGTACTGACCCTGCGCAGCCTGCGCACCGGCATCCTGCCGCCCATCGCGCACACCGAGCGGGCCGACTCCGGCCTGCCCGACCTCGACCTGGTCCTCGGCGGCCCGCGCCGGCACGGCGGGAGCGTCGCCGTGAGCACCTCCTTCGGCTTCGGCGGCAGCAACTGCGCGCTCGTACTCGACGCCGCCTGACCCCCCACCTACACAACTCGCGGTCGCACCGTCATGCCCTGACGTCGCCCGGGTGCGTACGGCCATTCCTGGAGAGTTCATGACGCAACGCGAAGAAGAGCTGGCCCGTGTCCTCTCCGGGCCCGAGTTCGCCACCATCCGACCCGACGACCTCAGCGTCCGCGACTACAGCCTGCTCACGCTGCGCCGGGCGCGGCTCCTCAACGGGGCCGGGTTCGCGGCGAACTCGCTGTGGCTGGGGCGCGGTGACAGCGACCGCTTCCCCGAGTTCCTGCGCACCATGGGCTGGATCGGGGCGTACGACCTGTCCCTGCTCAACGTCCTCGTCTCGCACCAGATCGCGGGCGACGCGCTCCTCAGCCACGCCGGTGCGGAGCAACTCGGCTCCTGGGCGGCGGAGATCGACTCCATGGAGCGGATGTACTGCTTCGCCGGGTCCGAACTGCTCGCCGGGTCCGATCTGAAGCAGGTGCGGACCGTCGCGACGTACGACCCCCGCGACCGCACCCTGGTGCTCGACACCCCGCGGCCCGCCGACAGCAAGGTGTGGACCGGCAACAGCCTGCACAGCGGCGACGTGGCCATGGTGCTGAGCCGGCTGGTGGTCGGCGGGCGGGACGAGGGGCACCACTGGCTGCGGGTTCCGCTGCGCGCGGACGGCCGGGTGCTGCCCGGGGTGCGGATCGGGCGGGCCGAGCCCAAGGGCGGCGTCACCGCCAACCAGACCGGTGTGCTGACCTTCAGCGGTCACCGGCTTCCGCTGTCCGCCCTGATGAACCGGTGGGCGTCGATCGACGAAGAGGGGAGGTACAGCTCTCCGTTGCCGCGTCACCGGCGGTTCGAGGAGTGTCTGGCCACCTTCACGCACGAGCGGCTCTTCCCCTCGGTGGGCGCGGCGTACGCGCAGCTGCTCGCCTGCGCCATCACCACCCGGTTCGCGGCCGTCAAGCAGACCTTCGGCCGGCCGCTGCTCGGCCACGAGCACTACCGCATGCGGCTGACCGCGGCCGTGGGCCGGTCGCTGGGTGCCCGGCACGCCATGGCCGCGCTGTCCGGCATCGCGGTGGCCCGCAGCGCGCAGGGGGCTCCGGCCCGCGACCAGGTGCTGCACGCCCTGATCTCCTGCGGGAAGTCCGGCTCGACCGGCGATGCCCGGACCACGCTCGCCGAGACGCGGGAGCTGTGCGGCGGGCTCGGCTACCACGACGCGAACCAGATCGCGCCCCTGCTGCACGACTACGAGATCGCCGTCACCTTCGGCGGCGACAACACCGTCCTCGGCTACCAGGCGACCCGGTTCGCCCTGCGCCACCGCGCGGACTTCGACAAGGTGCTCGACGAGGCGGCCGCCGGGGCCACGCGCCTGGACGCCGCCCGGGTGCTGCGGGCCGTCTGCTACGCCCTGCTCGACCGGGTGGAGCGGGACGGCGCCGGGGAGGCCAGCGCCCAGTGGAGCCGCGCCGTCCACCAGATGCTGGCCCTCGGCCACTGGGCCCGCGAGGCCGCGAACCCGTTGTCCGAGCGGCTGCTGGGGCAGTACGCGGCGGCCTGTGTGCTGGAGCACGCGCTGACCGGGCTGCGGGCCGGGATCCTCGACCAAGACGCGCTCCTCGGATTCGAGGCGGCCCGGCACGAGGCGGCCGGCGCGTCCCTCGACGCCGACGCGCTGCTGCGTGAACTGGCCGTGCCCGAGGGGCTGATCAGCGCGCCCATCGCCCACCCCGACTTCGCGGAACGGCACGCCGCCGTGGCCCACGCCGGGTCCGGTCAGCCCGCGCACCCGGCCTCCGCCGAAGCCGGCGGCCACGCCGCGCCCGACGGCCGGGGCGGCCACACAGCGCCCGACGGCCGGGAGCGCCACGCCGCCCCCGACGCCGGGGACGGCCACGCCGCCCACGCCACCCCCGGCGCCGTCCAGGCGGGAGTGCGCCCGTGAGCGCGTCGAACGACCGCGTCGGCGCCGTCGTCACCGGTCTGGGCACCTGTCTGCCGGAGACGGTCGTCACCAACGACGAGTTGTCCCGGCACCTGGACACCGACCACGCCTGGATCCACAGCCGCACCGGCATCGAACGCCGCCGCCGCGTGTCCGCCGGGACCACCACCGGGGACCTCGCCGTGACCGCCGGGGCCGCCGCCCTGAAGTCCGCCGGACGCGACGACTGCGACCTCGTACTCCTCGCGACCACGACACCGGACCGGCGCTGCCCCGCCACCGCCCCCCGGGTGGCGTCCCGGCTCGGGCTGCAGGCCGCCGCGTTCGACCTGTCCGCCGTGTGCTCCGGGTTCGTGTACGGGTTGTCCGTGGCCGACGCGATGATCACCGCGGGCACCTGCGAACGGGCCCTGGTCATCGGCGCGGACGTCTACTCGTCGATCGTCGACCCCGGCGACCGGGGCACGGCCGTCGTCTTCGGCGACGGGGCCGGCGCCGTGCTCCTGGAGCGCGGCCGGACCGGTGATCCGGGTGCGGTGCTCCACACCGAGCTCGGCAGCGACGGCACCGGCGACGACCTGATCACCATCCCGCCGGACGGCGACCACCTCACCATGCGGGGCAGCGACGTCTACGCCCGCGCCGTGACCACCATGACGGAGTCCGCGCGCTCCGTCGCCGCGCACGCGGGCTGGGACCTGGCCGACGTGGACGCCTTCGTCGGACACCAGGCGAACCTCCGCATCCTCACCTCGGTCGCCAAGCGCCTCGGCCTGCCCAGGGAGCGGGTGGTGTCGAACATCGCGGACGTCGCCAACACCGCCGCCGCCTCCATCCCCCTCGCGCTGGCCGACGCGGCCGCCGAGGGTCGTGTCGGTTCCGGCGACCGGCTGCTCCTGACCGCCTTCGGCGGCGGCCTCACCTGGGGTTCCGCCGCCGTCGTCTGGTCGGGCGCGGAACCCGTGCAGGACCAGCGGAGCTGACCGCATCGAGCGCACGAGAGGAAGGGACACCGTGGTGCCGAAGCTGCGGATCGCAGTGGTCGGCGGGGGCATCGGCGGACTCGCCGCCGCCCTCGCCCTGACCCGGAAGGGCCATGAGGTACGCGTCTTCGAGCAGGCGCCGGAACTCAGGGAATCGGGCGTGGGCATGCACCTGGGCCCCAACGGCAGCCGCATCCTGGAGCGCTGGGGCCTCGGCGAGCGGCTGCGCGCCCTCGGTGTACGGCCCAGCGGCATGGAGGTGCGGGACTGGGCGCACGGCGCCACCCTGGTGCGGCAGCCGATGGGCGAGGAGTGGCTGGCCGAGTTCGGGGCGCCGTACTACACGATCCACCGGGCCGACCTGCACACCATGCTCGCCGAGTCGCTGCCGTCCGGCGTGGTGCGGGCGGGGCACCGGCTCGAGCGGTTCACCGAGACCGGGCGGGAGGTCCGGCTGGAGTTCGCCGGCGGCGCCACCGCCGAGGCCGACGTGCTGATCGGCGCGGACGGGGCGCACTCCGTGGTGCGCCGCACGCTCGCCGGGCCCGACACGGCCGTCTTCTCCGGCCAGAGCGCCTTCCGCGGCATCGTCGCCCGCGACCAGGTCCCCGATCTGCCCGGCGACACCCTGCTGGTGTGGGCCGGACCCGACGCCCGCATGCTGGTCTACCCGGTGCGCGGCGGGGAGTTCCTCACCTTCGTCGCCGTCGTGCCCGACCCGCGCTGGCGGCTGGAGTCGTGGAGCGCCCCCGGCGAACTGGACGAACTCGCCGCCCTCTTCGACGGCTGGAACCCCGACGTCAAGTCGCTGGTCGCCGCGGTGCGGGAGACCCGCCGCTGGGCGCTGTACGACCGTGAGCCGCTGGCCCGCTGGAGCGCCGGGGCCGTCACCCTCCTCGGTGACGCGGCCCACCCGATGCTGCCCCACCACGGCCAGGGCGTCAGCCAGGCCGTCGAGGACGCGGCGGTCCTCGCGCACTGCCTGGACGCGCCGTCAGCCGCCGCGCCCTCGGCCCCCGCCGGGCGGCGCCTGATCGCGGACGCGCTGGACGCCTACGAGGGCGTCCGCAGGCCGCACACCACCCGGGTCCAGCTCGGCTCCCGGGGCGGCGGCTCGCAGCGGCTGCGGCCCGACGACGGCGGCGACGGCGGCGAGTCCGCCGGAACGATGTCCTCCCTCGTCCAGGACGTGTCCTGGATCCAGCGGCACGACGCCGAGGCCGACCTGCCGGACCTGCCGCGGACCCACTGAACCGGCTCCCGTGAACCCACCCCCGTAACCCACCCCCGTGAACCCACCCCGCGCGAGAGAACCAAGGAGAATCCATGTCGAACAGCAGCAACCTCGGCCGACGAAGGCTGATGACCACCACCCTCGGCACCGTCGCGGCCGTCGGCCTCGGCGCCGGCACCGGCCTCCTGGGAGCCGCCCCAGCCGGTGCCGCCGAGCGGCCGGCCGCCACCCCGTACCGCGGCCGCGGCGACGACTTCCCCGACGTACCCGGCATGCTCGGCGACCGTCGCGCCAACGAGCTCTGGTACATGTTCGACGAGACCACGCTCTACAACGTGGGACCGGAGCTGGAGCAGGCGTTCACCGACATCGAGACCGCGCTCGGCGACGGCTGGGAGCGGGCCATCTTCGACGCCTGGATGGCGATGGCGGCCACCAGCGACTACCCGAACAACTTCATCGAGTACGTCACCCCCATCAAGGGCCCGCTCGCCGTGCTCTCCAAGGCCCAGCTCGGCGTCTTCGACGACTACTACCGGCCGGGCAGCCACGGCGTCGTCAGCGCCTTCGCGGACTTCGCCCAGGGCGTGCTCTACGACCCCCGCCGCGAGCGCCCGGTGCACACCATGAACGGCAACCCGCCCCCCGGCTACCACATCTGGTACATCTTCATGCGCTCCATGATGCTGCTGGGCATCGACCGCCACCGCTGGGAGCGGATGGCCCCGGTCAACGCCATGGCGTGGGCGATCCAGGCCATCGCCAAGCCCACCCAGATGGAGGTCAAGGAGCCGCTGCCGCGCCAGGTCGTGGCCCGTGAGGCCGTCAAGTGGCTGCCGCGCGGCGTGCGTCAGCTCGACCGCGACTTCCTGTCCTACCCGCTCCCCGAAGGCATGAGCTGACCCACCCCGCCCCCGCGGACGGGACAGCCGTCGGGAGAGACAGGAGGAGAGATTCATGCGTACCGGAATCTGGCTGGTGGGTGCCCGCGGCTCGGTGGCCACGACGACCGTCGTCGGCGCCGCCGCGCTGCGCGCCGGACTGGTGCCGGCCACCGGCTGTGTGAGCACGCTCGAAGCCTTCGACGGCGTGCCGCTGCCCGGCTTCGACGACCTGGTCTTCGGCGGACACGACGTCGTCGCCACGAGCCTGGTCAAACGGGCCGAGCAGCTCGCCGACGCGGGCGTCGTGCCGCGTGGCCTGCCGGGCGTGCTGACCGCGGAACTGAACGCGGCCGACGCCGAGATCAGGCCCGCCCCACCGGGCACGGAGAGCGGCGACCAGGCGGCGGCCGCCGAGGCGCTCGTCGCCGACCTCACCGGATTCCGCGAACGCCTCGGTCTGGACCGGGTCGTCGTCGTGAACGTCTCCTCCACCCAGCCGCCCGCCGCGCCGCACCCGGCGCACGCCTCGGCGGCGGCGCTGCGGGAGGCGCTGGCGCGCGGTGAACGGCCGCTGCCCGTCAGCTCCCTGTACGCCTACGCGGCACTGCGGGCCGGCTGCGCCTTCGTCGACTTCACGCCGTCGACGGGGGCGCGCCTGCCCGCGCTGGACGAACTCGCCCGGGAGCGGGGCCTGCCGTACGCGGGCAGCGACGGCAAGACCGGGGAGACCCTGGTCAAGTCGGTGCTGGCGCCGATGTTCGCCCGCCGGGCGCTGCGGGTGCGGTCCTGGTCCGGCACCAACCTGCTCGGCGGCGGCGACGGCGCCACCCTCGCCGACCCGGAGCGCGTCGTCAGCAAGAACGCCTCCAAGGGGCTGGTGCTCGAGGCGGAGCTGGGCCACGAGGTGGACGGCGGCGTGCACATCCACCACGTCCCCGACCTCGGGGAGTGGAAGACCGCCTGGGACCACGTGACGTTCGAGGGCTTCCTCGGCGCGCGCATGACCCTCCAGTTCACGTGGCAGGGCTGCGACTCCTCGCTGGCCGCGCCGCTCGTCCTGGACCTGGCCCGGTTCACGGCCCTCGCGCACCGCGGGGGCGTCGCCGGGCCGGTGCCGGAGCTGGGCTTCTTCTTCAAGGACCCGGTCGGCAGCACCGAGCACGACCTGGCCGCGCAGTACGCGACGCTCGTCGAGTGGGCGCGCGCGGTGGGGGCGCCGGCGTGAGCTCCCTGCCGCGCTCGGTCTGCCATTTCGGCCCGTGTCCGCGAGCCGGCGCACCGACCGTGAACGTCGTCCCGATGGACGGCCCCCGGGACGCGCCCGTGCTGCTCGTCTCCGACCCGCGCGCGCCGCTGAGGGAGGCCGTCGCCGCGACGGAGGTCAAGGACCTGCTCCTCGGCCTGGCCGGGCTCACCGGAACCTGAATTTCCGCTCATGCTCACTCGATACGCGGCCGATAACGACGGCCCATAGCGTCACGAGTGCACACAAAATGACTGTGAACGGAGGCTCTGACAATGGCTGCGAATGCCGCGCGGTCGGCGCCGCGTTACGACGTGACGCTGAACCAGTCGGACGCGGAACTCGTCGAGGAAATAGCCTGGAAGCTCGCCACTCAGGCGACCGGGCGGCCCGACGACGCCGAATGGGTCGAGGCGGCCAGGAACGCCTGGCACGAATGGCCCGCGGACCTGCGCAAGAAACTCGCCGGATTCCGCCGGGACTCGGGACCGGACGGCGGGATGCTGCTGCGCGGGCTGCCGGTCGACTCGATGGGGCTGCCGCCGACCCCGGCGGTCAACGGCTCCGTGCAGCGCGAGCCCTCGCTGGGCGCCGCCGTGCTGCTGATGGTGGCGTGCGGACTGGGCGACCCCGGCGCGTTCCGGCCGGAGAAGAACGGGGCCCTCGTCCAGGACGTCGTCCCCGTGCCGGGGATGGAGGAGTTCCAGGGCAACGCCGGCTCGACCCTGCTGACGTTCCACAACGAGAACGCCTTCCACGAGCACCGCCCCGACTTCGTGATGCTGCTGTGCCTGCGGGCCGACCCCACGGGCCGGGCGGGCCTGCGCACCGCCTGCATCCGGCGGGTGCTCCCGCTGCTCTCCGACCGCACCGTGGACGCCCTGTGGGCACCGGAGTTCATCACCGCCCCGCCGCCGTCCTTCAACCTGAGCGGCCCCGGCGAGGCGGCGGGCCCCGTCCTCCTCGGCGACCCGTCGGACCCCGACCTCCGGGTGGACCTGGCCGCCACCGAACCGGTCACCGAACGCGCCGCCGAGGCCCTGCGGGAACTCCAGGCCCACTTCGACGCCACCGCGGCCACCCACCGCCTCGCCCCGGGCGAGCTGGCGATCGTCGACAACCGGGTCACCGTCCACGGCCGCACCGAGTTCACGCCCCGCTACGACGGCACCGACCGCTGGCTCCAGCGCACCTTCGTGCTGACCGACCTGCGCCGCTGCCGCGCGTTGCGCCCGGCCGACGGCTACGTGCTCGGAGACGCGCCACAGCCCGCCTGACCGGCGAAGCCCCCGCAGTGACACAGGAGTAGGAGTCCGATGACGAGCACGCAGACCAGGGAGCGGCCGCCCGCTCCGGACGCCGGGGCGAAGAGCGCGCCGGAACCCGGGCCGCCGTCCCCGCCCGCCCGGAAGGTCGGACTGCGCTCCCTGTTCCCGTATCTGCAGGGCTACTGGCCGACGCTGGGGATCGTCGCGGTGCTCTCGCTGGTGGTGACCCTCCTCACCCTCAGCCAGCCGGTGCTCACCCGCGACGTGCTCACCGACATCGAGGCGGACCGGCCGGTGGGCCGGCTGGTCGCCCTGCTCATCGGCGTCCTCGTCGTCGTGGCCGTGCTCGGCGGCGTCCGCGACTACCTGCTCCAGCGGGCCGCCGAGGGGCTGGTCCTGACCGCCCGGCGGCGGCTGGTGGCCCGGCTGCTGCGACTGCCGATCACCGAGTACGACCGGCGCCGCACCGGTGACATGCTCTCCCGCGTCGGCGCCGACACCACGATGCTGCGCGCGGTGGTCACCTCGGGCCTGTTCGACACCGTGACCAACGTCGTCATGGTCGGCGGCTCCGCGCTCATGATGTGCCTGATCGACCCCACCCTGTTCGCCGCCACCGCCCTCGGCCTCGGCCTCGGCGTCCTCGCCGTCGTCGGGCTCTCCCGCCGGGTGCGCGGCGCCTCCCGTGACGCCCAGGACCGGATCGGCGAGATGACGTCCGCCGTCGAGCGCGCCATCTCCGCCGTCCGCACGATCCGCGCCAGCGGCGCCGAGGAACGCGAGGGGCACGCCGTCGACGGCTACGCCAAGGAGGCGTACCACGCCGGTATGCGCATCGCCCGGCTCCAGGCGATGATCAACCCGATCACGTCCACCACCATCCAGGTCGCGTTCCTCGTGGTCCTCGGCCTGGGCGGCGCCCGGGTGGCCAGCGGCGCCATCCAGGTCGGCGACATGGTCGCCTTCGTGCTGTTCCTGTTCATGCTCTGGTTCCCGCTCGGCCGCGCCCTGACCGCCTACTCCCGGCTCCAGTCCGGGCTCGGTGCCCTTCAGCGCATCGAGGAGATGGTGGACCTGCCGCAGGAGACCGACAGCGCCGCCGCCACGGGGACGCTGACCGTGCGGGAGCGGACCCGGCCCGATGCGGAGACCGGCGCCGCACGGCCGCCCGCGATCGAGTTCGACCGGGTCAGCTTCGGCTACGACGACGGCGAGACGGTCCTGCGGAACGTGTCCCTCACCGTCCCCCGCGGCACCCGCACCGCCCTGGTCGGCCCCTCCGGCGCAGGCAAGTCCACGCTGCTGTCGCTGGTGGAACGGTTCTACGACGTCACCTCGGGCGTCGTCCGGGTCGGCGGCACCGACGTACGCGACCTGCCGCGCCGGGAGCTGCGGCAACGCCTCGGCTACGTCGAGCAGTCGGCGCCCGTCCTCGCCGGTACCGTCCGCGACAACCTGTCCCTGGCCGCGCCCGACGCCGACGACGACGCCATGCGGGAGGTGCTGCGCTCGGTCAACCTGCTGGGCGTCGTCGAGCGGGCGCCGCTCGGCCTGGACACCGAGGTCGGCGAGGGCGGCGTCCTGCTGTCCGGCGGCGAACGGCAGCGGCTCGCCCTGGCCCGCACCTTCCTCGCCGCGCCGCCGATCATGCTGCTCGACGAGGCGACCAGCAACCTCGACGCCCGCAACGAGGCCCTGATGCGGGAGGCCATCGGCACCGTCACCGCCGACCGCACGCTGCTCGTGGTCGCCCACCGGCTCTCCACCGTCGTGGACAGCGACCAGATCGTCGTCCTGGAACACGGCGAGGTCGTCGCCGCGGGCCGGCACGAGGAACTGACCGGCACCAGCCCCCTCTACCGCGAACTGGCCAGCCACCAGCTGCTCATCCAGTAACCCCCCCCACACGAAGGGGCCTCCCGGTGACTTCACCGGGAGGCCCCTTCGCGTGTGCCGCGGGCCGGTCAGCCCGCTGTCGCCAGGCACTGCCGGACCCGGTGCCGGGTCAGCTCCCAGGCGGCGTCGAGACGCACCGCCCGGGCCCGCGAGGCGTCGTCGGTGAAGCGCTGGTGGGCGCGGCGCTCGCGGTAGAGCAGCAGCGTAAGGTTCACCAGGAACGGCATCATCCCGTCCCGCTCGTCGGCGCGTTCGGCCACCGCCACCTCGATCCGGGCCCGGGCGCCCGGGACGTCCCCGAGCAGCATCCAGAGCTGGGCGAGGTCGAGGCAGGGCAGGTACAGGGCGCTGCTCGCCCAGTCGATCAGGACCTGCCGGCCCCGGCTGCGGACGACGTTGGCGAGCACCAGGTCGCCGTGGCCGAACTCGCGCGGGGTGCCGGACAGCTCGAGGAGTCGGAGCAGCGACGCCCAGTGCGCTTCGTCGAAGACGCCCTGGGCGTGCACGCCCTCCAGCATCCCCCGGTAGTCCACCGACCAGCCCTCGGCCAGCGCGGGGTGCCAGTGGCGCAGTCGCTCCACCGCCGCCAGCACCCCGTCCAGGTCCTCGCGGGCGACGGGCGTGACGGGGAAGCGGTCGGGCGCCAGCACCTCACCGGCGAGCCGCTCCATGACCAGCACGGCGCGCTCCTTGTCGGAGGCGAACCGCCGGGGCACCGGCACCGGCGGCGCCACCGCGTCGAACAGGTCGTAGGTGTCGATCTCGCGCAGGCACTGGCGCCGCCAGTCGGGGGTGCGCACCTTGGCCAGCGCCTCGACGCCGTCCAGCAAGCCGCCCACCACCAGGGAGGTGCGGCTGCGGTAGACGACCTCGCCGGGGGCGAAGCCGGGGCACACCTCCAGGGCCAGCCCGAGCAGGTGGCGGTCGTCGGGCGTCAGGGTCCCGGAGGCGGTCTCCGGCGCGGTTTCGGACTCGGTCTGCAAGGTGTTCTCCTTCACCGGCGCAGGAATTCGACGAGGCTCTTGTTCACCGCGTCCGGTGACTCCAGATAGCCGTAGTGCCCGCAGTCGGGCACCAGCTCGTACTCGGCGCCGGGGATCGCGTCGGCGACCTCCCGGCCCAGGTGGGGCGGGGCGATCAGGTCGTCCTGGAAGGCGATGACGCGGGTGGCGGCCCGGATGCCGCGGTAGGCCTCGCGCCGGTCGGGCATCATGCCGACCCCGAGCTGGGCCCGGTGCCCCGGCCCGGAGACCCGGGTCAGCTCCAGCACGTCGAGCCAGTCGCGGGCCTGCCGGTCGTTGTCGAGGGTGCGGGGCGAGAGGTTCTGCATGGCCTGCACGACCGCCTCGTAGGCGGCGGGCAGCCGGACCCCCTGGTCGTACAGCTCCATCTCCGCGCGGGTCATCGCCTCGCGCAGGGCGTCCGGGCGGGCCCGGGTCGCCATCAGCACCATCCGGTCCACGAGGTCGGGCCGGGACAGGGCCAGCTCCTGGGCGATGTGGGCGCCCATGGAGATGCCGGCCACCCGGCAGGGGCCCAGGCGGAGTTCCTCGACGAGGGCCGCGGTGTCGCCGACCAGGTCGTCGATGCCGAAGCCGCCCGGGCACTCCTCGCTCGGTGCGATGCCCCGGTTGTCGAAGCTGATCACGCGGTAGCCGGCGGCGACCAGGGCGGGCACCTGGTGCAGGTGCCAGGCCCGGCCGCTGCCGCCCGAGCCCATCACCAGCAGCACGGCCGGTGCCGAGCCGCCGCCTCCCGGCGGCGCGCTGTCGTAGTAGTTGATCCGGATGTCGTTGACGGTGATGACAGGCATGGCGTCAGGCGACCTCGGACGAGGGGTTCATGGCGGTGACTCCTTCGGTCGGAGGGGTTGCGGGAACCGCGGGATCTGCGGCCCGGTCCAGGCGTTCGGCCAGGGCCCGGCCGATGACGGCGAGGGCGGTGTCGGACTGCACGAGCCCGAGGTGGTCGGCGTCGACGCCGACCCGTTCGATCCGGCCCGTCACGTGCGGGCGCCAGGACTCGGCGCCGCGGCGGGCCAGCTTGTCGGCGTCCGCCCGTTCGGCGGCCAGTACCAGCACGTCGCCGTCGTAGGTACCGGGGCGGTGGCCGCGCATCAGGCCGGCGTTGTTCATGAACACCTGGAGGACCGCGCCCAGTTCGTCCTCGTCGAGGCGGCCCATCGGGTCGCCGGACGCGTTCAGGAACGCCCGGTAGCGGGCCGAGGGGAAGCGGCCGCCGGTGAGTTCCTCCTCGGTGACGGCGAACCCGGCGTCCCGGAGGTTGTGCGCGAACACCTCGGCCAGCGGGGTCTGGGCGCCCGATCCCGCCTGGCGCGGATAGGCGTCCAGGAAGGCCAGCAGCTCCACCTCCTCGCCACGGGCGCGCAGTTCGGCGGCCATGGCGAAGGCCACGTTGCCGCCGAGCGACCAGCCGAGCAGCCGGTACGGCCCCTCGGGCTGCGCCTCCTGGACCAGGTCGGCGTACTCGGCGGCCATCTCCTCCAGCGTGGCGGGCAGCGGGCCGTCGCCGTCGAGTCCCGCGGCCTGGATGCCGTAGACCGGGATGCCGGCGGGCAGATGGCGCACCAGGCCCGAGTAGCACCAGCTCATGCCGGAGCCGGGGTGGACGCAGAACACCGGACGCGCGGTGCCGGTGGCGCGCAGCGGGAGCAGGCGCTCCATCGGCTCCCGGCCGCCGCGCGCCGCGAGCCGCACCGCCAGGTCGGCGACGGTCGGCGCGGCGAACAGGTCGCGCACGCCCAGCTCCTCGCCCAGCTCGGCGCGGACCCGCTCCACGAGCCGGACGGCGAGCAGCGAGTGGCCGCCCAGGTCGAAGAAGCCGTCGTCCAGACCGACCAGCTCCAGGTCCAGGACCTCGGCGAAGAGCCGGCACAGGGTCTCCTCGCGCGGGGTGCGCGGCGAGCGGCCCTCGGCCGTGCGGTACTCGGGCGCCGGCAGGGCACGGTGGTCGAGCTTGCCGTTCGGGGTGAGCGGCAGCGCGTCCAGGACGACGAGGGCGGCGGGCACCATGTACTCGGGCAGGGTGGCGCGCAGCCGCTGCCGCAGCGCGGCGGTGTCCACGGCGGCACCGGCGTTAGGCACGACGTAGCCGACGAGACGGCGGTCGCCGGGCGTGTCCTCGCGGACCAGCACGGCCGCCTGCGCGACGCCGGACTCGCGTGCCGTCACCGCCTCGATCTCGGCCGGTTCGACGCGCATGCCGCGCAGCTTGACCTGGGTGTCGGTGCGGCCCAGGTACTCCAGGTCGCCGTCCGCGGTGTGCCGGACCAGGTCGCCGGTGCGGTACATCACGCTGCCCGCCGGACCGAAGGGGCTCGCCACGAAGCGGCCCGCGGTCAGCGAAGGCCGGCCGAGGTAGCCGCGGGCGAGGCCGGGGCCGCGCACGTACAGCTCGCCGGGCACGCCCGGCGGGACCGGCTGGAGGGCGCCGTCCAGGACGTATCCGGCGGTGTCGGCGATCGGGGTGCCGATCGGCGGGACGACCGCGCCCGACAGCGGGGCGCTCATGGTCGCGCAGACCGTGGTCTCCGTCGGCCCGTACGAGTTGCGCATCAGGCGTCCGGCGGACCAGCGTTCGACCAGTTCCGGCGGGCAGGTCTCGGCGGCGACCACCAGCGTCGTCCCGGCGGGCAACGCCCCCTCGGGGATGAGCTGGAGCACCGCGGGGGTGATCGCCGCGTGGGTGACCCGGTGGCGCACCGCCAGCTCCGCGAGGGCGGGTCCGGGGACGGTTCCGGGTTCGGCGACGACCAGGGCCGAACCGGTCAGCAGGCCCATCGCCAGTTCCCAGAACCCGCCGTCGAAGGCGGGGGACAGGTGGTGCAGGACGCGGCTTCCGGGTACGACGCCCAGCTGCGAGGTGAAGATGTCCAGCAGGGCGGGCAGGCCGGTGTGCGTCACGGTGACGCCCTTGGGGCGGCCGGTGGTGCCGGAGGTGTAGATGACGTACGCGGGGTGGCGCGGCAGCAGCGGCGCCAGCCGGTCGGCGTCCCGCAGGTCGCCCGGGTCCTCGTCGTCCGGGGTCCGCTGCGCCTCCTCGTCGAGCAGGAGCAGGGGCACGTCCGTGCCGGGGAGACCGGAGGCGACCTCGGCGGTGGTCAGGAGCGCGACCGGCGCCGCGTCCTCCAGGGTGCCGGCGATGCGCTCCGCCGGGTGGGCCGGGTCCAGCGGCAGGTAGGCGGCGCCGGTCTTGGCCACCGCGAGGACGGCGACGGGCAGTTCGACGGAGCGGGGCAGGGCCAGCGCGACCAGCCGCTCGGGGCCGGCGCCCCGCGCCACCAGCAGCCGCGCCAGCCGGTTGGCGCGGGCGTTGAGCCGCGCGTAGGTCAGGGACTCGTCGCCGAGGACCACCGCCTCGGCGTCGGGGCGCTCCCGCACGTGCCGCTCGAACAGGTCGGGCAGCATGGCCGGGGCGAGACCCTTCGCGGTGGCGTTCCAGTCCTCGACGACCCGGTGCCGCTCGCGCGGGCCGAGGACGTCGAGGCGGCTCAGCGGCCGGTCGGGGTGGGCGGCCGCGTCGGCGAGCACCCGCACGAAGCGGTCCACCAGCGCCTGCGCGGTCCCGTGGTCGAACAGGTCGGTCCGGAAGTCGAGGACGCCCGCGACCCCGTCGGGGGTGTTGTCCGCGGCCCGGCGTTCGGTCACCGAGAACCCGAGGTCGACCTTGGCCGCCGTCGCCGCCGAACCGCCCGCCCCGCTCACCGTCAGCCCGCCCGGCAGCGCCGGGGCGCCCTCGCCGTCCGCCCGGCGCGGAGCGGCGCTGCGGAGCGCGAGGACCACCTGGAAGAGGGGGTGGTGGGCGAGGGAGCGGGTGGGGTTGAGGGCTTCGACGAGGCGTTCGAAGGGGAGGTCCTGGTGGGCGTAGGCGGTGAGGTCGGTGTCGCGTACGCGGGTGAGGAGGTCGCGGAAGGTGGGGTTGCCGCTGGTGTCGGTGCGCAGGACGAGGGTGTTGACGAAGAAGCCGATGAGGTGGTCGGTGGCGTCGTCGGTGCGTCCGGCGATGGGGGTGCCGATGGGGATGTCGTCGCCGGCGCCGTGCCGGGTGAGGAGAGTGGCGAGCGCGGCCTGGAGCACCATGTAGAGGGTCGTGTCCGTGGCCCGCGCGAGGTCGGTCAGGCGGGTGTGCAGTTCGGCTGGGACGGTGAAGGTGACGCGGTCGCCGGTGTGGTCGGCGGTGGCGGGGCGCGGCCGGTCGGTGGGGAGGTCGAGCTGCTCGGGCAGGCCGGCCAGTTGCTGTTTCCAGTAGGTGAGTTGCTGTCCCGCGAGGCTGTCGGTGTCGGTGTCGTCGCCGAGCACGTCGCGCTGCCAGAGCGCGTAGTCGGCGTACTGGACGGGCAGTGGCTGCCAGGTGGGCGCTGTGCCCGTGCTGCGGGCGGTGTAGGCGGCGGTGAGGTCCTGGGCCAGGGGAGCCCGTGACCACGCGTCGCTGGCGATGTGGTGCACCAGCAGCAGCAGGACGTGCTCCTCCTCCGACAGCCGCAGCAGCCGCGCCCTTACGGGGATCTCCGCGCCCAGGTCGAAGGAGTGCCGGGCCGCCCGCGCGAGGTCGGCCTCGTACGCGGACTCGGTGGAGCCGGCCGTCTCGAAGACCAGCCGGACCTCCTCGGGGCGGTGCACCACCTGCCGGGCGCCGTGCTCGTCCTCGGCGAACGTCGTCCGCAGGCTCTCGTGCCGCCCGATCACGTCCAGCAGCGCCTCGCGCAGCGCGTCCGGGCGCAGCGGTCCGGACAGCCGCAGTGCGGTCGGGATGTTGTAGGTGGGGCTCGGCCCTTCCAGCAGGTGCAGGAACCACAGGCGCTGCTGGGCGTACGAGAGCGGGATCCGCTCGGGACGCGGCCCCGCCGTGAGCGCGGCGCGCGCCCGGCCGGCGTGGTCGAGCGTTCCGGCGAGCGCGGCCGGTGTCGGCGCCTCGAAGAACTGCCGGATCGACAGCTCGGCGCCCAGCGTGGTGCGGATCCGGCTGACCAGGCGGGTGGCGAGCAGGGAGTGCCCGCCGAGGCCGAAGAAGTCGTCGTCGACGCCGACGCTCGGCAGCGCCAGAACCTCCGCGTACAGGTCGCAGAGGATCTCCTCGCGCGGGGTGCGCGGCGCCCGGCCCGCCGTCCGGCCGATGTACGTGGGTGCGGGCAGCGCCGCCCGGTCCAGCTTGCCGTTCGGGCTCAGCGGCAGGGCGTCCAGCGTGACGAACGCCGACGGCATCATGAAGTCCGGCAGGGCGCGGGCCAGTCCGGCGTGGACGGCGGCCTCGTCCCAGCGGTCGCCGTCCGGCACGACGTACGCGACGAGGCGCTGGTCGCCCGGCTGGTCCTCGCGCAGCACGACCGCGGCCTGGCGCACACCGGGGCCGGCCGTGACGGCGGCCTCGATCTCGCCCAGCTCGATGCGGTACCCGCGCAGCTTGACCTGCCGGTCCGCCCGGCCCGCGAAGACCAGCTCGCCCGCCTCGGTCCAGTGCGCGAGGTCACCCGTGCGGTACATGCGGCTGCCGGGCGCGCCGAACGGGTCGGCCGGGAACCGCTCGGCGGTCAGCCCGCCCCGGCCCAGGTAGCCGCGCGCCAGCTGCACGCCCGCCAGGTACACCTCGCCGTCCAGGCCCGGCCCGACCGGCCGCAGCGCCGCGTCGAGGACGTACACCCGCACCCCCTCGTGCGGGGTGCCGATCGGCACCGGGCCCGACGGCACCGTGCGGTCGGGGTCGATCCAGTGCTCCAGGCAGTGTCCGGTGGCCTCGGTGGGGCCGTAGACGTTCACCACCGTCACGTCCGGCATGGTCTCCCGCCAGGGCGCCAGGACCTCGCCGCGCAGCTCCTCGCCGCCCAGCGTGATGGTGCCCGACGGCGACACGTCCTCGGGCATGGTGGTGAGCAGCGCCAGGTGGGACGGGGTGCCCTTCATGAACGTGGCCCGGCGGAAGCCGGGTTCGCTCACCGCGGTCTCGGCGAGCGCGCGCAGGTCCGTCAGCCGGACGCAGCCGCCGCTGATCAACGGGGCGTGCAGGGAGCCGACGCTCTGGTCGAAGGAGGCCGACGCCTGCATCACGGACAGCCCCGAGATGTCCGGCGCCTGCGAGGAGCGGCAGTGCCGGACGAACGCCGACAGCGCCCGGTGCTCGACGACGACACCCTTGGGGCGGCCGGTCGTGCCCGACGTGTAGATGACGTACGCCGGGTGCCCCGGCAGCAGCGGGCCCGAGCGGTCCGCGTCGGTGAGGCCGCCGCCGGAGTGCCGGGCCAGCGACCGGCCGGTGCCGGGGTCGTCCATCACGAACGTCAGCGGCCCGCAGCACTCCTCGCGGATCCGGGCGTCCACGTCGGAGGTGGTGAGGACGAGCGCCGGGTCGGAGTCCTCGATCATGTACCGGATCCGGTCCGGCGGGTACTCCGGGTCGATCGGCACGTAGAGGCCGCCCGCCTTGAGCACCGCCAGCAAGCCGACGACGAGTTCGGTGCGGCGCGGCACCGCGACCGCCACGGGCCGTTCCGGGCCGACGCCCAGCTCGACCAGGCGCCGGGCCAGCCGGTTGGCCGCCGCGTCCAGTTCGGCGTAGGTCAGCCGCCCGTCGGGGGCGATCAGCGCCGTCTTGCCGGGGGTGCGGGCCACCTGCTCCTCGAACAGGTCGGTGAACCGCTCGGCGGGCCGGACGTCGTCCGAGCCGCTCCACTTCTCCAGGACGGTGCCGCGCACCTCCGGGTCGAGCAGCGCGACCGCGCCGACCCGAGTCCCGGGGCTGTCCAGGATCGTGCGCAGCGCCCGGCGGAAGGCGGCGACCACGGCCTGGATCCGCTCCGCGTCGAAGACCTGGGGGAGATAGCCGAGCGAGAACCGCAGGGTCTCCCGGGGCAGGGCCAGCAGGCCCAGCGGGTAGTGCATCTGGTCCTTCGAGTGGACCTTGAGCACCGTGGGGAGGTCGGCGTCCGGCGCGGCGCCCGGCGGCCGGCCTCGGCTGGAGTTCAGCGGGTAGTTCTCGAACACCATGGCCGTGTCGAAGAGTTCGCCCGAGCCCGCCCAGCGCTGGATCTCCGCGAGCCCCACCCACTGGTGGTCGATGAGCCGGGCCTGTTCGCTCTGGGTACGGCGCAGGAAGTCCGCCAGCGTCTCGGCGGGCCGCAGCCGCACCCGCAGCGGCAGGGTGTTCATGAAGAGACCGACCATGGTGTCGACGCCGGGCAGCTCCGGCGGGCGGCCGCTGACCGTCACGCCGAACACCACGTCGTCCCGGCCGGTCAGGTGGGACAGCACCAGCCCCCAGGCGCCCTGGATCACGGTGTTCACCGTCAGCCCGTGCGACCGGGCGAACCGGGTCAGGGCGGCGCTCGCCGCCTCGTCCTCGGAGAAGTCGATCCGCTCGGGCGCCGCGGTGAGCGCACCCCGGTCCGGTGCCACGATGCTCGGCGTGTCGAACCCGGCGAACGCGTCCGTCCACGCCTCCTGGGCGGCGTCCCGGTCCCGGCCGCCGAGCCAGCCCAGGTAGTCGCGGTAGGGGCGCACCCGGGGCAGGGCCGTGGCGTCGCCGTGCACCGTGTACAGGGTCATCAGCTCGCGCAGCAGGATCGGCATCGACCAGCCGTCCAGCAGGATGTGGTGGAGCGTCATCAGCAGGCGGTGCCGGTCCGGGCCGAGCCGGACCAGGGTGAAGCGGATCAGCGGCGGCCGGGACAGGTCGAAACGCGTCCAGCGGTCCCGCTCGGCGATCCGCTCCGCCGCGGCCTCCCGCTCCGCCTCCGGTACGGCCGCCAGGTCCTCCTCGCCCCAGGGCAGGGCGACGTGGCGGGGGATGAGCTGCACCGGGCGCTTGAGGCCCTCGTGCCGGAAGGCGGCGCGCAGGTTGGCGTGCCGCTCCAGCAGCGCCTGCCCGGCCCGGCGCAGCCGCTCCGGGTCCGTGTTGCCCTCCAGCTCGATGAAGACCTGGACGTTGTAGGCGTCCAGTTCCTCGTCGTCGAAGAGGTTGTGGAACAGCATCCCCTCCTGGAGCGGGGACAGCGGCAGGATGTCTTCCAAGCCGGACTTGGCCATCAGAGGGAGCCCCATTCGCTCTCGAGTCGGGTGATGTCGTCCTCGCTGAGCGAGGTGAGGGAGACGTCCGAGGGGGTCAGACCGCTCGCCTCGGGCCGGCCGGCGTGCTCGACCAGCGCCTTCAGGGCCCGGAACCAGCCCTCGCCCAGGCGCCGCACCTCGGCCTCGGAGAGCACGGCGTCCGCGTACGTCCACACGCTGTGCAGCCGGGGTCCCGCCTCGGTGTCGTGGGCGCCCGCGACCAGTTCGACGGGGTGTGCGAGCGCCGTGTCCGGATGCTGGCCGGCGACCCCGCGCCCGAGCACGCTCCACGCCTCGGGTCCGGCGGCGCCGTCGGCGGCCCGCCCGCCGGTGTACCGGCCCAGGTAGTTGAAGCCGTACGCCGGCACCGGGAGCGCGGCGAACCGGTCCCGGGTGCGCGGGTTGAGGTGGCGCAGCAGGCCGAAGCCCACGCCGTCGCGCGGCACGGCCCGCAGCTGCTCCTTGACCCGCTTCAGGGCGCGGCCCGCGGCGGCCCCGCCGTCCCACACCTCGGGCCACTCCCACTCGTCGACCTCCGGGCGCAGCGGCACCGGGTGCATCGACGTGAACCAGCCCGTGGTGCGGGTGAGGTCGGCGCCCGGCACCAGGTGCTCGTGGCGGCCGTGGCTCTCCAGGTCCACCGTGACCGGCGTGCCCGCGCCGCCGCCCCGGGCGCGCCGCCAGTCGGCGACGGCCAGCCCGAACGCGGTGAGCAGCAGGTCGTTGATCTCGGCGCGGAACACCCCGGGGACCCAGGTGAGGAGGGCGTCGGTGGTGTCCGCGTCCAGGTCGAGGACGACCTGACCGGAGCGGGCGTGGGTGTCGCGGGCCGGGTCGAGGGCCGGGTCCGTCGGCTCGGCGGCCGGGCGGACCGCGTCCAGCCAGTGGTCCGTCTCGGCCTCCGTGGCGGCCGTGCCCGCGAGGTCCCGCAGCGCACCGGCCCACTGGCGCCAGTGCGTGCCGGCCGGGCTGAGCGGGCGGCCCTCGTAGGCGGCGGCCAGGTCCGGCATGAGCAGCCGCCAGCTGACGGCGTCCACGGCCAGGTGGTGGGCGACCAGGACCAGCAGCCCCGGCCGGCCGGGACCGCGGTCGACGTGGCAGGCGCGCAGCATCCGCCCGTCGGCGGGGTCCAGCCGGTCGCGTTCGGCGGCGGCCGCCTCGGCGACCACGGCGCGCAGCGCGTCGTCGTCGGCGTCCGGGGCCCGCAGGTGCGTGAGCAGGTCCGCGGCGTCCACCGTGCCGGGCTCGGGGACGGCCATGGACCAGTCCGCGGCGACCCGCAGCCGCAGCGAGTCGTGCCGGTCGACGACCGCCCCGAGGGCGGCCACCAGCCGCTCCTCGTCGAGGTCCGCGGGCACGGACACCACCACCGACTGGTTGAACGGGGCGACCGGGCCGCCCAGTCCGGCGAACCAGCCCATGATCGGCGTGGCCGGCACCGGCCCGCTCGCCGGCACCTCCTCGACCGCCCCGGCGTCCGTCTCCGGCTCGTCCGCGCCGTCCAGCGCCTCGGCGATGTGGGCGACGCTCTGGTGCTCGAACACGTCCCGCACCGAGAGCGTGAGCCCCTTCGCGCGGGCCCGGCTGACCAGCTGGATGGAGAGGATGCTGTCGCCGCCGAGGTCGAAGAAGCCGTCGTCGACACCGACCGCGTCGAGGCCCAGCGCCTCGGCGAACAGCGTGCACAGCAGCTCCTCGCGGGCCGTCGTCGGCGCCCGGCCGGTGCCGGCCGCCGCGTAGTCCGGCGCGGGCAGCCGCCCCCGGTCCAGTTTGCCGTTGCCCGTCAGCGGCAGCTCGGCCAGCCGGACGAACGCCGACGGCACCATGTAGTCGGGCAGCGACTCGCGCAGCGAGTCCCGCAGCTCCTCGTCCGCCGGCACGGGTCCGTCCCCGGCCACCAGGTAGGCGACCAGCCGCCGGTCGCCCGGCCGGTCCTCCCGTACGACCGCCACCGCCTCCGACACCCCCGGGTGCCGGGACAGGGCGGACTCGACCTCGCCCAGCTCCACCCGGAAGCCGCGGATCTTCACCTGGTCGTCGACGCGGCTGATGAACTCCAGGTCGCCGTGCCGGTTCCAGCGCACGATGTCGCCGGTGCGGTACATCCGCTCGCCCGGCCCCTCGAAGGGGTTGGCGACGAACCGGGACGCGCTCTGCCCGGGCCGGTTGAGATAGCCGCGCGCCAACTGCACCCCGGACACGTACAGCTCGCCCGGCACCCCGGCCGGCACCGGCTGCAGGTACGGGTCGAGGACCAGCATCCGGGTGTTGGGGAACGGGCGGCCGATGGTCAGCACGCCGTCCGCGAGGTCGTCCGGCGTCTCGACCCGCCACGTGGTGCAGCCGACGATCGTCTCCGTCGGACCGTACTCGTTGAGGACCCGCGCCCCCGGATGCGCCGCGAGCAGCGTCCGCACCGCGCGGCCGGTCAGCGACTCGCCGCCGAGGACCAGCTCCCCGTCCGGCACGCACACCCCGGGCAGCCCGGTGATCAGCGGCAGATGGCTGGGCGTCGCCTTGAGGAACGTCATCTGCGGCAGGTCCGCGGGCACGTCACCGTCCAGCGCCCGCTCGTGCAGCTCCTCCAGGTCCGCCAGGTGCACGCAGCCGCCGTTCAGCAGCGGCGCGAACAGGCCCGTCACGGTCAGGTCGAAGGAGAGCGGCGAGTGCAGCAGCGCGTTGCCCGCCACGCCCGGGTACAGCTCCGCCGAGACCGCGAGGTAGTTGAGCACCGGCTGGTGCTCGACGAGCACTCCCTTCGGCCGGCCCGTCGAGCCCGACGTGTAGATGATGTACGCCGCGTTCCACGGCGACAGCGGCTGCGTCCGGTCCTCGTCCGCCAGGTCGTGCGCGGGCTGCGCGGCGAGCCGTGCCGTCACGTCCGGATCGTCGAGGAGCAGCCGCGGCAGCTCGTGCGGGAACACCCCCGCCGGGACCGCCGACGTGGTCAGCGCGCACACCGGCGCCGCGTCCTCCGTCATCGTCGCGATCCGCTCCCGCGGGCTGCCCGGGTCGACCGGCAGGTACGCCGCGCCCGTCTTCAGCACCGCGAGCACCGCCACGCCCATCTCCACCGACGGCGGCAGCGAGATCGCCACCACCTGCTCCGGGCCCGCCCCGGACTCCGCGAGGAGGTGGGCCAGCCGGTTGGCGCGCGAGTTCAGCTCGGCGTACGTCAGCGTCGTCCCGTCCGCCGAGAACGCCGGGCGCCTCGGGGTCCTCGCCACCTGCTCCTCGAACAGCTCCGGCAGGGTTCCCTCGCGCTGCGGACGCGCCGTGTCGTTCCACTCCTGGAGCAACTGGCGCCGCTCGACCGGGTCCAGCAGGCCGATCCCGCCGATCGGCAGGTCCGGGTCGGCCGTGACCGAGCCCAGCACGCCGAGCAGCCGCGAGATCACGGACTCCGCCGTCTCCCGGTCGAACAGCTCCGTGCGGTACTCCAGCGAACCCCGCATCCCCGCGGGGCCGCCCGTCGCGTCGTGCCGCTCGCCGAAGGTCAGCGACAGGTCGAACTTCGCCACGCCGGTGCCGGCCGTCATCCGGGTCGCGTTCAGGAGCGCGCCACCGTCGCCGGACGCGGCCCGGCCGGTGCTCCGGTCCGCCGTGTTGTTGAACGTGATCATCACCTGGTACAGCGGGTGATGGGCCAGACTGCGCGCCGGGTTGACCGCCTCCACCAGCCGCTCGAACGACACCTCCTGGTGCGCGTACGCCGCCAGGTCGTCCTCCCGGACGCGGCCGAGCAGTTCGCGGAAGGTCGGGTTGCCGCCGGTGTCGGTGCGCAGCACCAGCGTGTTCACGAAGAACCCGACGAGATCCTCGGTGGCGGCGTCGTTCCGCCCGGCCACCGCCGTGCCGATCGGGATGTCCTCGCCCGCCCCGAGCCGCGTCAGCAGCGCCGCGAACGCGGCCTGGGTCACCATGAACAGGCTGGAGTGCGTGGCCCGCGCCAGCTCCGTCAGCCGCGCGTGCAGCGCCGCCGGCACCGTGAACGCGATGCGGTCGCCGGTGTACCCGGCGGTCGCGGGCCGCGGCCGGTCGGTGGGCAGCTCCAGCGCCTCGGGCAGCCCGGCCAGCGCGTCCTTCCAGTACGCCAGCTGCCGCCCGGCCACGCTCTCCGGGTCGGTCTCGTCGCCGAGGACGTCGCGCTGCCACAGCGCGTAGTCCGCGTACTGCACCGGCAGCGGCTCCCAGCCCGGCGCGTCCCCCGCGCAGCGCGCCGCGTACGCCGCCGTCAGGTCGCGGGCCAGCGGCGCCATCGACCAGCCGTCGCTGGCGATGTGGTGGATGAGCAGCAGCAGGACGTGATCCGTCTCCGAGACCCGGAACAACCGTGCCAGGAACGGGATGTCGCCGGTCAGGTCGAAGACGTGCCGGGCCGCCTCCGCGACCCGCTCCTCGACCTCCTCCGCGGTGACGTCGACGACGTCGAGACGCCGGGCGGCCGGATCGGCGGGCAGCACGATCTGCCGCGACCCGTCGTCGTCCGCCGCGAACACGGTCCGCAGACTCTCGTGCCGCTCCACCACGTCACCGATCGCCCGCTCCAGCGCCGCCCGGTCCACCGGACCGGACAGCCGCAGCGCCGTGGGCACGTTGTACGTCGCCGAAGGGCCCTCGAACTGGTGCAGGAACCACAACCGTTGCTGCGCCGGAGACAGCGGCACCCGCTCCGGACGCTCCTGGGCCACCAGCGGCGCCCGCGCACCCACCGCGCCGTCCAGCACCCCGGAGAGCCCGGCGATGGTCGGCGTCTCGAAGAACTGCCGCACGGACAACTCGACGCCCAGCGCCGTCCTGATCCTGCTCACCAGCCGGCTGGCGAGCAGCGAGTGCCCGCCCAGGTCGAAGAAGCCGTCGTCGATGCCGACCCGGGCGACGCCCAGCACATCGGCGAAGAGCGCGCAGAGGATCTCCTCGCGCGGACCCCGCGGCTCCCGGCCGGCCGGCTCACCGTCGTACTCCGGGACGGGCAGCGCCTTGCGGTCCAGCTTCCGGTTCGGCGTCAGCGGCAGCGCGTCCAGCACCACGAACGCCGTCGGCACCATGAACTCCGGCAGCCGTCCCCGCAGCCGCTCCCGCAGCTCCCGTGGGTCCGGCGCCGGACCCGCCGGGCCCGCCGGGACGACGTAGGCGACCAGCCGCCGGTCGCCCGGGCGGTCCTCGCGCACCGTCACCGCGGTCTCGGCGACCGCCGGGTGCCGGGCCAGCTCCGCCTCGATCTCCCCGAGTTCGATGCGGAACCCGCGCAGCTTGACCTGCTGGTCCACCCGGCTCAGATACCGCAGCGCGCCGTCCCTGCGACGGCACACCAGGTCACCCGTGCGGTACATCCGCGTACCGGCCGGACCGTACGGGTCGGCGGTGAACCGCTCCGACGTCAGCGCGGGACGCCGGTGGTAGCCCTGCGCCAACTGCTCCCCGGCCAGGTACAACTCGCCCGGCACCCCCACCGGGACCGGCCGCAGCGCCGCGTCCAGCACGTACGCCGACGTGTTGGCGAGCGGGCTGCCGATGACCGGCCCGGACTCGGCGACATCGGCGGCCGTGGCCCAGATCGTCACCTCCGTCGGACCGTAGAGGTTCGTCACGGAACGGGCCCGCTCCGTCAGCGTGCGCGCCAACTCGGTGGGCAGCGCCTCGCCGCCCACGAGAACGCGCACCCCGGCCAGTTCGTCCGCCGCCACGGCCGCCACACCCTGCCACAGGCTCGGCGTCGCCTGGACCATCGTGATCCCCGACGCGACGACGGTACGCAGCAGCGCCTGCGGGTCCTTCGCGGTCTCCTCGTCGGCGAGCACCAGCACCGCCCCGTGCAGCAGCGGCAGGAAGATCTCCAGGCCCGCGATGTCGAAGCCCACCGTCGTGACGGCGAGCAGCCGGTCACCGGCGGTGGGAGCGAACCGTCGGCCCATGTCCGCCAGGAAGTTCCCGAGCGCCGCACGCGGCACCACCACACCCTTGGGGCGTCCCGTGGAACCCGAGGTGTAGATCGTGTACGCCGGATGCGCGCCGAGGACCGGACCTCGCAGCTCGTCGGCGCCGAGGTCGTCGCCCGCGTACGCCGCCAGCTCCGCGTCCGCGACCGGCTCGGTCAGCGTGAGGGCCGGTCCGGCGTCGGCCAGCATGTACTCGACCCGGTCGGCCGGGTAGTGCGGGTCGATCGGCAGGAACGCCGCCCCGGACTTCAGCACCGCCAGCAGTGTCACGACCAGCTCCGCCGACCGGGGCAGCGCCACGGCGACCGACCCGCCCGGAGCCGCGCCCCGCGCGACGAGGTGCCGGGCCAGCCGGTTCGCCCGCGCGTTCAGCTGCCCGTACGACAGCCGCGCGCCGCCGAACTCCAGGGCCGTCGCGTCCGGCGACCGCCGCGCCTGCCGCTCGAACAGCCCGGCCACCGAGTCGGCGGGCGCCTCGGCGGCGGTGTCGTTCCACTCCTCAAGGACCAGCCGCCGCTCCGCCGCGTCCATGATCTCCAACTGCCCGACGGGCCGCCCCGGATGGGCCACCGCCGCCGCGAGCAGCCGCACCAGACGGTCGGCCAGGTCTCGCACGGTCTCCCGGTCGAAGAGCGCCGTGCTGTACGTGACACCGCCGCTCATGCCCTCACAGGCGTTGTCGGCGCCGAAGTGCTCGGCCAGCGCGAACGACAGGTCGAAGCGCGCCGAGACCGACTCGGACGCCACCACCTCGGCCGCGAGACCGGCGAACCGCTCCGCCTTCGCGCCCTGCGTGTTGTGCAGGGTGAGCATCGTCTGGAAGAGGGGGTGGTGGGCGAGGGAGCGGGTGGGGTTGAGGGCTTCGACGAGGCGTTCGAAGGGGAGGTCCTGGTGGGCGTAGGCGGTGAGGTCGGTGTCGCGTACGCGGGTGAGGAGGTCGCGGAAGGTGGGGTTGCCGCTGGTGTCGGTGCGCAGGACGAGGGTGTTGACGAAGAAGCCGATGAGGTGGTCGGTGGCGTCGTCGGTGCGTCCGGCGATGGGGGTGCCGATGGGGATGTCGTCGCCGGCGCCGTGCCGGGTGAGGAGAGTGGCGAGCGCGGCCTGGATCACCATGAACGCGGTCGTGTTGGTCGACCGGGCCAGTTCGGTCAGGCGGGTGTGCAGTTCGGCCGGGACGGTGAAGGTGACGCGGTCGCCGGTGTGGTCGGCGGTGGCGGGGCGCGGCCGGTCGGTGGGGAGGTCGAGCTGCTCGGGCAGGCCGGCCAGTTGCTGCTTCCAGTAGGCGAGTTGCTGTCCCGCGAGGCTGTCGGTGTCGGTGTCGTCGCCGAGGATCTCCTGCTGCCAGAGCGCGTAGTCGGCGTACTGGACGGGCAGTGGCTGCCAGGCGGGCGCGGTGCCCGTGCTGCGGGCGGTGTAGGCGGCGGTGAGGTCCTGGGCGAGCGGGGTGCGGGACCAGGCGTCGCTGGCGATGTGGTGCACCAGCAGCAGCAGGACGTGCTCCTCCTCCGACACCCGGAACAGCCGCACCCGCACGGGCAGGTCGGTCGTCAGGTCGAAGGGGTACGACGCGGCCTCCGCCACCCGGACGCCGACCTCCTCCGCGGCCACGTCGACCACCGCGAACGGCGTCGCGGCGACCTCCCCGGGCAGCACGACCTGGTGGGCGCCCTGCTCGTCCTCGGTGAAGACCGTCCGCAGGCTCTCGTGCCGGGCGATCAGGTCCCCGACCGCCGCGCGCAGGGCGTCGTGGTCGAGGGCGCCGGTGAGGCGGAGGGTGGTGGGGATGTTGTAGGTCGGGGTGGGCCCTTCGAGCTGGTGCAGGAACCAGAGGCGCTGCTGGGCGTAGGAGAGGGGGATCCGCTCGGGGCGGGGCTTCGCGGTGAGCGCGGTGCGGACGGTGCCCGACGTGTCGAGGGCACCGGCCAGGCCCGCCACGGTCGGCGTCTCGAACAACTGCCGGATCGGCAGCTCGACACCGAGGGTGGTACGGACCCGGCTGACCAGGCGGGTGGCGAGGAGCGAGTGCCCGCCGAGCGCGAAGAAGTCGTCGTCGATCGTCACGTCTCCCACCGCGAGGATCTCCGCGTAAAGGCCGCAGAGGATTTCTTCGCGGGGGGTGCGGGGGGTGCGTCCGGTGGTCGTGGTGGCGTAGGTGGGTGCGGGGAGGGCTTTGCGGTCGAGTTTGCCGTTGGGGGTGAGGGGGAGGGCGGTGAGGGTGACGTAGGCGGTGGGGCGCATGTAGTCGGGCAGGGCATGAGCCAGTGCGTCCCGGGTGGTGTTCTCGTCCCAGTCGGTGGCGACCACGTAGGCGACGAGGCGTTGGTCTCCGGGTTGGTCTTCGCGGAGTTGGACGGTGGCTTGGGTGATGCCGGGCTGTGCGGTGAGGGTGGTTTCGATTTCGCCGAGTTCGATGCGGTGGCCGCGGAGTTTGACTTGGTGGTCGGCGCGTCCGTCGTAGACGAGGTGGCCTTGGTGGTTCCAGTGGGCGAGGTCGCCGGAGCGGTACATGCGTGCGCCGGGGGAGCCGAACGGATTCGCGGTGAAACGCTCCGAGGTCAGCGCGGAACGCCCGAGGTAGCCGCGGGCCAGCTGTTCTCCGGCGAGGTACAGCTCTCCCGTGACACCGGGGGCCACAGGCCGCAGAGCTGAATCCAGCACATAGACCTGCGTGTTGGCGAAGGGCCGCCCGATGGGGATGGAGCCTTCCTCGGTGCCGTCGAGGTGGTGGTCGGTGATGTTGACGGTGGATTCGGTGGGCCCGTAAGCGTTGATGATCTGGACGTCGGGGTGCTCGGCCCGCCAACCCGCGAGGTGATCGGTGTGCAGTGCCTCTCCGCCGAGGATGAGGGTGTGGGAGGGCGAGGCGGTCTCGGGGAGGTTGGTGAGCAGGGGGAGGTGGCTGGGGGTGGCCTTGATGAGGCTCGGCTGTGTCGCCGTTTCTTCCAGACTGGTCAGGTGGACCGTCCCGCCGGCGGTGAGGGGTGTCCACAGGGCGGTGATGGTGAGGTCGAAGGCGAGGGGTGAGTGCAGGACGGTGACGCCGTTCATGGCGTCGTACGTCTTGCGGGCCCGGTGGAGGTAGGTGGCCAGGGCGTGGTGTTCGATGACGACGCCCTTGGGGCGGCCGGTGGAGCCGGAGGTGTAGATCATGTAGGCCGCGTGGCGCGGTGACCACGGGCTGCGGCACTCGGCGTCGGTGATCTGGCCGCTGGGCTGGTCGCTGTATGCGGCGGCCGGTATGGGCTCGGTGAGGGTCAGCGCGGGCCGGGCATCGGCCAGCATGTAGCTGATGCGCTCGGCCGGGTACTCCGGGTCGATGGGGAGGTAGGCGGCGCCGGTCTTCAGTACGGCCAGCATGCTGGTGATCGCGTCCAGTGACTTCGGCAGCGCGATCGCGGCGAAGTCCTCCGCTCCCAGGCCCTGTTCCAGCAGGTGCCGGGCGAGCTGGTTGGCGCGCGCGTCCAGCTCGGCGTAGGTCAGGGATCCGGAATCGCCCACCACCGCGACCGCGTCCGGCGTCCTTCCGGCCTGCTCGCTGATCAGTTGGTGCAGCGGCGTCCCGGGAAGCTCGGTCCGCTTCCCGTTCCATTCGACCAGGACCCGCTCCCGGTCGGCCGGGTCGAGGGTGTCCAGGTGGGCGACGGGCATGTCCGCGTCGGCGATCAGGGTCTCCAGGACGCGCAGCATCCGCAGGCCGAAGCCGCGGGCGTACTCCTCGTCGTAGAGGTCGGGGCGGTAGTCCACGCGGAAGGACAGTTCCGCGCCGCGCATCGTCGCGACGACGTTGACGGCGAAGTGCGTGCCGCCCTTGATGTCCGCCGAGGCCACCCGGAGCCGGTCGGGGTCGGAGGCGGCGGTGAGGGCGCCGTCCTCGACCGGGTAGTTCTGGAAGACCATGGCGGTGTCGAAGAGTTCGCCGTGTCCGGCCCAGCGCTGGATGTCGGCGAGTCCGGCCCACTGGTGGTCCAGGAGTCGGGCCTGTTCGGCCTGGAGGCGGCGGAAGAGGGCGCCCAGGGGTTCGGCGTGGTCGAGGCGGGCGCGGACGGGCAGGGTGTTGATGAACAGGCCGATCATCGATTCGACGCCGGGCAGCTCGGGCGGGCGGCCGGAGACGGTGGCGCCGAAGACGACGTCGTCGCGTCCGGTGGCCTGGGCCAGGGCGAGTGCCCAGGCACCCTGGACCACGGTGTTCATGGTCACGCCCTGGCCCCGCGCCCACGCCGCGAGCGCACCGCTGACCTCGGAGTCCACGGTGAACGACACCTGCTCGGGCGCGGTCGACGCCGCCGGTCCGGCCGGGGCGAGGAGGGTGGCCTCGTCGAGTCCGGCCAGCGACCCCTGCCAGGCGGTCCGGGCCGCGTCCCCGTCGCGGGCGTCGAGCCAGGCCAGGTAGTCGCGGTACGGGCGGACCCGGGGAAGCGCGGACGGGTCGCCGGAGGAGGCGTACAGCGCCATCAGCTCGCGCAGCAGGACCGGCATGGACCAGCCGTCGAGCACGATGTGGTGGTTGGTCATCACCAGGCGGACGCGCTCGGCGGAGAGGCGGATCGCCGTGAAGCGCAGCAGGGGCGGGCGGCCCAGGTCGAAGCGGCGGGCGCGGTCGGCGGCGGCGAGGCGGTCGGCCTCGGGGCCGCGCTCGTCCTCGGGCAGCGCGCTCAGGTCGGCGTCCTGCCACGGCAGGTCGACGTCGTGCAGGACGAGTTGGGCCCAGGCCCCGTTCTTGCGCTGCCGGAACCCGGCCCGCAGGTTGGCGTGCCGGCGCAGCAGGGCCTCGGCCGCCGCGCGCATCCGGGAGCCGTCGTACGGGCCCTCCAGGTCGAAGGCGACCTGGCCGACGTAGAGGTCGGGGCCCTCGGTGTGCAGCAGCCCGAGGAACACGAAGCCCTCTTGCAGCGGGGAGAGCGGAAGAATGTCCTCGATCTTGCTACGCGAACGAGACGGTTGCTGGCTCACTGCTCAATCTCCCACTCGGACTCAAGGTCGGACTCGAACTCCTCGATCTCGGACTGACTGAGCGAGTCGAGGGTGACGTCGGACGGCGTCAGGCCGCCCGCGCCGGAACGGCCGGCGTGCTCCACCAGGGCCTCCAGGGCCCGGAACCAGTGCTCGGCCAGGAGCCGGGCGTCGTGATCGGGGACCAGGCGGCGTGCGTACGTCCATTCCGCGCGCAGTCGGGGGCCGTCGGCTCCCTCGTGCACGACCGCGCTGATCTCCACCGCGTGTGCCATCGGCGCCGCCGGTCGCGAGGCGGCCAGTCCACCGCCGGTCACGGTCCACGGCTCCGGGGCGCCGGTGGCCGGGGTGACCCTTCGGCCCAAGTAGTTGAAGCCGAAGTCGGGCTCGGGCAGGCGCGCCAGCCGGGGCCCGGTGGTGGGGTTGACGTGGCGCAGCAGGCCGTAGCCGACGCCGTCGCCCGGCACGGCCCTCACCTGTTCCTTGACCTGCTTGAGGCCGTCCCGGAGCGCGTCGCCGTCCTGGTGCAGCCGCGCCCAGTCGGCGACGTCGGGGGCCAGCCGCACCGGGTGCAGGGCGGTGAACCAGCCGGCCGTGCGGCTGAGTTCGGCGCCGGGCACGGCGTCCTCGTGCCGTCCGTGGCTCTCCAGGTCGACCACGACGGGCGCGTCCGGGTCCTTACCGCGCCCGCGCCGCCAATCGGCGACGGCGAACGCGAAGGCCGTCAGCAGGACCTCGTTCACACCGGCGTTGACACTTCCCGGCACCTCGGTGAGAAGGGCCGCGGTCGTGTCGGACGGCAGATCGAGGCCGACGCGCCCTGCCTCGCCCTGGACGTCGCGCGCACGGTCCAGCCGCAGCGCGCCCGCCCCGGCGAGCGTGTGCTCCCAGTGGGCGGTCTCCGCCTCGACCCGGGGGTCGGTGGCGAGCCGTTCCAGCGAGGTGGCCCACTGCCGCCACGAGGTGCCCACGGGGGCCGGTGCGTCGCCCCGGTACGCCGTCGCGAGGTCCGGTACGACGATGCTCCACGTCACCGAGTCGACCACCAGGTGGTGGGCGACCAGGACCAGTACGCCGTCCCCGCCGGCCTCGCGGTCCACCAGCACCGCCTGGAGCATGCGGCCCTCGGCGGGTGCGAGGCGGTCCCGTGCGGCACGGGCCGCGTCCGTGACCAGGCCGTCGAAGTCGTCGGTGCCGGGCGCCCCGGTGACGACGCGGAGCACGTCCGCGGCCGGCACGCTGCCCGGAGGGCGCACCTCGGCGCTTCCGTCGGGGCGGACCAGGAGCCGCAGCGCGTCATGGTGGTCCAGCACCCTCTGGAGGGCACCGGCGAGCCGGTCGCCGTCCACCGCGGGCGGTACGGACACGACGACCGACTGGTTGAAGTCGTCGCCGTCCAGTCCGAGTTCGGCGACCCGGGCCATCACGGGCGTCAGCGGGACGGGGCCGTGCGGCGGTACTTCCTCGACCTCCGGCGCGGCGTTGCCGTCCCGCTCGGCCAGTGCCGCGGCCAGCTCGGCCGTCGACTGGTACTCGAAGACGTCGCGGACGGCGAGGGCCAGTCCGGCGGCGCGGGCCCGGCTGACGAGCTGGATGGACAGGATGCTGTCGCCGCCCAGGTCGAAGAACCCGTCGTCGATGCCCACCGCGGACACGCCCAGCACCTCGGCGAAGAGCGTGCACAGCAGCTCCTCGGCGGGGGTGCGGGCGGCCCGCCCGGTGGACGCCGCCGCGTAGTCGGGTGCGGGCAGCGCCTTGCGGTCCAGCTTGCCGTTGACGGTCAGCGGCAGCGCGTCGAGGACCACGAAGGCCGACGGCACCATGTAGTCGGGCAGCGCCTGGCGGGCGAAGGCGCGCAGCGCGTCTGGGTCCACCTCGCCGTCCCGGCCCTCGGCAGCCACCACGTAGCCGACGAGCCGCCGGTCGCCGGGCCGGTCCTCGCGGACGACGACGGCGGCCTGCGCCAGCTCCGGCCGGGTGGACAGCACCGTCTCGATCTCGCCCAGCTCCACCCGGAAGCCGCGGATCTTGACCTGGTCGTCCGCGCGGGCCAGGTACTCGAGTTCGCCCGCCGGGTTGTAGCGGACCAGGTCGCCGGTGCGGTACATCCGCTCGCCGGAACCGCCGTACGGGTCGGCGACGAACCGCTCGCAGGTCAGGTCGGAGCGGCCCAGGTAGCCGCGCGCCAGACCGGTCCCGGAGATGAACAGCTCGCCCGGCACCCCGGCGGGCACCGGCTGGAGGTACTGGTCGAGCACGTACGCCCGGGTGTTCCCCGTCGGACGGCCGACGGGCAGGCTGCCCCGGGCCGTGTACGGCGCCCCGACCTCGTGCTGCGTCACGCACAGCGTCGTCTCCGTCGGCCCGTACAGGTGGCGCAGCGCGGCGCGCGGGGCGTGCTCGAGAACCCGGGCGACCGCCGCCGGGGAGACCACGTCACCGCCGGTCAGCACCTCCCGTACTCCGGCGAAGCACTCCGGCGCCTCCTCGGCGATGACCCGGAAGAAGCCCGCGGTGAGGTGGATCGCGGTGATGTCGTGGGCGGCGATCAGGTCGGTGACGGCGGCCGCGTCCAGGTGTCCGGGCGGTGCCACGACGACCGTTCCGCCGGAGACCAGCGGCACCCACATCTCGTAGCAGGACACGTCGAACGCGTGCGGCGCGTGCAGCAGCACCCGCTCGTGCGCCTCCGGCCGCCAGCAGTGGTCGCGGACCAGGTCCACCACCCCGCGATGGGTGACCGCCACGCCCTTCGGCACCCCGGTGGACCCGGAGGTGTACATGACGTAGGCGAGGTCCTGCGGGCGCAGCCCCACGTCCGGTACGGCCTCGGCCTGTCCGGACCCGGGCGGGGCGCCGAACTCGTCGACCACCATGACCCGCGCGCCCAGCTCCCCGGCCCGCGCGGCCTCGGCCCGGTCGGCCAGGACGAGCGTCGCCGCGGTGTCCGCCACCACGTGCCGCATCCGGTCGAGGGGATACGTGTCGTGCAGCGGCACGTAGGCGCCGCCCGCGCGGCTGATGGCCAGGGTCGCCACCACATGGGCCAGGGACCGCTCCATCAGCATGACCACGGGCGTCCCCGGCCGCACACCCTGCTGCCGCAGCACCCGGGCCAGCCGACCGGCGCGCGCGTCGAGTTCGGCGTACGACACGGTCGTCCCGCCCTGCACCAGGGCCGGCGCGTCGGGCGTGCGGAGCGCCTGCGCCGCGAACAGCTCGGGCAGCGTCGCGTCCAGGGTCTCCAGCGCCTGCCCCGTCCCCTCGCCGAGCAGCCGGTGCCGTTCGGTTCCGCTCAGCACCGGTACGTGGGACAGCCGGACACCGGGATCGGCGACGACCGCCTCCAGGGTCCGCACGAACCGCTCCACCAGCGACCGGGCCGTCGAAAGGTCGAACAGGTCGGTCCGGAAGTCCAGCGCGCCCGTGAGCCCGGTGCTCCGGCCCTCACCGTCCCTGGTCTCGGCCAGCGCGAAGGCCAGGTCGACCTTGGCCGCACCGAGCCTGCTGCGCTCCACGCCGACCTTCAGCCCCGGCAGGGCGAGCGAGGCCTCCGGGTCCGCGTCGGCCGTGCTCAGGATGAGCATGACCTGGAAGAGCGGGTGGTGTGCCAGCGTCCGGACCGGGTTGAGCGCCTCGACCAGCCGCTCGAAGGGGAGATCCTGGTGGGCGTAGGCCGCCAGGTCGGCGCGGCGCGTGTGCTCCAGCAGCTCCCGGAAGGTGGGGTTGCCGCTGGTGTCGGTGCGCAGGACGAGCGTGTTGACGAAGAAGCCGACGAGGTTCTCCGTCGCGCCGTCCGTGCGGCCCGCGACCGGCGTGCCGATCGGGATGTCCTCGCCCGCGCCCAACCGGGTCAGCAGCGCGGCGAGCGCCGCCTGCACCACCATGAACGTGCTCGAGTGCGTGCTCCTGGCCAGCTCGGTCAGCCGCGCGTACAGACTCGCGTCGAGCGAGAACGCGACCCGGTCGCCGTCCTGGTCCGCCACCGCGGGGCGGGGCCGGTCGGTGGGCAGCTCCAACTGCTCGGGCAGCCCGGCCAGCCGCTCCTTCCAGTGCGCGAGCTGACGGCCGGCCGCACTGTCGGCGTCGGCCTCGTCCCCGAGGACCTCCCGCTGCCACAGCGCGTAGTCGGCGTACTGGACGGACAGCGGCTCCCAGGCAGGCGCGTCGCCCGCACACCGCGCCGTGTAGGCGGCGGCGAGGTCCTGCCCCAGCGGCGTGCGGGACCAGGCGTCGGTGGCGATGTGGTGGATGAGGAGCAGCAGCACGTGCTCCCGCTCCGAGATCCGGAACAGCGTCGCCCGCACCGGAATGCCCGCCGTGAGGTCGAACGCGTGGTGCACGGCTGTGGAGAGCCGCGCGTCCAGCTCCCCCTCTTCGGTGTCGACCACGACCAGCGGCAGCAGACCGGGCTCCCACGCCTGAACCACCTGCCGGGGCCCCTGCTCGTCCTCGGTGTAGGTCGTGCGCAGGCTCTCGTGCCGGGCGAGCAGGTCGTTGATCGCCGCGTGCAGGGCGTCCCGGTCGAGCGTGCCGGTGAGGCGGAGGGTGGTGGGGATGTTGTACGTCGCCGAGGGCCCTTCGAGCTGGTGCAGGAACCACAGGCGCTGCTGGGCGTAGGAGAGCGGGATCCGCTCGGGACGGGGCTTCGCCGTCAACGCGGCCCGCGCACCGTCGGCCTGGTCCAGTGCCCCCGACAGCCCGGCGATCGTCGGCGTCTCGAAGAACTGCCGCACGGACAGCTCGACGTGCAGTGCGGTGCGGGTGCGGCTGACGAGTCGGGTGGCGAGGAGGGAGTGTCCGCCTAGGTCGAAGAAGTTGTCGTCGATGGTGACGGTGTCGACGCCGAGTACTTCGGCGAAGAGGGTGCAGAGGATTTCTTCGCGGGGGGTGCGGGGGGCTCGTCCGGTGGAGGAGGCCGTGTAGTCGGGGGCGGGGAGGGCTTTGCGGTCGAGTTTGCCGTTGGGGGTGAGGGGGAGGGCGGTGAGGGTGACGTAGGCGGTGGGGCGCATGTAGTCGGGCAGGGCATGAGCCAGTGCGTCCCGGACGGTGTTCTCGTCCCACTCGGTGGCGACCACGTAGGCGACGAGGCGTTGGTCTCCCGCCTGGTCTTCGCGGAGTTGGACGGTGGCCTGGGTGATGCCGGGCTGTGCGGTGAGGGTGGCTTCGATCTCGCCGAGTTCGATGCGGTGGCCGCGGAGTTTGACTTGGTGGTCGGCGCGTCCGTCGTAGACGAGGTGGCCTTGGTGGTTCCAGTGGGCGAGGTCGCCGGAGCGGTACATGCGTGCGCCGGGGGTGGGGCTGTGCGGATTCGCGGTGAAACGCTCCGAGGTCAGCGCGGAACGCCCGAGGTAGCCGCGGGCCAGCTGTTCTCCGGCGAGGTACAGCTCTCCGGTGACGCCGGGGGGTACGGGGCGCAGGGCTGAGTCGAGGACGTAGACCTGGGTGTTGGCGAAGGGGCGTCCGATGGGAATGGAGCCGTCAGGTGTGTCTTCGTTGAGGTGGTGGTCGGTGATGTTGACGGTGGATTCGGTGGGTCCGTAGGCGTTGATGATCTGGACGTGGGGGTGCTGGTTGCGCCAGGCGGTGAGGTGGTCGGTGTGGAGGGCTTCGCCGCCGAGGATGAGGGTGTGGGAGGGCGAGGCGGTCTCGGGGAGGGTGGTGAGGAGGGGGAGGTGGCTGGGGGTGGCCTTGATGAGGGTCGGTTGGGTCGTCGTGTCTTCGAGGCTGGTGAGGTGGACGGTGCCGCCGGCGGTGAGGGGTGTCCACAGGGCGGTGATGGTGAGGTCGAAGGCGAGGGGGGAGTGCAGGACGGTGACGCCGTTCATGGCGCTGTAGGTGGTGCGGGCTCGGTGGAGGTAGGTGGCGAGGGCGTGGTGTTCGATGACGACGCCCTTGGGGCGGCCGGTGGAGCCGGAGGTGTAGATCATGTAGGCCGCGTGGCGCGGTGACCACGGGCTACGGCGCTCGGCGTCTGTAATCGTCGTGGTGGAGTGCCCGGCGTACCGCGCTGCGGGTATCGACTCGGTGAGGGTCAGGGCCGGTCGCGCGTCGTCGAGCATGTAGCTGATGCGCTCGGCCGGGTACTCCGGGTCGATGGGCAGGTAGGCGGCGCCGGTCTTCAGGACGGCCAGCATGCTGGTGATCGCGTCCAGCGACTTCGGCAGCGCGATCGCGACGAAGTCCTCCGCACCCAGGCCCTGTTCCAGCAGATGCCGGGCGAGCTGGTTGGCGCGTCCGTCCAGCTCGGCGTAGGTCAGGGACCCGCAATCGCACACCACGGCCACCGCGTCCGGTGTCCGCCCGGCCTGCTCGCTGATCAGTTGGTGCAGCGGCGTCCCGGGAAGCTCGGTGCGCGCTCCGTTCCACTCCACCAGGACCCGTTCCCGCTCGGCCGCGTCCATCAGGTCGATGGCGCCGATCGGCTGGTCCGGAGCCGTCGTGGCGGCCATCAGCACCCGGAGGAGCCGGTCCGCGATCGCCTGGGCGGAGCCTCGGTCGAGGAGCTCCGTGCTGAAGTCCAGTGCCGCGGCGATGCCTTGCGGTCGGCGGGACGCGTCGAAGGACTCCGCGAACCCGAACGAGAGGTCGAACTTGGAGGACGTCCGCTGGACCTCCCGGAGCGTCACGGCGAGCCCCGGAAGACCCGCGATGTCCTTCAACGCGCCCTCGTGGTCCGTGTTGTTGAAGGTCAGCAAGACCTGGAACAGCGGGTGATGGGACAACGTACGCGTCGGGTTCAGCGCCTCGACCAGCCGCTCGAAGGGCAGGTCCTGATGCGCGTAGGCGGCGAGGTCGGTGTCGCGCACGCGGTCGAGGAGCCGGCGGAAGGTCGGATCACCGGCCGTGTCCGTGCGGAGGACCAGCGTGTTGATGAAGAGCCCGATCAGGTCGTCGGCCGCGTCGTCCGTGCGCCCTGCGACGGGCGTGCCGATCGGGATGTCCTCACCGGCACCGAGACGCGTGAGCAGGACGGCGACCGCCGCCTGGATCACCATGAACGCACTGGTGTTGGTGGCCCGCGCCAGTTCCGTCAGCCGCTTGTGCAGCTCCGCGGGCACGGTGAACGGAACGCGGTCGCCCGAGTACCCCGCGACCGCCGGTCGGGGCCGGTCGGTGGGGAGATCGAGCTGCTCGGGCAGGCCGGCCAGTTGCTGCTTCCAGTAGGCGAGTTGCCGTCCCGCGAGGCTGTCGGCGTCGGTCTCGTCGCCGAGGATCTCCTGCTGCCAGAGCGCGTAGTCGGCGTACTGGACGGAGAGCGGAGCCCACCCGGGCGCCTCGCTCCGGACACGGGCCGCGTAGGCGGCGGTGAGGTCCTGGGCCAGGGGAGCCCGGGACCAGGCGTCGCTGGCGATGTGGTGGATGAGGAGCAGCAGCACGTGCTCCCGCTCCGACACCCGGAACAGCGAAGTGCGTGCGGGGAGTTCCTGCGCGAGATCGAAGCGGTGGCCGACGGCCTCGTCGAGCCGGACGCCGACCTCTTCCTCGGCCACGTCCACGACCGTGAAGGGCGTCGAGGCGGCCTCCACGGGCAGCACGATCTGATACGCGCCCTGCTCGTCCTCGGTGAAGACCGTCCGCAGGCTCTCGTGCCGGGCGACGACGTCACCGATCGCCGCACGCAGGGCCTCCACCTCGAGCGTGCCGTCGAGCCGCAGCGTGAGCACGGTGTTGTAGGTCGCCGACGGTCCTTCGAGCTGGTGCAGGAACCAGAGGCGCTGCTGGGCGTAGGAGAGGGGGATCCGCTCGGGGCGGGGCTTCGCGGTGAGCGCGGTGCGGACGGAGCCCGACGTGTCGAGGGCGTCGGCCAGACCCGCCACGGTCGGCGTCTCGAAGAGCTGCCGGATGGAGAGTTCGACGTGCAGTGCGGTGCGGGTGCGGCTGACGAGTCGGGTGGCGAGGAGGGAGTGTCCGCCGAGGTCGAAGAAGTTGTCGTCGATGGTGACGGTGTCGACGCCGAGTACTTCGGCGAAGAGGGTGCAGAGGATTTCTTCGCGGGGGGTGCGGGGGGTGCGTCCGGTGGTCGTGGTGGCGTAGGTGGGGGCGGGGAGGGCTTTGCGGTCGAGTTTGCCGTTGGGGGTGAGGGGGAGGGCGGTGAGGGGGACGTAGGCGGAGGGGCGCATGTAGTCGGGCAGGGCATGAGCCAGTGCGTCCCGGACGGTGTTCTCGTCCCAGTCGATGGCGACCACGTAGGCGACGAGGCGCTGGTCTCCCGCCTGGTCTTCGCGGAGTTGGACGGTGGCCTGGGTGATGCCGGGCTGGGTGGTGAGGGTGGCTTCGATTTCGCCGAGTTCGATGCGGTGGCCGCGGAGTTTGACTTGGTGGTCGGCGCGTCCGTCGTAGACGAGGTGGCCTTGGTGGTTCCAGTGGGCGAGGTCGCCGGAGCGGTACATGCGTGCGCCGGGGGTGGGGCTGTGCGGATTCGCGGTGAAGCGTTCCGAGGTCAGCGCGGAACGCCCGAGGTAGCCGCGGGCCAGCTGTTCTCCGGCGAGGTACAGCTCTCCCGTGACACCGGGGGCCACAGGCCGCAGAGCTGAATCCAGCACATACACCTGCGTGTTGGCGAAGGGGCGTCCGATCGGGATGGCGCCATCCTCGGTGCCGTCGAGGTGGTGGTCGGTGATGTTGACGGTGGATTCGGTGGGTCCGTAGGCGTTGATGACCTGGACGTCGGGGTGCTCGGCCCGCCAACCCGCGAGGTGATCGGTGTGCAGTGCCTCTCCGCCGAGGATGAGGGTGTGGGAGGGCGAGGCGGTCTCGGGGAGGTTGGTGAGCAGGGGGAGGTGGCTGGGGGTGGCCTTGATGAGGCTCGGCTGTGTCGCCGTTTCTTCCAGACTGGTCAGGTGGACCGTCCCGCCGGCCGTGAGGGGTGTCCACAGGGCGGTGATGGTGAGGTCGAAGGCGAGTGGTGAGTGCAGGACGGTGACGCCGTTCATGGCGTCGTACGTCTTGCGGGCCCGGTGGAGGTAGGTGGCCAGGGCGTGGTGTTCGATGACGACGCCCTTGGGGCGGCCGGTGGAGCCGGAGGTGTAGATCATGTAGGCGGCGTGGCGCGGTGACCACGGGCTGCGGCGCTCTTCGTCCGTGAGAGGCCCGTCGGGACGACCCTCATACGCCGTCGGGGCCACCGGCTCGGTGAGAACGAGCGCCGGTCGTGCATCGGCCAGCATGTAGGCGATGCGCTCGGCCGGGTACTCCGGGTCGAGCGGAAGATAGGCGGCGCCGGTCTTCAGTACGGCCAGCATGCTGGTGATCGCGTCCAGTGACTTCGGCAGCGCGATCGCGACGAAGTCCTCCGCTCCCAGGCCCTGTTCCAGCAGGTGCCGGGCGAGTTGGTTGGCGCGTCCGTCCAGCTCGGCGTAGGTCAGGGACCCGGAATCGCCCACCACCGCGACCGCGTCCGGCGTTCTTCCGGCCTGCTGGCTGATCAGTTCGTGCAGCGGCGTCCCGGGAAGCTCGGTCCGCTTCCCGTTCCACTCCACCAGGACCCGCTCCCGGTCGCTCGGGTCGAGGGTGTCCAGGTGGGCGACGGGCAGGTCCGCGTCGGCGATCAGAGTCTCCAGGACGCGCAGCATCCGGTCCGCCAGCGAGCGGACCAGGTCGCCGGAGCAGGTGTCCGCGCGGTGGTCGAGGCGCAGCCGCAGGCTGTCGTCGCGGGTATGGGCCACGAGGTTGACGGCGAAGTCCGTGCTCTCGACCGCGTCGAACCCGGTCACCCGCAGCCCGTCGAGCTGGCGGCTCGTCGTGTCGGCGCTCACCGGGTAGTTCTGGAAGACCATGGCGGTGTCGAAGAGTTCGCCGTGTCCGGCCCAGCGCTGGATGTCGGCGAGTCCGGCCCACTGGTGGTCCAGGAGTCGGGCCTGTTCGGCCTGGAGGCGGCGGAAGAGGGCGCCCAGGGGTTCGGCGTGGTCGAGGCGGGCGCGGACGGGCAGGGTGTTGATGAACAGGCCGATCATCGATTCGACGCCGGGCAGCTCGGGTGGGCGGCCGGAGACGGTGGCGCCGAAGACGACGTCGTCGCGTCCGGTGGCCTGGGCCAGGGCGAGTGCCCAGGCACCCTGGACCACGGTGTTCATGGTCACGCCCTGGCGCCGTGCCCACGCGGAGAGAGCCGCCGTGGCGTCACCGTTCAGGCCGAACGGGACGCTCGAGGGTGCCGTCCCGGCCGGGCCGGAGTCCGGGGCGAGGAGGGTGGTCTCCTCGAGGCCGGACAGGGAGTCCTGCCAGGCGGTCCTCGCCGCGTCCCGGTCGCGGGCGTCGAGCCAGGCCAGGTAGTCGCGGTACGGGCGGACCCGGGGCAGGCTCACGGGGTCGCCGCCCGAGACGTACAGCTCGGTCAGCTCCTGCCAGAGCAGGGGCATGGACCAGCCGTCGAGCACGATGTGGTGGTTGGTCATCACCAGCCGGACGCGCTCGGCGGACAGGCGGATCGCCGTGAAGCGCATCAGCGGCGGGCAGGTGAGGTCGAAGCGGCGTTCCCGGTCCGCGGCCGCCAGCCGTCCGGCCTCCGCGTCACGTGCGTCCCGGGCGCGGTCGGTCAGGTCGTGCTCGCTCCAGTCCGGTTCCACGTCGGCGGGCACCACCTGCACCCACGCGCCGGTCCCGGTCTGCCGGAACCCGGCCCGCAGGTTGGCGTGGCGGCGCAGCAGGGCGTGGGCCGCCGCGCGCATCCGGGTGCCGTCGAAGGTGCCCTCCAGGTCGAAGGAGAGCTGGCCGACGTAGACGTCGCGGGCGGACTCGTCGTACAGGTTGAGGAAGAGGAAGCCCTCCTGGAGCGGGGCGAGGGGCAGGACGTCCTGGAGGCCGGGGAGGGCGTCCTCCAGGTGCTCGATCTCGTCCTGGGCGAGTGCGGGGTGGGCGATGTCGGAGGGGGTGAGGCCGCCCGCGCCGGGCTGCCGGGCCTCCTCGACCAGGCGGCGCAGCATTCGGAACCAGGCGTCGGCCAGCCGCTGGGCGTCCTCGGGCTCCAGCTCGGTGCGGGAGTAGGTCCAGCGTGCGCGCAGCCGGGTGCCGTCGGGGGTCTCCCTGGCGACGGCGTTCACGTCCACGGGGTGGGCCAGCGGCATGGCACCGTCGATGCCGGCGACGTCGCCGCCCTCGATGGTCCACGGGGCCTCGTCGGCTCCCTCCTGACCGATCTGCCCCAGGTAGTTGAAGCCGAACTCCGGTACGGGCAGCGCGGCGAGGGCGTCCCGGGTGCGCGGGTTGAGGTGGCGCAGCAGCCCGTAGCCGAGGCCGTCGCCCGGTACGGCGCGCAGTTGCTCCTTGACGGCCTTCAGCGCGCGGATCGCCGATCCGGCCTCGCCGGAGAGGGCGGGCGGGGCCAGCCGGACCGGGTACATCGACGTGAACCAGCCGGCGGTGCGGCTGAGTTCGGCGCCCGGGACCGCCTCCTCGTGGCGGCCGTGGCTCTCCAGGTCCACGACGACGGGTGCGGCGGCTTCCTCGGAGCGGCCGTGCCGCCACTGGGTGACGGCCAGGGCGAAGGTGCTCAGCAGCACGTCGTTGATGGTCGCGTGGCAGACGCCGGGGACCCGGGTGAGCAGGGCCTCGGTGGTGTCCGCGTCGAGTTCGGCGGTGATCTCGCCCGCGGTCGCGTGGGTGTCCCGCGCGGGGTCCACGTGCAGCGCGCGCGGGGTGTCGCCGAGTACCGCGCGCCAGTGGTCGAGCTCGTCCTCGGTCCGCGACTGTGCGGCGAGGTCGGTCAGGGCCAGCGCCCACCGGCGCCACGGTGTGCCCACGGGGGCGAGGGCGTCGCCGGCGTAGGCGGCCGCCAGGTCGGGGACGATGATGCGCCAGGTGACGCCGTCCATGACCAGGTGATTGGCGACCAGGACGAGCAGGCCGTCCTGGGCGGTGCCCCGGTCGAGCCAGACGGCCTGGAGCATGCGGCCGTCGGCGGGGGCCAGGCGGGCGCGGGCCGCCCACGCCTGCTCGGTGACCGCGGCGCGCACGGCGGACTCGTCGAGGCGTACGGCGTCGAAGCGGACCAGGCAGTCGGCCGGTGCCACGGAGCCCGGCTCCGGGATCTCGATGGTCCAGTCGTCGGCCACCCGCATGCGCAGCGCGTCGTGACGGTCGAGCACGGCGCCCAGCGCGGCGCCGAGGGTGTCGAAGTCGAGGGCGGCGGGCACGCGCAGGACCAAGGACTGGTTGAACTCGGCCTTGCCAGAGCCGAGATCGGCGAACCAGCCCATCATCGGGGTGCGCGGCGCGGGGCCGTACGCCGGGACGTCTGAGTCCCGCGCGGAGTCGTCCGGGCCGGGCGTGTCGGCGGCCGAGCGCGCGAGAAGGGCCGGCGTCTGGTGCTCGAAGACGTCCCGCACGGACAGGACCAGGCCCGCCGCGCGGGCGCGGCCGACGAGCTGGATGGAGAGGATGCTGTCGCCGCCCAGGTCGAAGAAGCCGTCGTCCACGCCGGGCGACTCCACGCCGAGGATCTCGCCGAACAGGTCGACCAGCAGCCGTTCGCGCGGGTCGCGGGCGGCCCGGCCCGAGGTGCGGGCGGAGTAGTCGGGGGCGGGCAGCGCCTTGCGGTCCAGCTTGCCGTTGATGGTCAGCGGCAGCGCGTCCAGCACGACGAACGCGGTCGGGATCATGTGGTCGGGCAGGGTCTCGCGCAGTTCGGCGCGGAGCGCGGCGGCGTCGACGGTGCGGCCGGGCTCGGGCACGACGTAGGCCACGAGCCGCCGGTCGCCGGGCCGGTCCTCGCGGACGATGACGGCCGCCCGCGCCAGGTGCGGGCGCTCGGTGATGACCGCCTCGATCTCGGTGGGCTCGATCCGCAGGCCGCGGATCTTGACCTGGGTGTCGACGCGCCCCAGGTACTCCAGCTCGCCGTCGGGCAGCCAGCGCACCAGGTCGCCGGTGCGGTAGAGGCGGGTGCCGGGGTCGCCGAAGGGGTTGGCCACGAACCGCTCGGAGGTCAGGGCGGGGCGGGCGTGGTAGCCGCGGGCCAGGTGCGGTCCGGCGGCGTACAGCTCGCCGGGCACGCCCGGCGGGACGGGGCGCAGGGCCGCGTCCAGCACGTAGACGGCGCTGTTGGTGACGGGGGAGCCGATGGGCGGGGTGAGGGGGCCGGAGAGCGGTCCGCTCATCGTGGAGCAGACCGTGGTCTCGGTGGGACCGTAGGAGTTGAGCATCGTCCGGCCCGGCGACCAGCGCTCCACCAGCTCGGGCGGGATCGCCTCGGCGCCCACGACGAGCGTCAGCCCCTCGGGCAGCGACCCCTCCGGCAGCAGGCCGAGGACGGAGGTCGTCAGGCTCAGGTGGGTCGCCGCGTGCCGGGTCGCCAGCTCGGCCAGCTCGGGTCCCGGCGTGGTCTCCCGTGGTGCCACGACCAGGGCGGCCCCGGTGAGCAGGCCCATCGCCAGCTCCCAGAACGACGCGTCGAAGCTCGGCGAGAGATGCTGGAGGACCTTGCTGCCCGGGCCCGCCGCGCAGTCGCGGGTGAAGATGTCCACGAGGCCGGGAAGCCCGGTGTGGGTGACGACGACTCCCTTGGGGCGGCCCGTCGTTCCCGACGTGTAGATCATGTACGCGGGGTGCTCGGGACGCAGCGGGGACGGCCGGTCGGCGTCGGTGACGTCGTGGCCGGGGAACGCGGCGAGGGCCGTCGCGGTCCCGGCGTCGTCGAGCAGGAGGACGGGCGTCCCCGTGTCCGGGAGGCCGGCGGCCAGGGTGGACGTGGTGACCACGAGGGCGGGGGCCGCGTCCCGCACGAGGTGGGTGATCCGCTCGGCGGGGTAGGCCGGGTCGACGGGCAGATAGGCCGCGCCCGCCTTGAACGCGGCGAGCGCCGAGACGACCAGGTCCGCCGAGCGGGGGAGGGCCACGGCGACGAACCGCTCGGGGCCGGCGCCCAGTTCGAGGAAGCGGCGGGCCAGCCGGTTGGCGCGCTCGTTCAGCTCGCCGTAGGTCAGCCTCCCGTCGGCGGACTCCACGGCGAGGTGGTCCGGGCGGTCGGCGGCGTGCCGGGCGACGTAGTCGGCGAAGGTGCGGTCGACCGGCCTGCGGGCGGTGTCGTTCCACTCGACCAGGACGCGGTCCAGTTCCCGGGCGCTGAGCACGTCCACGTCGCCGATGCGGCGGCCCGGATCGGCGACCAGCGCCTCCAGGAGCCGCAGGAACCGCTCCACCAGCAGCGCGACCGTGTCCTCGTCGAACAGGTCCGCGCTGTACTCGGCCGCGCCCACCAGCCCGGCGGGGGCGCCGTCGGCGTCGCGGTGCTCGGCGAGTTCGAGGGCGAGGTCCAGCTTGGCGACGCCGGTGGTCACGTCGAGGAGGCTCACGCCGAGGCCGGTGGTGGCGAGCGCGGCGAGGGCGTCCTGCTGGGTGGTGTCCAGGCTGAGCAGCACCTGGAAGAGCGGGTTGTGGGAGAGCGACCTGGTCGGCGAGAGGACGTCCACCAGGTGCTCGAAGGGCAGATCCTGGTGGTCGTAGGCGCTCAGGTCGGTGTCCCGCACCCGGTCCAGGAGGTCCCGGAAGGTGGGGTCGCCGCTGGTGTCGGTGCGCAGCACCAGGGTGTTGACGAAGAAGCCGACGACCTGGTCCACGGCGTCGTCACCGCGGCCCGCCACCGGTGTGCCCAGAGGGATGTCGTCGCCCGCGCCCAGCCGGGTCAGCAGGGCGGCCAGGGCCGCCTGGAGCACCATGAAGACGCTGGTGCGGGACTCCCGGGCCAGCTCCACCGCGCCTCGGTGCAGGGCGGCGGGGACGGTCAGCGGGACCCGGCCGCCGCGGTGCGAGGCGACCGCGGGCAGCGGCCGGTCCGCGGGCAGTTCGAGCCGGTCGGGCAGCCCGGCCAGCGCCTGCTTCCAGTGCGCGAGCTGGCGGCCGGCGGGGCTGGTGCCGTCCGAGGCGTCCCCGAGCGAGGCCCGCTGCCACAGGGTGTAGTCCGCGTACTGCACGGGCAGCGGCGCCCAGTCGGGGGCGTGGCCGGCCGCGCGGGCGGTGTAGGCGGCGGCCAGGTCGCGGACCAGCGGGCCGAGGGACCAGCCGTCACCGGCGATGTGGTGGACCATCAGCAGCAGGACGTGCTCGTCCGCGGCGAGCCGGAACAGCTCCGCACGCACCGGGATGTCGGCCGTCAGGTCGAAGCAGTGCCGGGCGGCCTCCTCGAGACGGCGGCCGAGCGCGTCCTCGGTGAGGTCGGTGACCGGCAGGCCGAAGCGCACGGAGGCGGCGTCCAGGACGGTCTGCCGGGCGCCCTGCTCGTCCTCCGCGAAGACGGTCCGCAGGCTCTCGTGGCGTACGACGACGTCCTGGAAGGCCGCGCGCAGCGCCTCCGGGAGGAGGGCGCCGGTCAGCCGCAGCGCGCCGGTGATGTTGTAGGTGGGGGAGGGGCCTTCGAGCTGGTGCAGGAACCAGAGCCGCTGCTGGGCGTACGACAGGGGCAGCCGCTCCGGGCGCGCCCCGGCCGTCAGCGCCGTCCCGGCCCGCTCGGCCCCGTCGAGGACGGCGGAGAGCCCGGCCACGGTCGGGCTCTCGAACAGCCGCCGCACGGACAGCTCGACGCCGAGGGTGCTGCGGATGCGGGCGGCCAGCCGGGTGGCGAGCAGGGAGTGGCCGCCGAGGTCGAAGAAGCTGTCGTCGACGGTCAGCCGGGGCACTCCGAGCACCTCGGCGAACAGCGCGCACAGGATCTCCTCGCGCGGCCCGCGCGGGGCGCGTCCGGTGACCTGCCCCGCGTGGGCGGGGGCGGGCAGCGCCTTGGTGTCGAGCTTGCCGTTGGGCGTCAGCGGCAGCACGTCCAGGGTGACGAACGCCGACGGCAGCATGTGGTCGGGCAGGTGCCCGGCGGCGTGGTCGTGCAGCGCGCGGGCCGTCGTGTCGGTGCCGGTGACCACGTACGCGACGAGCCGCGGGTCGCCCTGGACGTCCTCGCGTGCGACCACGGCCACGTCGTCGACGGCGGGGTGCGCGGCGAGCACGGCCTCGATCTCCCCGGGCTCGATGCGGAAGCCGCGGATCTTCACCTGCTGGTCGGCGCGGCCCAGGTAGTCCAGGCCGCCGTCGGTGCGGCGCCTGGCCAGGTCGCCGGTGCGGTACATCCGGGTGCCGTGCTCGCCGAAGAGGGCGGCGTACGGGTCGGCGGGGAACCGGTCGGCGGTGAGCGCCGGGCGGCCCAGGTAGCCGCGGGCCAGTCCCGCGCCGGCCACGTACATCTCGCCGGTGACGCCGGGCGCGGTGGGGCGCAGCCGGTCGTCGAGGACGTAGACGCGCAGGTCGGGGATGTTGACGCCGATCGTGCTCGCCGACGCGGCGGCCGCGGTGGCGCGGTCCAGGGCGAAGTGCGAGACGTGCACGGTGGTCTCGGTGATGCCGTACATGTTGACCAGCGCCGGCGCGTCCTCGGCGTGCCGCTCGTACCAGTCGGCCAGCCGGGACAGGTCCAGGGCTTCGCCGCCGAAGACCACGGTGCGCAGCGCGAGTTCGTCGCCGCTCTCGCGGTCGGCGGCGGCCAGCTGGTGGAACGCGGACGGCGTCTGGTTGAGGACGGTGACCCGCTCGCGGGCGAGCAGGGAGAGGAACGCGGCGGGGTCCCGGCTCACGTCGTGCGGGACGACGACGAGCCGCCCGCCGTGCAGCAGCGGACCCCACAGCTCCCACACCGAGAAGTCGAAGGCGTACGAGTGGAACAGCGTCCACACGTCGTGCTCGTCGAAGCCGAACCAGTGCTCGGTGGCGGAGAAGAGCCGCACGACGTTGCGGTGCGGCACGGCCACGCCCTTGGGGCGGCCGGTCGAGCCGGAGGTGTAGATGACGTAGGCGGTGTCCGCCGGGTCGAGGGGCCGGACCCGCTCGCCCTGCGTCAGGTCGGTGGCGGGGTACGGGTGGCCGTCCGCCTCGCCGAGGACGATGCGGGGCACCTCGTGGGCGGGCAGCCGGCCGGCGGTGGCGCCGTCGGTGAGCAGGGCCGCGGGCGCGGAGTCGGACAGCGCGTGGGCGAGCCGGTCGGCCGGGTAGTCCGGGTCCAACGGCACATAGGCGGCGCCCGACTTGACCACCGCGAGGAGTGCCACGACCAGCTCGGGCGAGCGCGGCAGGGCGAGGGCGACCAGCGCGTCGGGGCCGATGCCGCGCGCCGTCAGTTGCCGGGCCAGGCGGTTGGCGCGGGCGTTGAGGTCGGCGTAGGAGAGCGAGGTGCCCTCGAAGGTCAGCGCGGTGCGGCCCGGGTGCCGGGCGGCCTGCCGCTCGAACAGCTCGGGCAGCGTGGCGGTGACGGGCGAGGGGGAAGCGGGGGCGCCGTCCGGCCGGTTGGCCGTCACCAGCAGGTCGTGGTGTTCGCCGGGGACGAGCACGTCGACGTCGCCGAGGCGCAGGCCCGGGTCGGCGGCGACCGCCGTGAGCAGCCGCAGCAGCCGCTCGGTGAGCGTGCGCACGGTCGCCGCGTCGAAGAGTTCGGTGCTGAACTCCACCGCGAGGTCGAGGCCGGCCTGTCCGCCGTCCGCGTCCCGCCGCTCGTCGAAGGCGAGGACGAGGTCGAAGCGGGACAGCCCGGTGTGCACCGGCAGTCGCGACGTGCTGATCCCGGGCAGCCGCCCCAGCTCGCCCAGGGCGTCCTGCTGGGTGGTGTCGAAGGTCAGCATCACCTGGAACAGCGGGTGGTGGGAGGTGGCCCGGTCGGGGTTGACCGCCTCGACGAGCCGCTCGAAGGGCAGGTCCTGGTGGGCGTAGGCGGCCAGGTCGCGCTCGCGGACGCGGCCGAGGAGGTCGCGGAAGGTGGGGTCGCCGCTGGTGTCGGTGCGTAGCACCAGCGTGTTGACGAAGAACCCGACCAGGTTCTCCACCGCCGCGTCGGTGCGGCCGGCGATGGTCGAGCCGATCGGCACGTCCTCGCCCGCGCCGAGCCGCGTCAGCAGCCCCGCGAGGGCGGCCTGGAGCACCATGAAGACACTGGTCCGCGTCTCGCCGGCCAGCGCGGCCAGCGAGCGGTGCAGGGCGGCGGGCACCGTCAGGTCGAGGCGGGCGCCGGAGTTGTCGCGGCGCACGGGACGCGGCCGGTCGGTGGGCAGCTCCAGCCGCTCCGGCAGCCCGGCGAGCGCCTCCCGCCAGTGCGCGAGCTGCCGGGCGCCCTCGCCGCCGCCCGTGCCGCCCGCTGCGTCCGCACTCCCGGCCTCGTCGCCGCCGAGCAGTTCGCGCTGCCAGAGCGTGTAGTCGGCGTACTGCACCGGCAGCGGCGCCCAGTCGGGGGCCGTACCGGCCGACCGGGCGGCGTAGGCGGTGCCCAGGTCACGGGCGAGGGGCGCCAGCGACCAGCCGTCGCCCGCGATGTGGTGCAGCACGAGGAGGAGGACGTGGTCCTCGGGCGCCACCCGCAGCAGCGTGGCCCGCAGCGGCACGTCGCGGGTGAGGTCGAAGCGGTGCCGGGCGGTGCGCGCGAGGTCGTCGGCCAGCCGCTCGGGGGCGCTGTCCAGCGTCTCCAGGCGGGACGGGGCCCGCTCGGGGGAGAGGATCACCTGGTGGGGGCCGTGCGCGTCCTCGGCGAAGACCGTGCGCAGGCTCTCGTGCCGGGCCACCACGTCGCCGACGGCAGCCGACAGCGCGGCCTCGTCCACCTCGCCGGTCAGCCGCAGCGCCGCCGGGATGTTGTACAGCGGCGAGGGTCCCTCGTACTGGTGGATGAACCAGAGGCGCTGCTGCGCGAAGGAGAGCGGCAGCCGCTCGGGGCGCGGCCGGGCGGTGATTGCCGCGCGGACCCGCCCGGTCTCCGCCAGCGCCGGGGCCAGCTCCGCCACGGTCGGCGACTCGAAGATCCGCTGGATCGGCACCTCCGCGCCGGCCGCGGCGCGGATGCGGCTGATCAGCCGGGTGGCGAGCAGGGAGTGGCCGCCCAGTTCGAAGAAGCTGTCGTCGACGCCGACCTCGTCGACGCCGAGCACCTCGGCGAAGAGCGTGCACAGCAGCTCCTCGCCCGGGGTGCCCGGGGCCCGCCCGGCCGAGCGCTCGGTGCGGGCGGGGGCGGGCAGCGCCCTGCGGTCGAGCTTGCCGTTCGGGGTGACCGGCAGCTCGGGCAGGGCGACGAAGGCGGCGGGCACCATGTAGCCGGGCAGCAGCTCGCGCAGGCGCGCGGTGAGCAGCGCGGCGTCCGCCTCCGCGCCCGGCGCGGGCACGGTGTAGCCGACCAGCCGCTGGTCGCCGGGCCGGTCCTCGCGCAGGACGACGGCGGCCTGGGCGACCTCCGGCTGCCGCACCAGCGCCGCCTCGATCTCGCCGAGTTCGATCCGGAAGCCGCGCAGCTTGACCTGGTGGTCGGCGCGGCCCAGGTAGTCGAGGCTGCCGTCGTGGTGCCGGCGCGCGAGGTCGCCGGTGCGGTACATCCGGCTGCCGGGCGCCCCGTGCGGGTCGGCGGTGAAGCGTTCGGCGCTGAGGCCGGGGCGGCCCAGGTAGCCGCGGGCCAGCTGCACGCCGGCGATGTACAGCTCGCCGGGCACGCCGGCCGGGACCGGGCGCAGCGCGGCGTCCAGCACGTACATCCGGGTGTTCCACACCGGGCGTCCGATCGGCACCGGTCCGTCGCCGGTGTCCTCGGCGCACGGCCAGTACGTCACGTCGACGGCGGCCTCGGTGGGCCCGTACAGGTTGTGCAGCGGTACGTCCGACACGGCGCGGAAGCGGGCGCGCAGCTCCGCCGAGAGGGCCTCGCCGCTGCAGAAGACCCGGCGCAGTCCGCTCAGTGAGGCCGCGGACGGCTCGCGCAGGAACACGTCGAGCATCGACGGCACGAAGTGCATGGTGGTCACGCCCGCGCGCCGGACGGTGTCGGCCAGATAGGCGGGGTCCAGGTGGCCCTCGGGCCGGGCGACGACCAGGGTGGCGCCCTGGATCAGGGGCCAGAAGAACTCCCACACGGACACGTCGAAGCCGGAGGGCGTCTTCTGCAGCACCCGGTCGGACGGTTCCAGGCCGTACGTGTCCTGCATCCAGGCCAGGCGGTTGACGATCGCCCGGTGCGAGACCACCACGCCCTTGGGGCGGCCGGTGGAGCCCGAGGTGTAGATGACGTAGGCCGGGTGGTCGGGGGCGGGCGCCGTCGTCGGCGCGGTGGCGGCGGGCTCCGGGGAGGCGGCCGGGTCGTCGAGGAGCAGCCGGGGTGTGCCGTCCTGCGGCAGCCGGTCCTCGGCGTCGCGCGTGGTCAGGACGAGCATCGCGCCCGCGTCCCGCAGGATGTGCGCGATGCGGTCGGCCGGATAGCCGGGGTCGACGGGCACGTACGCCGCGCCCGCCCTGACCACCGCGACCAGCGCCACGACCAGCTCGGCGGACCGGGGCACGGCCACCGCGACGAAGCGTTCCGGACCGGCGCCACGGGCGGCCAGCGCGGCGGCCAGCCGCCCGGCGCGGGCGTCCAGTTCGGCGTAGGTCAGCGAGGTGCCCTCGAACACGACGGCCTCGTGGTCCGGGGTGCGCGCGGCCCGCGCGGCGAGCAGCTCGGACAGCGTCGCGGCGGGCACCTCGCGCACGGTGTCGTTCCACCCGTCGAGGACGAGGTCCCGCTCGACCGGCGTGAGCAGCGCCACGTCGTCGACGGTGCGCGCGGGGTCGGCCGCCAGCTCGGCCAGGAACCGGACGAAGCGTTCCTGCAACGAGTCCAGGTCCCGGGCGCCGTACACCTGCGGGTTGCCCTCGAAGTCGACGCGGAGCCCGGCCTCGGGGGTGCCGGACAGCACGATGTTCAGGTCGGTCGTCGGACCCGAACTGATACTGCGCATCAGGCCGACCGGCCCGCCGAAGTCCACCGGCCTGATGTACGGCATGACGTTGACGGTGGGTCCCGACACCCCGGAGCCGCCCAGCTCGCGGTCGAGGTCCTCGCCGCGGTAGCGGCTGTGCGCCATCAGGCCGCTCATCGCCCCGGACACGTTCTCGACCACCCGCGCGAAGCTGTCGCCGGGGTGCACGGCCAGCCGCAGCGGCAGCCGGTTGGAGACCATGCCGGGCGTCACCCGGGCGCCCGCGCCGTAGCGGCCGGTGACCGGCACGGAGACCACGATGTCCCGGGCGCCCGTCATCCGGTGCACGAAGGCGCCCACGCCGGCGATCACCACGCGTGCCCAGTGCGCGCCCGTCGCCTCGGCGGCGGTGCCGAGCACGCCCGTGCGCTCCGGGCCGAGGGTCAGGCTCCGCACGGTCGGCGCGAGCACCCGGGCGCCGCCCCGGCCGGTGAGCGAGACGGGCTCGGGACGGTCGGCGAACAGGCCGGTCCAGTAGGCACGGTCCCGCTCGTGCCGCGCCGAGCCGCGGTAGGCCTCCTCACCGGCGACCATCCGGTCCGTGTCCCCGAACGCGTGCGCCGGGGCCTCGCGCCCGTCCCGCAGCGCGCGGTAGACCTCGGCCAGCCGCTCGTAGAACAGGGCCATGCTGGTGCCGTCGATGACGATGTGGTGGACGCCCAGGTAGTAGACGTGCCGGCCGCCGCCGAGCGTGAACAGGGCGTGGCTGCTGAGGCCGGGCCGGTCCAGCGGCAGCGGCGTCGCGCGGTCCCGTTCCATCCACCGCTGGGCCTCGCCCGCGGGGTCCTCGTGGCCGGAGAGGTCGATGTGGCGCAGCAGCACGGGGGTGTACGGCACCCCGTCAGGGCCTTCGACGGCGTCCGAACCCTCCGGTGCGGGCGGGCAGTACGCGCGGTACGGCCGGCCCTCCTCGTCGGTGAGGAAGCGGGAGCAGAGCGTCTCCGTATCGGCCACGGTCCGCCGCAGGGCCGCGCTCAGCAGCGCGTGGTCCAGCGGCCCGTCGATCTCCAGGCAGGACCCGGTCCGGTAGTGCGCGCCGCGCGGGTCCAGCTGCTGCGCGAGCCACACCTCGTGCTGGGCGCTGGTCAGACCGTGCCGAACCGAAGAGTTCTCAGACACCTGTCTCCTCACAATCCTCCGCCGGAACCCCCGGCCTCTCAGTGGCGCGCACTAAAACAAACAAGGTGTTGCCCGGATGGCATTCAATTAAGGGCGAACTGGGACGCTAGCAAGGCTGCGACGAGATGGTCAATATAGATATCCGAGTGGATAACCGCAGGTAGGAGGCTTGATAACCAGCTGATAGCGAGGTTATACGGGTCATTTGTAGAGTGTGGTCACGCGCATTTCCCATTGCTGCCCGAGAATGCGGTGACCCCTCTTCCCCGGCGGGTGCTCCCGTATTTCTCCCCTTCATTCATTGGAGATCCGCATGCCGCCCAGTGCCATCGCGTACGCCGAGCTGTACGTCGCGGACGACCGGGACGCCGCCGGCTTCCTCGTCGACAGCCTCGGCTTCGTCCCCCTGGCCGTGGCGGGCCCCGCCACCGGGACGCACGACCGCCGGTCCACCGTGCTGCGCAGCGGTGAGGTCACCCTCGTGGTCACCCAGGCGCTGCGGCCGGACACCGACGTCGCCCGGTACGTGGAGCGGCACGGCGACTCCATCGCCGACCTCGCCTTCGGCTGCGACGACGTGCGCTCCTGCTTCGACCGCGCGGTCCTCGCCGGCGCCACGGCGCTGCAGACGCCGACGCCCTCGCAACGGGCGGGCCAGGACGCCTGGTTCGCCGCCGTCTCCGGCTTCGGGGACCTCCGGCACACACTGGTCGCCACCGACGGGGACGGCGGCGCGTTGCTGCCGCCCGACCGCGACTGGGCCCTGCTGCCGGCCGCCACCGACCACGCGGGCCCCCGGCCCTTCCTCGACCACGTCGCCGTCTGCCTGGAGGCGGGCACGCTGCGGAGCACCGCCGAGTTCTACGAGGCGGCCTTCGACATGCCCTACTACTCCTCCGAGTACATCGAGGTGGGCGAGCAGGCGATGGACTCCATCGTCGTGCGCAACGCCGGCGGCGGCATCACCTTCACGCTCATCGAGCCCGACGACACCCGGGTGCCGGGCCAGATCGACCAGTTCCTGACCGCCCACGACGGCCCGGGCGTCCAGCACCTGGCCTTCCTGGTGGACGACATCGTCGACTCGGTCCGCTCGCTCGGCAACCGCGGCGTGGCCTTCCTGCGCACCCCGGGCGCCTACTACGACCTGCTCACCGAGCGGGTCGGCGCCATGGCCGACGCCATCGGCGACCTGCGCGAGACCAACGTCCTCGCGGACCGCGACGAGTGGGGCTACCTGCTGCAGATCTTCACCCGCTCGCCCTACCCGCGCGGCACGCTCTTCTACGAGTACATCCAGCGCAACGGCGCCCGCGGCTTCGGCAGTTCCAACATCAAGGCGCTGTACGAGGCCGTCGAGAGGGAGCGGGAAGTGGCCGGTCGATGACGACCGTCACCCGGCGGCCCGCCGACACCACCGCCGGGGACCCGGCGCGGGAGCCGCTCACGCTCGACGACTTCGCCGCGCTGGCCCGCCGGGAACTGCCGCCCGAGGTGTGGGACTTCATCGCGGGCGGCGCCGGACGGGAGCGGACCCTCGCCGCCAACGAGGCCGTCTTCGACGCAGTGCGGCTGCGGCCCAGGGCGCTGCCCGGCATCGAGGAGCCGGACACCTCCGTGGAGCTGCTCGGCTCCCGGTGGGCGGCGCCGGTGGGCATCGCGCCGGTCGCCTACCACGAACTCGCCCACCCCGACGGTGAACCGGCCACCGCCGCCGCCGCGGGCGCGCTCGGGCTCCCGCTCGTCGTCAGCACCTTCGCGAGCCGGACCCTCGAAGAGGTGGCCGGCGCCGCGAGCGCGCCGCTCTGGCTCCAGCTGTACTGCTTCCGCGACCACGGCACCACCCTGGACCTGGCCCGCCGTGCGCGGGACAGCGGCTACCAGGCGCTGGTGCTCACCGTCGACACCCCGTTCACCGGCCGCCGGCTGCGCGACCTGCGCAACGGCTTCGCGGTCCCCGCCCACATCACCCCGGCCAACCTGGCCGGTTCGGTGGCGGCCGGCAGCGCGACCCCCTCGGCACACAGCAGGCTGGCCTTCGACCGCCGCCTGGACTGGTCCTTCGTGGCCCGGCTGGGCGCGGAGAGCGGACTGCCGGTGCTCGCCAAGGGCGTCCTGACCGCGGCGGACGCCGAGGCGGCCGTGCGGGCGGGCGTCGCGGGCGTCGTCGTCTCCAACCACGGGGGCCGCCAGCTCGACGGCGCCCCCGCCACCCTGGAGGCGCTGCCCGAGGTGGCGGCCGCCGTGCGCGGAAGCGTCCCGGTCCTCCTCGACGGCGGCGTCCGCACCGGCGCCGACGTCCTCGCCGCCCTGGCCCTCGGCGCCCGCGCGGTCCTCGTCGGCCGCCCCGCGCTGTACGCCCTCGCGGCGGGCGGCGGACCGGCCGTACGCCGCATGCTCACCCTGCTGACGGCCGACTTCGCCGACACGATGACCCTCACGGGCCACGCGACGACCGGGACGATCACCCCGGACGCGCTGTTCCGGCCCGACCCCGGCCGGCCCGCCGCGCGCCGTGCGGCGCCGCACACCGACAGGAGCCACGGATGACGACCGCCCGCGTGAGCACGGAACCGGCGGGTGTGCTGCCGCGGAGCGGTCTGCACGCCAGCCTCTCCGCGCCGCTGCTCGACACGATGACCTTCCTCAACGAGGTCACCCTCCGCTATCCGCAGGCGATCTCCTTCGCGCCGGGGCGGCCGTACGAGGGGGACTTCGACGTCGCGCGCGTCCCCGGGCTCATCGAGACCTACCTCGACCACCTGCGCGCCCGCGGCCTCTCCGAGGACCGCGTCCGTACCGCGCTCTACCAGTACGGCGAGACCGCCGGCCAGATCAGGGACATCGTCGCGGGCATGCTCGCCGTCGACGAGGACATGACGGTCGACCCGGCCTCCGTCGTCGTGACGGTCGGCTGCCAGGAGGCCGTACTCCTCACCCTGCGCGCCCTGTTCACCGGCCCCGACGACGTGCTCCTCGTCGACAGCCCGGCCTACGTCGGCATCACGGGCGCCGCGAGTCTGCTCGACATCCCCGTCGTGCCCGTGCCCGGCACCCCGAACGGCCCGAGCCTGGCGGGGCTCGAACGCACCGTCCGGGAGATCGAGGCGAGCGGCCGGCGTGCCCGCTGCCTGTACGTGGTGCCCGACTGCTCCAACCCGACTGGCGTCAGCATGCGCCGCGAGGACCGCACCGCCCTGCTCGACACCGCGGCCCGGCTGGGGCTGCTGCTCCTGGAGGACAACCCCTACGGTGTGTTCAGCCGGGTGCGCCGCCCCACACTCAAGTCCCTCGACACCGAGCGGCGCGTCGTCTACCTGGGCTCCTTCGCGAAGACCGCCTTCCCGGGCGCCCGGGTCGGCTTCGTCGTCGCCGACCAGCTGGTGGCGGGCGCGGACGGCCGCCCGCCGGGTCTGCTCGCCGACGAGGTGGCCAAGGTCAAGAGCATGGTCACCGTCAACACCTCCAGCCTGAGCCAGGCCGCGGTCGCCGGACTGCTCCTCCAGAACGGCGGCGGGCTGCGGTCGGCCAACGAGGCCTCGGCACGCCACTACCAGGCCACCATGCGGTGCCTGCGGGAGACGCTCGCCGCCGAACTGCCGCCCGGTTCACCGGAGACGGCCGGGGTGCGCTGGAACGACCCCGACGGCGGCTTCTTCCTCACCCTCGACGTGCCCTTCGAGGCGGACGAGGCCGCGCTGGACGTCTCCGCGGAGAAGTACGGCGTCATCTGGACCCCGATGCGCCACTTCCACCTGGACGACGCGGGCGACCGGCAGATCCGGCTCTCGTGCAGCTACCTGACCACCGACCGCGCCGCCGAGGGCGCGACCCGCCTGGCCCGCTTCGTCAAGGACCGCTCAACGCCCTAGATCGGCGTCCTGCACCAGCCCCGCCTCATAGGCGATGATCGCCGCCTGCACCCGGTTGCGGACCTCCAACTGGGTGAAGATGGCGCTGACATACGTCTTGATGGTGCCCTCGACCAGGTGCAGCCGCTGCGCGATCTCCGCGTTGGACAGCCCGGCCCCCAGCATGCCGAGAACCTCCTGCTCCCGCTTGGTCAGCAGCGTGGTGCGCTCCCCGGACACCTCCGAGCGCGGCGAGGGCGCCCGGCGCAGCTCGGTCATCAGCCGCCGCGCCACCAGCGGGGAGAGACAGGACCCCCCGGACGCCACGGCCCGCACGCCGGAGATCAGGTCGCGCGGGTCGGACGCCTTGAGGAGGAATCCGGCGACCCCCTGGTCGAGGGCGCGCTCGATGTACTTGTCCTCCCCGAAGGTGGTGAGGACGACGACCGCGGTGTCCGGGTTGGTGGTCCGCAGTTCACCCGCGGCCGTCAGGCCGTCCATCTCCGGCATCCGGATGTCGAGCAGCGCCACGTCGGGGCGGTGCTTGCGGGCCAGTTCGACCGCTTCCCGCCCGTCGGACGCCTCGGCGACCACCTCGATGCCCGGCTCGGTCGTCAGGATGGAGCGGACCCCGGCCCTGATGATGGTCTCGTCGTCGGCGAGCAGTACGCGAATCATCCGGTTCTTCCCTGGTGGTGAGAGATGGTCGGTCAGAGCGTGTCCTTGGCCATGAGGACATCATCCTCGAAACAGAGCCGGTACATGGTGTCGCCGAAGTCGAGGAGATTCCTGCTCGCCCGGTAGTACTCGCACGTCGCCCCGGCCGGCTTGGCGGGCTCGGAGGTGACCGGCGGCGGCTTCCTGATCCGGCGGTCCGGCAGCACCGGCGCCAGCTCGTCGCGGGTCTCCCCGACACGTATCCCGGCGTAGTCCTCGGGGCTGAGCGACGTCGTCGCCGAGGTGAAGACGTAGAGCCCGCCGAGGAGCGCCACGATGGCGGCACCGAGCACCGCCGGGATCAACGCGGCCCGCCGCGCGTCGCGCCTGAGCCGGGCCCGGGTGCGCAGCAGCGCGGTCCGCGAGGCGCTGAGCCACGGCGCGGCGGAGGCGGGCCGGGCCGCGTCGGCCCCGGCTCCGGCGCCCGGTCCGCTCGTGGCGGCCCCGACACCCCCGTCCTCGCCGCCGCCGGCCGTCTCGTGGTCGTCGGGGTGCGGCCCCGGACCACCGGTGCCGGTGCCCGGCGGTTCGATGTGCCGCGACGGCGAGGACGCGCTGCGCGGCAGGCGCGCGTGCACCTCGAAGCCGCCGGCCCGCGGGCCGGTCCGCAGCGTGCCGCCCGCGAGCCGGACGCGCTCGTCGAGGCCGATCAGCCCGGACCCGCTGCCCGTCGCGGGCGCGTCCGCACCCTGCTCCGGCCGTTCGTTGACGACCGAGACCACGGTCTCGTCCGCCGTGTGCGTGACCCGTACGGTGATGGGGGCGCCCGGCGCGTGCTTCGCCGCGTTGGTCAGGGCCTCCTGCACCACCCGGTAGGCCGCGAGGTCGGACAGCAGCGGGGTGCCCGGCCGGTCCCGCGCCCCGTCCTCCTGGAACTCCACCGGCGTGCCGGACCGCTGGAAGCGGCGCACGAGCTGGGTGATGGACTCGTGGGCGGGGGTCAGCGAGGGCGTGGGGTCCTCCCGCAGCAGCCCGATCACCTCGTGCAGCCGCTCGGTGGCCATCGTGCACCGCTCGCGCAACTGCCCGACGGACTCCCGGTGCTGCTCCGAGAGACCGGGGGCCAGTTCGAGACCACCGGCGAGCAGAGCCATCACGCTCAGCTCGTGGCCCAGGGAGTCGTGCATGTCCTGCGCGATCCTGGCCCGCTCCTTCAGCCGCGCCTGGTCGGCGATGTAGCGCTGGCGCCACTCCAGTTGCTCCGCGTGCTCCCAGCCGGCGTGCGTCAACGCGGTGCGCTGGCTCCACCAGTTCCCCGCCCACCAGGGCAGCACGCAGGCGATGAACATCGTCATCAGCAGGCTCAGCCAGTCCTTGGACTGGGCGACCGTGCTCACCAGCAGCAGCCCGGCCACCGCGACGCACAGGAACACCAGGTGCGCCGGCCCCAGCCGGGTCAGCCGACGGCCCGCGAGACAGCTCAGCACCACCGTCGCCATCGACGGCCACAGGCTCGCGCCGAACCACGGATAGAACAGCGTGAGGAGCCCGGCGAGCAGCAGCGACAGCAGCGGCGCGGTGCGCTGCACCACCACCGCGACGGTGATGACCAGGCACGCGGTCAGCCAGCTGGCCGGCGTGCTCACGAGCGCCTCGGTGCTGAGGGCGGAGGGCGCCAGCAGCACCAGGAGCAGCACCAGATCGCCACGCCGGGCGAACGGACGTTCGGAGCCCAGGACCCGCAGAAGCGATTCGGTTCGTCGGCGCACGGCCTGCCATCGGTGCATTCCAGCACGCTACAAGAGGCGTTGCGGGCTCCGGATCTGCCGAAAGTCGCATGCGGTCGTTGCCGATCGCCAGATGTTCTCGCCCTTCCCCTCTCCCTAGCGTTGAAGTCGTGACTTTGGAAGGAGCCACCAGGCGATGATCACTTTGGACCGACTGACCAAGCGGTACGGCGACAAGACGGCCGTCTCGGACCTCTCGTTCGAGATCAATCCGGGAAAGGTCACCGGATTCCTCGGCCCGAACGGCGCCGGAAAGTCGACGACCATGCGCATGATCGTCGGTCTGGACGCGCCGACGTCCGGGCGGGCCCTGGTGGGCGGCAAGCGGTACGAGGAGCTGCGGCACCCGTTGCGCGAGGTCGGTGCCCTGCTCGACGCCCGCGCGGGCCACCCCGGCCGCTCGGCCCACCAGCACCTGCTCGGCCTGGCCCGCAGCAACGGCATCCCGGCCTCCCGGGTCGCCGAAGTGCTGGAGACCGTCGGCCTGACCGAAGTGGCGAAGAAGCGCATCGGCTCCTTCTCCCTCGGCATGGGCCAGCGGCTCGGGATCGCCGCGGCCCTGCTGGGTGACCCGAAGGTGCTGCTCTTCGACGAGCCGGTCAACGGCCTCGACCCGGACGGTGTGCGCTGGGTCCGCGAGCTGATGCGCTCCCTGGCCGCGGAGGGCAGGACGATCTTCGTCTCCAGTCACCTGATGAGCGAGATGCAGGAGACCGCCGACCACCTCCTGGTCATCGGCCGCGGAAAGATCATCGCCGACGCGCCGATCGAGGAGGTCATCGCGGGCAGCTCGCTGACCGCCGTCCGGGTCCGGACCCCGCAGCCCGACGTGCTCAGGCGCGAGCTGCTGGAGTTCGGTCTGCGGGTCGAGCCGGACGCCGGCTCCGAGCCCGACGAACTCCTCGTCGTGGGCGGCACCCTGGAGGAGATCGGCGACCTGGCCTTCCACCACCGCGTCCCCATCCACGAACTCAGCATGCGCAAGGCCAGCCTGGAACAGGCGTACATGGAACTCACCGCCGCGAGCGTGGAGTACGGCTCTCCCGCGCTCGCCCAGGTCACCGAAGTCCCGGACCACCAGAAGGCGTAACTGGATATGACTACAACTACCGTCCCCAAGCTCGTGGGCCCAGTGAAGGGCGGCGGCTTCAAGGGCGCCGTCGCGTTCGAGTGGACCAAGTTCTGGAGCGTCCGGGCCACTTGGTGGAACCTGGTCGTCGGCCTGGTGCTCACCGTGGGCTTCGCCGCCATCGTCGGCGCGTCGGCCGACGCCAGCGCGAAGAAGGGCGTCGACGTCACGATGCCCGCCCCGCACCACGCCTCCCAGGCCTTCCTCATCTCCCAGCTGACCATCGTGGTGCTCGCCACCCTCGCCCTCACCAGCGAGTACTCCAGCGGCTCCATCCGCACCACGCTCCAGAGCGTGCCCAAGCGCGGCCGGATGCTCCGCTCCAAGACCCTGGTGATCGCCGCGGTCGTGGTCGTCGCCGGCTTCGTCTTCAGCCTGCTGGGCACCATGGTGGCCGCACCCCTGATGGGCGACTACGGCGACTACACCGGCGGCCAGTTGTTCGGCACCGCGCTCGGCGCCGGGGTCTACCTCGCCCTCCTCGCCGTCATGGCGATCGGACTCGGCACCGTCCTGCGCAGCGCCGCGGGCACCATCACGACCCTCATCATGGTGCTGCTCGCCCTGCCCCAGCTGATGGGCGTCGTGGGCGCCAAGTGGCTGGAGACCGCCTCCGACTACATGCCCAGCGTCGCCGGCACCGTCCTGCTGACCCAGGACAGCGACCCGTACGGCGGCGGAACCGCCCTGCTGGTCCTCCTGCTGTGGGCGCTGGCCGCCTACGTCGCCGGCGCCGCGGTGCTGCGCCGCCGAGATGCCTAGGACACCCGCACTCCTCCCCCCACGGAAGAGGAAGGGGCCGCACTCCGCCAGCCGGGTGCGGCCCCTTCGCCGTGTCCTCCTCGCCTGTCCGGGCGGGGCGCGATAGCGGTGCGATAAGGGGCCCATAGCGGGTCTCGCCAAGGTGGTTGAGCCGCATCCTCACCCCACCTTGGAGGCCGTCCATGCGCACCACGACGAAGACCAGGACCACCCTCGCCGCCCTCGGTTCGGCGCTCGCGCTCGGCATCGCCGCCGCCCCCGCCCAGGCCGCCCCCGCGGACAAGCCGCAGGTGCTCTCCTCCTTCACGCAGACCAGCGCGTCCAGCCAGAACGCGTGGCTTGCGGCCAACCGCAACCAGTCCGCCTGGGCCGCCTACGGATTCGACTGGTCGACCGACCTGTGCACCCAGGCGCCCGACAACCCCTTCGGCTTCCCCTTCGACAACGCCTGTGCGCGCCACGACTTCGGCTACCGCAACTACAAGGTGGCCGGCCAGTTCGACGCCAACAAGAGCCGCATCGACAGCGCCTTCTACGAGGACATGAAGCGCGTCTGCACCGGCTACACCGGCGAGAAGAACACCGCCTGCAACAGCACCGCCTGGACCTACTACCAGGCGGTCAAGATCTTCGGCTGAGCGGAAGCGAGGGCAGGAGCGGGACCGGGACCGGGTCCTGGCCGAGGAGAGGAAGACGGATGCGCAGCGTCGTCATCGTGGGCGCCGGGGTGATCGGCCGCTCCGTGGGGCTCGCACTGCGACGGCACGGCGTGACCACCTACCTGGACGACGCCGACCCCGAGGCGGCGCTGGCCGGCGAGCGCTGCGGTGCCGGATTCGCGGCGCGTCCCCCGCGACAGGCCGACATCGCGGTGCTCGCGGTCCCGCCCGACCAGGTCGCCCCCGTCCTCGCCGAGCACCAGAAGCTCGGCACGGCCCGCTGCTACACCGACGTCTCCGGCGTCAAGGTACGACTGCACCGCGAGGTCAGGGCCTACGGCTGCGACCTGACCTCGCTGGTCAGCGGCGCCCCCGTGGTCGGCGGCGGAGAGCGCCCGGCGCAGCCCCGGGCCGACCTCTTCGACGGCAGGCCCTGGGCGCTCACCCCCACCGAGGCCACCGGGAACCTCGCCCTGAACTGCGCGCTGGAGCTGGTCGCGCTGTGCGGGGCGGTCTCGGTGCTGCTGGACCCCGAGGCCCACGACCGTGCCGTCGCCCTCGTCTCGCACGCGCCGCACGTGGTCGCGAGCCTCGTCGCCGCGCGCCTGCTGGGCGGCGACGAGTCGGCCGTGCGGCTGGCCGGCCAGGACCTGCGCGACGTCACCAGGACCGCGGACGGCAACCCCGAGCGGTGGGCTCAGACCCTGACCGCCAACGCCGGTCCCGTCGCCGACCAGTTGGACGACTGGGCGGCCGAGGCGCAGGCCATGGCCCGCGAACTGCGGGACGCCGCCCGGTCCGGGGACCCCACCGGGCCGGTCCGGCTGCGGGAGACCCTCCGCTTCGGAGTGGCGGGCCGGGCCCGCATCCGTCAGCCGGACACACCCCGGCCTTGAGACCGGGGAGGGACCACGGAACAGAACCTCGGACCCCGCCCCGAACCCCGGACCCGGACCCCGGACCCCGGACCCGGACCCTGCCTCGAACCACGGCCTCGGGCCCCGGGCCCGGACCCCGCCTCGAACCCCCGCCTCGGGCCCCGGGCCCGGACCCCGCCTCGAACCCCCGCCTCGGGCCCCGGGCCCGGACCCCGGACCCCGGACCCGGATCCCGCCACGGACCCCGGGCCTCGGGCCCCGCCACGGACCCCGGGCCTCGGGCCCCGGACCCCCGTACGGACGGCACCCCGTACGGACGCCACCACGCACGGACCGGCACCACCGACGGAAGGACACGACGATGCGCGGAATCCTGCGCACCACGGCTCTCACCGCCGCGATCGGCGCAGCCGCCCTGCTCCCCTCGACGGCGGCCTCCGCCACGGCCGGCCGGACCGCGGCGGAGGCCGCCTGTGTGACGGACAGCGGGACCGAGGACTTCGGCCGGGGCGAGATCACCGTCTGCGTCGGCGACGACGGCGTACGCGTGCGCGGCCATGTCGAGGACCTCAAGCCCGGCGGCCCCTTCACCGGCGGCGACTCCGCCTGCGTGGCCTGGTACATCACCTGGGAGACCGCGTCCGGAACCACCGCCGGCACCAGCTCCATGGCCTGCCCCCACTTCCCGGGCGGCGAGGCGTACGTCGAGTTCGACTACGACCCGACCGAGTCGGAGCACGGCCCGAAGAACGTCACCGGGGTGCGGGACACGAGCCTCACGACGATCTTCATGTGACGGGCCCGACGAAAGTCGAGGCGTGTCACCGTTCGGCCCACGGAGATCGCACAGACCTCCGTCGACCAAGGTCATGAATCCGCCGTCCCCGCTTTCACCTCGGCTTTTCCACTCCTAACGTCATCAGTGTTCCTGCTTCCGACGAAGTGAGCGCCGATGACGAAGGTGATCCGGTCCGGCCGTCCGGCGCGTCGATGCGCCGCCCTCGCGACCGCGCTGCTGCTGGCCGTCGCGCCCTCCTGCGCGGGCGGCCGGAGCGCGGCCGCCGCACCGGCCCCCGAGGTGGCGCGCGCCGCGCCCACCGCCCTGCCCGCCCTGCCCGAGCCGACCGGCGCCCTGCCGGTCGGCCTGCGCACGGCACGGCTGAGCGACACCTCCCGACGCGACCCCTGGAATCCGGACCGGCAGCGCGAGCTGACCGTGTCGCTCTGGTACCCCGCGCTGCCCTCCCGGGCGCCGCACGCCTCCTACGTCACCGCGCGGGAGTCGGAGCTCATCCTGCGCTTCCACCGGGTGAAGGGCGTACCCGCCGACCTGCTCAGCCGTACCCGCGTCCACGCGCGCCTGGCCCCGCCGCCGCTGCCCGCGCCCCCGCGCGGCCTGCCCCTCGTCCTGCTGTCACCGGGCTTCACGCTGCCCCGCACCTCGCTGACCGGGCTCGCCGAGGAACTGGCCAGCCGGGGCTACGCCGTCGCCGCCGTCGACCACGCCTACGAGGCCCCGGCCATCAGCCACCCCGACGGCCGTGTGACCGGCTGCCTGGCCTGTGAACGACGCCCGGAGGGCGCCCGGGTGGCCGCCGTCCGCGCAGCCGACCTCCGCTTCCTGCGCGAGCGCCTGCTCCGGTCGCCCGGCACCGCGGGGCTGGGGCCGCTGGACCCGTCGCGGGTGGCGGTCGTGGGCCACTCCGTGGGCGGCGCCGCGGCCTTCGAGGCGCTGCGCACCGATGCCGGCTTCGCCGCCGCCGCCAACCTGGACGGCACCGTGCACACCGCGGGGAAGAGCCCGGTGGACCGGCCGTTCCTGCTGCTCGGCGCGGGCGGGCACGGCCGTCCGGGCGCCGACCCCACCTGGGGACGGGCCTGGAAGGACCTGTCCGGGCCGCGCCGCTGGCTCTCGGTGCGCGGCGCGGGCCACCTGTCCTTCACCGACTACGCGCCGCTCCTGGAGCGGACCGGCGCGGCCGGCCCCGAGGTCACGCTCGGCGCGGCGGACGCCCAGCGGATCACCCGGGAGCTGGTGGTGGCCTTCCTGGACGAGCGGCTGCGCCTGCACGGCCCCCGGCTCGACACGGCGGCCCGGACCGACCCGGAGGTCGTCGAGCACGGCCGCTGAGCGGTCCTCCGCGACCCGCGCCGGCCCGCGGAGAAAGCGGATCGATATCGGAAGGAAAAACGGTCCCCGTACCTTGACGAAGGTCGGCAGGGTCCGCAACCCGCGCAGAGTCTTTGCCCGACGCTCCCGGAAGGAATGTGACGTGACCAATCCGTTCGAAGACGCAGACGGCCGCTACCTCGTGCTGGTCAACGACGAGGGGCAGCACTCCCTGTGGCCGTCCTTCGTGGACGTGCCCGCCGGATGGACGGTCGCCTTCGGCGAGTCCGACCGGGAGGCGTGCCTGGAGTACGTGGAGAAGAACTGGACGGACATGCGGCCCAGGAGCCTCGTGGAGGCGATGAGCGCCGGCAACTGACGCCCCCGCACGACGCGACGGCCCGTACGGCCCCGGCAGGGGCGTACGGGCCGTGGTCGTGGCCGGATCAGTCGGTGCCCACCCCGCACGGGGTGGCGGCCGCCAGGCAGTGGAAGGCGTGCAGCCGCACCAGCTCCTGCCACCGGTAGCGCATCTCGCCCCAGGCGCTGCGGCCCACCGCCTCCACGAGCTGGGCGTCGACCAGTGTCTCGATCAGATCCTCGGCCTCCAGCAGATCCGTGCCGAGCACCTTCGCCGCCTCCGCGGCCTCGAACGCCGAGTCGTCGAGGCGGCTCAACTCCCGGTAGGCGGCGGCCACCCTCGGATCCAGGTCCCGCATGCTGCGGTCCAGCCGGGCGCGCAACGAGTCGTCACCGATGCTGAGTTCCGACAGCCGGTCGCCCGAGCGCTCCAGGCGGCGGACCAGGTCGAGGACCCGCCAGTGCGTCTTGGTGAGCAGCCGGGCCGCGGCGGCCCGCAGCGCCAGCGGGGTGTGCCCGCACAGCGCGGCGAGGCGGCTGGTCGCCTCGGGGGAGTCCTCCGCCCTGGCGTCCCGCAGCACACTGGTGAGCGTCTCCCGTGACTCGTCGTCCGACAGCGGCGCGACGCGCAGCCGCAGGGCGCGGTACTTCTGCATCAGCTCGTCCAGGTTGGCCCGGCCGGTGATCAGGACACAGCACCCGCCGCTCGTGGGCAGCAGATGACGCACCTGGGCGTACGACGAGGCGTGGTCGAGCACGATCAGGACGCGCCGGCCCTCCAGCATCCCGCGGTACCGCTCGGCCGCGTCCGCGGGCTCGGCGGGCAGCGGGCCCTCGGCTCCCAGCTGGCGCAGGAACTGGTGGAGCACGGTCGGCGTGTCGCCCTCCCGGAGGTCGGCGAAGAGCTGCCCGTCGGGAAATCTGTGCGCCGTGCGGTGCGCCCAGTTGACTGCGAGGCTCGTCTTTCCGATTCCGGGACTTCCCGTGATGTAGGCGATGGGGGGTGGATTCTGTGCGGATCCGTCGAGCAGCACATCATCCATCAGCCACTGCTCCCGACTACGCCCGATGAAGTAGGCGTCGCTTTCCGGGAGCTGACTCGGAACGGTCTGCCGGACCTCTCTTTGCGGCGCCGCTATGCCGGGGACGTCGAGCTGCGGGAATTCGTCCCGGAGGATCGAGTCGTGCAGTGTCTGGAGGTCGGTGCCCAGTTCGAGCCCGATCTCTTCGATGGAGTGCCGCATTCCGTCGCGGAATGTCGTCAGCGCCTCCGCCCGTCGGCCCGATCGGTACTGGGCGAGCATCAGGTAGTAGCGCAGCCGGTCCCGCAGCGGGCAGGCGCCGACCAGTGCCTGGAGTTCGCCCAGCACGGCCTGGTGCTCACCGAGCCGGAGGCGCAGCGCCATGTGCTGCTCCACGGCCAGCATCCGCTGTTCGTCGAGGCGGGCCGCCTCGGTCTCGGCGAAGGGCGCGTAGACGCCGCCGAGCGCGGGGCCGCGCCACAGGGCCAGCGCCTGGCGCAGTGCCTCCGCCGCCGGTGCCGGGCGGTTCTCCGCCGTCAGTTCCGTGGCCCGGGCGACCAGCTGCTCGAAACGGAGCGAGTCGAGCGAGTGACCGGCGAGGCCGAGCATGTAGCCGGGCGTGGCCGTGATGATGGTTTCCGGGTCCCAGCCCGCGGTGCGGAATATCTTGCGCAGAGTGGCGATGCAAATGGCCACCTGAGTGCGCGCCGTGCTCGGCGGACGCCCGTTCCAGACCTTCTCTATCAGGGAATCAAAAGACACGACCTGATTGAAGGAGAGAAGCAGGGCGGAGAGTACGGCCCGTTGCCTGGGGCCGCCCACCGTAAGACCTCGGCCGTTCATTTTTACTTCGAGCGGCCCGAGCACTCCGAATTCGAGACCGACGGCGGAAATTTCCTTTTGGGGCTTCTCCGCGGTGCCGATTCTCTTGTCTATCGGTTCTATCAGCCGAAGATCCATGACCTCTTGATACCCCCGCGTCAAGTTGTGCTGATGTCTGCGTGCCGAAATGCTCCGGATCTTCCGGGTGCCGCGGACATGAAAACTGCGCGAAGATCGGGTCAGCCGGGTTCACCGCTGGTAGAGCCCTCGTCGCCATGTCACTCACCTCCGGATCCGGTTGCTTCGTCAGGAGTTCCTGGGTTGTGTGAGTTCCTCACTTCCGCTCGGGTGCATACGCCCGGGCCGGTGGCCCGGCGGCAGTGCGAGAGGGAGAACGTCGCGAATGTCACTGTCGTGGTCGCCGGCGCGGCACCGCCTGCGGCTCGGCCCAATGTGACCTGCGGATTTTATCCGTCGTAGCTGGCTCCCCCCTGCCTGCAGTCGAATAATACGGATCTTCTTTGGGTCCAACACTCAACTTTCGTCAGGTCTCTGCCCTGGCTTTGGTTAGTGCGTCGATTCCTATTGCTCCGCGGCTTGGATCCGGCCCCGCGGTTACCGGCCGGTCACCTCGCTTGCGGATTGTGTAAAAAATGTGAACTCCGCTGGTGGCGGCCGATGTTGTGGTGCGCCCCGGCCGACGCGGCCGCAGGGGTTCGGGCGGCTCCGGAGCCGTCGCGTCCGGTGGTGCCGGTACGGAGGTTTGGCTGGATCGTGACGCCCCTGGCGTCAGGGAGCCGTACAGACGCACAGACGCACAGACGAAAGGGACGCCCGGCACGGGCCGGGCGTCCCTTCCTCTCACCGGGCGGTACGGGGGACGACCGCCCGGTCGCTCACTCGGTGTCGAGCCCGCGCCGCATGCGGGCCCAGACCACCTCGAGGAGCAGTCCGGCGACGGCCGCACAGGCGACCGCCGTCCACGGGGCGGCGACACCGACCAGCTTCAGCTGGAAGAACTCCTGGAGCCACGGCACCACCAGCACCACCGCGAAGCTCACCGCCATGGTCAGTACCAGCGCCACCCGCCACCAGGTGTACGGGCGGGCGATGATGGCCAGGGCCCACAGCGCGGTCAGGAACAGCGCGAGGGTCGCCGCCGAGGTCTCGGCGTCCAGGTTGTCGTCGTACACGGCCCGGGCGACCAGGTAGGCCACCGAGGTGGCGGTGGCGGCCAGCACGCCGGCCGGGATCGCGAACCTGAGGACCCGGCCGACGAAGTTGGCCCGGGCACGCTCCTTGTTGGGGGCGAGCGCGATGAAGAAGGCCGGGATGCCGATCGTGAGGGAGCCGATCAGGGTGATGTGGCGCGGCAGGAACGGGTAGGGCACCTGCGCGAGCACGACGACCAGCGCCATCACCACCGAGTACACGGTCTTGGTGAGGAACAGGTTGGCCACCCGCTCGATGTTGCCGATCACCCGGCGCCCCTCCGCGACCACCGAGGGCAGCGCGGAGAAGTTGTTGTTCAGCAGGACGATCTGCGCGACCGCCCGGGTGGCCGGGCTGCCCGAGCCCATCCCCACGCCGATGTCCGCGTCCTTGAGGGCGAGGACGTCGTTGACGCCGTCGCCGGTCATCGCCACGGTGTGACCGCGCGACTGGAGGGCACCCACCATGTCCCGCTTCTGCTGCGGCCCGACCCGCCCGAAGATGAAGTTCTCCTCGACGGCGTCGGCCAGTTCCTTCGGGTCCTCGGGCAGGAACCGGGCGTCCACCGGCCGGTCGGCTCCCGGCAGCGACAGGCTGGCGGCGACGGCGCCCACCGAGACGGCGTTGTCGCCCGAGATCACCTTCGCCGTCACACCCTGGTCGGCGAAGTACTGGAGCGTCGCCGGCGCCTCCTGGCGCACCCGCTGCTTGATGACGACGAGCGCGGCGGCCGTGACCGCGTCGGGCACGGCCGCGGGGTCGTCCATGAGCGTGTCCAGCGGCCGCGAACAGCGCGCGAGGAGCAGCACGCGCAGCCCCCGCGCCCCGTAGGAGTCGGCGGCGGTGAGCACCGAGTGGCCGGCCGGCAGCATCGCGTCCGGCGCGCCGAGCAGCCACACCGACTCGGTGCCGGACGGTTCGACGAAGGAGGCACCGCTCCAGCGCCGCGCGGACGAGAAGGGCGCGGTGGCGGTGCGCCGCCAGTCCCCGGGAGCGGGATGGGACTCGATGATCGCCTGCAGGCTGGAGTTGGGACGCTCGTCGGCGGCGCCGAGCGCGCCGAGTACCGCCTCGACCGGCACGTCCGGCAGCAGCGGCAGGACCTCGTCGACGTCCATCGACGCCTCGGTGAGCGTGCCCGTCTTGTCCAGGCAGACCGTGTCCACCCGGGCCAGCCCCTCGATCGCCGGCAACTCCTGCACGAGGCACTGCTTCTTGCCGAGCCGGACCACGCCGACCGCGAAGGCCAGCGACGTCAGCAGCACCAGGCCCTCGGGAACCATGGGGACGAGACCGCCCACCATGCGCCGGATGGCCTCGGAGAAGTTGTCGTCGTTCACCACGAACTGCGTGATGATCAGCGCGATGCCCGCCGGAATGATCGCCCAGGTGACGAACTTCAGGATCCGGTCGATGCCGTTGCGCAGCTCGGAGTTGACCAGGCTGAAGCGCTTGGCCTCCTCGGCGAGCTGCGAGGCGTACGCCTCCCGGCCCACCCGGGTGGCGGTGAACGCGCCCGATCCGGCGACCACGAAGCTGCCGGACATCACCGGGTCGCCGGGCTGCTTGACCACCGGGTCGGCCTCGCCGGTGAGCAGTGACTCGTCGACCTCCAGGTTGTCGCCCGAGGTGACCGTGCCGTCCACCACGATCTTGTCGCCCTGACCGAGATCGATGGTGTCGTCGATGACGATCTCGGAGGCGCTCAGCTCGACCCGCTGCCCGTCCCGCCAGACCCGCGGCCGGCTCTCACCCACGATCGCGAGCTGGTCCAGGGTCCGCTTGGCGCGCACCTCCTGGATGATGCCGATCAGTGTGTTGGCGAGGATGACTCCGCCGAACAGTCCGTCCTGCACCGGCCCGACGATCATCACGATGACGAACAGCACGCCGATGATCGCGTTGATGCGCGTGAACAGGTTGCCGCGGACGATCTCCCCGATGCTGCGGCTCGACCGGGCCGGCACATCGTTGACCTGCCCCGCCGCGACCCGTTCGGCGACCTCCGCCGCGCTCAGGCCGACTCTCCCGCCGACGCGTGTCGTGCCCCCCGGCTCGTCCAACTGGTTCTTCATCCCTGACGCCCTCCCGGGCTCGACTCCGCGCTCAGTTCCGGTCTCGGCTGCGTCCCCCGCCACGTGACTGTAGGAGCCCGCCATCCACCGCCACCAGGCACGAACGACGTCTCTTGCGCCTTACTTTCGACAGGGATGGATCTTGGCCCGGCGGGGCGAAAACCGATCGATATCGAGCAGAAAGTTGACGCTCCTAGCGTCGTGCCGGCAGCCCGGCGGGCATCGCGTTGGCCCGCGCCCACCCCCACCCGAGGAGATCCCGACGCATGCACGCACAGACGAGCGGACACCCCGTGACCGGGGACGACGTGCGGGGACAGCTGGCGGAACTGCGGCGGTGCCACCCCGAGTTGCACGCCCTCACCGACCCGCGGCGGATCGCCGCCTGGGAGGCGGCCAGGGACGCCGCCCCGCCGCGGCACGACGACTTCGGCGCGGACGGCGAGGGCAGCCGGGGCGTGGAGTACGTGCAGGCCCAGACCCTCAACCGGCGGGCCCGCGAGACCGGGATCAGGAAGCTCCTCGGCTTCGCCGACACCGCCCGCCGCACGCCGCACGGCGAGCGGCCCGTCCTGGTCGACCTGCTGGGCGGCGACGGACTGGTCCGCAAGGTCTGCGAGGACCTGGGCATCGGCGACTTCAACATCCTCACCTGCGACGCGTCCCCCCACATGGTGACGACGGCGTGGGCGGCGGGCGTGCCCGCCCTGCTCCAGCGCGCCGAGCAGCCGCTGCTGCGCGACGGCAGCGTGGACGCCGTACTGCTGGCCTACGGCTCGCACCACGTGCCGCCCTCCGACCGCCAGACGGTGGCCACCGAGGCACGCCGGATGCTCCGCCCCGGCGGCACGTTCGTCCTGCACGACTTCCTCGTCGGCTCCCCGGTGGACGTCTGGTTCGAGGAGGTCACCGACGTGTACTCGGCGACCGGCCACAAGTTCCTGCACTTCACCCGGGACGAGATCGACGGTTACCTGGAGAAGGCCGGCTACGACCACCGCGAGGTCGTGGAGATCGACGACCCGTACACCGCCGTCGGCGCCACCCCCGAGGAGGCCGAGCTGGAGATCGGCCGGTACCTGCTCAACATGTACGGGCTGGTCAAGGTCTTCGAGGGCCGCACCGAGACCGAGGCGTACCGCTGGGTGGCAGAGACCGCGAAGGCCGTCTTCCGCTACCCGGACGCGCCCGAGGGCCTCACCTCCAGCGTGCTGCGCCGGGAGGAGGCCACCGGCGGGTGGCGCGTCACCGTCCCGCGGCGCGCCGTCGTCGGAGTGGGCCGGGTCTCCTCCGCCGCCGGGAAGGCGGCATGACCACCCACGCCGCCGGGGCCGGGGCGCGCACGGCGTACGCACCGGACCCGCACGAGGCGGCCGAGGCGGCCCGCGCCACCGTCCCGGACCGCTCCGCCGCCGCGGCACTGGCCCGGGAACACGACGTCATCCCGCTCCACCAGGAGTTCCTGGACGACGCCATCAGCCCCGTCACCGCCTTCTCCCAGCTGTGCGGACCGGACGAGGCGGGCTTCCTGCTGGAGAGCGTGCCCGTCTCCGGCGGGGTGGCACGCTATTCGTACGTCGGCCACCGCCCCGTCCCGCTGGACCTGCCCGGCGGCGACCCGCTGACCGCGCTGCGCGGCTTCCTGGCCCGGTCCGCGGCACCCGTGCGGGGACTGCCGCCGTTTTACGGCGGGATCGTCGGCTACCTCGGCTACGAGGCGGCCCGCCACTTCGAGGACCTCCCCGTCGCCGCCGGCCCGCCGCCCGGCCTGCCCGAGTCCGCCTTCCTGGCCGCCGACGACCTCGTCGTCTTCGACCACGCGACAAGGCGGGTCCTGCTGATGACCCTGTACCGTCCGGCCCGGGAGTCCTACGACGACGCCGTCGCCCGGATCACGCACCTCAACCGCAGGCTGCGCGAGGCGGACCGGCCCGCCGGGTTCGCCGGCCGGCCGCTCGCCGCGGCCGTACCGGCGGACAGCGGGACGGACGGCTGGACCTCCAACCTCACCGAGGCGGAGTTCACGGACCGCGTCGCCCGCGCCCGCGAGCACATCGCGGCCGGCGACGCCTTCCAGATCGTGCTCTCCCGGCGGCTCAGCAGACCCCTGCGCGCCGCACCGCTCGACCTGTACCGGCACCTGCGTGCCACCAATCCCTCGCCGTACATGTACCACCTGAGCCTCGGCGGCGGCCGGCACATCATCGGCGCCTCGCCCGAACTCCTCGTCAAGGCGACCGGCCGCACGGTACGCACCCGGCCCCTGGCCGGCACCCGGCCCCGGCACCCCGACCCCGCCGAGGACCTGCGGCTGGAGCGGGAACTGCTCGCCGACGAGAAGGAGCGCGCCGAACACGTGATGCTGGTCGACCTCGGCCGCAACGACCTGGGCCGGGTCACCGAACCCGGCACCGTCCGGGTGGAGCGGCTGATGCGGGTCGAGCGCTTCTCCCACGTGATGCACCTGTCGTCCACCGTCGCCGGGCACCTCGCACCGGGCCGGGACGCGCTGGACGCCCTGCGCTCCGCCTTCCCCGCCGGCACCCTCTCCGGGGCGCCCAAGATCCGGGCCATGGAGATCATCGCCGAGCTGGAGCCCGAGCGGCGCGGCGTGTACGGCGGCGCCCTCGGCTTCGTCGGCGCGGACGGCCTGACCGACTTCGCCATCGCGCTGCGCACCATGGTCGTCGCCGACGGGCAGGTGCACGTGCAGGCGGGCGCCGGGATCGTCGCCGACTCCGACCCCGCCGCCGAGTTCCACGAGACGCTGCACAAGTCGCGGGCGATGCTCACGGCCGTACGGCGGGCGGAGGCCGGGACATGAGCGCCCCGCACGGAACCCGCCCGGGCGCCGGGCCGCGCGTCGCGGTCGTCGACAACTACGACTCGTTCACCTACAACCTCGTCCACTACGTCGCCGAACAGGGCGGCCGGCCCACGGTCTTCCGCAACGACGCCGTCGGCCTCGCCGACCTCGCCGCGTTCGACCTGCTGCTGCTCTCGCCCGGTCCCGGCACGCCGGACGAGGCGGGGATCTGCGTCGAAGCGGTCCGCGCACTCGGCACCCGGCTGCCGATCCTCGGCGTCTGCCTGGGCCACCAGAGCATCGCCGCGGCCTTCGGCGGCTCGGTGGTGCGCGGCGAACAGGTGCACGGCAAGGCATCCGCGGTGCACCACGACGGCAGCGGCGTCCTGGCCGGCCTGCCCGACCCGTTCACCGCCACCCGGTACCACTCACTCGTGGTCGAGCCCACCGGTCTGCCGGACGAACTGGTCGTCACCGCCCGCACGGCGGACGGCACGATCATGGGCCTGCGCCACCGCGAGCACCCCGTCCACGGGGTGCAGTTCCACCCGGAGTCGGTGCTCAGCCCCGAGGGCAAGCAGCTGATCGCGAACTTCCTGGAGTGCGCTGATGATTGAGTCCCTGAGAACACTCGTGCGGCGCCCCCTCACCGAGGGCGAGGCCGCCGAGGCGATGCGCGTGATCATGCGCGGCGAGGCCACCGCGGCCCAGATCGCCGGATTCGCGCTGGCCGTCACGGTACGCGGCGCGTCCGTCGACGACCTGGTCGGCATGGCCCGCGCCGCCCAGGAGTTCGCCACGCCCGTGCCGTGCGAGGGCGACCTGCTCGACACCTGCGGAACCGGCGGCGACGGGCTGAACACCTTCAACATCTCCACCGCGTCCGCGATCGTCGCCGCCGCCTGCGGGGTACGGGTCGCCAAGCACGGCAACCGCAGCGCCTCCTCCGCATGCGGCAGCGCCGACGTGCTGGAGGAACTGGGCATCCGCATCGACCTCGGCGCCGAGGAGGCCGCGGCCTGCCTGGACCGCGCCGGGATCACCTTCCTGTTCGCCCCGGTCTTCCACCCGGCCTTCCGGCACACGGCGGGCCCGCGCCGGGAACTGGGCACGCGGACCGTCTTCAACCTGCTCGGGCCGCTGTGCAACCCGTCGGGCGCCCGGCTGCGCACCCTGGGCGTGCCGAGCCGCGAGCTGGTGGAACCGATGACCGAGGTCCTCGACCGGCTCGGCGTCACCAGCGCACTGGTCTTCCACAGCGAGGACGGCATGGACGAACTGAGCACCGGCGCACCGGCCCACATGGTCGAGCTGCGCGACGGCCGCCGCACCACCCACCGTTTCGACCCAGCCGACCACGGACTGGCCAGGTCCCGGCCCGGCGACCTGGCCGGCGGCGACCGCGCCGTCAACGCGGCCGTCGTCCGCCGCGTCCTGGCCGGTGAACGCGGCCCCGCACGGGACGTCGTCCTGCTCAACGCCGCCGCCGCGCTGCGCGTCGCCGGCCTGGCCGGCACCTGGCCCGACGCGCTGCGGCTCGCCGGGACCGCCGTGGACGACGGCGCCGCCGCCGACCTGCTCGACCGCTGGACCCGCGCCTCCTGGCAGAGCGCGGACGCGGACCTGGAGGTGCCGGCATGAGCGGCATCCTCACCACCCTCGTCGCCGCCGCGGAACTCCAGACGCGCCGCCGCCGCGCGGCACGTCCCGAGGCGGAACTGGCGGACCTGGCCGCCGCCGCACCCCCGGCCCGGGACTTCGCCGCCGCACTGCGCGAACCGGGCCTCGCGGTCATCGCCGAGATGAAGCCCCGCAGCCCCTCCAAGGGGCCGCTCACCGACGACTACCGCCCCGCCGAGCTGGCCCGCGCCTACCGGGACGGCGGCGCGCACGCCCTGTCGGTGCTCACCCACGAGGCCGGGTTCGGCGGCAGCCCCGAACACCTGCCCGTCGCCCGCGCCGCCTGCGATCTGCCCGTGCTGCGCAAGGACTTCGTCACCGACGAGTACCAGATCCTGGAGGCCCGCGCGCTCGGCGCCGACGCCCTGCTGCTGATCGTCGCCGCGCTGAGCCCGGAGCGGCTGGCCGAACTCCTCGCCCACACCCGGGCCCAGGGCATGGAGGCGCTGGTCGAGGTGCACGACGAGCGGGAGGTGGACGTGGCGCTCGCGGCGGGCGCCGACGTCATCGGCGTCAACCACCGCGACCTGCGGGACTTCTCGATCGACCGGACCCTTTCGGCCCGGCTGCGCGGGCGGGTGGGCACCGGACGCGTCATGGTCGGGGAGAGCGGAGTCCGCGGCGCGGCGGACGCCCGTGCGCTGGAAGGGGCCGGGGTCGACGCGGTCCTGGTCGGAGAACTGCTCATGCGGGCCGGGGATCCCGGTGCCACGATCAAGGAACTGGTCGGATGACGGCGAGCGACACCCACACGACACGACGGGCGGTCCCGGACGGGGCCCGGACGGCGGGCGGCGGTGGACGGGGCGCGTGGAGCCCGGACTCGTGGCGCGGCCGCCCGGCCGCCCAGCAGCCGGACTGGCCCGACCCCGAGGAGCTGCGCGGGGTGGAGAACACCCTCGCGCTGCGGCCGCCCCTGGTGCTCCCCGAGGAGATCCTCGACCTGCGCCGCTCCCTGGCCCAGGTCGCCGCCGGGGAGGGCTTCCTGCTCCAGGCGGGCGACTGCGCGGAACGGTTCGGCTCCTGCACCGAGGCCGGGGTGCGCGGCAAGCTGCGGGTGATCCTCCAGGTGGCCATCCTGCTCACCTACGGATCCGGGCTGCCGGTGGTCAAGGTGGGCAGGATCGCCGGCCAGTTCGGCAAGCCCCGCAGCCGCCCCACGGAGACCGTCGACGGCGTCGAACTGCCCGCGTTCCGCGGCGACATCGTCAACCGGCCCGAGTTCACCGCCGAGGCCCGCCGCCCGGACGCCGGACGGCTGCTGAGCGCCTACCACCACGCCTCGGCGGCCCTGAACGTGCTGCGCGCGCTGACCCTGGGCGGCTACGCCGACCTGGGCCAGGTGCACGACTGGAACCAGGAGTTCGTCCGGCGCAGCGCCGCCGGACAGCGGTACGAGAAGGCCGCCGACGACATCACCTGGGCCCTGAGGTTCATGTCCGCGTGCGGCGTGGACACCCGCTCCCAGGCGGCCCTGCACCAGGTGCAGCTCTACACCTCGCACGAGGCGCTGCTGCCCCAGTACGAGCAGGCGCTGATCCGCTACGACGAGAAGCGGCGCGGCTGGTTCGACACCAGCGCCCACATGCTGTGGATCGGCGACCGCACGCGGGCGCTCGACGGGGCGCACGTGGAGCTGCTGGCCGGGGTGGACAACCCGGTCGGCGTCAAGGTGGGCCCGTCCACGGGCGCCGACGACCTGCGCGAGCTGTGCGAACGGCTCGACCCGGACCGCGCCCCGGGCAGGCTCGTCCTGATCAGCCGGCTCGGCGCCGGACGCGGAGCGGAACTGCTGCCGCCGCTGCTGCGGGCCGTGCGGGACGCCGGGCACACCCCGGTGTGGGCCTGCGACCCCATGCACGGCAACACCTTCGTCTCGGAGAGCGGCTACAAGACCCGCCGCCTGTCCGACATCACCACCGAGGTGGCCGAGTTCTTCGCCGCGCACCGCGAGGAGGGCCTGCACCCGGGCGGCATCCACCTCGAACTCACCGGCGACGACGTCACCGAATGCCTCGGCGGCGACCTGGACGAGGTGCTGGACACCCACCTGGCCAGCCGCTACGAGACCGCCTGCGACCCTCGGCTGAACGCCGCCCAGTCCATCGAACTCGCCTTCCGTGTGGCGGAGTTCCTGCGGGAGCAGCGCAGCGGGGCCTGAGCCGTACTGCCGAAGGTAAGTTCCGCGCCTGACGAACGCCAGGTGTGGCGCGGGGGACGGTCTCCGTACCCTCGTGCGCAGGGCCTGAAATTCCCCCGCAGGCTCCGTTCGAACCGGCCCGGGGGCGGCGGTCCGACCTCTGCGGACCGCCGCCCCCGGGCCGCCGCCGTTTCCGCCGGGTCAGACGGCGGGCACCCGGCAGAAGCGCCCCGCCACCCGCAGTTCGGTCTCGATGAGGTCCGCCGTGCGCCGCAGCTCCGGCAGGATCCGCGTCACGCATTCCTCCGCCGTCCACCGTGCCGCGTGCATCGCCACGTTCACGGCGGCCACCACGCGTCCCGTACGGTCCCGCACCGGGACCGCGACGGCGCGCAGCCCGGCCTCCAGCTCCTCGTCGACCAGGGCGTGGCCCCGCGCCCGCACCTCCCGCAGCACGTCGGACGGTGTCCCGGCGCCGTCCGGCCGTCCGGCCAGCAGCACGCGCCCCAGCGCGGTCGCGTACGCGGGCAGCCGGGCACCGACCGTGACCCGGGCGCTCAGCACGCGGCCGGTGGACGCCCGGGCCGTGTACTGGATCTCCTCGCCCGTCTCCGACAGGACGGCCAGCGCCGCCGACTCGTGGACGCGGCCGGCCAGCGCGGTCAGGTGCGGCTGGGCGATCTCGGGCAGGGACGTGCGGGAGAGCGGCGGGAAGCCGAGGGACAGCACCCGGGGGGTGAGCGCGAACGCCCGGTCGGGCGCCGGTGCCACCAGCCCCGCGTGCTCGTAGGTGATCAGGGCCCGGCGGGCGGTCGCGCGGGCCAGGCCGGTGGCCTTCGCGACCTCGGTGAGGGTCAGCGCCGGGCGGCCCTCGCCGAAGGCGGTCAGCACGGTCAGCCCGCGGGCCAGCGACTCGACGAACTCCCGGCCCAGCTCCTGCTTGGACGCACCTGTCCAGGTGGCCAGGCCGGACGGCTGCGGCCCCGGTTCCGCCGGCGGCGCGGTGCGCAGGTCGTCCTCCATCGCGGCGACCGCGGCGCGCAGCCGGGGGAGCAGGGCGGCCCGCAGGTCCGGTGCCGTGTGGCGGCTGGTGTGGCTCACCACGCTCGCCACGCAGGCCACCCGTCCGGTGCCGGGATCGCGCACCGGGACCGAGACCGCCACCAGGCCCGGCTCGATCAACTGGTCGTCCAGCGCCCAGCCTTCGCCCGCCGCCCGCTCCGTGCGCCGCTCGAAGTCCTCGTCCGGGGTGCCGTGTTCGCGCGGCGGTACGTGGGAGAAGCCGCGGTCCTCCGGGTCGGCCGCCCGGCGCCGGCGCCAGCGCTGCCAGTCGGCCGGCGTCCACTCGGCGGCGAACAGCGGTCCCGGCGCGGTGCGTTCGGCGGGGAGGAGGTCGCCGATGCGGAAGCTCAGGGACATCGCGCGGCGGCGGGTGGCCTGGTGGATGAAGCGGATGCCGTCCCGGTCGCCGACCGCCAGCGACACCGACTCGTCCAGTTCGTCGGCGAGGGCGTCGGCGCGGGCGGCCAGCAGGCCGGGCAGGCGGAGCGCGGCGAGGTAGGCGTTGCCGAGTTCCATCAGCCGGGGGGCGAGGGACACGTCGCGGCCGTCCAGGCGGACGTATCCCACGCGGGCGAGGGTCGCGATGAGGCGGTCGACGGTGGACCGGGCCAGTCCGGTGGCCTTCTCCAGCGCGCTGAGGCTGAGCGCGCCGCCGTCCGCCTCGGTCAGCCGGCGCAGCACGGCGATCCCGCGCAGCAGCGGCGCCACCGCCTCGTCCGGCACGGGGGCGGCCCCGTCGGGTGCGACGGCGTTCGTGGTGTTGGCGGGCATCGGCTCTCCGGGACGGCGTTCGCGGCAGGGCTACGTTAATCCCGCCCGCCGCGGGTGATCCGCACCCGGTGGTCGCCGTTCCCGTCCGCGGCCGACACCTTGATCGTGACGTCCCGGGCCGGATCCTCGAAGGTCTCGCCCGGGGTGAAGGCGGCGTCGGAGAGTTCGGCGTGGACGTTCGGGCCGCGGGTGCAGCCGCCGCTGTCGCGCTGGGAGTCGTAGACCTTCACCGGGCCCATGCCGGTGTCGACGTCCGCGTCCACCTTGTAGACCAGGACGCCCGGCCGGCACACCGTCTCGTCGTTGCCCGCCTGGGTGCGCAGCTCCACCGCGTAGCCGGACTCGCCGTCCAGCGGGACGACCACCAGCTTGTCGCCGCCCTTGCGGGCCAGCGGCGTCAGCGTGTACTCGGTCGTCCCGGAATCGGCGGCGCAGTGCACCTGGGAGGGGTCGAGCCAGCCCAGCTTCCACTTGTGCCAGCCGAGGAGGTCGTTGTTGGCGCCCCAGTCCTCGCTCATGATGTCCCAGTGCCCGACCGCGCCCCCGCCCTCCTGGGTGTAGAGGTCGGGGAGTCCGAAGACATGGCCGTTCTCGTGCGGCAGCACCCGGTAGCCGGTCTCGTCGTAGGAGCCGGAGCCGTCGTCCTGGCGGGAGTAGACGAAGGACGCGTTGGCCACCGGGACGCCGTCGGCGACCGGGGCGTCGGCGTTCCCGGCGAAGGTCACGGACAGCACGGTGTCCAGGGCGGACGGGCCCGCGTTCGGGGTGACCAGCACGTTCAGCAGGTCGTAGGAGCGGAAGTCGACCTCCGGGTCGGCCGTCGCCACGAGGTCCTGGACCAGTGTGCGGTAGCCGGGTTCGAAGGGGGCGCCGCGCTCTATGGCGTACTCCGCGAACGACTTCGGCATCCGCAGCCAGTCCCGTACGGGGGTCTCGGGGCGGTAGTCGAGGCGGCCGTAGGAGCTGGTGCGGAACCACTCCTCGGTCTTCGGGAAGAACTCCGCGAACCGGTCGAGTGCCTCGCCCTCGCCGGGCGCGTCGGAGAAGTCGACCATCAGGTTCAGGGCCCGGACGGTGCCGGTCGAGGGGGCGTAGCCGGCGGAGGTCGGGACGCCCTCGGACATCTGGATCTCGGGTCCACCACTGATCATGCAGGGGCCGTGCGCGGAGGAGCGGGAGAGGGCGGCCGGTCCGGCGCCCGCGGGCGCGGTGCCCGGCGCGAGGCCGCCGGTGCTCGCCGAGGTGCTGAGCGCGAGGGTCAGGACGCCGACGGTCCCGATCGCGGCCAGCCGGCGCGGACGTATGCGTCGGCTCGGCGGCTGCGCCTGCATGCGGACCTCCCCGCTTCACGGCAGCCGCCCGGCACCGGCTGCGCTCCTGCGCTCACCCTGTGCCGCGGGGTGTGCGGGCGCGCGCTGGAGCGGCCGATCGTGGGTTTCTCGCCGGTAGCTTCCGTCCGGGGGACGGGCGTTGGGGGCTCACGGAGGGTGAGGAGCGGCTTCCTCGCGGTGTTGTGACTCAGGTCACGGTGTTTCTTCTCGGGTCCGGGAAATAACCGGGGATCGTTTCCCCGTTTAGCCGTGTGTCCGAGCGAAGCGGGGACTGTCTCCCCGGATCGCGAACCCCACGCCAAGGAGTACGCCGTGCAGACCGCGACCCCCGAGCAGCGCAAGGTGCCCCGGCCCCGTGCCGACGCTCTGCGCAACCGGGAGCGGATCGTCACCGCCGCCCGGGAGATGTTCGTCGAGCACGGCCCCGAGGTGCCGCTCGACGAGATCGCCCGCCGGGCCGGCGTGGGCAACGCCACGGTGTACCGCAACTTCCCCGACCGCGACGCCCTCGTCCGCGAGGTCGTCTGCTCGGTCATGGATCGCACGGCACGGGCGGCCGAGCTGGCCCTCGCGGAGACCGGTGACGCGTTCGAGGCGCTGGAGCGCTTCGTGCACGCCTCCGCCGACGAGCGGATCAGCGCCCTGTGCCCGATGGTCTCCAGCACGTTCGACCAGCACCACCCCGACCTGGAAGCGGCGCGCGAACGGGTCGAACGACTCGTCGCCGAGGTCATGGACCGGGCGAAGGCGGCCGGTCAGCTCCGTAACGACGTGGGCGTGGGCGACCTGATGATCGCCGCAGCCCAGCTGAGCCGGCCCCCGGCCGGTACGGGGTGCCTGAGCGCCGACCGGTTCGTCCACCGCCATCTCCAGCTGTTCCTGGACGGACTGCGGGCACCGGCCCGCTCCGTCCTGCCCGGCAGCGAAGTGACCATGGAGGATCTGCGCCGGCCCTGCGACCAGTAGCACCACTGCTTCCAGTACCAGTAGCACCACTGCTTCCAGCAACTGTGCGACACCCGACCCTCCGGCCGTCGCCGTAGGTCAGTCGTCCCTTTACTCACCTTTATCCGTCACGAAGTCCCGAAGTGGGTATCCCCATGTCTGAAACAGCCGTCAAGGCTCCCGGCGTCCCGGACGCCGGACGCTGGAAAGCGCTCGTCTTCATCGCGCTCGCCCAGCTGATGGTGGTCCTCGACGCCACCATCGTGAACATCGCCCTGCCCTCCGCCCAGCAGGACCTCGGCATCTCCGACGGCAACCGGCAGTGGGTCGTCACGGCCTACGCCCTCGCCTTCGGCGGTCTGCTGCTGTTCGGCGGCCGGATAGCCGACCTGTGGGGCCGCAAGCGCACCTTCGTCACCGGCCTGGCCGGCTTCGCCGTGGCCTCGGCGCTCGGCGGCGCAGCCACCAACGAGGCGATGATGTTCGGCTCCCGCGCCCTCCAGGGTGTCTTCGGCGCCCTGCTCGCGCCCGCCGCGCTCTCCCTGCTCGCCGTGATGTTCACGGACGCCAAGGAGCGCGCCAAGGCCTTCGGCATCTACGGCGCGATCGCCGGTGGCGGCGGCGCCGTGGGTCTGATCCTCGGCGGTTTCCTCACCGAGTACCTGAACTGGCGCTGGACGTTCTTCGTCAACATCCCGTTCGCCATCGTCGCCGCGGCCGGTGCCTACCTGGTCATCCGTGAGCCCCAGGGCGGCCGCAACCGCTCGCCGCTCGACATCCCCGGCGTGATCCTCTCCACCCTCGGCCTGGTCTCGCTCGTCTACGGCTTCACTCGCGCCGAGTCCAACGGCTGGAGCGACGCGCTGACCGTCGGCATGTTCGTCGCCGCTGCCGTGCTGCTGCTCACCTTCGTGATCGTCGAGTCGAGGGTCAAGGCCCCGCTGCTGCCGCTGCGCGTGATCACCGAGCGCAACCGCGGCGGGATCTACCTCTCGCTGGGCCTGGCGATCATTGCGATGTTCGGCCTGTTCCTCTTCCTGACCTACTACCTCCAGGTCGTGAAGGGCTACACGCCGGTGAAGACCGGCTTCGCCTTCCTGCCGATGATCGCGGGCATGATCACCGGCTCCACCCAGATCGGCACCCGCCTGATGACCCGGGTCGCGCCCCGGCTGCTGATGGGTCCGGGCTTCCTGGTCGCCGCCGTCGGCATGCTGCTGCTGACCCAGCTGGAGATCAACACCTCCTACGCCGGTGTGCTGCTGCCCGGCATGCTCCTGCTCGGCCTCGGCATGGGTACGGCGTTCATGCCGGCCATGTCCATGGCCACCATGGGCGTGGAGGCGCGGGACGCCGGTGTCGCCTCGGCGATGGTCAACACCTCGCAGCAGGTGGGCGGCGCGATCGGTACGGCGCTGCTGAACACCATCGCGGCCTCGGCCACCACGTCCTACGTCGCCGACCACATCGGCGGCGCGACCTCCCGGTCCCAGCAGCAGCTGGTCCAGCTCCAGGGCCAGGTGCAGGGCTACACCAGTGCCATCTGGTTCGCCGTCGGCATCCTGGTGGCGGCGGCCGTCATCGCCCTGACCTTCATCAACGCCGGACGCCCGGGCGGCACCACCGTCACCGGGTCGGCCGCCGGCGACGGGGTCGAGGACGAGCTGCCGGTGCCGGTCGTCGCCCACTGACGCCGGACCCGGTACCCGCTCGGGCCCTTCGTTCCATCCGTGTGCGGGGGGAGGGGACGCCCTCCGCACACGGCTCCCAGGACCTGCCCCGGCCGCGCGTTCAGCGCAGCCAGGGCAGGTCCGCACCCGCTTCGCTCGGCTGAAGTCCCTCGGCGACGATCCGCATGATCTCGCCGAGGGACTTCTGCTGTTCGGGGGTGAGCCGGTCGAAGACGGCCTGGCGCACGGCGTCCACGTGGCCCGGAGCGGTCCGGCTCAGCACCGCGTACCCCTCGTCCGTGAGGATGGCGAACTGGCCGCGCTTGTCGGAGGGGCAGTCCTCGCGGCGGACCCAGCCGTTCTTCTCCAGCCGGGCCACCGCGTGCGAGAGCCGGGAGCGGGTGATCTTCGCGTACCGGGCCAGCTCCGTCATCCGCAGCCGCCGCCGCGGGGACTCGGCCAGTTTGACCAGCAGGCCGTAGTAGACGTGGGGCATGCCCGCGTCGCGCTGGAGCTGCCGGTCGAGGTGGTCCTCCAGGAGGGTGGCGGCCTCGATGTAGGAGCGCCAGACGAGCTGCTCCTCGTCGGTGAGCCAGCGGGGTTCGTCGTTCATGGTCCCACTCTACGAAACTACTTCTTGAAAGTTAAACAAATCCGGGATAGATTGACGTCGAGTAGAGATTGAGAGTTCAAGTATCTGGAGCCGTCATGACCGCCGCCACGCAGGAGCGCATGCCCGCCCTCTACCTCAGTCACGGCGCCCCGCCGCTCGCCGACGACCCGGTCTGGCCCGGCGAACTCGCCGCGTGGGCCGCCGGACTGCCCCGGCCGAAGGCGATCCTCGTCGTCTCCGCCCACTGGGAGGAATCCCCGCTCGCCCTCGGCGCCACCACGACCCTGCCCCTGGTGTACGACTTCTGGGGCTTCCCCGAGCACTACTACCGGGTGCGCTACGAGGCCCCAGGCGCCCCCGCGCTGGCCGAGTCGGTCCGCAAGCTGCTGCGCGCCCCCGGCACGCCCGTCCAGGACGTCCCCGACCGCGGCCTCGACCACGGCGCCTACGTGCCGCTCGTCGAGATGTACCCCGACGCCGACATCCCGGTCCTCCAGGTCTCCATGCCGACCCTCGACCCGGAACGGCTGATGGAGACCGGCCGCAGGCTCGCGCCGCTGCGCGACGAGGGCGTGCTGATCATCGGCTCCGGCTTCTTCACCCACAACCTGGCCGCGCTGCGCCAGGGCGGGGTGCCCTCCTGGTCCGCGGAGTTTGACGACTGGGGCCGGCGCGCGCTGGAGGACGGGGACGTGGACGGGCTGCTCGACTTCACCCGCAAGTCCCCGGCGGGGCGGCTCGCCCACCCGCGCACCGAGCACTTCGCGCCCCTGTTCGTGACCATGGGGGCCGCCGACGCGGCCGGTGAGCTGGACCTGCGCCGGTCGGTGATCGACGGGTTCTGGATGGGGCTGGCCAAGCGGTCCGTGCAGTTCGGCTGAGTGACGCGCGGGGCGGGGCTACAGCGGCTTCTCGTACCAGGCCACGTCCCAGTAGCGGCCGAACTTGCGGCCCACCTCGCGGTAGGTGCCGACGTGCCGGAAGCCGAAGCGCGCGTGCAGCCGGGCCGACGCCTCGTTGGGCTGGGCGACGCCCGCGTAGGCGCGGTGCAGGTCCTCACCGGCCAGCGCCTCGAAGAGGGACGTGTAGAGCAGCGTGCCCACGCCCCGGCCGCCGGCGCCCGGGGCGACGTAGACGGTGGTCTCCACCGAGGTCCCGTAGGCGGGCTTGGCCCGGTAGGGGCTGGAGGTGGCGTACCCCAGGATCTCCTGTGAGTCCGCGTCCGTGGCAACCCTCAGCCGGTACGGGCCGTCTTCAGGGTGGGAGAGCAGCCAAGGGCGGCGCTCTTCCACCGTGAAGGGCTCGGTGTCGAACGTGATGGGCGTCTCACACACCTAGTGGTTGTAGAGGTCGGTGAGTGCCTTGAGGTCGTCCTCGACTCCCGGTCTGACCTGGACGTCCTTACGTGCCGTCGGCATCTCGCCACCTCCTGTGGCGGCACAGGGTACTGCATGATCAGAAAAATCGAGGGACGGGTTGGGAATTCTGTCCGGATTCCAGTCGTTGTTTCCATCGGATGCAGGGCACCCGAGGAGAGTCCCCCACAGTGCTGAGCGTCCACCGGATCACTCGCTGAACCACCATCGCAAGGGAGCACGCATGGCAACCCGTGCCGTCGCCCGTCGTAAGTCCGCCACCGGCGAGACCTCCGGCGCGGCAACCAGCGTCCGCGCCAACGGCGGAGAGCTCGCCGACCGCGATCTGGTCGGCATGTACCTCGACGAGATCGCGCGTACGCCGCTGCTCGACGCCGCCAAGGAGGTCGAGCTGTCCCAGACCATCGAGGCCGGTGTCTTCGCGCGACAGGTCCTCGAAGGCTACGAGGAGACCGGGGCGGATGCCACCCGTGAGGAACTCCAGGCCCTGATCGACGAGAGCGAGCGGGCGAAGGACGTCTTCATCCGGTCCAACCTCCGCCTGGTCGTCGCGGTCGCCCGCCGCTACCCGCGCAGCGGACTGCCGCTCCTCGACCTGATCCAGGAGGGCAACGCCGGCCTGGTCCGCGCGGTCGAGAAGTTCGACTACCGCAAGGGCTTCAAGTTCTCGACCTACGCGACCTGGTGGATCCGTCAGGCCATCACCCGGTCCATCGCCGACCAGTCGCGCACCATCCGCCTGCCCGTCCACCTGGTGGAGGAGCTGGGCCGGATCCGCCGCGTGCAGCGCGAGTTCAACCGCGAGCACGGCCGCGAGCCGGAGCCCGCCGAGATCGCGGCCGAGCTGGGCTCGACCCCGGAGCGCGTCACCGACGTGCTCGACTGGGCCCGCGACCCGGTCTCGCTGAACATGTCGGTGGACGACGAGGGCGAGACCCAGTTCGGCGACCTGCTGGAGGACACCTCCGCCGTGTCGCCCGAGCAGTCGGTGCTGACCCTGCTGCGCAGCGAGGAGCTGGACGACCTCATCGGCCGCCTCGACCCGCGCACCGCCTCCATCATCAAGATGCGGTACGGCATCGTCGACGGCCGCGAGCGCACGCTGACCGAGGTCGGCAAGGAGCACGGCCTCACCCGTGAGCGCATCCGGCAGATCGAGAAGCACGCGCTGCTCGAGCTGAAGAAGCTGGCCCGTTCGACCGGCTTCGAGGCGGCGGCGTAGCGTCGGCGCGTGACGCGGGGGCGTGACGTGGCGCGTGGGGCGCACGCCGGTGGCCGAACCCCGCGCAAACATGGCCGTACAACGCTGCTTCAACCCGCGGGGGCCCGGGAAAAAGAACTCCGGGCCCACCCGCAGGCGGCCCGAACCACCGGACCGCCGCCCCTTGAGGACCACGTCCCGACGCACTCCCCCCGGTGCCGGGACTTTCCCGAGCCGGGCTCGGCGCCCCTCCCCCCGGGGTGCCGCAGCCCGGCTCCCTCCTTTGTCCGCGAGCCGTCGTGAGTCGTCGCGAGCCGTCAGTGACGGGCCGGAGAGCCGAAGCGGGCCGGCGGGACACCCCGAACCTGAACCCCGGGGTGGCCCGCCGAATGGCAGATTCTGCCACAGCGGCATAGCCTGCCGAAGTGAGCAGCACCATCCCCGCATACCCCGACCCCGGGTCGGGACCGGTCTCCCTGACCGAACGGCGCAAGGCCGAGACCCGTATGGAGATCGCCCGCGCGGCGGCCCGCCTCTTCGTCGGACAGGGCCTCAGAGCCACCCGGGCCGAGGACATCGCCCGCGCCGCCGGAATCGCCCCGCGCACCTTCTACCGCTACTTCGCGGCCAAGGAGGAGGCCGTCGCCCCGCTGTACGCCCTCGGCGCCGAGCGCTGGGTGCGGGCGGTCCGCGACGCCCCGGCCGAGCTGTCCCCGCCAGAGGCGCTGGAACACGCCGTCCGGCACACCCTGACCCCCGGCGCCGGAGTCTCGGCCGCCTCCTGGGAGTGGGCCCGCACCCTGATCCGCCTGGCCGGGAGCAGCCCGGCGCTGCGCAAGGTGTGGGCGGAGGTCTGCCACAGCACGGAACGCGGACTCGTGGAGGCGCTGGCCGCGCGGATGTCCGGCGGCGACGACAACGTTGCCGAGCGCCTCGCCTCCGCGCCCCGGCTCCACTTCGCGGCGGCCGTGGCGGGGGCCGCCGTGCGCGTCGCCGTGGAGCACTGGGCGACGTCCGGCGAGACGGCCCGCAGCCCTCTGGACCAGGCCCTGCGAAACCTGGAAACCCTGCGGGACTTCCCGTGGGAGGACGGGGAGGACGGGGAGGACGAGCCGCCGGTGCGGGCGTGAGCCGGGCGGGCGCCCGGTGGTGGAGCTTCGGCCCCGGGCGGACGCCGCGCCGTCGCAGGCGTGCGGTCCGGGGGAGGCGCCCTATCCGATGCGCGGGCGGCTCCGGTGCGTCGCCGGGGCCGCCGCCCGCCTCATCCCGCGCCGGACGGCGCTGCCCGCCCCAGTCGCTCCCCCAGTTCCCTTACCCGGTCCACCAGTTCCGCCGGCTGCCGGACCCGGAACTCCAGCCCCGTCATCGCCAGCCGCACCGCCATCCACTCCGGCGCGTCGGACACCGTCGCCCGCAGGACGCACGACGTGCCGCCGTCCACCGCCTCCGGCGCCCCGAGCCAGTGCGGCAGCCGGGCCGCGACGGTCTCGGGCGCTTCGAGGAAGAGGACCTCGATCCCGTACGAGTCGTTGCGCCGCTGCATCGAGCGCCGCAGGTATTCGGCCGCGTCCCCGGTCGGCAGCTCCCGGGGCGTGAACCGGGCGCCGGTGGCGAAGGGGTCGCTGACCCGGTCGACCCGGAAGGTCCGCCAGTCGTCGCGGTCGAGGTCGTAGGCGATCAGGTACCAGCGGCGTCCCGTCGACACCAGCCGGTACGGCTCCGTCACGCGCCGCGACTCGGTGCCGTCGCCCGTGCGGTAGGCGAACCGCAGCCGCTCGTGTCCGGCCACCGTCGAGGCCATGACGGTCAGTGTGCCGGGCGCGATGCTCGGACCGTCCCCGCTGGTCAGCGGCGTGGTCGCGGCCTGCAGGGTGGTCACCCGGTGCCGGAGCCGGGACGGCAGCACCTGCTCCAGCTTGGCCAGCGCCCGCACCGACGCCTCGTCCAGTCCCTCGACCGCGTGCCCGGCGCCGGCACGCAGCCCGACCGCGATGGCCACCGCCTCCTCGTCGTCGAGGACGAGCGGCGGCATCGCCTTGCCGGCCACCAGCCGGTAGCCGCCGTCCGTGCCCATGGTGGCCTGCACGGGATAGCCCAGCTCGCGCAGCCGGTCGATGTCGCGCCGGACCGTGCGGCGGGAGACCCCGAGCCGGTCGGCCAGCTCGCCGCCGGGCCATTCGCGGGGCGTCTGGAGGAGGGAGAGGAGCGTCAGCAGCCGGGCCGGAGTGTCCGTCGTCATGGCACCGAGGATGCCGCACATCTAGGACGTGATCCGTCCTACTGCCGCCCTAACTTCCACGCATGACCTTCTCGCAGACCCCGGACACGCCACCCGCCCCGTCCGCTTCACCCGCCCCGCCCGCGGGCGACCGCCGCCGCTGGTTCGCCCTCGCGATCGTGATGACCGCGGCCTTCATGGACCTGGTCGACGTCACCATCGTCAACATCGCGATCCCGTCGATCCAGCGGGACGAGGGCGCCTCCGTCAGCCAGATCCAGTGGATAACGGCCGGCTACGCCCTCGCCTTCGCCGCCGGTCTGATCACCGGCGGACGGCTCGGCGACATCCACGGCCGCAAGCGGGTGTTCCTCATCGGCATCGCCGGGTTCACCCTGGCGTCCGCGCTGTGCGGTCTGGCGGCGAACCCGGAGATGCTGGTCGCCTCCCGCATCCTCCAGGGCGCCATGGCGGCGCTGATGGTGCCGCAGGTCCTGTCGATCGTGCACGCCACCTTTCCCGCGCACGAACGCGGCAAGGTCTTCGGCCTGTTCGGCGCGATCGTCGGACTCGGCGCGGTCTCCGGCCCGCTGCTGGGCGCGCTGCTCACCGAGTGGAACCTCTTCGGCCTCGAGTGGCGGCCCATCTTCCTCATCAACCTGCCGGTCGGCATCGCGGGACTCGTCCTCGGCAGCCGCTTCATCACGGAGTCCAGGGCGCCGCGCGCCCTGCGGCTCGACCTGGTCGGGGTCGCCCTGGTCACCCTCGGCATGCTGATGCTGGTCTACCCGCTCACCCGCGGTGAGGAGCTGGGCTGGCCGCTGTGGGGGTACCTGTCGATGGCCGGCTCGCTCGTGGTCCTCGCGGTGCTGGTGGCGTACGAGCGGCGAAAGAGCGCGCGGGACGGCTCGCCGCTGGTCGAGCTGTCGCTGTTCAGGGTGAAGAGCTTCGCGGCCGGTATCGCCGTGCAGACCGTCTTCGGCATCGCGCTCGGCGTCTTCTTCCTGGTGTGGACGCTGTACATGCAGGTGGGACTCGGCTGGACCGCGCTGCGGGCCGGGCTGACCGGGGTGCCGTTCTCGATCGCCGTCTCGGTGGCGGCCGGGGTGTCGGTGCAGTTGCTGGTCCCGCGCTTCGGACGCAAGGTGCTCCAGGCGGGCGCGCTGGTGATGGCGGCCGGAGTGCTGCTCTACATCTGGGAGTCCGAGCGCTACGGCCTCGGCATCGCCTCCTGGCAGATGGCGCTGCCGCTCACCGTGATGGGCGTCGGCATGGGCCTGATCGTCGCGCCGCTGACCGACGCGGTGCTGTCCCAGGTGCCGCGTGAGCACGCCGGGGCCGCGTCCGGGCTCATCAACACCGTGCAGCAGATGGGCAACGCGCTCGGCCTCGGCCTGGTGTCGGTGGTCTTCTTCGGCACGATGAGCGACCACCTCACCCCCGCCCGCCTGGGCCCGGCCTACGCGGACGCCTTCCAGAACGCGCTGGGCTGGGTGGCCGGGGTGATGGCCGTCATCTTCCTGCTGATGTTCGCGCTGCCCAAGCGGCCCGCGCAGCACGTGGAAGGGGCCGAGGCGGCGGAGCCGGCGCAGGAGAAGGAGCCCGCGCTGCTCTGAGCCCGGCCGTCCCGGCCTCCGCCGCTCATGCCCGTTCATGCCCGAGCGTGTCCGAACACCTGTGTTTCTCTGTTTACATTCCGGAAGACCGGGGTTAGCCTCCCGGGAGAAACCACAGGTTCGGGCAGAGTTCGGAGGTGAACGGTCATGTACGCAGCGGAGCGGCAGCAGGAGATCCTCCGGCTCGCCCGGGACAGTGGCCGGGTGGACGTGGTGTCGCTCGCCGAGGAGTTCCAGGTGACGGCGGAGACCATCCGCCGCGACCTCACGGCGCTGGACCGCGCCGGACTGCTCCGCCGGGTGCACGGCGGCGCGATCCCGGCCGGGCGGCTCGACTTCGAGCCCGACCTCGCCGAGCGCGAGTCCACCGCCGCCGACGAGAAGGACCGGATCGCCAAGGTGGCCCTGGCCGAACTGCCCACCGACGGCACGCTGATCCTCGACGCCGGCTCGACGGTGGCCCGCATCGCGGCGGCGATCCCGGCGGAGAGCTCGCTGACCGTCGTCACCCACAGCCTGCCCATCGCCGCCCGCCTCGCCGACCACCCCGGCATCCAGCTCCACCTGGTCGGCGGCCGGGTCCGGCACCGTACCCGCGCCGCCGTGGACGCCTGGGCGCTGCGCGCGTACGGCGAGATCCGCGCCGACGTCACGGTGGTGGCGGCCAACGGCTTCTCCGCCGAGTACGGACTGACCACCCCCGACCTCGCCGAGGCCGCCGTCAAGCGGGCCGCCGTGGCCGCCGCCCGCCGCGCGGTGCTGGTCGCCGACTCCTCGAAGTACGGCCAGGAGCACTTCGCCCGCTTCGGCGCCCTGCACGACGTGGACCTGCTGATCACCGACAGCGGGCTGAGCCCCGAAGACGCGGGCGACGTCGAGCGCGCCGGCACGGAAGTGGTGCGCGCATGATCCTCACCGTCACCCCCAACCCGTCCCTGGACCGCACCTACGAGGTCCCCTCGCTCGACCGCGGCGAGGTCGTCCGCGCCACGGGCGAGCGCGTGGACCCGGGCGGCAAGGGCGTGAACGTCTCGCGGGCGGTGGCGGCGGCCGGCCGGCGCACCGTCGCGGTACTGCCGCTCGGCGGGGCGCCGGGAGCGCTGGTGGCCGACCTGCTGGACGCCCAGGGCATCGAGGTCGCCCCGGTGCCGATCGCCGGGGCCACCCGCTCCAACATCGCGCTCGCCGAGGCCGACGGCGTCCTGACGAAGATCAACGCACCGGGCCCCGAACTGTCCGCGGCCGAACGAGAACTGCTCCTGGAGACCGTACGGAGCCAGTCGCCCGGCGCCGACTGGATCGCCTGCTGCGGCAGCCTGCCCCGCGGCCTCGCCCCCTCCTGGTACGCCGAGTTGGTCGCCCGGGCGCACGCCGCCGGAGCCCGCATCGCCCTGGACACCTCGGGACCCGCCCTGCTCCAGGCTCTGCGCGAGCGGCCCGACGTGGTCAAGCCGAACGCCGAGGAACTCGCGGAGGCCGTCGGACGCCCCCTCGCCACGGTCGGCGACGCCGTGAAGGCGGCCGAGGAACTGCGGGAGCTGGGCGCCCGGTCCGTGCTCGCCAGCCTGGGCGCCGACGGGCAACTGCTCGTGGCCGAGGAGGGCACCTGGTTCGGCACCGCCCGCGTGGACGCCGTACGCAGCAACGTGGGCGCCGGCGACTCCTCCCTCGCCGGATTCCTGATCGCCCGGGGAGCGGGGCCCGGCGCCCTCGCCTCCGCCGTCGCGCACGGCGCCGCCGCCGTCCGGCTGCCGGGCAGCGTGATGCCGGCGCCGGAGGACCTGGATCCGTCCGCCGTGACGGTCACCACCGAGGTGCCGACGGACCGCGCACTGCGGGAGCCGGCGTCATGACCCCCGGCACCCCCGACCCCGTTCCCGGCCTGCACCGAAGCGTCCCCCTCCCCGCCCCCGCCCCTCACCCCGTGTTCCGGGCGATACGCGAGCTAAGGAGCCCGCGATGAGCGACATGATCAGTGCGGATCTGGTCGACCTCGACCTGTCCGTCGACACCAAGGAAGCGGCGGCGCGCGCCCTCGCCGAGCGGATGGCGGCCCGGGGCCGGGTGACCGACCTGGAGGGCTTCCTCGCCGACGTGGCCGCCCGTGAGGCGCAGATGCCGACCGGCCTCGACGGCGGCATCGGCATCCCGCACTGCCGCAGCGAGCACGTCACCGAGCCCACGCTGGCCTTCGGGCGCAGTGCGCGGGGCATCGACTTCGGGGCGGCGGACGGCCCGGCCGACCTGGTCTTCCTCATCGCCGCACCGGCGGGCGCCGACGACGCCCACCTGACGATCCTCTCCTCCCTGGCCCGGCAGCTGATGAACGCCGAGTTCACGGACGCGCTGCGCGCGGTGGGCGACCCGGCGGACGCGGCGGCGCTGATCCGCGGCGAGGAGCCCGCGGCGGCCCCCGCCGACGAGGACTCCGCCGTCGGGGTCTCCGCCGACGAGGACTCCGTGGCGACCCCGGCGGCGGCCTCCGCCGGGGCCGCCACGGTCGGCACCGGCGAACGGGAGGACCCCGGACCGCCCGGGCGCCCCTTCCGGATCGTCGCCGTCACCTCCTGCCCCACCGGCATCGCGCACACCTACATGGCCGCCGAGTCGCTGGAGAACGCGGGCCGCGAGGAAGGCGTCGAGGTCGCCGTCGAGACCCAGGGCTCGGCCGGGTTCGACCGGCTGGACCCCGCGGTGATCGCGGCGGCGGACGGCGTGATCTTCGCCCACGACGTGCCGGTGCGCGAGAAGGACCGCTTCGCCGGGAAGCCCACCGTCGACACCGGCGTCAAGGCCGCCATCAACCGGCCGGGCGAGCTGATCGGCGAGGTCCGCGGGAAGGCGGCCCGCGGCGAGGTCACGGCGGCCGGGGCGACGGATGCGTCCGGTTCCGCCGGTGCGACGCCGGTCGAGCGGGGCGGCGAGTCCGGTGAGGGGTATGGGACGAAGCTCCGCAAGTGGCTGATGTCCGGCGTCAGTTACATGGTTCCGTTCGTCGCCGCGGGCGGTCTGCTGATAGCCCTGGGCTTCGCGATCGGCGGCTACGAGATCAACAAGGCGCCGTCCGTGACGGACCACTTCGTGTGGACCCAGGCGGACAGCTGGGCGGCCCTGCTGTTCCAGATCGGCGGCGTGGCCTTCGCCTTCCTCGTCCCGGTGCTGGCCGGCTACATCGCCTACGGCATGGCCGACCGGCCGGGTCTGGTCCCCGGCTTCGTCGGCGGCTCGATCGCGCTGACCGTCAACGCCGGTTTCCTCGGCGGTCTGGCGGCCGGTCTGATCTCGGGTGCCGTGGTGCTGGCCGTCCAACGGGTGCGCATCCCGAAGGCGTTGCGCGGCATCATGCCGGTGGTGGTGATCCCGCTGATCTCGGCGGCGGTCGTCGGGTTCCTGATGTTCGTGGTGATCGGCAAACCCATCGCGTCCGCACAGTCGGCGATGACCGACTGGCTGAACGGCCTGTCCGGCGCCAACGCGATCCTGCTCGGTGCCCTCCTGGGCCTGATGATGTGCTTCGACCTGGGCGGCCCGGTCAACAAGGTCGCCTACACCTTCGCCACCGCGGGCATCGCGGTCGCCAGTCCCAGCGACTCGGCGATGAAGATCATGGCGGCGGTGATGGCGGCCGGCATGGTCCCGCCGCTGGCGATGGCCCTGGCCACCACCGTGCGCGGCCGGCTCTTCAACGCCGCCGAGCGCGAGAACGGCAAGGCCGCCTGGGTGCTGGGCGCCTCCTTCATCTCCGAGGGCGCGATCCCGTTCGCCGCAGCCGACCCGCTGCGGGTCATCCCGTCCTCCATGGTGGGCGGCGCGGTCACCGGCGCCCTGTCGATGGCCTTCGGGGCCACGCTGCGGGCCCCGCACGGCGGCATCTTCGTGGTCCCGTTGATCGGCAACCCGCTGCTCTACCTGGTCGCCATCGCGGCCGGCGTCTGCGTCACCACGGCCCTGGTGATCGTCCTCAAGGGCCTGCGCAAACCGGCGCGGGGGGCGACCGCGCAGGGGCCCGGCGGTGCGGACCCGTCGGACCGGGCACCCGGGGCGAAGCAGCCGGTGGCCGCGTAGAGCCGGGCCGGCCGGACGCTCCCGCCGTCACCGCTCACCGCTCACCGCTCACTGCTCACTGCTCAGGAGGAGAGCTGCGCGGCCCGTCGCTCCATCGCGCGGCGGGCCGCGTCCTCGCTGTCGTAGACCTCGCACATGTGCCGACCGTCGGGCGTGGCCGTGTGCTCGACCTCCCAGAGCGAGACCTCGGCGCCGTCGCGGAGCAGGAACGCGTGCTCGTAGAGCGAGAACCCGGCGCGGGCGCGGCCCGCGCGGCCGGGACCGCCGAAAGCCTGGATGATCTGGTGCGCGGACGCCGTCGCCAGCAGCTCGGCCAGCTCGGATCCCGGCCGGTCCGTGTTCTCCGCACGGCGCAGCAGCCGACGGGCGTGGTCCGCCGAGGCGTCGGAGACGTAGGTGTGCCGCGGGGCCGGGACCGGGGAGTGGTGCACCTGCACCGGCAGTTCGAAGTCCGGCGTCTCCGGCGGCAGCGCCAGCCGGGAGGTCGCGGTGCGCAGCTCCTCGTCGTCCAGGTACACCTCGTGCTGCGGTTCACCGCCCGGGACGGTGTTGTGGACCAGCTCCCAGAGCGTGAGCGCCGAACCGTCGGCGAGCAGCCAGGTGTGCCGGTACGTCTCACGGTGCAGCCCCGCGCTGTGGTGCGCGGAGTGCAGGGAACCGTCGTGCGCCAGCGCGCAGTCCAGGCGCCGTATCGTCTCGTCGGGCAGTTCGAACGAGTTCAGGGCGCGACCCAGCAGCCGCATGAGATGCTCCTCCGGAGACTCGGGCGACTCGGGTGGTTCGTACGCTGCCGTCTCGTACGGAACGCTCAAGGTTTCTCCCGGCGTTGCTGCATGTCACCTTGTGGGTGCATACCGTAGCCCCTCGACCGGACATCATGTCCGGGAACCGAGAAAACGTACGCACGAAAAACCCGCGGGCCGCGCGAAAAGTTCCCGCGCGACCCGACGTTACGTCAAAATCCGCTGGTCAAAGCCCGGTCGGACGACATGCGCCGCAACATTTCGACACCGCCCGGCCGTTCTCCCGTCACCCGCCGTACAGCTCCCCGTACGACGGCCAGGCCCCGCCCGGTCCGTCCACCGGCCCGGCGGCCCGGACCGCGCGGACGATCGCCCGCGTCACCATGTCCGCGCCGGCCGCCAGCACCTCGTTCAACGCGAGCGGCTGCCCCTCGGAGAGCGGACGCGCCCCGGTCGCCAGCGCGAACACCGTGTCCCCGTCGCTGAGCAGGTGCACCGGCCGGACGGCGCGCGCGATCCCGTCGTGCGCCGTGCCGGCCAGCTTCTGCGCCTGCGCCTTCGACAGGTCGGCGTCGGTGGCGACCACGGCGAGCGTGGTGTTCAACGGCGGTGGAGCGTTCCTCGCCGCGACCTCCGCCAGGCGCCGCCCCGCCGCCTCGTGCACCTCCGCCGCCGGATACGGGACCCGCCCGCCGCCGAACAGCTCCCCGTACAGCACCCCCGTCTCCGGATCCGTCACCGACCCCGCCGCGTTGGCCACCACCAGTGCGGCCACCGTGATGCCCGAGTCCAGCACGGTGCTCGCGGTGCCGACGCCGCCCTTCAGCGTGCCGACCACGGCCCCCGTGCCCGCCCCGACGCAGCCCTGCGGCACCCCGGCGCCGGGGGAGTCCGCACTCGCCTGCGCCGCCTCGACGGCCACCCGGCCGGTGGCGGCGTCCGGCCTGGCCCGGAAGTCGCCACCGCGCCCCAGGTCGAAGACGCAGGCCGCGGGCACCACCGGCACCACGTGCGCGGGGTCCGGCCCGACGCGCACCCCGCGTCCCCGCTCCTCCAGCCAGGCCATCACCCCCGACGCCGCGTCGAGCCCGTACGCGCTGCCGCCGGTCAGCACCACCGCCTGCACCCGCTGCACCAGGTTGCGCGGATCGAGCGCGTCGGTCTCCTTGGTGCCGGGGCCCCCGCCGCGCACGTCCACGGCCGCCACCGCCCCGTCTTCCGGAGCGAGCACCACCGTCGTCCCCGTGAGCCATCCGTCGCCGCGCCGCGTCGCGTGCCCCACCAGCAGACCCGCGACGTCCGTCAATGCGTCAACTGTCATGCCGCCAGTCTCGTCCACACCGGTGGCCGGGGCGGGCCGCGGCCGGTCAGGCGGCGGACGGCGCCGCGCCCCGCGGCCGCCCGGTGTGCCGCGCGGTCAGCGTCACGCCGGTCGCCACGGCCAGCGCCAGGACGACTCCGGCCACCAGCACCGCCATGTCCCCGAGGAAGGTGCAGCAGATCACGAGCAGCGCGGCGGTCGGCAGCACCGACTGCTCGGCGATGCCCACCTTGAAGTGCCGTGCGTGCAGCGCCCACACCGTGATCAGGAACAGCGCCGTCGGCAGGGTCACCGCCGCGGACGCCGCGAGCGTCGAGATGTGCGCCTTCCCCACGGTCTGCTCCACCGCCACCTCCAGCCCCGCCCCGATCGCGGCGGCCGAGGCGAACACCACGTAGTGGCCGTAGCCCCACACGAACGACTGCCTGCTGGTCCGCAGACGGCTGTGGACGGGGACCACGAAGTAGATCCACCAGGCGGAGAAGACGATGAGGAGCCCGCCCGCCGCGATCGGCAGCACCTCGCCCAGCGCGTCGTTCTCCTCGATGCCCGACTTCACCGCCACCGTGGCCGCCGCGATGGTCTCGCCGAGCACGATGATCGTGAACAGCCCGTACCGCTCGGAGATGTGGTGCGGATGCCAGGCCGACATGTGCCTGCGCTCGGCGAACACCGGCACGCACAGCTCCAGCACCACCATCGCCAGGTACAGCCAGCCCCGGCCGCCCTCGGGCAGGACCAGCAGCCCCAGCCAGCCGACCTGGCAGACCAGCACGCCTCCCGCATATCTCAGGGCCATGGCACGCTCTGCCGCCCCGGCCGTGCGCGCCGCCCTGAGCCACTGCACCGACATGGCGACCCGCATGATCACGTAGCCGAGGACGACGGCCACGTAGTCGTGGTCCTCGAAGGCCCGGGAGACGCCCGCCGCCAGCACCAGCACACCGGCCATCTGCACCAGGGTGACGATCCGGTAGAGCACGTCGTCGTTGTCGTAGGCCGAGGCGAACCACGTGAAGTTCATCCACGCCCACCAGATGGCGAAGAAGATCATCGCGTAGTTGAGAACGCCCTCGCCGGCATGGCCCTCGGCGACCGAGTGCACCAGCTGCACGCCCGCCTGGGCGATGGCGACGACGAAGCACAGGTCGAAGAAGAGCTCCAGCGGCGTGGCGACGCGGTGCGGCTCCTGCCGCCCGCGGGCCTTCAGGCTGCGGACCGGGGGGCGGGCGCCGGGCGGGCCCGAGGACGCGCCCGCGGGCTGGGGACTGGACGTCATGGCTCCCAGCACAGCAGAGACGACGCCGGTCCGCTTGTGGAGCGGGGCCGTACCCTGGACCCATGAGTACCGCCCACGAACCCGAGCCGCGCGCGCCCAGGCCGGCGCTGGTCTTCGACGACCCGCTGGACCAGCAGACGTCGGACGACACCGACCGCGGCTGGGGCGAGCGGCCCGAGGGCGACAGTGCGGCCGACCTGAAGCGCTTCCTCGACGAGAAGCCGCCGCACCACCTGTGAGCCGCGCGGGCACCCGGCCGCCGACCGGCCGCCGCCGCTGCCGCTAGGAGCGGTCGGGCCCCGAACCGCGCTGCGCGACCAGCTCGTCCCGGATCTCCTTGAGCACCTCCAGCTCGGTGACCTCGATGATCTCCTCGGCGCTCTCCTTGGCCTTGCGGCGGGCCTCCTGCCGGGCCAGGTACTTCGCCATGGGCAGGACCATCAGGAAGTAGACGACCGCCGCGGTGATCAGGAACGAGAGCGTGGCGCCCAGCACCGAGCCCCACAGGATCCGCACGCCCGTCGCGGTGTCGCCGGTCCCGGTGCACGGGCCCTTCAGGCAGGAGCTGTAACTGTCCAGGCTCTGCGTGCCGAACGCCCCGATCAGCGGGTTGATGACCCCCTTCACCACCGAGTTGACGATGTTGGTGAAGGCGGCGCCGATGACGACCGCCACCGCCAGGTCGATGACGTTTCCGCGCATCAGGAAGGCCTTGAAGCCCTGCCAGACGCTCGGGTCGCTCTTCTCGCTCACGGTGGACGTTCTCCTCGCTTGAACAGGTGTTGGAATGGAGCGCTCCGCAACCTACGTCAGCGTTGGGCCGTCCTGTCCAATCCGGTCCCTCGAACGAGCGACTTGACGGCCTCAGCACAGGGTCACCGCCAACCGCCCCGTGGTACCGGCGCCGACCAGCCGGTGAGCGGTGTCGCGCTCCACCGACACCACGACCAGGGCCCCGCCCGCCGCCCCCTCCACAGGCTCCGGCACCTCCGTGACCCGCGCCCCGCGCGCGACCACGGAGGGCGCACCGGCGTCCCCGGTCGCGACCACGTCGACGCGGTCGCCCGGACCGAGCAGCCGTACCGTCTCCGCGTCCGCGATCCGTACCGGCGCCGCCACGAGCCGCGGGCCGGGCCGCTCGCGCACCTGGTCGGCCACCGGATGTCCGCGTGCCCGCTTCGGGTCCGGCCCAGCGGCCCCCGGCTGCGGGCCCGCGGCCACCAGCGCCGCTGCGGTGACGGCGAGCCCGGCGGCCACGACGCGCCGCCGGTGCCGGACGAGCCGGTGCAGTCGGCTCCGTCCGCCGCGCACCCGCACCGGGGCGAAGGGCGGCACCTCGCCGGTGGGTGGCGCGTCGGTGCCGAGCGGGAACGGGCCGGGGGAGGGAAGGACGGAACGGGACACGGTGACCACCACCTGCGACGAGGGATCTGCTTGCGCTCCCACGATGAGGCTTTTCGCCGGACCCCGCCGAGGCCCGTGGACCACCGCCCGCTTGTGGACAACTCCGCCACCCGAAGGGGACGTTCCGCCTGAACCGGAACCCGTTCCCGGCCCACCCCACGGCAGCACGGTCCCCCCGGACACGTCCCGTGCCACGGCAGCACGGTCCTCTGATCCATCCCCTGCTACGGCAGCACGATCCCCGGATCCATCCCGCCGAGCGCCGCCCCGCACGGGCAGTCCCGCTCCCCGTTCTCCGGCAGCGCGGCCACCGCGTCGAACAGGACGCCCCGGAGCCGGTCCACGTTGGCCGCGAACACCCGCAGCACCTCCTCGTGCGAGACGCCCTCACCGCTCTCGGCGCCGGCGTCGAGGTCGGTGACGAGGGTCAGCGAGGTGTAGCAGAGCTCCAGTTCACGGGCGAGCGCCGACTCCGGGTGACCGGTCATGCCCACCACGGACCAGCCCTGCGCCCGGTGCCACAGCGACTCCGCCCGGGTTCCGAAACGGGGCCCCTCGACCACGACCAGGGTGCCGCCGTCCACGGCTTCCCAGTCCCTTCCCCGCGCCGCCTTCAGCGCGGCGGCCCGCCCGGTGGGGCAGTACGGGTCGGCCAGCGACACGTGCACCACGTTGGGCACGGTGCCGTCGGGCAGCGGCAGTCCGTCGAAGTACGTCGAGGGGCGGGACCTGGTCCGGTCAACGAACTGGTCCGGCACCAGCAGCGTGCCCGGCCCGTACTCCGGACGCAGGCCGCCGACCGCGCACGGGCCGAGGACCTGGCGCGCGCCGACCGAGCGCAGCGCCCACAGGTTGGCCCGGTAGTTGATCCGGTGCGGCGGCAGATGGTGGCCGCGGCCGTGCCGGGGGAGGAAGGCGACCCGCCGGCCGGCGATCTCGCCGAGGAAGAGCGAGTCGCTGGGCGGCCCGTACGGAGTGTCCACCTCGACCTCGGTCACGTCGTCGAGGAACGAGTAGAAACCGGAGCCGCCGATCACGCCGATCTCGGCATTCACCTTGTTCGCCATGTCCGCACCCTAACCGGCCCGGGAAACGCCGAGGACCCCGTCGTCGTACGACGACAGGGTCTCGTAAGAACCTGGTGCGGCCGGGCGCTTCCCGCGTCCGGCCGGCGGCCTACGCGGCGGTGGTGCTGGAGGAGGAGCTGCCGGAGCCGGAGGACGAGGAGGACGAACCCGAGCCGGAGGCCGACGACGAGGACGAACCCGAGTCCGAGGACGAGGAGGACGACGCCCCGGACTTCGACGACGACGCGGGCGAGCTGCTCGACGAGCTGCCGCGGCTGTCGTTGCGGTAGAAGCCGGAACCCTTGAAGACGATGCCGACCGCCGAGAACACCTTCTTCAGGCGGCCCTGGCAGTTCGGGCACTCGGTGAGGGCGTCGTCGGTGAACTTCTGCACCGCCTCGAGGCCCTCGCCGCACTCGGTGCACTGGTACTGGTACGTCGGCACTGTCTTCCTCCTGGCACTCTCACTCGATGAGTGCTAACGACGGTCCATAGTGACGTATTCCTCGGGATCAGTCCACTGCGACGGGCTCGCGGTGACCGACGCCACGTGCGACCGTGCGCCCCTGGGGCCGGGAGGCCAGCCGCGAGCGCAGGGCCACCAGGACCACCAGCGCGAGCACCGTGCCGCCCATCGGCACCAGGAATCCGGCCCCGTCCCGGAACCCGTCCTCCAGCTGTCCCGCGACGGTCACCGCCAGCGCCTGCCCGAGGGCGACGGCGCCGGTCAGCCAGGTGAAGGCCTCGGTACGGGCACCGGCCGGGACCAGGCCCTCCACCAGGGTGTAGCCGGTGACGATGGCGGGCGCGACGCAGATGCCGACCAGCAGACCGAGCCCGGCCAGCACGAGCACCGACTGCGCCGCCCACAGGCCGGAGGCGGTCAGCGCGAGGGCGGCGTAACCGATCAGGAGGCGCCGCTGCGGGGCGACCTTCCAGGCGATGGCGCCGCAGGCCAGGCCGGAGAGCATGTTGCCGGCGGCGAAGACGCCGTAGAGGACGCCGTTCAGGCCGGGCTCGCCGATCGACTCGGTGAACGCGGCCAGCGACACCTGCATGCCGCCGAAGACGGAGCCGACGCCCAGGAAGGCGACGATCAGGACGCGCACCCCGGGGACGCGCAGCGCGGAAACGTGCTCCCCGCGCGCGTGCGCGCCGTCGGCCCCGCCGACCTCGGGCTGCGTGCTCTTCTGCGCGGCGAACAGCAGACCGCCCACCAGGGTGAGCGCGGCCTCGGTGACCAGGCCCGCGGCCGGGCCGATGCCCGTGCACAGGGCGGTCGCCAGCAGCGGGCCGAGGACGAAGGTCAGCTCGTCGGTGACGGACTCGAAGGCGGCGGCGGTGCTCATCAGGGGGGAGCCCTTGAGCTTGACGCCCCAGCGGGCCCGCACCATCGGCCCGACCTGCGGCACCGACGCACCCGCGGGCACGGCCGCCGCGAACAGCGCCCACAGCGGTGCGTCCGCGAGCGCGAGCACGGTCAGGGTCAGGCCGGACGCCGCGTGCACGAGAACGCCGGGCAGCAGGACGGCGCGCTGCCCGTAGCGGTCGGCGAGCCGTCCGCTGTAGGGGGCGAACAGGGCCATGGAGACGCCGGTGACGGCCGCGACGGCGCCCGCGACGCCGTAGGAGCCCGTGGTGTGCTGCACGAGCAGCACGATGGAGATCGTCAGCATGGCGAACGGCTGGCGGGCCGCGAAACCGGGGAGCAGGAACGTCCAGGCGCCGCGGGTGCGCAGCAGCTGTCCGTATCCGGGGCGGGCGGAGGCGGACGCGGTGTGCGGCGCTGCCTCCGGCGACTTCTTCGACGGGGTGACCGTGGATGCCACGGCCGTGCCTTTCTGCCGCCTGGTAGCGCGGTCCGCCTCGCGGCTGTCGCCGTGCGGGAGCGCCGAGAGCTGTCCTCTTGCGCGGACTGCGGTAGATGCCGGAGCCCGTGCGGATGAGGGGGCGTGCCGGCCGCCATACGGTCGCGCCAGCTCTGCATCAGACAGAGTTGGTTCGATCAGGTGCCGCACTCATCGTACAGGGATCAAGAGGGGCGCAACCGTGTGAAAGCGAGCACCCCTCGGCCGCTCACCGTTGACGGCCGCCGCCGTCCCCCGTGCCCAGCCAGCCGGCCAGCTTGCCGCCGGCGCCGACCGCGCGCAGCCGTGCCTCGGCCGCGTCGCGGACGGGGTCCGTGGCGACCACGAGGAGTTCGTCCCCGCGCCGCAGTCCCGTCGTGGGCAGCGGCACGAACGACTTCTCGTCGCGCACGACCAGCGTGACCGCGGAGCCGGGCGGCAGCCGCAGCTCGCTGACCTCGACGCCGTGCATCTTCGAGCCCTCGGGGATGGTCACGGACAGCAGGTGCCCGCGCAGCCGCTCCAGGGGAGCCGACTCGATGCCGAGGTCGGCGGCCTCGTCGCTCTTGCCCAGGCGCAGCTTGCGGGCCAGCCACGGCAGCGTGGGCCCCTGGACCAGGGTGTAGACGACGACCAGGACGAAGACGATGTTGAAGATCCGGCGGCTGCCGTCGACGCCCTCCACCATGGGGATCGTCGCCAGGATGATGGGCACCGCGCCGCGCAGTCCGGCCCAGGACATGAGGGCCTGCTCCTGCCACGGCACCCGGAAGGGGGTCAGGCACAGCACGACGCTCAGGGGGCGCGCCACCATGGTGAGCACCAGCCCGATCACCAGGGCGGGCAGGATGTCGTCGCCCAGTTCGTGCGGGGTGACCAGCAGGCCGAGCAGCACGAACATGCCGATCTGGGCGAGCCAGCCGAGTCCGTCGGCGAACCCGCGGGTGGCCGGCCAGTGCGGCAGCCGGGCGTTGCCCATCACCATCGAGGCGAGGTAGACGGCGAGGAAGCCGCTGCCGTGCGCCATGGCGCCGGCCGCGTAGGCCGCCACGGCGATCGAGAGGACGGCGATGGGGTAGAGGCCCGAGGCGGGCAGCGCCACGTGCCGCAGTCCCCACGACCCCAGCCAGCCCACCGCGAGCCCGATGGCGGCACCGATGGCCAGCTCCAGGGCGATCTCGCCGAGCAGCACGTACCAGTGCTCGATCGGGCCGGCCGTGGAGAAGGCGACCACCAGGATGACCACCGGGGCGTCGTTGAAGCCCGACTCGGCCTCGAGGGTGCCCACTATGCGCGAGGGCAGCGGGATCCTGCGCAGCACGGAGAAGACCGCGGCCGCGTCCGTGGAGGACACCACGGCGCCGACGATCAGTGCCTGCCGCCACTCCAGCCCGGTCAGGTAGTGCGCGCCCGCCGCCGTCACGCCGACGCTGACCGCGACCCCGACCAGCGCCAGTGCGGAGGCGGCCGGCAGCGCCGGTTTCGCCTCCTTCCACTTCGTGCCGAGTCCGCCCTCGGCCAGGATCACGACCAGGGCGGCGTACCCGATGACCTGGACCAGTTCGGCGTTGTCGAAGTGGATGTCGCCGATGCCGTCCTGGCCCATGGCGACGCCGATGGCCAGGTAGACGAGCAGGCTGGGGAGCCCGCTGCGCGAGGAGATCCGTACCGCCGCGACGGCGATGAGCAGGACGAGCGAGCAGACGAGCAGGAGCTGGTTGAGGTGGTGGACAGTCAGCGGCCGTTCCCTTCCCTGGCGCACAGCACGGAATCACAGCGCGGGCGAGTGCGCTCGTTCGGCACGCGAGGCGCACCCCCATGGCACACGAAGCCACCATGCTCTGCGGACAACTACTTCGTTACCTTACCTAACTCTTGACGCTTTCTTGACGCTCGGCTTGGCAAGATCGAACGCCCGTGCGCCGCGGTACCCGACTCCGCGTCAAGGGCGAGCCGGGCCTGCGCCTACAGTTGCTCCAGCGCTCAGTACAAAGCACAGCCCGCCCCTGCCGCTCGTGTTAGGACAGCAAGGACAGCGATGCCCCCCAACACCACCGCCTCCACGGGTCAGCAGCCCGGCACGTCCGGCAGGAAGAAGGGGCGCAAAGGGCGCCTGCTCGTCCTCGTGCTGGTGCTGGCCATCATCGGCGGCCTCGCCTACGGGGCGTACTGGTCCATCAGCACCGTCCGCGCGTCCTTCCCGCAGACCAAGGGATCGATCACGCTGGACGGCCTGTCGGGCCCGGTCGACGTCAAGCGCGACGGTTACGGCATCCCGCAGGTCTACGCCTCCACCGACGAGGACCTGTTCATGGCGCAGGGCTACGTCCAGGCGCAGGACCGGTTCTACGAGATGGACGTGCGCCGGCACATGACCGGCGGGCGCCTGTCGGAGATGTTCGGCAAGAGCCAGGTCGACAACGACGAGTTCCTGCGCACGCTGGGCTGGCACCGGGTGGCGAAGAAGGAGTACGACGAGAAGCTGTCGGACTCCACGAAGAAGTACCTCCAGGCGTACGCCAAGGGAGTCAACGCCTACCTGAAGGGCAAGGACGGCAAGGACATCTCCCTGGAGTACGCCGCCCTCGGCTTCACCAACGACTACAAGCCGCAGGAGTGGACCCCCGTCGACTCGGTGGCCTGGCTCAAGGCGATGGCCTGGGACCTGCGCGGCAACATGCAGGACGAGGTCGACCGCGCCCTGATGACCAGCCGCCTCGGCCCCAAGCAGATCGCCGACCTGTACCCGGCGTATCCGTACGACCGGAACAAGGCGATCGTCCAGGAGGGGCAGTACGACGACCTGACCAAGACCTTCGACGGCGGCGGCTCGTCCGGCGGCGACGACTCCTCGTCCGGCTCCGGAACGGGCACGGGCACCGATACCGGAACAGGCACCGGTACGGGTACCGGGAGCGGCACGGAGATAGGGACCGGTACGGGCAACGCTCTCGAAGGCCAGCTGTCCGGCCTCCAGGACGTCCTGGACGACCTCCCCACCGCCGTCGGCGTGAACGGCAACGGCATCGGCTCCAACTCCTGGGTCGTGTCCGGCAAGCACACCATCACCGGACAGCCGCTGCTGGCCAACGACCCGCACCTGTCCCCGTCCCTGCCGTCCGTCTGGTACCAGATGGGCCTGCACTGCAGGACCGTCTCCGCGAAGTGCCAGTACGACGTGTCCGGCTACACCTTCGCGGGCATGCCCGGCGTCGTCATCGGCCACAACCAGCAGATCGCCTGGGGCCTGACCAACTCCGGCGTCGACGTCACCGACCTCTACCTGGAGAAGATCACCGGCGAGGGATACCAGTACGACGGCAAGGTGGTGCCCTTCCAGACGCGGCGGGAGACCATCAAGGTCGCCGGCGGTGAGTCCAAGACCATCGTCGTGCGCGAGACCAACAACGGCCCGCTCCTGTCCGACCGCGACAGCGAACTGGTGCAGACCGGCAAGCGGGCCACCGTCGACACCGCCGCCCCCGACCGCGGCGACGGCTACGGCGTCGCGCTGCGCTGGACCGCGCTCGACGCGGGCAACACGATGGACTCCGTCTTCGCGATCGACCGGGCCAGGAACTGGGACGACTTCCGCGAGGCCGCCACCCTCTTCGACGTGCCCTCGCAGAACCTGGTCTACGCCGACAGCGAGCACATCGGCTACACCCTGCCCGGCAAGATCCCCGTGCGCGCCGAGGGCCACGACGGCTCGGTCCCGGCGCCGGGCTGGAGCTCCAAGTACCGGTGGACCGGCGAGTACATCGACCAGGACGAGCTGCCCTACGAGTACGACCCGGAGCGCGGCTACATCGTGACCGCCAACCAGGCCGTCGTCGGCGAGGACTACCCGTACACGCTGACCACCGACTGGGGCTACGGCACCCGCAGCCAGCGCATCACCTCCCTGATCGAGCAGAAGATCAAGGACGGCGGCAAGATCTCCACCGACGACATGCGCCAGATGCAGCTGGACAACAGCAGCGAGATGGCCAAGCTGCTCGTGCCCCAACTGCTCAAGATCGACGTCGGCGACAAGGACGTCCGCGAGGCGCAGAAGCTGCTGGAGGGCTGGGACTACACCCAGGACGCCGACTCGGCCGCCGCCGCGTACTTCAACGCCGTCTGGCGCAACGTCCTCAAGCTGGCCTTCGGCAACAAGCTCCCCAAGGAGCTGCGGGTCAAGGGCCAGTGCCTGTGGGTCGACCCGGTCAACACCACCGGGCCCGCGGACGAGGTCGACAAGGTCCGCGAGTGCGGCCGGCGCGACGCCGACCAGGCCCAGCCGGACGGCGGCGACCGCTGGTTCGAGGTGGTCCGCACCCAGATGCAGAACCCCAAGAGCGCCTGGTGGACCACGCCGGACTCCGGCGCCCGCGACGGCGCCGAGAACAACCGGGACGACCTGTTCAAGCGGGCCATGATCGACGCCCGCTGGGAGCTGACCGCCAAGCTCGGCAAGGACATCGACACCTGGAACTGGGGCCGGCTGCACCGCCTGTTCCTGAACAACCAGACCCTGGGCACCGAGGGCCCCGGCTTCGTGAAGTACGCCCTCAACCGCGGCCCGTGGAAGCTCAGCGGCGGCGAGGCCGCGGTCAACGCCGCCGGCTGGAACGCGGCCGGCGGCTACGGGGTGGTGTGGGTGCCGTCCATGCGGATGGTGGTCAACCTCGGCGACCTCGACAAGTCCCGGTGGATCAACCTCACCGGAGCCTCCGGACACGCCTACAGCGCCCACTACACCGACCAGACGGACAAGTGGGCCGACGGCGAACTGCTGCCGTGGTCCTTCTCCAAGAAGGCGGTCGACGAGAGCACGAGCGACACCCTGGTGCTCAAGCCCTAGGCGGCACCGACGCGACGGAAACGGCCCCACGCACGCGTGGGGGCCGTTTCCGTGCCCGGAGTTCAGCGGAACCTGCGCACCCCCGACGGCGTCACCACCGCGTCCACCGGCCGGTCGTGCGGCTCGGCGGGGACGCGCCCGACGACCTCCCGGTCGTACAGCAGCACCAGCAGCGCGGGACGCGCGCCCGACCGCTCCAGGCGGGCGAGCACCCGGTCGTACGATCCGCCGCCGCGCCCCAGCCTGAGGCCCCGCCCGTCCACCGCCACCCCCGGCAGCAGCACCACGTCGGCCGCCGTCACCGCGTCCGGCCCCAGGCGGGGACCGGCGGGTTCGAACAGGTCCATCCGCCCGCCGTGCCGCACGCGTGCGAGGGAGTCCGCCCCGGTGTACTCGCCCCAGTCCAGGTCGTTGTCCGGCAGCAGGGCGGGCAGCAGGACGCGCACGCCCCGCGCGCACAGCGCGTCCAGCAGCGCGAGAGTGCCCGGCTCGGCGCCCACGGAGACGTACGCCGCCACGGCGCGCGCCCCCGCGACCTCCGGCATCGCGAGCGCCCGCGCTGCCAGCGCGTCCCCCGATTCCCGCACGTCATCGGCGGTCAACCTGTTCCTCACCGCGAGGATCTCCCGCCGCAAGGTCCGCTTGTCAGGTTCGTCCGCGGGGCCGGTGTGTGGCATTGGTCGCTCCCGTACCGCTCTAATGCGCTCATATGAGCGCCAATGATCCTGAGTCACAGATTCTCCCTATAGGCACCGGATATGGTGGCGCGCATGACTCAGTCCCACCCCAGGATCAGCAAGGCTGTCATCCCCGCAGCCGGGCTCGGTACCCGGTTCCTGCCGGCCACCAAAGCCACTCCCAAGGAGATGCTGCCGGTCGTCGACAAGCCGGCGATCCAGTACGTGGTCGAAGAGGCCGTGGCCGCGGGCCTCGGCGACGTCCTCATGGTCACGGGCCGCAACAAGCGCCCCCTGGAGGACCACTTCGACCGCAACTACGAACTGGAGTCCGCCCTCCAGAAGAAGGGCGACGCGGGCCGGCTGGCCAAGGTCCAGGAGTCCAGCGACCTCGCGATGATGCACTACGTCCGCCAGGGCGACCCCAGGGGCCTCGGCCACGCCGTACTGTGCGCCGCCCCGCACGTCGGCCACGAGCCCTTCGCGGTCCTGCTCGGCGACGACCTGATCGACCCGCGCGACCCGCTCCTCCAGCGCATGATCGACGTCCAGGAGCAGTACGGCGGCAGCGTGATCGCCCTCATGGAGGTCGCGCCGGAACAGATCCACCTCTACGGCTGCGCCTCCGTGGCCCCGACCGGCGACGGCGACGTGGTCAAGGTCACCGGGCTGGTCGAGAAGCCCGACGAGGCCGACGCCCCCTCCAACTACGCCATCATCGGCCGCTACGTCCTCGACCCGCGCATCTTCGACATACTCCGCAAGACCGAGCCCGGCCGCGGCGGCGAGATCCAGCTCACCGACGCCCTCCAGCAGCTGGCCGCCGACGAGAAGGCCGGCGGTCCGGTGCACGGCGTCGTCTTCAAGGGCCGCCGCTACGACACCGGTGACCGGGGCGACTATCTGCGTGCCATTGTCAGACTCGCATGCGAACGTGAAGACCTGGGACCGGACTTCCGGACCTGGCTTCGCAGTTACGTAGCCGAGGAGATGTAACGACGTTGAGCAGCGCGCCCCGTGACACCGGACACGACCACGCCATCGCGGACGCCGGTCCGGACCGGCTGTGGTCGGTGCAGGACCACCTGGACGACGTCCTCGCCACCGTCCGCCCCCTGGAACCCATCGAGCTGAACCTGCTCGACGCCCAGGGCTGCGTCCTGGTCGACGACGTCACGGTGCCGCTGTCCCTGCCGCCCTTCGACAACAGCTCGATGGACGGGTACGCGGTGCGGGTCACCGATGTCGCGGGCGCCAGCGAGGAGTTCCCCGCCGTCCTGGAGGTCGTCGGGGACGTCGCCGCCGGCCAGGCCGACCCGCCCTCCGTCGGCCCCGGCCAGGCGGCCCGCATCATGACCGGCGCCCCGCTGCCGCCCGGCGCGGAGGCCGTCGTCCCCGTGGAGTGGACCGACGGCGGACTCGGCCAGGGCCCGGTCTCCGGCATGCGGGCCCGCAGCCTGGCCCCCGAGGGCGCCGAGGGACAGGTGCACGTCTACCGGCCGGCCGATGCACGCGCCCACGTGCGCGCCAAGGGCAGCGACGTCCGCTCCGGCGACCGGGCCCTGGAGGCCGGCACCGTCCTGGGCCCGCCGCAGATCGGCCTGCTCGCCGCGATCGGCCGGGGCAAGGTCCGGGTCCGCCCCCGCCCGCGCGTGGTGGTGCTCTCCACCGGCAGCGAACTCGTCCAGCCCGACGAGCAGCTGGCCTCCGGTCAGATCTACGACTCCAACAGCTTCGCCCTCACCGCGGCCGCCCGCGACGCCGGCGCCATCGCCTACCGGGTGGGCGCCGTCGCCGACGACGCCGAGACCCTGCGGGCCACCATCGAGGACCAGCTCGTCCGCGCCGACCTGATGGTCACCACCGGCGGCGTGAGCGTCGGCGCCTACGACGTGGTCAAGGAGGCGCTGGCGCACGTCGGCGACGAGGACGAGCCGGGCAGCGGCGTGGACTTCCGCAAGCTCGCCATGCAGCCCGGCAAGCCCCAGGGCTTCGGCGCCATCGGCCCCGACCACACCCCGCTGCTCGCCCTGCCCGGCAACCCGGTGTCGTCGTACGTCTCCTTCGAGCTGTTCGTCCGCCCGGCGATCCGCACCCTCATGGGCCTGCCCGACGTCCACCGGCCGACGGTCACCGCGACCCTGTCCGCGAAGAAGCCGCTGACCTCGCCCAAGGGCCGCCGCCAGTTCCTGCGCGGCACCTACGCCGACGGCTCAATCACCCCCGTCGGCGGCTCCGGGTCCCACCTGATCGCCGCCCTCGCGCACGCCGACGCCCTGATCGTCGTCCCCGAGGACACCGAGTCCGTCGAGCCGGGCGCCGAGGTCGAGGTGGTCCTGCTCGGCTGACCCCGCCCGGTTGCCGGTAGCGTGTCGCGCACAGCAGGCCCACGCGCCGCACCGCGCCGGGCCAGGACCGGGAGCGCCACACAAGCATGAGTACGCAGGACCGAACCCCGAACGGCGGACGGGACCCGCAGGGCCGGCTGACACACATCGACGAGGCGGGCGCCGCCCGGATGGTCGACGTGTCCGGCAAGGACGTCACCGCACGCACCGCGCGCGCCAGCGGGCGCGTCCTCGTCGCCCCCCGCGTGGTGGAGCTGCTGCGCGGCGAGGGGGTCCCCAAGGGCGACGCCCTGGCCACCGCGCGGATCGCGGGCATCATGGGCGCCAAACGCACCCCGGACCTGATCCCGTTGTGCCACCCGCTGTCGGTCTCCGGTGTGAAACTGGACCTGTCGGTCGCGGACGACGCCGTGGAGATCACCGCCACGGTGAAGACGACGGATCGCACGGGCGTCGAGATGGAGGCCCTCACCGCGGTCACCGTCGCCGCGCTCACCGTGATCGACATGGTCAAGGCGGTCGACAAGGGAGCGGTCATCACGGACGTGCGGGTGGAGGAGAAGACGGGCGGCAAGTCGGGCGACTGGAGCCGGTCATGACACCGGACACGTCGGCAGGGGGCGCCCTCCTCGCCCCGTACAGCGCCCTGGTGGTCACCGCCTCCAACCGGGCCGCCGCCGGGGTCTACGAGGACAAGGGCGGCCCTCTGGTCGCCGACGGCCTGCGCCGGTTCGGCTTCGCCGTGGACGGCCCGCAGGTCGTCCCGGACGGCGACCCCGTCGAGGCCGCCCTGCGCGCGGGCGCCGAGGCCGGCTACGACGTGATCGTGACCACCGGCGGCACCGGCATCTCGCCCACCGACCGCACCCCCGAGGCCACCCGGGCGGTGATCGGCCACGAGATCCCGGGCATCGCGGAGGCGATCCGGGCGTACGGCCGGGACAAGGTGCCCACCGCGGCGCTCTCCCGGGGCCTGGCCGGAGTGGCGGGCGGCACGCTGATCGTCAACCTGCCGGGCTCCTCCGGCGGGGTGAAGGACGGCCTCGCCGTGCTGGAGCCGCTGCTGATCCACGCCGTCGACCAGCTCCGGGGCGGCGACCACCCCAGACCCGGCACCGGAGGGGGTGCGAGCTGAACAGCCCATCCTGGCCCGCGGAGCTGAGGGACGGCGACATCGTCCTGAGGCCGATCAGGCTGCGCGACCAGCGGGCCTGGCGCGAGGTCAACCGGCGCAACCGCGACTGGCTGCGCCCCTGGGAGGCCACCATTCCGCCGCCCGGCCCCGGCGGCCCGCTCACGCACCGGCCGACCTACCGGCAGATGGTGCGGCACCTGAGGTCGGAGGCGAACGCGGGGCGGATGCTGCCGTTCGTCATCGAGTACCAGGGGCGGCTGGCCGGGCAGTTGACGGTGGCCGGCATCACCTGGGGCTCGATGTGCTCCGGCCACGTCGGCTACTGGGTGGACGAGTCGGTGGCCGGACGCGGCGTGATGCCGACGGCCGTGGCGATGGCCGTGGACCACTGTTTCCGCACCGTCGGACTGCACCGCGTCGAGGTCTGCATTCGACCCGAGAACGCGCCCAGCCGCCGGGTGGTGGAGAAACTCGGATTCCGCGAGGAGGGCCGCAGGCCGCGTTATCTCCACATCGACGGCGCATGGCGCGACCATCTCGTCTTCGCGCTCACCGCGGAGGAGGTGCCGGAGGGTCTGCTGAGGCGCTGGCACCGGTCACGGGACCGGAGCGCGCCGAACACGGGAAATTGAATATACGTTCGAAAATGATCGGATGGCGATCGTCCGAAGCAGAGAAATTCGCCTCTCGGGCGCGACTCTGACGGTCTGCTGATCGCATCGATCACAAGAAAAGTTCGAAATATCAGCCAGATCGTGCGACACACCGGCCCAATTGGCGGATGGCCTCACGGAAACCCCTCTACCGTGTGAGGCGTGAGCAGCAGCGGCCTCATCTACGCAGTCATCGTCGGGGCCTGGGCCGCCTACTTGGTGCCGATGTGGCTCCGTAGGCAGGACGAGCTGAACGAGGCCCGTCCGACGGAACGCTTCAGCACCGCCATCCGGCTGCTGTCCGGACGGGCGGGCATGGAGCGCCGGTACGCCAAGGACCTGCGGTCGCGCCCCGCCGACGAGGCGGAGCCCGACGCCGACGCCCCGGACGCCGCCACCGACTCGGTGGACGTCCGGGCCTTCGCCGTGTCCCGGACCCGACGGCACACCCGGCCCACCCCACCGCAGCACACCGCGGAGCGGCCCGAGAAGGCCCGCCCGGAGCCGGGCGCACCCGCGCCGGGTCCCAGATCCGGCACGTCCCCGGAACCCGCGGGCCGCACCACCGGCTCCGGCGCCGCAGCGGCGCGGGGGCGGGTACCGCAGGCCCGCCGCGCACCCGTCTCCGCCGAGGCCGCGGCCCGCGCCAGGCGCACCAAGGTCCTCGCACGCCGCCGCCGCACCACCGTGATGCTGTTCCTGGCCTTCACGCTCGGCTCGGTCGTCGCGGCGGTCGGCGGACTCGCCTTCCTGTGGGCGCCCGGCGTGCCCGCACTGCTGCTCAGCGCCTACATCGCCTACCTGCGCGCGCAGGAACGCCGCCGGTTCGCCTTCCAGATGGACCGCCGCCAGGCCGAGGTCGCCGCGCAGCGGCTGCGCGACCGCGGCCCCCGGCCGCCGGGGAGGCGCACGCCGGCCGACCCCGTCGGTTCCGTCGGCGACGCCGACGCCGAGGAACTGGACGACGGGCCGGAGACGGAGGCCGACGCCGGGCTCTCCGCGCTCGCCGCGGACCGGCGGGCACTGGTCGAGCAGACCGACCACGCCGAGTGGGTCGACCAGCAGCGTGACCCCCGCGGACGCCCGCGGGGCGACAGCTGGGACCCGGTACCGGTGCCCCTGCCCACCTACGTCACCGCCCCGGTCGCCCCGCGCGCCACACCCGACGTGGACCTCGCGGCGCCCGACGCCTGGAGCTCGGCCCGCTCCAGCGCCGTCACCCCCGAAAAGGAGGACGCGGTGTCCGCCCCCGCGCCGGACCGCGCCGCCGATCCCGCCGAGGACCGCACGGAGACACCGGCCCGCAGCGACGCCCGCCGCGCCGCCTCCGCCCGCCGGGCCCGGGAGCGCGGCCGCACACCGCTCTTCGACCAGTACGAGGACGGCGGCCGCCCCCGCGCCGCCAACGAGTAGACCCGTCCGGGGCCGTCCCGTCGCCGCCCCGGAAACGGATTTTTGAGCAGGCCGGGAGGGGTGCTAGAGTTTCACTCGTTGCAAGGGCCTGTGGCGCAGTCTGGTAGCGCACCTCGTTCGCATCGAGGGGGTCTGGGGTTCAAATCCCCACAGGTCCACGCACGTTGTCGAAGGTCCCGTCCGGTCATCACGACCGGACGGGACCTTCGACGTTTCCCGGCCCACCGCGCGTGCCGCCGCGCGACCCTGTGCGCGGTGTCACACCAACCTGATCCGCTGTCAGAGTCGTGCTGAACGGCGCGGGCGACGAGGAGGCGAGGCCCTAGGGGGCCTGGAGAGCCTTCGCGTAGCAGAGGCTGTCCTCGTGGAAGCGGTAGTAGCCGAACTTCGTGCACGGCTCGTACCCGCTGGACAGGTACAGGGCCACGGCCTCCGGCTGCTTGGTGCCGGTCTCCAGCACCATCCGGGCCCGGCCTGCCGTACGGGCGTCCTCCTCCAGGGCGGCCAGGATGCGGCGCGCCACCCCGCGGCCACGCACCTGTTCTATGACGAACATCCGCTTCAGCTCGGCGTCCCCGTCGAGGTTCCCCTCGTCGTTGGCGTCCTGGCGGCGCCAGCCGCCCGAGGCGACCGGGACCTCGTTCTCGTCGTATGCGACCAGATAGAGGCCGTTCGGCGGCGCGAAGTCCGACGGGTCGAGCTGCGTGGCGTCGCCGCCGTCGCCGTAGCGCACGTCGTACTCGGCCTGGACCTCGTCGTTGAGCTTGACGGCGTCGGGGTGGTCGAAGGCGACTCGGCGAATGTTCATGCTACCTACCGTATATTAATGCGAGATCCGGGATCGGGGCACCGTCCAGTGTGCCGGTATCGTGCCCTGGTGCTCACCGTGACCTCCGTGAATGTGAACGGTCTGCGCGCCGCCGCGAAGAAGGGCTTCGTGGAGTGGCTCGCCGACACCACCGCCGACGTGCTGTGCCTCCAGGAGGTGCGGGCCGAGCCCCAGCAGCTGCCCGAGCACGTCCGTACGCCCGACGGATGGCACGTCACGCACGCGCCGGCCGCCGCCAAGGGCCGGGCCGGCGTCTCCCTCTACACCCGCCGCGAGCCCGACGCCGTCCGCGTCGGCTTCGGCTCGGCCGAGTTCGACGGCAGTGGCCGCTACGTCGAGGCCGACCTGCCCGGTGTGACGGTCGCCTCCCTCTACCTCCCGTCCGGCGAGGTCGGCACCGAGCGCCAGGACGAGAAGGTCCGCTTCATGGGCGAGTTCCTCGCCTACCTCAAGGAACTGCGCGAACGCGCCGCCGCCGAGGGCCGCGAGGTCGTCGTCTGCGGCGACTGGAACATCGCCCACCGCGAGGCCGACCTGAAGAACTGGCGCGCCAACAAGAAGAACTCCGGCTTCCTGCCGGAGGAACGCGACTGGCTGAGCCGCGTCCTCGACCCGGCCGAGGGCGGCTACGTGGACGTCGTACGCGCACTGCACCCCGACGTCGAGGGGCCGTACTCGTGGTGGTCGTACCGGGGGCGGGCCTTTGATAACGATTCAGGTTGGAGAATCGATCTCGCCGCCGCTACCCCGGCACTGGCCGCCCGCGCGGTCAAGGGGTTTGTCGAGCGAGCAGCCAGCCACGCGGAACGGTGGTCGGACCACGCACCCGTGACGGTGGTCTTCGAGTCGTGACGGACCTCACGACGAGGAGTTGCCGAGGGTGAAGGAAAGTCGCGAGGTGTCCGGTCCGGCCAGCCTGGCCGGACCACCGCCGCAGCGCCCCTTGGCCACGTTGACGCGAGCGCCGCTGGCGAGGAGCAGTTCGCGGGTCACCGGCACCTCGCTGCTGGTGACCTCCTTGTACCGAGCGACCGTGTAGGACTCCAGCCAGTCCGAGCGCATCGACGCGGGCGCGGAACACACGTCGCCGCGAGCCGTCGCCCGGCACGCGTAGTCGCCATGGGGACGGCCCTTGCGCGCGGCGAAGTACATGCGCCCATCACACCCCGAGCAGTGGGCGACCGCAGTGAGCATGGCGTTCGTGGGGTTTCTGTGATGGTTGTGGCTCGAGCGGGCTCGCAGTAGTGTCTGCAGGCGGCCGAACTCGTCCTCCGTCAGCAACGGCGGACCGATCAGCACGGGTGCCCCCTCGCCGTCCCGCACGGTCTGTCCCTGGTGGATCCGGTGCCCTATGAGCGACGGACTGCGCAGCACCTTGGACAGGGTGCCGGACGTCCACCGGAACCGCTCGAAGTCGCGCCCGTGACGGCGGCCGCCCGTGGGGCGGCCCTGGAGCTGGGCATGACGGTCTCGTGGGACCGGTACGCAGGCGTCGTTGAGCCTTCGCGCGATCGCGATGAGGGACGACCCCGTTTCCACGTCCGCCACGATGGCGTGGACCACGGCGGCGGCTTCGGGGTCCGGGGCCAGGCACCAGCCGCTGCCGGACGGGTGGGGCGCTTTCCGGTAGCCGAACGGAACGAGGCCGCCCCCGTAGCGGCCGATCATGCGCAATGCGGCGTGACTGCTGGTCAGCCGGGCGGAAAGAGTCTCGGCCTCCTGCTCGGCGACCTTGGCCAGGTCCATGCATCGCTGGATGACCGCGTCGTCGGTCTGGGGTCGCACGACGATCGGACTGTCGTCGCCCTGTCCGCCGAATACGAGTGTCCGCGTGTGCCGTCGGGCCCAGGCGAGGAGTTCGGCCATGTGCGCCAAGGACCGTACCGCTCGGTCGACGTGTGACCAGACGATGGCGTCGTACTCCGTGGGATGGCGCAGCCAGATCGACAGTGACGGCCGTTCGAACGGGGACTTGCTGCGGGCCGATACGCCGAGGTCCGCCGTCTCGGCCACGATGGTCAAGCCGAGCCGCTGTGCGCACCGGTGGATCGTGGCGCGCTGTCGGTCTGGTGCTGTGGTCACCTCCGTGAGCTGGCTGATGCGCAGCACACCGAGCGCTCTGGTCTGTTGGGGCGCGGTTGCGGCGATCGAGCCTTGAGGGGACGGTCCGTGGCTACGCTGGGGCATGTCGGCGCTCCTGGGGAGTGTCGGCCGTACCCCGGGGCTGGTCGCACAGCCGCCGGGGCCTTTCGATCTCACTGTCGGAGCGGGAACTGACTTGCGTTACCAGTTTCCTGATAAGTGACCCGATGGGGTGAACGGGTCAGGAAGGTTCCGCCCGCTTCCGGGTCCGTCGGTCCAGGGCCAGGGAGAGTTCTGCCTCCACCACGCTGCGGGCCAGGGGGCGCAGGCGGTGGAGGTCCTGTTCGGGGGCGTGGCGGAGGATCAAGGCGGTGAAGAGTTCGGCGAGGGCGTCGGCGTGTTCGCGGACGCGGGCGCCGGCCTGGAGGACCTCGGCGAGCGGTATGCCCTCGCGGACCAGGGCCGAGGAGACCTCCAGCAGGCTGTGGCTGATGTGGACGAGTTCGTCGCCGTCGGTGCCCAGGTAGCCGAGGTCCATCGCGGCGGCGAGGTTCTCGGGGGTGACCTCGCCCTCGAAGCGGGCGGCGAGTTCCTCGGGGGTGAGGCGGACCGGGGTCTCCTCGGTGGGCTCGCCGAGGCCGAGCAGGTCGCCGACGTCGCGGCCGTGGTCGAAGGCGTCGGCGAGTTCCGCGATGCCGTTCAGGGTGTGGCCGCGTTCCAGGAGCGCCGCGATGGTGCGCAGGCGGGCGAGGTGATGGTCGTCGTACCAGGCTATGCGGCCTTCGCGGCGGGGCGGCGGGATCAGTTTGCGTTCGCGGTAGAAGCGCAGGGTGCGCACCGTGATGCCGGCCAGCCCGGCCAGTTCCTCCATGCGGTATTCACGCTTCTCGGTCACGTCACCGACCTTAAGTCGTACCGCCGGTAACTTTCCTTCGCGTGACCCCTACCCATGAGTACGGAGCTGTTCTACTCTCCCATTGCGCCAGTGTTCACTGGCATGGTTCCAGACGGTCCAGGCTAAGCGTGGAGGCTCCGGGATGGCCGAGCACGAGCAGGTTCAGGAACACGTACGGGTGGCGGTGATCGGGTCCGGCTTCGGTGGCCTCGGGGCCGCCGTGCGGCTGCGGCGCGAAGGGATCACGGACTTCGTCGTGCTGGAGCGGGCGGGGAGCGTCGGAGGGACCTGGCGCGACAACAGTTATCCCGGCTGCGCCTGCGACGTGCCGTCCCACCTGTACTCCTTCTCCTTCGCGCCCAACCCCGAGTGGCCGCGCACCTTCTCCGGGCAGGAGCACATCCGCGCCTACCTGGAGCACGTCACCGACACCTTCGGGCTCCGTCCCCACCTCCGCTTCGACTCGGAGGTGAAGCGGATGGCGTGGGACGGCGAGGAGCTGCGGTGGGAGATCGAGACGGCGAGCGGGAACCTCACCGCCGACGTCGTCGTGTCCGCGACCGGACCGCTGTCCGACCCCAAGGTCCCGGACATCCCGGGGCTCGACTCCTTCCCGGGCAAGGTCTTCCACTCCGCCCGCTGGGACCACGACCACGACCTCACCGGCAAGCGCGTCGCCATGATCGGCACCGGCGCCTCCGCCATCCAGATCGTGCCGGCCGTCCAGCCGAAGGCCGGTCGCCTCACCCTCTTCCAGCGCACCCCGGCCTGGGTGATGCCCCGCATGGACCGGGCGATCAGCGGCGTCGAGCGCGCCCTGCACAGGGCGGTGCCCGCCACCACCAAGGTGCGGCGCGGGCTGCTGTGGGGCATCCGGGAACTCCAGGTGCAGGCCTTCACCAAGCACCCCGACGAACTGGGCTTCATCGAGCGGATCGCCAAGCGCAACATGGGCGCCGCGATCAAGGACCCGGAGCTGCGCGCCAAGCTCACCCCCGACTACCGCATCGGCTGCAAGCGGATCCTGCTGTCGAGCAGCTACTACCCGGCGCTCGCCCAGCCCAATGTCGACGTCGTCGCCGCCGGGCTCAGCGAGGTGCGCGGGTCCACCCTCGTCGGCGCCGACGGCACCGAGACCGAGGCCGACGTGATCATCTTCGGCACCGGCTTCCATGTCACCGACATGCCCATCGCCGAGCGGGTCGTGGGCGCGGACGGGCGGACCCTCGCCGAGACCTGGAAGGGCGGCATGGAGGCGCTGCGCGGTGCCTCGGCCGCGGGCTTCCCCAACTTCATGACGGTCATCGGGCCCAACACCGGCCTGGGGAACTCGTCCATGATCCTGATGATCGAGTCCCAGCTGAACTACATGGCCGACTACCTGCGCCAGATCGACGTCCTCGGCGGCCGCACCGCCCTCGACGCCCGTCCGGCCGCCGTGCGGAACTGGAACCACCGGGTGCAGGAGCGGATGAAGCGCACCGTGTGGAACACCGGCGGCTGCACCAGCTGGTACCTGGACGCGAGCGGCCGCAACACCACCGTCTGGCCCGGTACGACCGCCGAGTTCCGGCGGGCGACACGGCGCGTGGACCTCGCGGAGTACGAGGTGCTGCGCGCGCCCGCCGCCCGGCCCGCCGCCGACGCCGAGCCGGCCGCGGAGGTGAGCGCGTGAGCCGCCTGCTGCGTGACGCCGACGGCCGGTACGCCCCGCCCGTCCCCGCCCGCGAACTGACCGTCACCGCCGCCGACGGCGCCCGGATCCACGTGGAGGTGCACGGCCCCGAGGGGGCGCCCGCGGTCGTGCTGGCGCACGGCTGGTGCTGCTCGACCTCCTTCTGGGCGGCGCAGGTCCGCGAACTGGCCGCAGACCACCGGGTCGCCGCCTACGACCAGCGCGGCCACGGCCGCAGCCCGGCGAACCCGGCGTACGGCACCGAGCCGCTCGCCGACGACCTGGAGGCCGTCCTGGAGGCGACGCTCGCGCCGGGTGAACGGGCGGTGGTCGCCGGGCACTCGATGGGCGGGATGACGGTGATGGCCGCGGCGACCAGGTCCGCGGTGCGCGAGCACGTGGCGGCCGTTCTGCTGTGCAGCACGGGCAGTTCGCGGCTGGTGGCGTCCGCCACCGTGGTGCCGCTCGGGGAGGGCCGGGTGCGCACCTGGCTGACCCGGCGGATCCTCGGCTCCCGGGCGCCGCTCGGGCCGGTCACGCCCCTCGCCCGGCGGATCCTCAGGTACGGGACGATGGGGCCCGGTTCGGGCCCGGACATGATCGAGGCCTGTGCCCGCATCGTGCACGCCTGTCCGCGCCGGGTCCGGCACGGCTGGTCGCGGGTGCTCGACCTGCTCGATCTCGACCACGGTGTACGGGAGTTGCGGATGCCGGTGGAGGTCGTGGTCGGTACCGCCGACCGGCTGACCCCGCCCGTGCAGGCCCGGTCGCTGGCCGCCGCGCTGCCCAACTGCGTGGGCCTGACGGAGCTGCGGGGGGTCGGCCACATGACGCCGGTGGAGGCGCCGGAGCTGGTCACCGGCAAGATACGGGCGCTCGCCGCCGCCCACATAACCAGCGCACGCAGCGAGCGTGCCGTACACGCCGAGGAGAGCGCATGAGCAGGGTGAGCCTGGAAGGGCGGGTCGCCGTCGTCACCGGAGCGGCGCGGGGTGTCGGGGAACTGCTGGCCCGCAAGCTGTCCGCGCGCGGCGTGAAGGTGGCGCTGGTGGGGCTGGAGCCCGACGCGCTGAAGCAGGTCTCCGCCCGGCTGCACAGCGAGAGCGAGCACTGGCACGCCGACGTGACCGACCACGAGGCGATGGCCCGGGTCGCGGCCGAGGTCAAGGAGCGCTTCGGCCGGATCGACATCGTCGTCGCCAACGCGGGTGTGGCCAGCGGCGGTCCCTTCGTCGACTCCGACCCGGAGTCCTGGCGGCGGGTGATCGAGGTCAACCTGATCGGGTCGGCGGTGACGGGCCGCGCCTTCCTGCCGGCGCTGCTGGAGAGCCGTGGCTACCTGCTCCAGATAGCCTCGCTGGCCGCGATCACGCCCGCACCGATGATGTCCGCGTACTGCGCGTCCAAGTCCGGTGTGGAGGCGTACGCGCACAGCCTGCGCGGCGAGGTCGGGCACCGCGGTGTGAAGGTCGGCGTCGGCTACCTCTCGTGGACCGACACGGACATGGTGCGCGGCGCCGACCAGGACGACGTCATGCGCGAGTTGCGGCAGCGGCTGCCCTGGCCCTCGAACAAGACGTATCCGCTGGGCCCGGCGGTCGACCGGCTCGTGGAGGGCATCGAGCGCCGTTCCGCGCACGTCTACGGGCAGTGGTGGCTGCGCGGCATGCAGGGCATGCGCGGCTACCTGCCGTCCCTCGTCGGGACCGTCGGGCAGCGCGAGATGCGGCGGTTCGGGGACCGGCTGAACGGGGTCCGGATGGGCCTGGTCGGCGCCGGCGGAGCGGCCGACGAACAGGGCCGGTCAGGTGTGACTACGGTCCGTAAGTGATCGACATGCGCAGGGTCACGGCTCGTGTGAATCTGATCGAGCGCCCGGCCGAAGCGGTCGGGCCCGATCACCACAGGAGTGAACCCACATGGGTATGAAGGACCAGTTCCAGGACAAGGCCGAGCGCATGCAGCAGCAGGGCAAGCAGCGGGCCGAGCAGGCGAAGGACCAGATCCAGAACCGCGACCGCCGTCGCGACGAGGACGAGATGGACCCGTCCTCGCGCCGCCGCGAAGCGGAGGACCGCTTCGAGCAGCACCGCGACAACGCCTGATCCGTCGCCGCTGAGGTGAAGGGGCGCCCCCCGTTCTACGGGAGGCGCCCTTTCTCATGCCCGGGCGGACATGTCCGGGTGGCCATGTCCCGGCGGCCATGTCCGGGCGGCCGGGCCGCGGTTCTCACTCCCGGGGCGGCAGCGGCGGGCGGGATCGGTCCGGTACGTCCGCGTAACCGGGCGGCTGCGCGGGCGGGTTGATCTCCAGCAGCTCCAACGCCAGCCGCACCGCCTCGTCAAGGACCGGGTAGCGGCCCTCGGCCCAGTCCAGGGGCGTGCGCAGCGCCTCGACGTCGGGGGCGACGCCGTAGTTCTCCACGGACCAGCCGTACGCGTCGAACCAGGCCGCGTTCATCGGCACCGTGATCACCGTGCCGTCGCCGAGGCGGTGCCGGCCGGTCATGCCGACCACGCCGCCCCAGGTGCGCTGCCCGACGACCGGGCCGATGCGCAGCAGCTTGAACGCGGCGGTGATCATGTCGCCGTCGGAGGACGTGGCCTCGTCGGCGACCGCGACGACCGGGCCGCGCGGCGCGGTGGAGGCGTACGACACCGGCTGGGCGTCGCGGGTGAGGTCCCAGCCCAGGATGGTGCGGGTGAGCTTCTCGACGACGAGTTCGCTGATGTGCCCGCCGGCGTTGCCCCGCACGTCCACGATCAGCGCGGGCCGGGACACCTCCATGCGCAGGTCGCGGTTGAACTGGGCCCAGCCGGAGCCGCCCATGTCGGGGATGTGCAGGTAGCCGCACCGTCCGCCGCTCAACTCGCGGACCACCTCGCGGCGTTTGGCCACCCAGTCCTGGTAGCGCAGCTGGCGTTCGTCGGCCAGCGGTACGACGGCGACCCGGCGGGTGGGCCCCTCGGTGTCCCCGGCCGGCGCGAAGGTCAGCTCCACCGTCGTACCGCCCGCTCCCGCCAGCAGCGGATACGGGCCGGCCGCCGGGTCCACCGGGCGGCCGTCCACGTGGGTCAGCACGGCACCCTCGCGGATGCCCGTGCCGGCCAGCGGGGAGCGGGCCCTGGAGTCGGAGGAGTCACCGGGCAGGATGCGCTTGACCACCCAGTGGCCGTCCCGGCAGACGAAGTTGGCGCCGAGCAGGCCCTGCCGGCGCTGGTAGTGGGCCGGGCCCTCGTTGCGCCGGGCGGCGGCGACGTAGGCGTGGGAGGTGCCGAGTTCGCCGAGCACCTCGCGCAGCAGGTCGGCGAACTCGTCCGGGGAGGCGACCCGTTCGACCAGTGGACGGTACTGGTCGAGGACGGCGTCCCAGTCGATGCCGCACATGCCGGGGTCCCAGAAGTAGGCGCGGGTCAGGCGGCCCGCCTCGTCGTAGGCCTGGCGCCACTCGGCGGGCGGGTCGACCACGTGCAGGATGCGGCGGAGGTCGATCCAGGTGGTCGAGTCGCTGTCGCCGGCCTCGGTGGCGGGCACCGCGCGCAGGTCGCCCTCGTCGAGCACGACCAGGCGGGTGCCGTCGCCGCTGACCCGGAACCAGTCGAGGTGGTCGACCAGTTCGGACTTCTTCGCCTTGGCCAGGCCGAAGTGCTCCAGGGTGGGCCGCTCGCTGGGGTCGGCCGGGTTGGCGAAGGTCTCGCCGAGCGCGCCCGAGATCGGCCAGCGCAGCCAGACCAGGCCGCCCCCGGCGACCGGTTGCAGCGCCGAGTACTTGGAGGCGGTGACCGGGAAGGGGGTCACCCGGCTCGCCAGGCCCTCGACCTCGACGGTGACCGCGCCGCCCTCGCCGGGTTCGTCCTCCAGGGGGTCCAGACCGCCTGCGGCGGGGCGGCCCTCGGGGTTGAGGGCGAAGGGGGAGGGGGTCGCGGAGGACAGAGGGACCAGGTAGGGGCGGCAGCCCAGCGGGAAGGAGAGGTCGCCGGTGTGCACGTCGTACACCGGGTCGAAGCCGCGCCAGGAGAGGAAGGCGAGGTAGCGGCCGTCCCGGGTGAAGACGGGGTTCTCGTCCTCGAAGCGTCCGTCGGTCACGTCGACGACCAGCGGGTCGTGCCCGTTCTGCCCGTTGATCCGGGCCATCTTGATCTGGCTCAGCGAGCGTCCGATGCCCGGGTGGGACCAGGTGAGCCAGCTCCCGTCGGGGGAGAAGGCGAGGTCGGTCACGGGGCCGTTGACGGACCGGATCAGCTCGGTGACGCGGCCTCCGGCGGTACCGGAGCTGCCGGCGTCCCCCGCCGGACCGGCACCGCTCTCCGGGGCACCGGCTTCCGCCGGTGCGCCGGCCGCGACGGAGCCGTCGGCTCCCGCCGGGCCGCCGGCTCCTGCCGGGCTGCCGGCTCCTGCCGGGCCGCCGGTTCCCTCCGGGCCGTCGGGCGGAGCAGAGCCGTCGTTCCCGACCGCCCCCTCGGCCTCACCCGCCCCTTCGTCCCCGACCGCCCCTTCGGCCCGCGTCGTGTCCTCCGCAGGGCTCCCCACACCCCGCGCGTCCAGCGCCCCCGCGTCCTCCTCCGCGACGTCGAGCAGCAGCAGCCGGCCGTCGTGGGAGGCGACGGCGAGGCGTTCGCCCGCCGGGTCCGAGGCCAGTTCCAGGATCCGGCCGAGCCCTCCGGTGGCCGCCCGCCGCTCCGCACGGCCCCCGGTCGCCCGGGGCAGGTGGGCGATCTCCACGGCGTCCTCGCCCGCCGCGTCCGTGACGTACGCGATCCGGCCGCTCTCGCCGAGCATCTCCGGCAGCCGCACCCGTACGCCCGGGGTGTCGGCGAGGGTGCGGGCGGGGCCGTCGCGGTGGGTGAGCCAGTACAGGCTGCCCCGTACGACGACGGCGCTCGCGCGGCCCGTCTCGTCGACGGAGATGCCGCCCACGTTCTGGGCGGCGGGCACCTGGTACGTACGCCGTCCCGCGCGCGGCCCGCTGAGGCGCACGTCGAGCCGGCGCGGCCCCGAGCCGGACGCGAGGTCGTCCACGATCCACAGGTCGCCCGCGCACTGGTACACCACCCGGGTGCCGTCGCTCGCGGCGTTGCGGGCGTAGAAGGCGTCGTGGTCGGTGTGGCGGCGCAGGCCGGTGCCGTCGTGGGCGCAGGAGTAGAGGTTGCCGACGCCCTCGTGGTCGGAGAGGAAGGCGATCCGGTCGCCGACGAACATGGGGGCGGCCAGGTGTCCGCCGAGGTCGGGCAGGAGCCGCTCCCCGTGCAGCCAGAGCCGGCCCGTGGCGCCGCCCCGGTAGCGCTTCCAGGCGGCGGGTTCGTGCGGCGGGGTGCCGGTGAGCAGCAGGGTCCGGCGTTCCCCGTCGAGGTCGGCGGCCTGGATGTCGGTGACCGGGCCCCAGGGCAGTTTGCGGCCGGGGTCGCCGTCGGGGCCGACCTTGTAGGCCCAGGTGAGGTGGGAGAAGGGCTCGCCGTGCGAGGCGACGGCGAGGACGGCGGTGGTGCCGTCGGGATCGGGCGGAGACCAGCCGCAGACCCGGGTGTCGAAGCCGCCCCAGTGGGTGAGCTGCCGGCCGGGGCCGCCGTCCACCGGCACCAGGTGGACCTCCGGCACCAGGCTGCGCCAGCTGGTGTACGCGATCTGCCGGCCGTCGGGCGAGAAACGCGGGTGGCCGGCCTTGGTGCGGTCGACGGTGAGCCGCCAGGCGCGGCCCGGACCGTCGAGGGGCGCGAGCCAGAGGTCGTCCTCTGCCACGAAGCAGAGCTGGTCGCCACTGAGGTGCGGAAGGCGCAGATAGCTCACCCACCCCATGCTTTTCCGGGCTCCGGGTACCGGCAACTTATGGCGAGCCGACAACCGTGACCCAGAACACGAACGAAACCGTTTCGTTTCGCTAGTGGGCGGGGTACATTCATGGTGTACGAAACGGTGTCGTTCTGACAGAGTGGACTGGAGGGGAGTGAGCGAGATGACCGGGGCAACCACCGCGCGTCGCAGTCGGATCACTCCCGAGCGCGAGGCCGAGCTGTACGAGGCCGTGCTCGACCTGCTCCGGGAAGTCGGGTACGACGCCCTGACCATGGACGCCGTCGCGTCCCGTACGCGGTCCAGCAAGGCGACGCTCTACCGCCAGTGGGGCGGCAAGGCCGAGCTGGTCGTCAAGGCCATCCGGCACAACAAGCCCGGCGAGATCGGCGACGTCGACACCGGCTCGCTCCGCGGCGACCTGCACGCCGTGATGGCCCACGAGGACGACTGCACCATGGAGCAGAACTCCGCGCTGATGCGCGGCGTCGCCATGGCGCTGCACCAGAATCCGGACCTGCGACAGGCGTTCCGGGACCAGCTGGTCGAACCCGAGATGGCGGAGTTCCGGCGAGTGCTGCAACGCGCCGTCGACCGCGGCGAGATAAGACCGGACTGTCCGGCTCTGGACTTCCTCGTCCACATGATGGTGGGCGGCTTCGCCACCCGCACGCTGCTGGACGACCAGCCGCCGACCCGGGCCTTCCTCGCCTCCTACATCGACGCCGTGATCCTCCCCGCACTCGGCGTCGCCACCACTGACACGTCTGACACGTCCCTGTAGCCGAACCCTCGGCTGCCCCTGCTGAGCCCCATCTGACGTCACCGCTCACGTCGTCGGGCCGTTCACCCCTGCCCCGAAGTTCCCACGACCTGACCGGGAGTACGCCCCCGTGGCCACGTTCCTCTACAAACTCGGCCGGCTCGCCTTCCGCCGACGGCACTTCGTCGCCCTGATCTGGGTGGCCCTGCTGACGCTCGCCGGCGTCGGCGCGGCCAGCGCCCCGCCCGCCGGCACCACGTCCTTCTCCATCCCCGGAACCGAGGCCCAGAAGGCCTTCGACCTGCTCGAACAGCGCTTCCCCGGCCAGAGCGCCGACGGGGCGACGGCACGCGTCGTCTTCAAGGCACCCTCCGGCGAGAAGATGTCGGACGCCGGGAACAAGGCGACCGTCGAGAAGACCGTCGACGAGCTGAAGGACGGCTCCGAGGTCGCCTCGGTCGCCGACCCGTACACCGGCAAGGCCGTCAGCAAGGACGGCACCATCGCCTACGCGTCGGTGCGCTACGACGTCTCCGGCATGGAGTTGGAGGAGTCCACCAAGCACGCCCTGGAGGACGCCGCCGAGCAGGCGCGCGACGCCGGGCTGACCGTCGAGGTCGGCGGCGACGCGCTCCAGGCGGTGCCCGAGACCGGCGCCACCGAGATCATCGGCATCGCGGTCGCCGCGGTCGTCCTGGTCATCACCTTCGGCTCGCTGGTCGCGGCCGGACTGCCCCTGCTCACCGCCCTGATCGGCGTGGGTATCGGCGTCTCCTCGATCACCGCCCTCGCCAGCGCGCTGGAGCTGGGCTCGACCACGTCCATCCTGGCGATGATGATCGGCCTCGCGGTCGGCATCGACTACGCCCTGTTCATCGTCTCCCGCTACCGCGCCGAACTCGCCGAGGGGCGTGAGCGCGAGGACGCGGCGGGCCGGGCGGTCGGCACCGCGGGCTCCGCGGTCGTCTTCGCCGGCCTCACCGTCGTCATCGCCCTGGTGGGCCTGGCGGTCGTCAACATCCCGATGCTCACCAAGATGGGCGTCGCGGCGGCCGGCACCGTCGCCATCGCGGTCCTGATCGCGCTGACGATGATCCCCGCACTGCTCGGCTACGCCGGACGCCGGGTCAAGCCGGCCGGCGCGAAGGGCAGGCTCCTGGGCCGTCGCCGGGGCGGTGCGAAGACCGAGCCGACGAAGGAGGCCGAACCGGCCAAGGCCAACCTGGGCACCCGCTGGGCGAGTTTCGTCGTCCGCCGGCCCCTGGCCGTCCTCCTCCTCGGCGTGATAGGCCTCGGCGCCGCCGCCATCCCCGCCTCCGACCTGGAACTCGGCCTGCCCGACGACGGCTCCCAGCCGACGTCCACGACCCAGCGCCGCGCCTACGACCTGCTCTCCGAGGGCTTCGGCCCCGGCTTCAACGGCCCCCTGATGGTCGTGGTCGACGCCAAGGCCAGCGACGCCCCCAAGGACGCCTTCACCCAGGTCTCCGACGAGATCAAGGGCCTCGACGGTGTCGTGGCGGTGACCCCGCCCGCCCCCAACAAGGGCGGCGACACGGCGACGATCAGCGTGATCCCGGACTCCAAGCCGTCCTCCGTGCAGACCGAGGACCTGGTGCACGCCATCCGCGACGCGGGCGGCGACATCAAGGCGGACACCGGCGCGCAGACCCTGGTCACCGGCTCGACCGCGATGAACATCGACGTCAGCGAGAAGCTGAACGACGCGCTGCTGCCGTACCTGGTCCTCGTCGTCGGCCTGGCCTTCCTGCTGCTGATCGTGGTGTTCCGCTCGATCCTGGTCCCGCTGAAGGCGGCGCTCGGCTTCCTGCTCTCGGTCATGGCGGCGCTCGGCGCGGTCGTCGCGGTCTTCCAGTGGGGCTGGCTGTCCGGCCTGATGGGCGTCGAGGAGACCGGCCCGGTCATGTCGATGATGCCGATCTTCATGGTCGGCGTGGTCTTCGGCCTGGCCATGGACTACGAGGTCTTCCTGGTCACCCGCATGCGTGAGGCGTACGTCCACGGGGAGAAGCCCAGCCAGGCGGTCGTCACCGGCTTCAAGCACGGAGCCAGGGTCGTCACCGCGGCCGCGGTCATCATGATGGCGGTCTTCGCGGGCTTCATCGGCTCCAGCGAGTCGATGGTCAAGATGATCGGCTTCGGCCTGGCGATCGCCGTCTTCTTCGACGCCTTCGTCGTCCGCATGGCCCTCGTCCCGGCGGTGCTCGCGCTGCTCGGCAAGAAGGCCTGGTGGCTGCCGAAGTGGCTGGACCGCGCCCTGCCCAACGTGGACGTCGAGGGCGAGGGACTGCGCACGGCCGACGAGCGGGGCTCCGGCCCCGACGAGGACCGGGAACTGGTGCGCACCTGACCCGCCACCTCTGACAGGAGGACAGAAAGACCAGCCGGTGAGGGCTCCGTGGGGACGGGGCTGCCCTCACCGGCTTCCTCCTTTACAGGCCCGTACGGGGCCCGCCGAGGGCGCCGCGGAACCAGGTCGCATGCCGGCTACACGGACCGCTACCGTGCCGTCCATGACCACCACCGACGACGCCTCCGCGGCCTCCGCCGCCCACCCCCGCTTCGCCGAGGCCCTGAACGGACTCGGCCTCGGCGACCTGGCCGCACGCGCCCGGCGCTTCCCCGAGGCCACGCGGACCGCCACCGAGGCCGCCGCCGCGATCGGGTGCGAGCTGAGCCAGATCTGCAAGTCCCTCATCTTCGCCGCCGACGGCGTGCCCGTCCTGGTCCTCATGGACGGCGCCTCCCGCGTCGACCTGGAGCGCGTCCGGGAGGAACTCGGCGCGCAGAAGGTCACCCGGGCCAGGGCCGACGTCGTACGGGAGACCACCGGATACGCGATCGGCGGCGTTCCGCCCTTCGGGCACCGCAACCCGACCCGCGTCCTGGCCGACCGTTCGCTCCTCGCCCACGAGGTCGTCTGGGCCGCCGCCGGCACCCCCTACGCCGTGTTCCCGATGGCGCCCAAGGACCTCGTCACCACCGCCGGCGCCGCCCTCGTGGACGTGCGCGAGCGCTCCGCGTGACCCCTCTGGTCACCGGCGCCGTCCTGCTCGCCGCCGTCACGCACGCCGGCTGGAACGCCATCGCCCACCGGATCACGGACAAGCTCACCGGCTTCGCGCTGATCTCCGGCGGCGGGATGCTCATCGGCCTCGCGCTGCTGCCGTTCACGGCGTTCCCGAGGGCCGCGGCCTGGCCGTACCTGCTGGTCTCGGCCGCCCTCCACATCGCCTACTACGCGCTGCTGATGCGGTCCTTCCGGCTCGGCGACTTCGGCCAGGCCTACCCGATCGCCCGCGGCACCGCGCCCCTGCTGGTCACCGTCCTCGCCGCCGTCTTCGCCCACGAGGTGCCGGACCGCTGGGCGAGCGCCGGGGTCCTGCTGGCCTGCGCCGGACTGACCGGCGTCGCCCTGTGGGGGCTGCGCGGACGCCGGCCCGACTGGGCGGCGATCGGCGCGGCCCTCGCCACCGGCGTGAGCATCGCGGCGTACACGGTGGTCGACGGGCTCGGCGTCCGCGCCTCCGGGTCCTCCCTCGGGTACGTCGCCTGGCTGATGGCGGTGCAGGGGACGGTCCTCCCCGCCTACTTCCTCCTCCGCCACCGCGCCGGTGCCTGGGCGCTGCTGCGGCCCCGGGCCGCACTGGGACTGGTCGGCGCGGTGCTCTCCGTCGGCGCCTACGCACTCGTCCTGTGGGCGCAGACACGCGCCGAACTCGCGCCGATCGCCGCCCTGCGCGAGTCCTCGATCCTGGTCGGCGCGGCCATCGGCGCCCTCTTCTTCAAGGAGCGGTTCGGGGCGCCCCGGATCGCGGCCGCGGGGCTCCTGGTCGTCGGGATCGGGCTGATGCTGCACACCGGATGAGCCGCGCCGCACGCGTCACGCGGGATGAGCGCGAGCGGCCGGCATGGTGCGCGCGGCGGCCGTGAGGAGCACCCTGGAAGCAGGTCTTCCGGAGGTGATCCTCATGATGCACACCGCAGTGGGATGGCACGTCGAGATGGAGTTCATGGAGGACGACCAGCACACGCGGGCGGTCGCGATGGTGCGGCTCCCCGACGGCACCGAGGTCCGCGCGCACGGCCACGCCAGCCGGCACCGGATCGACAGCCAGCAGCCACGGGTCGGTGAGGAGGTCGCGGGCGCCCGCGCTTTGAACGAGCTGGCCATGCAGCTGCTCACCAAGGCGCACGACGAGATCGACGCGGCGTCGGGGCGGACGTCACACCCCATTCACGTCTGAGGGGTGCCCACGTCCGAGCCGGTCCGCCGCAGCGACTCCCGTACCGCCCGCACCAGCGCCTGCGCCCGCGGGTCCGCCGTCACCGTCTTGCGGAAGCCGTTGGTGACGTAGCCGAAGGCGACGCCGGCCTCCGGGTCGGCGAAGCCGAGGGCGCCGCCGCGGCCCGGGTGGCCGAAGGAGCCGGGGGACAGGAGCGGCGAGGCGCTGCCGTGCAGCATGTAGCCGAGGCCGAAGCGGGTGCCCACGACCAGCACCCGGTCCGGCCCGGCGGACTCCTCGGCCCGGGCCCGCTCCGTGGTCGCCGGGTCGAACAGCCGCACCCGCCGGGTCACCCCGTCCACGTCGCCGATCAGCGCGGCGTAGAAGCGGGCCAGCCCGTCGGCGGTCGCGATGCCGTTGGTCGCCGGGAGGGCGGCCGCGCGGTAGGCCGGGTCGTTCTGGTCCGGGAAGGGCGTGATCGCGGCGAAGGCACGGCGGGTGAGCGAGCCGGGGTCCGCGTAGGCCTCGGTGACGGCGCGCTTGGGGCGCAGCCGCGGGCCGTTCCCGGACGGCCCCGGGTCGGGATCCGCCAGCCGCCCGACCCGTCCGGCCCGGCCCGCCGCCTCCTCCGCGGCCGGCAGCCCCACCCACAGGTCCAGCTCCAGCGGCCGGGCGATCTCGTCCGCGATCCACTCCCCGGCGCCCCGTCCGCCCGTCACCCGCCGGACCAGCTCGTCCAGCAGCCAGCCGTAGGTCAGCGCGTGGTAGCCGTGGTCGGTGCCCGGCTCCCAGACGGGCGCCTGGGCGGCGACGGCCCGCGGGCCGCGCAGCGGGTCGAGCGCGTCCTCGGCGCCGAGCGGACGGTCCAGGACCGGCAGCCCCGCCCGGTGGTTCAGCACATGCCGGACCAGCACACGCTCCTTGCCGTGCGCCTTGAACTCGGGCCAGTACTCGCCCACCGGCGCGTCCAGGTCCAGCTCCCCGCGCTGGTGCAGCAGGAGCGGTACGGCGGCGGCGACGCCCTTGGTCGCCGAGCGCACGACCTGGGCGGTGCCCCGGCGCCAGGGTTCGGTGCCGTCGACGTCGCGGGTGCCGCCCCACAGGTCGACGACCTTGCGCCCGTCCCGGTAGACGGCGACCGCCGCGCCCCGGTCGCCGAGCGCCGCGAAGTTGCCCGCGAACGCGTCCCTCACCGGCTCGAAGCCCTCGGCCACTGTGCCGTGCACGTCCACGCCCACCTCTGTACGTCCCTTCCGTTCGCCCGCGACAGTCGGTGCAACCGCCACCGACCGTCCGTGATTCCTCAGCCGCCCGTCGACACGGACCGCGGGTCGAAGCCGAAGGGCAGTTCCAGCCGGTGGGCGCGCATCAGCGCCTCGTCGGAGAGCAGGCCCGCGGTCGGGCCGTCCGCCGCGATCACGCCGTCGCTGAGGATCAGGGCGCGGGGGCACAGCTCCAGCGCGTACGGGAGGTCGTGGGTGACCATGAGGACGGTGACGTCCAGGGAGCGCAGGATGTCGGCCAGTTCGCGGCGGGAGGCCGGGTCGAGGTTGGAGGACGGCTCGTCCAGGACCAGGATCTCGGGCTCCATGGCGAGCACCGTCGCCACCGCCACCCGGCGCCGCTGCCCGAAGGACAGGTGGTGCGGGGGCCGGTCCTTGAACTCCGCCATGCCGACCAGCGCCAGCGCCCGGTCCACGCACGCCTCGAGCTCCGGCCCCTTCACCCCGGCCGCCGCCGGTCCGAACGCCACGTCCTCGCGCACGGTCGGCATGAAGAGCTGGTCGTCGGGGTCCTGGAAGACGATGCCGACCCGGCGCCTGATCTGCGCCATGTTCGGCTTGTCCACGGGCAGCCCGGCGACGGTGACCGTGCCGGCGCCGCCGGTCAGGATGCCGTTGAGGTGCAGGACCAGGGTCGTCTTGCCCGCGCCGTTCGGCCCGAGCAGTGCGACCCGCTCGCCGCGGGCGACGGAGAAGTCGACGCCGAACAGGGCCTGGTGCCCGTCGGGGTAGGCGTAGGCGAGGCCGGAGACGTCCAGGGAAGCGGTCACAGGGTCCATCCCAGCAGACAGACGACGAGCGCCGCACCCGGGAGGGCCAGCGCGTACGACCACTGCGCCCGGGACGCGGTCACCTCGTCGATGACCGGCATGGAGCCGGCGTAGCCGCGGCTGACCATGGCCAGGTGGACGCGCTCGCCGCGTTCGTAGGAGCGGATGAAGAGCGCGCCCGCCGACTTGGCGAGCACGCCCCAGTGCCGGACGCCGCTCGCCTCGAAGCCGCGCGACTCCCGGGCGATCCGCATCCGCCGCATCTCGTCCGCGATCACGTCCCCGTACCGGATCATGAAGGTCGCGATCTGCACCAGCAGCGGGGGCAGCCGCAGCCGCTGGAGGCCGAGCAGCAGGGAGCGCAGCTCGGTGGTGGAGGCGAGCAGCACGGAGGCGGCGACGCCCAGGGTGCCCTTGGCCAGCACGTTCCAGGCGCCCCAGAGGCCGTTCACGCTCAGCGACATGCCGAGCACCTCGACCCGCTCGCCCTCCGCCACGAACGGCATCAGCACCGCGAACGCGACGAACGGCACCTCGATCAGCAGCCGTTTGAGCAGGAAGCCCGCCGGGACGCGGGCCGCGTACGCCACCGCGGCGAGCAGCAGCGCGTAGAGGCCGAAGGCCCACATCGCCTCGCGGGGCGTCGACACGACGACGACCACGAAGGCGAACGTGGCGGCGAGCTTGGTGTGCGGGGGCAGACCGTGCACGGGGGAGTTCCCGGGCCGGTAGAGCCGGTGGGCGTGGCCGGCGCCCATGTCAGACGGTGGTGTCCGTGCTCGTCGGCGAGGCGTCGTCGCTGCGGCGCCTGCGCACCGCCCAGAACACCGCGCTGCCGGCGACGACCGTGACACCGACGCCGATCACGCCCGCGAGGCCGCCGGAGACACGGGCGTTCGCGATGTCCTCGACGCCGTAGTCGGCGAGCGGGGAGTCGGCGTTCGCGTGCTCCTCGGTCTTCTCGTCGATGCCCTTGTCGGCGGCGACCTTCTCCAGGCCGTCGGGGTTGGCGGAGGCGTAGAAGCTGACGAACCCGGCGAGGACGAGGGAGGTGACCAGGCCGGTGATCCACACCTTGCGGTGCGAGCGTGCGGCGGGGACGGGAGCCGGCTCCGCGTCGGGGGCGTCGACCAGTTCGCCGTTCACGCGCAGCTTGAGCCGCTGCTGGAGCCCGCGCGCCCCGTACACCAGGTCGGGGCGTACGGCGATGACGGCGCCGACGGTCAGCGCGGTGATCGCGGCCTCGCCGATGCCGATCAGCACGTGCACGCCGATCATCGCGGTGGCGACCTTGCCGATGGCGATGTCGGTGGTGCCGCCGATCCAGTACAGGAAGGTGAAGGCGAGGGCGGCGGCCGGCACCGAGACCAGGGCGGCGACGAAGGAGGCGACGGTGACCGAGCGGCGGGTGCGCGGCAGGACCTTCACCAGCCCCCGGAAGAGGGCGTAGGCGACGACCGTGGTGACGATCGCCATGTCCGTGATGTTCACGCCGAGCGCGGTCAGCCCGCCGTCGGCGAAGAGGATGCCCTGCATGAGCAGGACGACGGAGACACACAGGACGCCCGTGTAGGGGCCCACCAGGATCGCGGCGAGGGCACCGCCCAGCAGATGTCCGCTGGTGCCCGCCGCGACGGGGAAGTTCAGCATCTGCACCGCGAAGATGAACGCCGCGACCAGCCCGGCCAGCGGCGCCGTCCGCTCGTCCAGCTCCCGGCGCGCGCCGCGCAGGCTGACCGCCACGGCGCCGGCGGCGACCACTCCGGTGACCGCGGAGGTCGGGGCGTTGATGAAACCGTCAGGTACATGCACGGTTCGATGATAGGGACCAGTTGCGAGCGGTTCGCAAGAGCGAGGTAAAGGCTGATCTCACATGTGATATTCGGCCCGGAGGGCGTGAACGGGGAAATATGGGACATTGGAGTGGGGGTGGACGCACAGCTTTCGCACAGGTGGCAGAGCGTAAGGGGCATCCGATGTCCGTAGTCGAGCAGTACGCACGAGCCCACATCCTCACGGACGCGGACCTCCCCGGCCAGGACGACGGCGGAGCGATACCCGTCGTCCTGCGCTACGACCCCGACCGCGACCCGCGATCCGTGACGGTCGCGCTGCCCCCGCGGGGCCGCGCCCCCGGTGTCCGGGAGTGGACCTTCCCCCGCGACCTGCTGGAACAGGGCCTGCGTGCGCCCACCGGGACCGGCGAGGTGCGGGTGTGGCCGTGCGGCCGGGTGCAGGCCGTCGTCGAGTTCCACTCCCCGCAGGGCTGCTCGGTGGTCCAGTTCGAGACCAAGCCGCTCATCCGCTTCCTGCGCCGCACCTACACCGCCGCGGCACAGCCGGTGGCCCACTGAGCCACCGGCCGCGGGTCCGGACCGGGCCGGCCGGTCAGCCGCCGGCCTTCAGCAGCGCCGCCACCAGCGGACCCGCCGTCTCGCCGCCGTGGCCGCCCTGCTGGACCACGCCCGCCGCGGCCACGTCGCCCCGGTACGCGGTGAACCAGCCGTTGGGCTGCTTCTGGCCGTCGACCTCCGCCGAGCCGGTCTTCGCGCCGACGTCACCGCTCACCCCGGCCATCGCCTCCGCCGCGGTGCCGTACGCCGCCGTGTAGGACATCAGCTCGCGCAGCTGCGCCAGCGTCCCGGCCGACATGGTGCGGGAGGCGGTGGCGAGTGCCCGTCCGTCGACCGAGGGGGCGACCAGGTAGGGCTGGTGGAAGCTGCCCGCCTTCACGGTCGCCGACACCGACGCCATGTTCAGCGGGTTCATCCGCACCCCGCCCTGCCCGATCAGGGAGGCGCCCATCTGGGCGTCGCTCTGCACCGGGACCGAACCGTCGAAGGTGGACACACCGACGGACCAGTTGTTCATCGACAGGCCGAACACCTCCTTGGCCTGGCGGGTCAGGTCGTCGTCCTTCAGCTTCGGGGCCTGGCTGATGAAGGCGGTGTTGCAGGAGCGGGCGAAGCTCGCCTTGAACGTGCCGTCCTTGATCTCGAACTTGTCGTCGTTCTGGAACTTCCAGCCGCCGTAGCTGAAGTACTTCGGGCACGGGTGCTTCTTGTCCATCGACGCCAGGTTCTTCTCGATGAGCATCGAGGCCGTGACGACCTTCATCGTGGAGCCCGGGGCGAGGGAGCCCTGGAAGGCGGTGTTGAAGCCGTGGCTGCCGTTGGCGAGCGCGAGGACCTCGCCGGTGGAGGCGCGCAGCGCGACCACCGACGCGCGCTCCTTACCCTCCACCTGCTTCTCGGCGGCGGCCTGGAGTGCGGGGTCCAGGGTGGTCTTCACGGTGCCCGGGGTCCCCTTGCTCAGCTCCAGGAGGGTCTTGTCGGCGGCCTTCGCCGCCTTCGACTCCTTGCCGCGGACCACGCGCAGTTCGATGCCGGGGGTGCCGCCGGCCTTGTCGCCGTACTTCTCGCGCAGGCTGTCCAGGACGCTGCCGAGGGAGGGGTACTTCGCGGTGGTGATCTCCGCGCCGTCCCGGTCCAGTGCCTTGACGGGCGGGTCCCCGGCCTCGCCGGTGACCAGCCTGTCGCCGTCCTTCAGCTCCGGGTGGACGACGGCGGCGTGCCAGTCGACGCGGGGTTCGCCGTCGCCGGCCCGGCGCACGACGGTCAGCGCGCTGTCGTACGCCAGTGGCGCGGTCGTCTTCCCGTGGGCGACCGTGCCCTTCACGGAGAACGGGACCTTCTCCCCGGCCGGGGTGCCCGCGGTGAGGGTGACGTCCTTGATCCGGGCGTCCTTGGCATAGCCGGTGAGCAGGGCCTTCGCGGCCGCCGCGTCGTCCGTCGCGGCGGCGGCGCCGGCCGTGTCGCCCTTCTGCCACGCGGTCAGGAACCCCTGCGCCGTCGAGGTGATCTCGGCCGCCGTCAGGGGGCCCGACTTCACCTCGTCGGCCGCCGCGGACTTCGTCCTGGCGTCGTCCTCGGCGCCGGACTCGCCGCCGAACATCGCGTAGGCGCCGAACCCGGCACCGGCCACGACCACCGCGGCCACCCCACCGATCACGGCGGGTGCCGTCCTGCGCCGCTCGCCGGCGCCCCTTCTGCTGCTCACTGCGTCCCGTCCTCTTCGGCGCCCGGATCCCGGGCCGCTCGGTGCCCTCGTTGCCTCATGCTTCCAACGACCCGACCACAGTAGGCGCATACACCGTGGCCGTTGCCCTCAGCCGCCCGCTCGTAGCACGTCCGCGACAATCGGGCCGGCCGCGTCGCCGCCGTGGCCGCCCTCCTCGGTCATCGCCGCCGCCGCGACGTCGTCGCGGAAGCCGGTGAACCAACTGTTGGACGTGGTCTGCCCGTCGACCTCGGCCGACCCGGTCTTCGCGCCGATGTCCCCGCCGAGACCGGCCATCGCCGGCCGGCCGGTGCCCTGGGTGGCGGTGAGCCGCATCATCTGCTTGAGCTGGGCCGCGGTGCTCTGCGGCAGGCCCTTGGCGGTGGCGAACTCACGGTCGTCCAGGTCGCGGGAGACCAGGTAGGGCTGGCGGAACTCGCCGGTGACGGCGGTCGCCGTCACCGAGGCCATGTTCAGCGGGTTCATCTGGACCTCGCCCTGGCCGATGGCGTTGGCCGCGCGGTCCGGGCCGCCGGACGCGGGGACCCGGCCGTCGAAGGAGACGATGCCGGTCTGCCAGTCGTCCCCGCCCAGACCGAAGCGCTCCTGGGCCTCCTGGGTCAGCGAGGAGTCCGAGAGCGGGTCCTCGTCGACGAGCTTGATGAAGCCCGTGTTGCAGGACCGCATGAAGGTGTTGGCGAGCGTGGCGCCCTCGTTCGGCTCCATGCCGGTCAGGTTCTTGAAGGTCTGGCTCTGCCAGGTCGCCGTGTCGGGGCAGGGGGCGGGTTCGTTCATCGAGGTCACGCCGTTGTCGATGAGCATCGCGGCGGTGATGATCTTCATGGTGGAGCCGGGGGCGACGCGTCCCTGGAAGGCCGCGTTGAAGCCGTCCGCGCGGTTGTTGGCCACGGCCAGCACCTCGCCGGTGCTGGGCCTGACCGCGACCACGGACGACTCGCCGTACCGCTTCACGGCCTTCTCGGCCGCCGCCTGCACGCCCGCGCTGAGCGTCGTGCGCAGCTTGCCGGGCTCGCCCTTGCTGAGCGTCAGCAACGGGGAGTCGGGGGCGTCCTGGGCGGTGTGCCGGACCGCCAGCTCGACGCCCGGGGTGCCGCCCGCATCGGCGCCGTACCGCTCCCGGAGCGTGGCCAGGACCGGTCCCAGCGACGGGTACTTCTCCTTCGTCAGCACCTCGCCGTCCCGCCCGACGGCCTCGATCTGAGGGGTCGCCGACTCCTCGGTGACCAGCGTGTCCCCGTCCTTCAGCGAGGGGTGGACGACGGACGGCCGCCAGTCCACCAGCGCCCGCCCGCTGGTCTCACCCCGCACGACCTTCAGTGAGCTCCGGTACGTCAGCGGCTTCGTCGTGCCCTCGTACGACACCTTCGCCTTCACGGTGAACGGCACGGACGCGCCGGTCGCGGCGGAGGGCGTGATCTCGACGCCGGAGATGTGCGCCTCCTCGCCGTAGGCCGCCAGCAGCGCCGTGGCGACCGAGGCGTTGTTCGTGTGCGACGCCGCCGTCGCCGCGTCGCCCTTCTCCCACGCCGCGAAGAACTTCCCGGCCGTCTCCTCGACCTCGTCCCCGCTGGGCGGCCCGCTCTTGACCGACGCCCCGGCGGCGCCGGTCCCCCCGCCCCCGTCCAGCGCCGAGACAACGTTGTACACGCCGTACCCGGCCCCGCCGACCATCACCGCGAACACGCCGCCTATGACGGCGGCCTTCACCCCCCTGCCCATGGGCAGTCCCCTCCCCGTCTCCCCGTCCGAGCTTCCGCGCGCAGACTTGAACGCGTTCAGAAGCACTTGTGGGTCGCACTCTATGTGCAGGGCGTGACCGGCGGTACGAAAGTTTCCGGATGGTGGCCGAATGGAGATGAGGCGTGCTCAGATCCGGCCGTGGTCCCGGCCGTCCGGACGCCCGGCGAACTCGCCGCACCCTGCGGGGTGGTGGTGGCTCACCCGCGCGGATGCGCTCGGCGGGCAAGTGATCGCGAGGGTGTGCATGGTGAGTTCATGAACACAACACCTCAGCACAAGAAGGCAGTTTCCCTCCGAGCCCGCGCACTCGTGGTGAGTGCCGCCGTTGGTGTCGCCTGCGTGGCGGGGGTGGCGACCGCCACGTCCGCCGTGGCCGCGACGCCCGCCACGCACACCACCACGGCTGCCGCCTCGGGTCACGGCGGCGGCGGAGACGGGGACGAGTTCCAGTGCGGTAACGGGCTCCTCCCCATCCTCAACTTCTGTAACTGACGTACCACCACACCCACCCACAGGGCGGTCGGGACCGGGGCAGAGCCCCTCACCCCGACCGCCCTGCCGAACGCCCGGCTACACCCAGGTGTCCAGCCACATCCGCGCCCGCCAGTCCTCCATCGGGATGGCGGTGCCGGTGTACAGGGGCCAGAAGTAGATGAAGTTCCACGCGATCAGCAGGACCAGTACGCCCGCCCCGGTCGCGCCCGCGACGCGGCGGGCGTCGCCGCAGCCCGGGCGGCCGATGACCGCCCCCAGCAGCATCGCCACCGCCAGGCACAGGAAGGGCAGGAAGACGACGGCGTAGAAGAGGAAGATCGTCCGCTCCTGGTACAGGAACCAGGGCAGATAGCCGGCCGCGATGCCGCAGGCGATGGCACCCGCGCGCCAGTCGCGGCGGAAGGCCCAGCGCCACAGGACGTACAGCAGCGCGAAGCAGCCCACCCACCACAGCAGCGGCGTGCCCAGCGCCAGGACCTCGCGGGCGCACTTCTCGCCCGCGTCGACCGGGCAGCCGTCGGAGCCGGGGGAGGGCGACTCGTAGAAGTAGGAGACCGGGCGGCCCAGGACCAGCCAGCTCCAGGGGTTGGACTGGTAGGTGTGCGGCGAGGTCAGGTTGGTGTGGAACTCCAGCACCTGGGTCTCGTAGTGCCACAGGCTGCGCCACCAGTCGGGCAGCAGCCAGGACCAGGAGCTGTTGGCGCCGTCGTTCGCCGCCCAGTCGCGGTAGTAGCCGCCGGATCCGTCGGTGGGGGAGAGGATCCAGCCCAGCCAGGACAGCACGTACGTGGCGAGCGCCACCGGCACCGTGGACAGGAACGCCCAGCCCAGGTCGCGCCTCAGCACCGCCAGATGCGGCCGCTCGGCGCCCGCCACCCGGCGGGTGCCGACGTCCCACAGCACCGCCATCACACAGAAGGCCGCCATGATGTACAGGCCGTTCCACTTGGTGGCGGCGGCCAGACCCAGCATCAGCCCCGCCGCCAGCCGCCACGGCCGCCACCCGAAGCGGAACGTCTCGGCGATGCCCGCGTCCGGCCGGACCAGGCCGTCCTCGTCCACCGGCAGCGCGGCGGCGAGCCTCCCGCGGGCCCGGTCGCGGTCGACGACCAGGCAGCCGAAGGCCGCCAGCACGAAGAACATCAGCACACTGTCGAGGAGCGCGGTGCGGCTCATCACGAAGTGCAGCCCGTCCACCGCCATCAGCGCGCCCGCCAGGCACCCGAGGAAGGTCGAGCGGAACAGCCGCCGTCCGATCCGGCACAGCAGCAGTACCGACACCGTGCCGAGCAGCGCCGTCATGAAGCGCCAGCCGAACGGGTCGAAGCCGAACAGCACCTCGCCCAGGCCGATGATGTACTTCCCGACCGGCGGATGCACGACGTACGCCGCGTCCGCCGGGATCGGGACGTCGCCGCCCGAGTTCAGGATCAGGTCGTTGGCGTTCTTGTCCCAGTTGACCTCGAAGCCGCGGTGGATCAGCGCCCACGCGTCCTTGGCGTAGTACGTCTCGTCGAATATCACCGCCTTCGGGCTGCCCAGGTTCCAGAACCGCAGCACGCCGGCGAAGAGCGCCACCAGCAGCGGCCCGCCCCACGCCGACCAGCGCAGGATCCGGCCGGTGAGCGGCTTCGACAGGCCGAGGAACGCCCACAGGCGCGGACCCGGGCTGGTGTACGGCGGCACCAGCCGGTCGCCTACGTCGCCGGCCGCGGGCCCCGCCGGGTAGCCGAAGCGGCGCAGCCGCTGCTGCCAGGCGGGCCGCTCGTCGTGCGGTGCCTGGTCCTGCCGGGTGTCCGTGGAGGACGCGGTACTGGTCACCGCGCCATCGTAGGGAACCGTGCTGTGCACGTCCCGCGCATGGCCCCCACCCGCCCGATGCGTCCCGCGGAAGGAAGCCCGTCCGCCCCTGGGAGGATGGGGGCGTGACTGGAACCCTTGTACTGGCGGGCACCCCCATCGGCGACGTCCGGGACGCCCCGCCGCGGCTCGCCGAGGAACTGGCCGGCGCCGACGTGGTCGCCGCCGAGGACACCCGGCGGCTGCGCCGGCTCACCCAGGCGCTCGGCGTCACCCCGCGCGGGCGCGTCGTGTCGTACTTCGAGGGCAACGAGTCCGCCCGCACCCCCGAGCTGGTCGAGGAGCTGGCGGGCGGCGCGCGCGTGCTGCTGGTCACCGACGCCGGGATGCCGTCGGTGTCCGACCCCGGGTACCGGCTGGTCGCCGCCGCCGTCGAACGGGACGTCCGGGTCACCGCCGTACCCGGCCCGTCCGCCGTGCTGACCGCGCTCGCGCTGTCCGGGCTGCCGGTCGACCGGTTCTGCTTCGAGGGCTTCCTGCCCCGCAAGGCGGGCGAGCGGCTGACCCGGCTGCGCGAGGTGGCGGAGGAGCGCCGCACCCTCGTCTACTTCGAGGCGCCGCACCGCCTCGACGACACCCTCGCCGCCATGGCCGAGGCCTTCGGCGCCGACCGCAGGGCCGCCGTCTGCCGGGAGCTGACCAAGACCTACGAGGAGGTCAGGCGCGGCGGTCTCGGCGAGCTGGCCGGGTGGGCCGCCGAGGGTGTGCGCGGCGAGATCACCGTCGTCGTGGAGGGCGCCCCGGACCGGGGGCCCGAGGAGCTGGACGCCGCGGAGCTGGTGCGCCGGGTGCGGGTGCGCGAGGAGGCGGGGGAGCGCCGCAAGGAGGCGATCGCCGCGGTGGCCGCCCAGGTGGGCGTGCCCAAGCGGGAGGTGTTCGACGCGGTGGTGGCGGCGAAGAACGCGGGGGCGTGATCCGGCCGCGCTTGACCCGTTCCTGACCTTGCGGGCCCTTCCGCCAAGGACAGCCCAAATCGGCTCAAACACTCGGCACTGCCTGGTGCTTTCCGACCGGTGGAGGAGTCCACTGGAGGAAGGAACGGCGAACGAACCGAAGGAGCCGGGATGAGCACGAATGAGAGCGCGGCACGGGCCGGAATACCCTCCGGGGCCACCTCCGTCGTCCACGAGTCGTACTCCTTCGCCTGCATGCGCTGCGGGCACGGCTGGGAGCAGTCCTTCGAGATCGAGCACCGCAAGGACGCCGACGGCAACGAGTACGTGCGCTACGTCTCGGACGGCCGCGTCGTGCCCTCCCCGCTGACCCGGCCGACCTGCGCCAACTGCGACAACCACGTCGTACGGATCATGCGGCCCGGGCGGGTCGCCTCGGTCCGCGGCGCCGACCACGGCCCGCACCGGGTGCCGGCCGCCGGCCCCCTGGAGGTGCCGCGGGTGCCCGAGGCGCCCGGACCGGGGGCGGCGGGTCTCACCGCCGAACGCCGGCACTGGCACCTGGGCGACCTGCTGCACGCCCTCCATCTCCACCGCCGGGCGAGCTGACGCCTTCGGGGGGGCGGGCGAGGGTTTTCGTAGGATCGGAGCATGCCTTCGAACGCCTCGGGACGCTCCGACAAGAACGACGCGCCCCCGCTCCCCGACCCCCTCCGGGTGCCGGTCGCCGACTCGCACACCCACCTCGACATGCAGTCCGGCACGGTGGCGGAGGCACTCGCCAAGGCCGCGTCCGTCGGGGTCACCACCGTCGTCCAGGTCGGCTGCGACCTCGCCGGCTCCCGCTGGGCGGCCGAGACCGCGGCGGCGTACGAGGCCGTGCACGCCACCGTCGCCCTGCACCCCAACGAGGCGCCGCGCATCGTCCACGGCGATCCCGACGGCTGGTCGCGGCAGGGGGCGCGGCAGCCGGGCGGGGACGCGGCGCTCGACGACGCCCTCGCGGAGATCGACCGGCTGGCCGCGCTGGAGCAGGTCAAGGGCGTCGGCGAGACCGGCCTCGACTACTTCCGCACCGGGCCCGAGGGCAAGGAGGCGCAGGAGCGGTCCTTCCGCGCCCACATCGAGATCGCCAAGCGGCACGGCAAGGCCCTGGTCATCCACGACCGGGACGCCCACGCCGACGTCCTGCGCGTCCTCAAGGAGGAGGGCGCCCCCGAGCGCACCGTCTTCCACTGCTACTCCGGCGACGTCGAGATGGCCGGGATCTGCGCCCGCGCCGGGTACTACATGTCCTTCGCGGGCAACGTCACCTTCAAGAACGCCCAGAACCTGCGCGACGCCCTCGCGGTCGCCCCCCTGGAACTGGTCCTGGTGGAGACCGACGCGCCGTTCCTGACTCCGATGCCCTACCGGGGCCGCCCCAACGCCCCCTACCTGGTGCCGGTCACGGTGCGGGCGATGGCCGAGGTGCGGGGCGTCGACGAGGACACCCTCGCGACCGCCCTGGCCGCGAACACGGCCCGCGCCTTCGGCTACTGACCGGCGGCAGGCCGCGCCACGCTGCGTAGTCGCGTCGCTTTGGAGAGTGACGGGCGCTCCGCTAGGTTCTGGGGGCCCGATCCGGACCCCTGGAGCGTGTCGGCGTGAGCAGAACGCAGTTCGAGACCACCGAGGTCTTTGAGGGACACGAGTACCTCGCACCGTACGACGTGCACAGCGCGCCGACCCTGCCGTACGGCACCGTCCTTCCGTCCGCCCGCACGCCGGGCGACGGGCGGGCCGAGCGGCGGCGCCGGGCGCGGGAGGCCGGACGCGCGGACGGCTCCCTGCGCCGCCTGCTGCCCCGCGCGCTGGTCGTGGCCTTCCTCGCGGGCGGCACCACCGCCTTCGTGGCCAAGGACAAGGCGGTCGAGCTGACCGTCGACGGGACGCCCCGCACGCTGCACACCTTCGCCGACGACGTGACCGAGCTGCTCGCGCAGGAGGGCGTCGAGGTCGGCGCCCACGACGTGATCGTGCCGGCCCCCGGCACCCCGCTGACCAGCGGTGAGGACATCGCCGTCCGCCACGGGCGCCCCGTCCTGCTCACCCTCGACGGCCACCGGCGCCAGGTGTGGACGACCGCGGAGACGGTGCACGGCGCGCTGCGGCAGCTCGGCGTCCGGACGGAGGGCGCCCACCTGTCCACCGAGGGCTCCCGGCGCATCGGCCGCGAGGGCCTCGCCCTGACGGTGCGGACCGAGCGCGTGGTGACCGTCATGGCGGACGGCCGGGCCCGCACCGTGCGCACCAACGCCGCGACCGTGCGGGAGGCGGTCGAGGCGGCCGGGGTGACCCTGCACGGCGAGGACACCACCTCGGTCCCCGCGACCGGCTTCCCCCGCGACGGCCAGACCGTCACCGTGCTGCGGATCACCGGCTCGCAGGAGGTCCACGAGGACCCGGTCCCCTTCGACGTCCGCCGGGCGGAGGACTCCTCGCTGTACCGCGGCACGGAGGTCGTCCAGCAGGCCGGCCGGCCCGGACTGCGCCGCACCACCTACGCCCTGCGCACCGTCAACGGCGTCCGGCAGAAGCCCCGCCGGCTCCGCACCGAGCTGGTGCGCGAACCCCGCACGCAGATCATCCTGGTCGGCACCCGCCCCCGCCCCACGTCCGTGGGGGGCGCCGACCACCTCAACTGGCGGGGACTCGCCGCCTGCGAGTCGGGCGGCCGCCCGGACGCCGTCGACCCCTCGGGCACCTACGGGGGCCTCTACCAGTTCGACACCCACACCTGGCAGAGCCTCGGCGGCGAGGGCCGCCCGCAGGACGCGACCGCCGCGGAGCAGACGTACCGGGCGAAGCAGCTGTACGTCCGCGCGGGCGCCGGTTCCTGGCCGCACTGCGGGGCCCGGCTGCGGGGCTGACGGGGCCCACCCCCGGTCCCGCGCACGACCCCGGCGGAGCCGCCGCCGCCCCCGGATACCCTTGCGGGGTGAGCAGCCCCACCCCCGACGCCCTTCTGGGCCCCGCCGACGTCCGCGAACTCGCGGCCGCCCTCGGCGTGCGCCCCACCAAGCAGCGCGGCCAGAACTTCGTCATCGACGCCAACACCGTCCGCCGTATCGTCCGCACCGCCGAGGTCCGCCCCGACGACGTGGTGGTCGAGGTGGGACCGGGTCTCGGCTCGCTCACCCTGGCCCTGCTGGAGGCCGCCGACCGGGTCACCGCCGTCGAGATCGACGACGTACTCGCCGGCGCCCTGCCCGCCACCGTCGCCGCCCGCATGCCGGAGCGCGCCGACCGGTTCGCGCTCGTCCACTCCGACGCCATGCACGTGACCGAGCTGCCGGGCCCCGCCCCGACCGCGCTGGTCGCCAACCTGCCGTACAACGTGGCCGTGCCCGTCCTCCTCCACATGCTCGACACCTTCCCGACCGTCGAGCGCACCCTCGTCATGGTCCAGGCCGAGGTCGCCGACCGCCTCGCCGCCGGACCCGGCAACAAGGTGTACGGAGTGCCGTCCGTGAAGGCCAACTGGTACGCCGAGGTCAAGCGGGCCGGATCCATCGGCCGCAACGTCTTCTGGCCCGCGCCCAACGTCGACAGCGGACTCGTGTCCCTCGTCCGGCGTACCGAGCCGCTGAAGACCACCGCCTCCAAGCGCGAGGTCTTCGCCGTCGTCGACGCCGCGTTCGCCCAGCGCCGCAAGACGCTGCGGGCCGCCCTCGCCGGATGGGCGGGGTCCGCCGCGGCCGCCGAGGCCGCGCTCGTCGCCGCGGGCGTGTCGCCGCAGGCGCGCGGAGAGGCGCTGACCGTGGAAGAGTTCGCGCGTATCGCCGAACACAAGGAGTGACGAGCAAGTGAGCGTGACGGTCCGCGTCCCCGCCAAGGTCAACGTCCAGCTCGCGGTCGGCGCCGCCCGCCCCGACGGCTTCCACGACCTCGCCAACGTCTTCCTCGCCGTCTCCCTCCACGACGAGGTCACCGCGGTCCCGGACGCCGGCGGGCTCCGCGTCACCTGCGAGGGCCCCGACGCCGGGGAGGTGCCCCTGGACCGCACCAACCTGGCCGCCCGCGCCGCGCTGGCCCTCGCCGAGCGGTACGGCCGCGAACCCGACGTGCACCTGCACATCGTCAAGGACATCCCCGTCGCCGGCGGCATGGCGGGCGGCAGCGCGGACGGCGCGGGCGCCCTGCTCGCCTGCGACGCGCTGTGGGGCACCGGCGCCTCCCGCGACGAACTGCTCGACATCTGCGCCGAGCTGGGCAGCGACGTGCCGTTCAGCCTGGTCGGCGGGGCGGCGCTGGGCACCGGGCGGGGCGAGAAGCTGACCGGTCTTGAGGTGGGCGGCGAGTTCCACTGGGTCTTCGCGCTGGCCGGGCGGGGACTGTCGACGCCGGCCGTGTTCCGCGAGTTCGACCGGCTGGCGGAGGGCCTGGACATCCCGGAGCCGGTCGCCGACCAGGCGGTGCTGGACGCCCTCGCGAAGGGCGACCCCACGGCGCTCGCGGTGGCCGTCTCGAACGACCTCCAGCCCGCCGCGCTCTCCCTCTTCCCCGAGTTGTCCGACACCCTCGCCGCGGGACGGGCGGCGGGCGCGCTGGCGGCAATGGTCTCGGGCTCGGGCCCGACCACGGCCTTCCTCGCCCCGGACGCCGGCTCCGCCTCCGACATCGCCGGGGTGCTACGGGCGTCGGGAACCTGCCGTGACGTGCGGACGGCGGTGGGGGCGGTGGCGGGGGCGACGGTGGTGTGAGGGTCAGAGGTTGTCGACGGCGGTCAGATCGATGTCGATGTCGTAGGGGACGCTGATCTTCAGGTGGTCGTGGTGGATGCCTGTGAGGGCGTATGTGCCGGTGACCCTGCCGCGCTCGTAGACGTGGACGACCGGACGGTCTTCCACGCCCTCCATCTCGACCAGCCAGAAGTGGGGGATTCCGGCGGCGGCGTACTTGTGCGGCTTCGTGTCACGGTCGCGGGACTCGGAGTCGGGGGAGACGACCTCGATGGCGAGCAGGACGTCGGCTGCCGCGTAACGAGTCTTCTTCCGCCCGATCGCCTCGGCACGAAGGACGCTCACATCCGGCTCAGGGCCGTTCCGCTGGTCGAGGACGATGGTCATTTCCCTACGCACCCGCAGCTCGGGTGGCAGTGTCGCGCGGAGACCGCTGACCAACATGTCCATCACGATGGTGTGAAAATCCCGCTGCGGACTCACGAAAACCAGGCTCCCGTCGATCAGCTCGGTGTGCGGCGGGAGATCAGGCAGCGTGAACAGGTCGTCCACGGTGTAACCGTCCTGCGGCGGCACCGGCCACTCGACGCGGCGCTTGACGGACTCGGCGGTCATGGTTCCTCCCATGGACGGGATCCTGCTGCCCACTCACCACGGTAGCCGCGCCCTTCGCATCACGTCACTACAACGAGTGACGACCCCCGCCCGCGCCACCCCACCCCCCGGAGGGCCTACGCTGGAAGGCTGATCGATCCCCCAGGCAGGAGAGAAATGGCCGTCAATCTGGTCAATGTCGAGAACGTCAGCAAGGTGTACGGCACCCGTGCACTCCTCGACGGCGTGTCCCTCGGCGTCTCCGAAGGGGACCGTATCGGCGTCGTCGGCCGTAACGGCGACGGCAAGACGACCATGATCCGGATGCTGGCCAGGCTGGAGGAGCCCGACACCGGCCGCGTCACCCACTCCGGCGGGCTGCGGCTCGGCGTGCTCACCCAGCACGACTCCCTGGACCCCGAGGCCACCGTCCGGCACGAGGTCATCGGCGACCTGGCCGACCACGAGTGGGCCGGCAACGCCAAGATCAGGGACGTGCTGACCGGGCTGTTCGGCGGGCTTGACATGCCGGGCTTCCCGCAGGGGCTCGACACCGTCATCGGGCCGCTCTCCGGTGGCGAGCGGCGCCGGATCGCGCTCGCCAAGCTCCTCATCGAGGAGCAGGACCTCGTCGTCCTCGACGAGCCCACCAACCACCTCGACGTCGAGGGCATCGCCTGGCTCGCCCGGCACCTGCGCGAGCGCCGGTCCGCGCTCGTCTGCGTGACGCACGACCGGTGGTTCCTCGACCAGGTCTGCACCCGCATGTGGGACGTGCAGCGCGGCGACGTCTTCGAGTACGAGGGCGGCTACTCCGACTACGTCTTCGCCCGCGCCGAGCGCGAGCGCATCGCCGCCACCGAGGAGACCAAGCGGCAGAACCTGGTCCGCAAGGAGCTGGCCTGGCTCCGGCGCGGTGCCCCCGCCCGTACCTCCAAGCCGCGCTTCCGCGTCGAGGCCGCCAACGAGCTGATCGCCGACGTGCCGCCGCCCCGGGACAGCAGCGAGCTGATGAAGTTCGCCTCGTCCCGGCTCGGCAAGACCGTGTTCGACCTGGAGGACGTGACCGTCCAGGCCGGCCCCAAGGTGCTGCTCAAGCACGTCACCTGGCAGCTCGGCCCCGGCGACCGCATCGGCCTGGTCGGCGTCAACGGCGCGGGCAAGACCTCCCTGCTGCGCGCCCTCAGGGACGCCGCCCGCAGCGACGGCGAGGAGCAGCCGGTGAGCGGTCGGGTCCGCGTCGGCCGGACGGTCAAGCTGGCCTACCTCTCCCAGGAGGTCGCCGAACTCGACCCCACCTGGCGGGTGCTGGAGGCGGTGCAGCGCGTCCGCGAGCGCGTCGACCTCGGCAAGGGCCGCGAGATGACCGCCGGACAGCTGTGCGAGACCTTCGGCTTCGGCAAGGAGAAGCAGTGGACGCCGGTCGGCGACCTCTCCGGCGGTGAGCGGCGGCGGCTCCAGCTGCTGCGCCTGCTCATGGACGAGCCCAACGTCCTCTTCCTCGACGAGCCCACCAACGACCTCGACATCGAGACCCTGACCCAGCTGGAGGACGTGCTCGACGGCTGGCCCGGCTCGATGATCGTCATCTCCCACGACCGGTTCTTCGTCGAGCGGACCACCGACCGGGTCTTCGCCCTGCTCGGCGACGGCGCGCTGCGGATGCTGCCGCGCGGCATCGACGAGTACCTGGAGCGCAGGCAGCGCATGGAGGAGGCGGCCGCGGCGGCGGTGCCCGCCCCGGTGCGCAAGCCCGCCGACGTGCCCGAGAAGAGCGCCGCCGACGCGCGCGCCGCCAAGAAGGAGCTCCAGAAGATCGAGCGGCAGCTCGACAAGGTCTCCGAGAAGGAGACCAAGCTGCACGCCCGGATCGCCGAGAACGCCACGGACTTCGCGAAGGTGGCCGAACTGGACGCCGAGCTGCGCGGACTGGCCGGGCAGCGCGAGGAGCTGGAGACGCGCTGGCTTGAACTGGCCGAGGACGCCTAGCCCTTGGCCTCCGGAGCCCTGCGCGTGGGGGGCGCGGGTGGCGTGAAGAGGGCGTGAAGGCGCGTAACAGTGGCATCACGGGCCGGTTCTCCCTTGGGAACAGGGGCGGACGCGGCCCGGTGGGCTGTCGGCCGCGGGTGATAGAAAGGCCGTCCGAGGAGTGTCTCGGAGGACTGTCCGCGACAGTCCGGACGATCGCCTGAGACGACCGCGGGGGCAGCGCGTACCCCGGGTCGTGGCTAAAAATCAGTGAGTCATAAGGGGGAACGCGCTGATGAGCCAGCCGCCCAACCAGCCGCCGCAGCAGGGTGGCTTCGGAGCACCGCAGGACCCACCGCCGGGAGGCTTCGGGGCGCCGACCCCGCCGCCCCCGCAGGGCCCGCCCCAGACGCCGCCGCCCCCGCAGGGCCCGCCGTCCGGCCCGCCGCCCCAGCCGGGGTACGGCTACCCGCAGCAGCAGCCCGGCCAGCCGGGGCCCTACGGGCAGCCCGGACCGTACAACTCCGGCCCCTACGCCCAGCCCCAGCAGCCGGGACCGTACGGCCAGCAGCCGGGCTACGGCTACCCGCAGCCGCAGTACCCGGGCGGCCCCGGCACCCCGCCGCCCGGCGGCCCGGGCTCCCGCAACCCCTTCAAGGGCAAGCCCGCCCTCGTCGTCGGCGCCGCGGTCGCGGCCCTGCTGGTCATCGGCGGCAGCGTGTGGGCGGTGACCGCCAACGGCGGTGACGACAAGGACAAGAAGCCGGTGGCCGGCAAGAGCGACGACCCGAAGCCCTCCGGCTCCGGCGGCGACGCCCCGGTCAACCCCGGCGACGGCAGCGGTGACGGCGGCGAGGACCCCGACAATCTCAACGAGGGCCGCCAGGCCGGCGAGTCCAAGGTGCTCTGGTACAAGGAGGCGCCCGACGCCCCCGGTTCCGGCGCCGACGCCAACGGCATGTGGATCACCGACAAGACCGCGGTGAAGGCGGCGTACAAGCAGGTCTTCGCCTACAACGTCGGCGACGGCAAGCCCACCTGGGACCCGATCGCCTTCCCGGAGAAGATCTGCGCGGTCACCCCGGAGAAGACGGCCGACGACAAGATCGTCGTCGCCTACATGAGCGGCTCCAGCGACCGCGCCAAGTGCAACAAGCTCCAGGAGATCGACCTCGCCACCGGTGCGAAGGGCTGGACCGAGGACGTCGCCGACGGCGAGCTGTTCGACTCCACGCTCTCCGTCGAACTCTCCGTCAGCGGCACCACGCTGATGGTCGGCCGCTCCCAGTCCGGCACCGCCTACGACGTCACCAGCGGCAAGAAGCTGTACGACAAGAAGCGGTACGGCGACGCCTGCTTCCCCGCCGGATTCGCCGGCAGCGCCAAGAAGCTCGTCCAGGTCGCCTCCTGCGGCGCCGGCGGCAACAACGAGCACGACGAGATCCAGGGACTCGACCCGAAGACCGGCAAGGTCCTGTGGACCTACAAGTACGACAAGGGCTGGCGGGTCGCCCGCGCCTACTCCGTCGACCCGCTGGTCGTCTACGCCACCAACGAGGACAAGAAGGTCTGGAACATCTCCACCTTCACCTCCGGCGGCAAGGTCCTCGAACAGGTCGGCGTCGACGAGGACTTCGCCCCCGAGTGCGGCTGGGCCATCCTCGAACGCGACCTCCAGGGCTGCTCCGGCGTCGCGGTCGCCGACAACACCCTCTACCTGCCCACCGAGGCGACCAGCGGCGCCAACGAGATCGTCGCGATCAACCTCGCCACCGGCAAGGAGAAGTGGCGCACGAAGTCCCCCGCGGACGAGTCGATGGTGCCGCTGAAGGTCGAGGGCGACCAGCTCGTCGCGTACGTCCAGCCGTCCTACGACGCGGGTGGCCAGGTCGTCGCCATCCCGACCGGCGGCAGCGGCCACGCGCCGGCCAAGCTGCTGCAGAACCCGCAGGGCGTCGCGGACATCGAGAACAGCTTCTACTCCAAGGACATCGACTGGGTCGACGGGCGGTTCTACATCTCCACCACCCGCCTGACCGGAAACGACGAGTCGAAGGAGAAATTGATGCTCGCCTACGGCAAGTGACCTTCTTCGCCGCTCTCTCCGACTTTCTTCCCGTCGTCCCCGCTTCCCCGAGGTAGTCACGCCATGAGCCAGCCGCCGCCCCCGCCGCCCAACCAGCCGCCCACGCCGCCTTCTGGGGGGACGCCCGACTTCGGGAAGGCTCCCGAGCCGGGGTACGGCTACCCGCAGACGCCCCCGCAGACCCCGCCGCAGGCGCCCGCGGCTCCGCCCACTCCGCCGGCGGGACCGCCTCCGCAGCAGCCGGGGTACGGGTATCCGCAGACTCCGCCGCAGCCCCAGCCGGGCTACGGCTACCCCGGTCAGCAGCCCGGGCAGCCCGGGCCGTACGGGCAGCCGGGGCCGTACGGGCAGCCGACGCCGGCGTACGGGCAGCCGGGGCAGCCCGGGCAGCCGCAGTACGGCTATCCCCAGGCGACCGTGCCGATGCAGCCCCAGCCCGGCGGGCCGGGCGGCGGACGGAAGATCAACGCCCAGCTGGCGATCATCGTGTCGGCCGTCGTCGCGATCGCGCTGATCATCGGCGGCGGGGTCTGGTACGCCAAGTCCTCCGGCGACGGCGGCAAGGACGACACCGCCAGTTCCAGCGGGGGCACCGGTGGCAAGGGCGGCACCGACGAGAAGGGCGGCGAGGGCGGCGAGTCCTCGGCCGGCACGGAGAAGGTCCCCTCCGACCCCGCCGCCAAGGTGCTCTTCCAGGTCCCCGCGCCCGCGGTGAGCAAGGACGACAGCAGCGTCGTCGTCTCCGGCTCCTGGCTCACCGACAAGGTGTACGCCAAGAGCGGCATCGCCGAGGTCGTCGGGTACGACCCCGGCAAGGGCAGCAAGCAGTGGTCGATCAAGCTCGCCGGTCCGGTCTGCGCGGCCAGCCAGCACGTCACCGACGACAACAAGACGGTCGTCATCCACCAGCCCGCCATGCCGACCAAGGCCGAGCCCTCGCACGGCTGCACCCAGGTCGCCGTCCTCGACCTGGACGCCGGGAAGAAGCTGTGGACGAAGACCGCCGGTGACCAGCCGATCAACTTCAACAACGTCACGATCAGCGGCGACACCGTCGCGGCCGGCAGCACCGAGGGCGGCGTCGGCTTCGACATCGCCAAGGGCGACGTCCTCTGGTCCCCGAAGGCGACCGACTCCTGCTACGACGCCGGGTACGGCGGCGGCGACAAGCTGGTCGCGGTGCGCAAGTGCGGCTCGTACGACGCCCGGCAGCTGAACATCCAGACCATCGACCCCAAGAGCGGGAAGGTGATCTCCGAGTACAAGATGGCCAAGGGCATCGAGTACGCGGGCGTCGTCTCCACGGACCCGCTGGTCGTGGCCGCCGACGTCGGTGACTCCGCCGGTGACGGCAGCGGCATCTCGGACTTCTTCTCGATCGACAACAAGACCGGCAAGCTGCTCACCCGCATCTCGGTCCCCGGCGAGCAGTTCGCGGCCCGCTGCGACACGATCACCAAGATCGAGAACTGCACGGGGCTCGCGGTCGGTGAGAACCGGCTCTACATCCCGACCGAGGAACACGAGGGCAGCGGCGAGTCATACAGCCGGACCAACGAGGTCGTCGCCTTCGACCTGGCCACCGGGAAGCAGACGGGACAGCGGGCGGACGCCGGCGAGGACTACACGATCATTCCGCTGCGCATGGACGGCGGCAACGTGATCGCCTACAAGCGGCCGCCGTACGACAAGGGCGGTCAGATCGTCAGCATCGACGGCGGGTCGTTCAAGCAGACCACGCTGCTGGAGAACCCGGCGACCGAAGCCGTGCGGGACGTGGAGTCCAGCATGTCGCCGGACTACTCCGAGATCCTCTACTCGCAGGGGCACCTGTACATGTCGCAGGTCTTCGCCAGCGAGCCGACCAGCGCGGACGAGAAGGAGTACCTGGCGATCGGGTTCGGCACGAGCGGCTGAGTCCGTGGTGTCTCCCGGTGCCTCTCGGTGCCGCTGAGCGTCCTTGAGTGTCCTTCGGCCCCGTTCCCGCTTCCCGCGGGGGCGGGGCCGTCTTGTGGGTGCGGGGCGCTGCGCGGGGGCGTATTGGGGTGGGATTCGGTGATCCGGGGGCGATTCTCGCCGGTAGCGGCAGCGCGGGATCCGGCTAGCGTGTAGCTTCCGGGGGCATGCCGGGGGTCTGGGTGACTGGGGGGTTGCTCTATGGGAGTACGGCTCATGGTGGTCGACGATCACCGATTGCTCGCCGAGGCGCTGGCCTCTGCGCTGAAGCTGCGCGGGCACCGGGTGCTGGCCGCGGCGGCGCCGGCCGCGGGGGCGGCCGAGCTGGTGATCAGCCGGGCGCCGGAGGTGTGCCTGCTCGGGACGGCGACGCCGGCCGAGGCGGGGATCTTCGATCCGGTGGTGCGGATCAAGCGGGAGCGTCCGCAGGTGGCGGTGCTGGTGCTGGGCCCGGTGCCGAGCCCTCGCGGGATCGCGGCGGCGTTCGCGGCGGGGGCGTCGGGGTACGTCCGGCACGACGAGCGCATAGAGGGCGTGGAGCGGGCGATCATGAAGGCGCGGGCCGGGGAGGCGGCGGTGGCGCCGGCGCTGTTGCAGGGGGCGTTCGGGGAACTGCTGAATCCGGCGGCGCAGCCCGACGACGAGGGGGCACGGCTGCTGCAGATGCTCACGCCGAGGGAGGTGGAGGTCCTGGTCCGGGTCGCCGACGGCGAGGACACCCGGCTGATCGCGGCGGGCATGGGGATAGCACCGTCCACGGCGCGTACCCATGTGCAGCGGGTCCTGATGAAGCTCGGGGTGGGCTCACGACTGGAGGCAGCGGCACTGGCGGCCCGGACGGGGTTGCTGGACCGGGCGAGCACCTCCGGCGGCTGACCGGCGTGCCGCACCCGGCAGTCCCTTCCCACCAGCTGCGGGCAGTCGTGCCGCTGGGGCGGCACGGGTGGGCGCAGCGGCACCGGCAAGCACCGGTCCGCGTCACCCACCCCTGGCCCGCACCCGCGCCGGGCGCCGTATGAACCCCGGTCGCGTCACCCACCCCGCGCCCGCACCGACGCCGGAGCCCTGACCGCCCCGGCGTCACATGGGTGGGGTCACTCCTTGGGCGCGTCCTCCAGCGGCGGGGTCGGCGGAGCCGTGGGGCGGAGCTTCAGCCAGGCCAGGAAGAAGATGCCGAGGACCAGCATCCCCAGCCCCGTCCAGAGGTTGATATTCACCCCCTGCGCCTTGTCGATCTCGGCGTCGGACGCCACGAAGCCCGCGATCATCACGATGACGCCGTAGACCGCGAACAGCCCGCCGATGATCCGCCGGATGTCGAACAGCCGCGCGGCCGTGACGGACTTGGTCTCCAGCTCGGAGACCTCGTCCTGGACGTTCTTGTCGGAGTAGGAATCAGACATGCTCTCTCTATCCTCCCGCGATCAGAACGAGAACGGGATGTAGCAGGCGGCGGCCAGGATGACCGCGCCCCAGCCCAGCAGCGCCGGCTTGCGGTACCAGGCGTCGTCGCCCTTGGCCGGTGCCTCGGACATGCCGGGCGACGTCGTGCCGTAGACCAGACCCTGGAGCTCGCTGACCGGCTTCGGGGCCGTGAACAGGGACACCGCGACCATGACCACCGCGCCGGCCACGAAGCCGGCGATCGCGGAGACGAAGTTGGCGCCCTGGTCGGAGGGGATGTCGATGATGCCCTGCTTGTAGATGACGAAGTAGTTCACCATCGCGGCGGTGGTGCCCGCGATCAGGCCCCAGAAGCCGGACTTCATCGACGCCCGCTTCCAGAACATGCCGATGATGAAGACCACGAACATCGGCACGTTGAAGAAGGAGAACAGCGTCTGGAGGTAGCTCATGATGTTGGAGAAGGACGAGGCCAGGAACGCCGTGCCGATCGAGGCCAGCACGCCGATCACGGTGATCAGGCGGCCGAAGCGCACGTAGTACTCGTCCGGGCGGTCCTTCTTCACGTACTTCTGCCAGATGTCGGTGGTGAAGACCGTGTTGAAGGAGGAGATGTTGGCCGCCATGCCGGCCATGAACGCGGCCAGCAGACCGGTCACCGCGATGCCGAGGACACCGTTGGGCAGCAGTTGCTGCATCAGGTACGGGATCGCGTCGTTGTACTGGAGGTCGGAACCGGGTGTACCGATCTTCGGGACCAGGACGGCGGCGACCAGGCCCGGGATCATCACCACGAAGACGATGAAGATCTTCGGGAAGGCGGCGATCAGGGGCGTGCGCTGGGCCGCCGAGAGGTTCTTGGCGGACAGGGCGCGCTGCACCTCGGCGAAGTTCGTCGTCCAGTAGCCGAAGGAGAGGACGAAGCCGAGGCCGAGGACGATGGTCAGCCAGTTGGCGCCCAGCGGGTTGTCGCTGCCGATCCCCGTCCCGCCCCACGCCGTCATGAAGTCGGAGCCCCGTGACTGCGAGAGGGAGTCGGACAGGCCGTCCCAGCCGCCGACCTTCTTCAGGCCCAGGATGGTGATCGGGATGAGGCCGGCCAGGATCACGAAGAACTGGAGGACCTCGTTGTAGATGGCCGAGGACAGACCGCCCAGGGTGATGTACGCCAGGACGAAGAAGCCGGCCACCACGATGGCCACCCACTCCGGCCAGCCCAGGAGCGCCTCGACCACGATCGCGAGGGCGTACAGGTTCACGCCCGCGATCAGGATGGCCGCCACGGCGAACAGGACCGAACTGAGCAGGTGCGAGGCCTTGTCGAAGCGGAGGAGGAGGAACTCCGGGACGGACCTGACCTTCGAGCCGTAGTAGAACGGCATCATCACCAGGCCGAGGAAGACCATCGCCGGGATGGCGCCGATCCAGTACCAGTGGGTCGTGTAGACGCCGTACTGGGCGCTGTTGGCGGCCATGCCCAGGATCTCGGTGGCGCCCAGGTTGGCCGCGACGAAGGCGAGACCGGTGACCCAGGCGGGCAGCGAGCGGCCGGAGAGGAAGAAGTCCAGGCTGGTCTTGACCGAGCGGCGGGCGGCGAAGCCGATGCCCAGGACGACGACGAAGTAGATCCCGAGGATCGTGTAGTCGAGCCAGTTGGTGGGGAGCCGAAGTTCTGCTGCTAGGTATGTGGGGGTTTGCATTAAGCACTCGCTTCGTTCGCGAACTGATCCGGAGCGGAACCTACGCCTCCGCGTTCAGTAATTGAACACTTCTGGTGATGAACTTTGTTTGATTGTGATGAACGACGGGCCGTGGTGGGTTGTGATGTGTTATGTTTGATTGTGTTGGGTGACTGGTGAGCGCATTGGTGGGTGCAGAGGAGTGCGGCAGTGAAGAAGACCTCTACCCGGCTGGCCGACGGCCGCGAGCTGGTCTACTACGACCTGCGTGACGACACCGTGCGCGACGCGGTGGACCACCGCCCGCTGGAGCGGACCGTCACCACCTCCGAAATCCGCCGCGATCCCCTGCTCGGCGACTCGATCGCCGTCGCCTCGCACCGCCAGGGCCGCACCTACCACCCCCCGGCCGACCAGTGCCCGCTGTGCCCCTCGCAGGGCGAGCGGCTGAGCGAGATCCCGGACTCGTCGTACGACGTCGTGGTCTTCGAGAACCGCTTCCCCTCGCTGGCCGGCGACTCCGGCCGCTGCGAGGTCGTCTGCTTCACCTCCGACCACGACGCGTCCTTCGCCGACCTGAGCGAGGAGCAGGCCCGGCTCGTGCTCGACGCCTGGACCGACCGCACCTCCGAGCTGTCCCATCTGCCCTCCGTTGAACAGGTGTTCTGCTTCGAGAACCGGGGCGCCGAGATCGGCGTGACGCTGGGTCACCCGCACGGGCAGATCTACGCCTACCCCTTCACCACCCCCCGCACCGCCCTGATGCTCCGTTCACTCGCCGCGCACAAGGACGCGACGGGCGGGGACAATCTGTTCGACGCCGTTCTGGCGGAGGAGATGGCCGGTGAGCGGGTCGTCCTGGAGAGCGAGGAGTGGGTGGCCTTCGTGCCGTACGCGGCGCACTGGCCGTACGAGGTGCACCTCTACCCCAAGCGCAGGGTGCCCGACCTGCTCGCGCTCGACGAGGCGGCGCGCACAGAGTTTCCCCAGGTCTATCTGGAACTGTTGAGGCGCTTCGACCGGATCTTCGGTGAGGGCGAGCCTCCGACCCCCTACATCGCGGCCTGGCACCAGGCCCCGTTCGGGCAGCTGGAGGAGTTCGAGGGCGTGACGCGGGACGACTTCGCGCTGCACCTGGAGCTTTTCACCATCCGCCGTACGTCCGGCAAGCTGAAGTTCCTCGCGGGCTCCGAGTCCGGCATGAACGTGTTCATCAACGACGTGCCCCCGGAGCGCGCGGCCGAGCGACTGCGAGAGGTAGCGAGTTCATGAGCGGGAAGTACCTGGTGACGGGCGGTGCGGGTTACGTCGGCAGCGTCGTCGCCCAGCATCTGGTGGAGGCCGGGCACGAGGTCGTCGTCCTCGACAACCTCTCGACCGGCTTCCGCGAAGGGGTGCCGGCGGGCGCCTCGTTCATCGAGGGGGACATCCGCGACGCCGCCAAGTGGCTGGACTCCACCTTCGACGGCGTACTGCACTTCGCCGCCTTCTCCCAGGTGGGGGAGTCGGTCGTGAAGCCCGAGAAGTACTGGGACAACAACGTCGGCGGCACCATGGCCCTCCTCGAGGCCATGCGGGGCGCGGGCGTGCGGCGGCTCGTCTTCTCCTCCACCGCCGCGACGTACGGCGAGCCGGACGAGGTCCCGATCGTCGAGTCCGCGCCGACGAAGCCCACCAACCCGTACGGCGCCTCCAAGCTCGCCGTCGACCACATGATCTCGGGTGAGGCGGCGGCCCACGGCCTGGGCGCGGTGTCGCTGCGCTACTTCAACGTCGCGGGCGCCTACGGCGAGTACGGCGAGCGCCACGACCCCGAGTCGCATCTGATCCCGCTCGTCCTCCAGGTGGCCCAGGGCCGGCGCGACGCGATCTCCGTCTTCGGCGACGACTACCCGACCCCGGACGGCACCTGCGTCCGCGACTACATCCACGTCGCCGACCTGGCCGAGGCCCACCTGCTCGCCGTGGGGGCGGCCACCCCCGGCGAGCACCTCATCTGCAACCTGGGCAACGGCAACGGGTTCTCCGTCCGCGAGGTCGTCGAGACCGTCCGCCGCGTCACCGGCCACCCGATCCCCGAGGTCGTGGCCCCCCGCCGGGGCGGCGACCCGGCGGTCCTGGTGGCGTCGGCGGACGCGGCACGCGAGAAACTGGGCTGGAACCCGTCCCGCGCGGATCTCGCGGGGATCGTGGCGGACGCGTGGCAGTTCGCGCAGCGCCACGCGGGCTAGTACTTACGGAGTCACCGGAAGGGTGAGGGTCAGGGCATGGGCGAGGCTGTCGCAGGGACCGTCGGCGAGCGGTTCCGGGAGCTGTACGGGGCGGAACCGCAAGGGGTGTGGGCCGCGCCGGGCCGGGTCAACCTGATCGGCGAACACACGGACTACAACGACGGCTTCGTCATGCCGTTCGCCCTGCCGCACACCGCGGTCGCCGCCGTCTCCCGGCGTGACGACGGCATCCTGCGCCTGCACTCGGCGGACGTCCCCGGCGACCCCGTCGAGCTGCGCGTGGCCGACCTGGACCCCGGGTCGGACAAGTCCTGGACGGCGTACCCCTCGGGTGTCGTCTGGGCGCTGCGCGAGGCGGGTCACGAGCTGACCGGCGCCGACGTGCACCTCGCCTCCACGGTCCCGTCCGGCGCGGGCCTCTCCTCCTCGGCGGCCCTGGAGGTCGTCGTCGCCCTGGCCCTGAACGACCTCTACTCGCTCGGCCTGCGCGGCTGGCAGCTCGCCCGCCTGTGCCAGCGCGCGGAGAACGTCTACGTCGGCGCGCCGGTCGGCATCATGGACCAGACGGCGTCGGCGTGCTGCGAGGCGGGCCACGCCCTGTTCCTCGACACCCGCGACCTCTCCCAGCAGCAGATCCCCTTCGACCTCGCGGCCGAGGGCATGCGCCTGCTCGTGGTCGACACCCGGGTCAAGCACTCCCACAGCGAGGGCGAGTACGGCAAGCGCCGCGCGGGCTGCGAGAAGGGCGCCGCGCTGCTCGGCGTCGACGCCCTGCGCGACGTGCCCTACGCCGACCTGGACGCGGCGCTGGAACGGCTGGGCGACGAGGAGGAGGTACGCCGTCTCGTCCGGCACGTCGTCACGGAGGACGAGCGCGTGGAGCGCGTGGTGTCCCTCCTGGAATCCGGCGACACCCGCGCCATCGGCCCCGTCCTCGTCGAGGGCCACGTCTCCCTCCGCGACGACTTCCGCATCTCCTGCCCGGAGCTGGACCTGGTCGTCGACACCGCCCTCGCCTCCGGCGCCCTCGGCGCCCGGATGACCGGCGGCGGCTTCGGCGGCTCGGCGATCGTCCTCGCCGAGGCCACCGACGTGGACGCCATCACCAAGGCGGTCGAAGAGGCCTTCGCGGCAGCGGCCTTCACGGCTCCCCGGGTGTTCGAGGCGGTGCCGTCGGCGGGGGCGCGGCGGATCCTCTGACGGGAACCCAACTGGTTGGTCGTCACTCCCGGTAGATAGCGTGGGCCACTCGTGTGAACCCTCGCCCCACCGGGAGCCTCCGTGAATCGCCGCCCCACGTTCCTCACAGCCGCCGCGTTCGCCGCCACCGCGGCCCTGACGCTGTCCGCGTGCGGGGGCGGTGACGACGACTCCGACGGCAACGACAAGATCGCGGGCGCGGACACCGGCCAGGCATCGAGGTCGGCTTCACCGAGCGCGACGGGCTCCGCGGAGCGGCCCAAGGTCACGTTGCCGTCGGACGTCAAGGACGTCTTCTCGCCGGAAGAGACCGGGAAATCCGTCGAAGACGCCATTCTGCGCGACAACGCCGAATTCGTCCGGGCGTTGGACGCAGCGATCGTTGCTCAGGATCCACGCCTTCCCGCCCTTGAGTTCTACACGGAGGGAGAGGGCGCCGTCGCCGCTGAGAAGTGGGTCCAGGGCTTCAAGGACGCGGGCTGGACGGTGACGGGCACGACTCGGTACTTCGACCGTGCCGTGAAGGTGAAGTCCGGGACAAGTGCTGCGATCGGCTACTGCGCCGACGAGAGCAAGGCCTACAGCAAGGTCATCAAGACCGGTGAGCTCACGGGCACGAAGGTGAGCAAGGACAGTTACGTGGCCTACAGCGTCGAGGTCGCCAAGAACAAGCAGGGCGTCTGGGAGCTCGTGAAGATCACGTCGGCCCGCGGTGCGACCGGGTGCCAGCCGTGACGCGGCTGCTGCGCCTCGGAGCCGTCGCGGTCGCCGCAGGTTCGTTGTGGCTGTGCTCGATGCCCAGCGCCTTCGCGGACAAGACCAATCCTGGAGCAGGCTCCATCGGCGACCCCGGACCGGCGGCCGACACGAGCGCCTCGGGTGAGCGTGAAGGTGACACGCTCAAGTCGGGCGTCGGCGGAGTGATCGTCTTTGATCGGTCCAAGAACGGGACCGGTAAGTCGGCCGGCACCGTCGCCTCCAGTACCTCCTGGACACCCCCCGCCTGCTACTACGCGCCCAAGCACACCGCCAAGGAACTCGACGCGCAGATGCGGCAGGTCTGGGAGAGCAGTGCGCCCAGCCACGAGTGGGCCCTGAAGACCCAGAACTACTTCGTCAACGGGCAGCCCTACAAGGACTTCAACAAGGACAAGGACGGCGAGGGGTACTGGTGGGACTCCTACGTCACCGAAGGGCGCGAGGCCGACCCGGCGTCGCAGGAGTGCGACGAGTTGCCCTTCTGGGTGGATGAGGGCGACGCGCCTCCCCCCGACCGCCCCCAGGCCATCACCGCCGAGACGCTCGCCCAACTCGCCTACGCCGAGATCCGCGTGCCCTCGACCGAGGTCGACCTGGCGCCGCAGGGTGCCACGAAGGTGAACCTGCCGACCTGGGCGTGGCTCGACACCGCCGAGTTCAAGCCCGTCTCCGTCACCGCCTCCGTCCCGATGCTCGGCCTCAGCGCGACGACCACGGCCGAACCGGTGTCGCTGAAGATCACCCCGGGCACGGACGACGCGGTCACGTACCCCGCCTCCGGTCAGTGCGAGATCCACGACGGGCGGATCGGCGCGCCCTACGCCAAGGGCAAGGCCGACGAGACCCCGCCCTGCGGGGTGAAGTACCTGCGTTCCTCCGGCGAGGGTTCGTACCAGCTCCAGGCCACCGTCACCTGGAAGATCAGCTGGACGAGCACGACCGGCGCCGGCGGCGACCTGCCCGACGGCGAGTTCGGGGCAGGCCAGGACGTCGTCGTCCAGGAGATCCAGGCCGTCAACCGCTAGGCCGCGGCCAGCCGTTTCACCAGCGTGTACTCCGTGACCCCTGGCGGGTAGTCGGGGATCACGCACATCACGTCGTAGCCGTGCCGCGTGTAGAAGTCCGGGGCCTGGAAGTCCCAGGTCTCCACGCGGGCGGCCACGCAGCCGCGTTCGGTGCGGGCCGTGTGTTCCGCCTCGTCGAGGAGCGTCGAGCCCAGGCCCGTGCCGCGGTGGCGGGCGTCGACCCACAGGTAGGTCACGTGCAGCCAGGTCGCCCAGGTGTGGCCGACGAGGCCGCCGGCCAGGCCGCCGGAGGCGTCCAGCAGCCAGACGTGCAACGGAAATTCGCGTTCGTGAGGGGTTCCGCGCAGCGAACGCAGGACCGAGGACGCCGCGGTGTTCGTCTCCCGCAGGCGGGTGCGCAGCAGATCGCGTCGTGCTTTGTCGACTTCTGTCACAAGACGAAACATGCGGCTCACCATAAACGGGCGGGGCTGTCAGTTCTGCAAATAACCTTCCGCTCCCGGCGCCCGCCCGTACTCTGATGAACAGCACCGGTGGGGGCCGGTGCCGTTCAGGGGGCGAGACAGCCGGGTACGGCGCTCGGGGCGGGACAGCGGTGTACGCGCGGCGGCGGCCGTGCGGCCGTGGCATTCCCACCCGGAGTACCGAGCGCACCGCTGGATACGGGGCTTCGGGCGCCGTACCCGTGCCGGTGTCGCCCTCCCAGGATGGACAGACGATGGGTATCCCCTGCTCCGGGAGGAGCTCGGGGGAGGGGGTTTCGTGGTTCGTATCCGAGTCCTGGTCGTCGACGACCATCGCATCTTCGCCGAGTCGCTCGCCGCCGCCCTGGCCGCCGAGCCCGACGTCGACGTCTCCGCGGCCGGCAGCGGTCCGGCCGCACTGCGTTGCCTGGAGCGGGCCGCGTCCGAGGGACGGCCCTTCGACGTGCTGCTCGTCGACGCCGACCTGGGCGGCCGGGTGCCCGGCACCCGCCCCGCCGTGCCCGTGCGGGAGGGCAACGAGGACGGGCTGGTGGACGGGATCTCGCTGGTCGCCGGCGTGCGGTCGGGGCAGCCGGGGGTACGGATCGTCGTCCTCGCCGGCCGGGACGATCCCCGGCGGGCGGCGCTCGCGCTGGGGGCCGGCGCCTCCGGATGGGTCGCCAAGGACTGCTCCCTGTCGCGGCTGCTCAGCGTCATCCGCGGGGTGCTGCGCGACGAGACGCATCTGCCGCCCGCCCTGCTCACCGGCGTCCTGCGCGAACTGACCGCCGCCCGCAAGCACCGCACCGAGAGCGAGCGCCTGGTGGAGTCGCTGACGCCGAGGGAGCGCGAGGTGCTGCGGTGCATGGTGGCCGGGCTCGGGCGCAAGGCCGTCGCCGAGCGGCTGTACCTGTCCCCGCACACCGTGCGGACCCACATGCAGAACGTGCTGGGCAAGCTGGGCGTCCACTCCACCCTCGCGGCGGTGGCGCTGGCGAGGAGGGCGGGGGTCGGGCCCGCCGACTTGGGGCCTCCCGGGCAGATCGGGTCGCAGGCAAGCAACAGCGCCTGACTACGCCGGTGTGCGTGCCAGCCCCCGCGTCTGCGGCACGATCTGCCCGGGAGGCCCCTAACCGGGGATGTTGTCGAACGGGGCGGTCAGCTGGCGTAGCAGTGCCGCCAGTTCGCTGCGCTGGGCGCGGGACAGCTCGGCCAGGATGGCCCGTTCCTGGGCCAGGAGCCCGGCGAGCGACTGGTCGGCGCGGTCGCGGCCCTCGTCCGTGAGCCGGACCAGCACGCCGCGCCGGTCGCTGGGGTCGGGCAGCCGCTCGACCAGGCCCTTCTTGGCCAGGCGGTCGATACGGTTGGTCATCGTGCCCGAGGTGACCAGGGTCTGGGTGAGGAGCTGGCCCGGTGAGAGCTGGTACGGGGTGCCGGCCCGGCGCAGCGCGGTGAGCACGTCGAACTCCCAGGGCTCCAACTGGTGCTCGGAGAAAGCCAGTCGGCGGGCGCGGTCCAGGTGCCGGGCGAGCCTGCTGACCCGGCTCAGCACCTCCAGCGGTTCCACGTCGAGGTCCGGGCGCTCCCGGCGCCACGCTGCGACCAGTCGATCGACCTCGTCCTCCATGTCGATCAGTGTAGTGGTTGTGTCGACGTGAAGTCTCTTGATGTCGATTGTCTTGACGTCGAGATACTATGCCCGCGACGCTGGGTACCCGTCCCGCACGGCCACCCCTGGAGAGTCCATGCCCACCACCGCCCCCGCCTGGGACCCCGCCCAGTATCTCCGCCACGCCGATCACCGCGCCCGACCCTTCGCCGACCTCCTCGCCCGTGTCCCGGACCTGCCGGGCGACCCGCCCCGCATCGCCGACCTCGGCTGCGGCCCGGGCAACGCCACCGCCCTGCTCGCCGACCGCTGGCCCACCGCCCGCATCACCGGCTACGACAACTCGCCCCCGATGCTCGACCGGGCCCGGCAGTACGAGGGACCGACCCCCGGCGGCGGTCACCTCGGCTTCGCCGCCGCCGACGCCCGCACCTGGACCCCGGACGAGCCGGTCGGCCTCCTCGTCAGCAACGCCACCCTCCAGTGGGTCCCCGGCCACGTCGACCGCCTCCCCGACTGGATCGGCCGGCTCGCCCCCGGCGGCACCCTCGCCTTCCAGGTGCCCGGCAACTTCGACGCCCCCAGCCACCGCCTGATGCGCGAGCTGGCCCACTCCCCGCGCTGGCGGGACCGTCTCGCGGGCGTCCTGCGCCACGACGACGCCGTCCTCACCCCCGAGGCCTACCTCGCCCACCTCACCGCCACGGGCTGCACCGCCGACGTCTGGGAGACGACGTACATCCACCTGCTGGACGGCGAGGACGCCGTGCTGGACTGGGTGAAGGGAACGGGACTGCGCCCCGTACTGGCCGCCCTCGACGACGACCCGGCCGCCCGCGACGCCTTCGTCGAGGAGTACCGGACGGTCCTCCGCGCCGCCTACCCGGCCGGACCGCACGGCACCCCCTTCCCGTTCCGCCGCGTCTTCGCCGTCGCCCGCAAGCCGGAGGAGGCGTGATCACCGCGGTCGACCACGTGCAGCTCGCCGCGCCGCCCGGCTCCGAGGAGTCGCTGCGCGCGTTCTACACGGGCGTCCTCGGCATGGCCGAGACCCCCAAGCCGCCCGCGCTCGCCGCCCGCGGCGGCTGCTGGTTCCAGGCGGGCACCGTCCGGCTCCACCTGGGGATCGAGCCCGGATTCCGCCCGGCCCGCAAGGCCCATCCCGGGCTGCGGGTCACCGGGATCGAGGCGTACGCCGCCCGGCTGGAGGCCCGGGGCGCGTCCGTCACCTGGGACGACGAGCTGCCCGGCCACCGGCGCTTCTACTGCGCCGACCCGGTCGGCAACCGCCTGGAGTTCCTGGAGCCCGGCGAGCGACCCCGTTCGTGACGCCGGGCGCACCGGACGCGCTCCCCGGGCGCCCCGACCGAGTCACGCCACGCCCTCCTCGACCAGCGCGTCGACGGCGTCGCCGGACAGGCCCAGCTCGCCCAGGATGGCGCGGGTGTGCTCGCCCAGCGCCGGTACGGCGTCCATGCGGGGCGCGTCCCCGGTCGGGCCCGGCGGAGCCAGTGCCGGAACCGGACCGGCCGGTGTCGCGACCTCGTGCCGGCGCCCGCGCGCGGCGAGCTGCGGGTGCTCCCAGACCTCGGCGAGCGTGTTGACCCGCGCGTTGGCCACCGGCACCGCGCCGAGCAGCTCGATCGCCTCCGCGCCGGTCAGCTCCGCGAAACGGGCCGCGACGATCGCGCCGAGCGCCTCGCGGTGCGTGTTGCGGTCCGCGTTGGTGGCGTAGTGCGGGTGGTCGGCCAGCTCCGGGCGGTTCAGGAAGACCGTGCAGAAGCCGCGCCACTCCCGCTCGTTCTGCACCGCCATCATGACGGTCTTCCCGTCGCCCGCCGTGTACGGGCCGTACGGGTGGATGGTCGCGTGCGCGGCACCCGCCCGGGGCGGCGGCTCTCCGCCGTCGTACGCGTAGTACAGGGGGAAGCCCATCCACTCCACGGTGGCTTCCAGCATCGACACGTCCAGGTGCGTGCCCCGGCCGGTCCGCCCGCGTTCCAGCAGCGCCGCCAGGATCGAGCTGTAGGCGTGCGTGCCCGCCGCGATGTCCGACACCGGGATGCCCACCTTGGCCATCTCGTCCGGCGTGCCCGTGACGGAGAGCAGCCCCGCCTCGGACTGCACCAGCAGGTCGTACGCCTTGCGCCCCTCGTAGGGCCCCGGGCCGCCGTAGCCCGAGATGTCGCACACGATCAGCTCCGGGTGGAGCGCCCGCAGCTCCTCGGCGCCCAGACCCGCCCGTGCCGCCGCCCCCGGAGCCAGGTTCTGGAGGAACACGTCGGCGCCCGCGATCAGCCGGAGCAGTACGTCCTTGCCGCGGGGGTCCTTGATGTCCAGGGTGAGGGACTCCTTGCCGCGGTTGGCCCACACGAAGTGCGAGCTGAGCCCCTTCACCCGGGAGTCGTAGGCGCGGGCGAAGTCCCCCGTGCCGGGGCGCTCCACCTTGATCACCCGGGCGCCGAGGTCGGCGAGCTGACGGCTCGCGTAGGGTGCGGCGATCGCCTGTTCGAGCGCGACGACGGTGACTCCGCGCAGCGGCTGCATCTGTGTTCTCTCCGGTGCCGTGGCCGTGACCCAGGTTCTCTCCGGTGCCGGTGGCCGTGACTCAGCTCTTGCGGTGCCCTATGAGCCGGGGCTTGGGCTCCAGGCCGTCCAGGCCGTGCCAGGCCAGGTTCACCAGGTGGGCGGCCACCTCCGCCTTCTTCGGCCTGCGCACGTCCAGCCACCACTGGCCGGTCAGCGCCACCATGCCGACCAGCGCCTGCGCGTACAGCGGGGCCAGCTTGGCGTCGAAGCCGCGGTTCTTGAACTCGCGGCCCAGGATGTCCTCCACCTGAGTGGCGATGTCGGAGATGAGCGAGGCGAAGGAACCCGTCGACTGCGGGATGGGGGAGTCGCGCACCAGGATGCGGAAACCGTCCGTGTACTCCTCGATGTAGTCCAGGAGCGCGAACGCCGCCTGCTCGCACAGCTCGCGCGGATGCCCGGCGGTCAGTGAGCCGGTCACCATGTCGAGCAGCCGGCGCATCTCGCGGTCCACGACCACCGCGTACAGCCCCTCCTTGCCGCCGAAGTGCTCGTACACCACCGGCTTGGAGACCCCGGCCTTCGCCGCGATCTCCTCCACCGACGTGCCCTCGAATCCCTTCGCGGCGAAGAGGGTGCGACCGATCTCCAGCAACTGCTGGCGGCGCTCGGCACCGGTCATCCGGGTGCGACGCGCGCGCCGGGGCTTCTCGTTGCTTGGGGTGCTGCTGGAGTCGGTCGCCACGCCGTCAATCATGCAGCCTTCGCCGTCTCCTTACGGCGGCGGGCGCCGTCCTGCTCCGTGTTGCGGCGCGAATCGATACGCGAGCGTGACGGCCAGCGCACGTCGTACGCCCAGCCGAACGCCTCGAACCAGCGGATCAGCCGGGCCGACGAGTCGAGCTGGCCGCGCATGACGCCGTGCCGGGCCGAGGTGGGGTCGGCGTGGTGCAGGTTGTGCCAGGACTCGCCGCAGGACAGGATCGCCAGCCACCACACGTTGCCCGAGCGGTCCCGCGACTTGAAGGGGCGCTTGCCCACCGCGTGGCAGATCGAGTTGATCGACCACGTCACGTGATGCAGCAGCGCCACCCGGACGAGTGAACCCCAGAAGAACCCGGTGAACGCTCCCCACCACGACATCGTGACCAGCCCGCCGATCAGCGCGGGCAGGGCCAGCGACAGCAGCGTCCACAGCACGAACTGGCGGGAGATCGCGCGCAGCGCGGGGTCCTTGATCAGGTCCGGCGCGTACTTCTCCTGCGACGTCTGCTCCTCGTCGAACATCCATGCGATGTGGGCCCACCACAGGCCCTTCATCAGGGCCGGCACCGTCTCCCCGTACCGCCACGGGGAGTGCGGGTCGCCCTCGTCGTCGGAGAACTTGTGGTGCTTGCGGTGGTCGGCCACCCAGCGGACCAGCGGCCCCTCGACCGCCATCGAGCCCGCGATCGCCAACGCGATCTTCAGGGGCCGCTTCGCCTTGAAGGAGCCGTGGGTGAAGTGACGGTGGAAGCCGATCGTGATGCCGTGGCAGCCGAGGAAGTAGAAGAAGACCAGCAGACCCAGGTCCAGCCAGCTCACGCCCCACCCCCACGCGAGTGGCACCGCCGCCACCAGCGCGAGGAACGGGACGGCGATGAACAGCAGCAGGGTGATCTGCTCGATCGACCGCTTCTGCTCACCGCCCAGCGTGGCGGACGACGCGGCGGCGTCGCCGGAGGGCTGCGAACCGTCTTGGATCACATCGGAACTCGTGGTCATGCGCGTCCCCTGGGGGGTCGAGGGTGGTGTCCGGTGCCGGGCCTCGGGAACCATGCACACTTTTCCTACGGTTCCGTAACCTACGGCGACGTAAGTATGGCAGTGCGTTGCCGCGCGGCAAGAGCCCGAGAACCTGCGCGTCCGGGCCGACACCTATCCTGGGAGTCGGTCGGACAGCGCGGTCCGCTCTGAATAATTCCCGGACGTCCGGCCCGTAAGCGGCGCCCGCCGCGCGAGACGCCGTCCGGGTTCCCTCCCAGACGAGCTTCAACACTGCAAGGAGCCGCACCTGTGAGCAGTGCCGACGACCAGACCACCACGACGACCAGCAGCGAACTGCGAGCCGACATCCGCCGGCTGGGCGACCTCCTCGGAGAGACCCTCGTGAGGCAGGAAGGCCCCGAGCTGCTGGAACTCGTCGAGAAGGTGCGCCGACTCACCCGAGAGGACGGCGAGGCCGCAGCCGAACTGCTGCGCGGCACCGAACTGGAGACCGCGGCCAAGCTGGTCCGCGCCTTCTCCACCTACTTCCACCTCGCCAATGTCACCGAGCAGGTGCACCGAGGCCGTGAGCTGGGCGCCAAGCGCGCCGCCGAGGGCGGACTGCTCGCCCGCACGGCCGACCGCCTCAAGGACGCCGACCCGGAGCACCTCCAGGAGACCGTCCGCAACCTCAACGTGCGCCCCGTCTTCACCGCGCACCCCACCGAGGCCGCGCGCCGCTCCGTCCTCAACAAGCTGCGCCGCATCGCCGCCCTCCTGGACACCCCGGTCATCGAGTCCGACCGGCGCCGCCTGGACACCCGCCTCGCCGAGAACATCGACCTCGTGTGGCAGACCGACGAACTCCGCGTCGTCCGCCCCGAGCCCGCCGACGAGGCCCGCAACGCCATCTACTACCTCGACGAGCTGCACGCGGGCGCCGTCGGCGACGTCCTGGAGGACCTGACCGCGGAGCTGGAGCGGGCCGGCGTCAAGCTCCCCGACGACACCCGCCCGCTCACCTTCGGCAGCTGGATCGGCGGCGACCGCGACGGCAACCCCAACGTCACCCCCCAGGTCACCTGGGACGTCCTCATCCTCCAGCACGAGCACGGCATCAACGACGCCCTGGAAATGATCGACGAGCTGCGCGGCTTCCTCTCCAACTCGATCCGCTACGCCGGAGCGACGGAGGAGCTGCTCGCCTCCCTCCAGGCCGACCTCGACCGGCTCCCCGAGATCAGCCCCCGCTACAAGCGCCTCAACGCCGAGGAGCCCTACCGGCTCAAGGCCACCTGCATCCGGCAGAAGCTGGAGAACACCAAGCAGCGCCTCGCCAAGGGCACCTCCCACGAGGACGGCCGCGACTACCTCGGCACCGCCGAACTCCTCGACGACCTCCGCGTCATCCAGGCCTCCCTGCGCGAGCACCGCGGCGGCCTCTTCGCCGACGGCCGCCTGGCCCGCACCATCCGCACCCTGGCCGCCTTCGGCCTCCAGCTGGCCACCCTGGACGTCCGCGAACACGCCGACGCCCACCACCACGCGCTCGGCCAGCTCTTCGACCGGCTCGGCGAGGAGTCCTGGCGCTACGCCGACATGCCCCGCGAGTACCGCGCCAAGCTCCTCGCCAAGGAGCTACGCTCCCGGCGTCCGCTCGCGCCCACCCCGGCGCCCGTCGACGCGCCGGGCGAGAAGACCCTCGGCGTCTTCCAGACGGTCCGGCGCGCCCTGGAGGTCTTCGGCCCCGAGGTCATCGAGTCCTACATCATCTCGATGTGCCAGGGCGCCGACGACGTCTTCGCCGCCGCCGTGCTGGCCCGCGAGGCCGGCCTGATCGACCTGCACGCCGGCTGGGCGAAGATCGGCATCGTGCCGCTCCTGGAGACCACCGACGAGCTGAAGGCCGCCGACACCATCCTGGAGGACCTCCTCGCCGACCCCTCCTACCGGCGCCTTGTCGCGCTGCGCGGGGACGTCCAGGAGGTCATGCTCGGCTACTCCGACTCCTCCAAGTTCGGCGGCATCACCACCTCGCAGTGGGAGATCCACCGCGCCCAGCGCCGCCTGCGCGACGTCGCCCACCGCCACGGCGTACGGCTGCGCCTCTTCCACGGCCGCGGCGGTACCGTCGGCCGCGGCGGCGGCCCCACCCACGACGCGATCCTCGCCCAGCCCTGGGGCACCCTGGAAGGCGAGATCAAGGTCACCGAGCAGGGCGAGGTCATCTCCGACAAGTACCTCATCCCGTCGCTGGCCAGGGAGAACCTGGAACTGACCGTCGCGGCCACCCTCCAGGCGTCCGCGCTGCACACCGCGCCCCGCCAGTCCGACGAGGCCCTCGCCCGCTGGGACGCCGCCATGGACGTCGTCTCCGACGCCGCCCACACCGCGTACCGGTCACTCGTCGAGGACCCCGACCTGCCCGCGTACTTCCTGGCCTCCACGCCGGTCGACCAGCTCGCCGACCTGCACCTGGGCTCGCGGCCCTCGCGCCGCCCCGGCTCGGGCGTCTCGCTCGACGGACTGCGGGCCATCCCGTGGGTGTTCGGCTGGACCCAGTCGCGGCAGATCGTCCCCGGCTGGTTCGGCGTCGGCTCCGGCCTCAAGGCGCTGCGCGAGGCGGGCGTGCGCCAGGAGGGGGACGCCGTCCTCGCGGAGATGCACCAGCACTGGCACTTCTTCCGCAACTTCATCTCCAACGTCGAGATGACCCTCGCCAAGACCGACCTGCGGATCGCGCAGCACTACGTCGACACCCTCGTCCCCGACGAGCTGAAGCACGTCTTCGACGCCATCAAGGCCGAGCACGAGCTGACCGTCACCGAGGTCCTGCGCGTCACCGGCGAGACCGAACTGCTGGACGCCGACCCGGTCCTCAAGCAGACGTTCAGCATCCGCGACGCCTACCTGGACCCCATCTCCTACCTCCAGGTCGCCCTCCTCGGCCGCCAGCGCGAGGCGGCCGCCGCCGGCACGGACCCCGACCCGCTCCTCGCCCGCGCCCTGCTCCTCACCGTCAACGGCGTGGCGGCGGGCCTGCGCAACACCGGCTGACCGCAGCCCCGTACACAGGACGGTGCCCCCGCGCTCACCAGGAGCCCGGGGGCACCGCCATGCCGTACGCGGGAAACTCACACCGCGAAGAACGCCGCCGTCAGCAGCGCCACACCCGCCCCGGCCATCGCCCACGCCGTCCGCGTCCGCCGCAGCCCTCCGGCCACCACCACCGACGCCAGCAGCAGCGCCCCGCCCAGCGGCACCCACGCGTACAGCACCCCCGCCGGACCGGAACGCACCACCTCGTCGCTCCCCGGCTTCACCACCACCGAGTACGTCCGCCCCTCGGCCACGGCGACCGAGTCCTCCAGCACGACCCGCTCCCGCTCCCGGGACCCCGCCGACACCGGCGCGTACGGCCCGCTGCACGAACCGCCACCGCACCGCGCCACCTCGACCGTGCCCTGCTCCCGGCCCTTGGTCAGCAGCACGTGCTGCGCCGTGCCCCAGGACGCCCACACACCCGCGATCAGGATCAGCGCCGCGACCGTGCCCATCGCCGCGATCCGGCCGAATTGCAGCAGAACGTACGAAGCCTGACGGGGACGAGGGGCGGCGGCGGAGGCAGGCATGGCCGGGATCATTGGCCATACCTGAGCGGTCGGTCAACTCGCCCGCGCGCCATCAACGGACAAGTCAGGAGTTGTACGCGCTCTGCGCCCGCTCCAGCCCCTCGATGACCAGAGCCTCCACCGCGTCCGCCGCCCGGTCCACGAAGTAGTCCAGCTCCTTGCGCTCCGCCGACGCGAAGTCGCGCAGCACGAAGTCCGCCACCTGCATCCGCCCGGGCGGCCGCCCGATCCCGAACCGCACCCGGTGGTACTCCCGGCCCAGCGCCTTCGTGATCGACTTCAGCCCGTTGTGCCCGTTGTCCCCGCCGCCCAGCTTCAGCCGCAGCACGCCGTAGTCGATGTCCAACTCGTCGTGCACCGCCACGATGTGGGCGAGCGGAACCTTGTAGAAGTCCGCCAGCGCCGTCACCGGGCCGCCCGACACGTTCATGAACGACATCGGCTTCGCCAGGATCACCCGCCGGCCCACCGGTCCGGGCGGGCCGATCCGCCCCTCGACCACCTGGGCCTGCGCCTTGCCGTGCCGTTTGAACCGCGCACCCATCCGGTCCGCCAGCAGATCCGCCACCATGAAGCCGACGTTGTGCCGGTTCGCGGCGTACTCGGGGCCCGGATTGCCCAGGCCGGCGATCAGCCAGGGCGCACTCGCGTCCGTCGTCACGTCCATGTCTCCTCGCTACCCGTCCGCACATACGCGTCGGCCGCTGCTCCGCACGGGAACAGCGGCCGACCACATGATGACCCAGGCCCGCCAGGACCCGGGGGACGATCAGGCCTCGGCGGCCTCTTCGCCCTCGGTCTCACCCTCGCCCTCGGCGGCGGGCTCCTCGGCCTGCGCGGCCAGGACCTGCAGCACGACGGCGTCCTCGTCGACGGTCAGCTTCACACCGGACGGCAGCTTGATGTCCTTGGCGTGGATGGAGGCACCGGCCTCCAGACCCTCCACCGACACGGTGACCTGCTCGGGGATGTGCGTGGCCTCGGCCTCGACCGGCAGCGCGTCCAGGACGTACTCCAGCAGGAAGTTGCCCGGGGCCAGCTCGCCCTCGGCCTGCACCGGAACCGTGACCTCGACCTTCTCGCCGCGCTTCACGAGCAGCAGGTCGACGTGCTCGAGGAAGCCCTTGATCGGGTCACGCTGCACGGACTTCGGGATCGCCAGCTCGTTGGTCTTGCCGTCGATGTCCAGCGCGATCAGGACGTTCGGCGTACGCAGCGCCATCAGCAGCTCGTGGCCCGGCAGGGTCAGGTGCAGCGGGTCGGAACCGTGGCCGTACAGAACGCCGGGAACCTTGTCGTCGCGACGGATACGACGGGCGGCACCCTTGCCGAACTCGGTGCGCGTACCCGCGGAGATCTTCACCTCGGACATGATCACTCCTCGTAGAGGTAGAAACGGACGTGGTCACCCGGCCACGAACGGCCTGCTACGAAGAGCGCGTCGATAACGGACAACCGAACCCGCGACACGGGTACGGCCTCCCTCGCCGAGCAACTTCAGCAGTCTACTCGGAGGGGGAGGCCGTACCCAAAACGATCTCTACGCGCTGTGCAGAACGGTTACTGCACGACGCTCACAGCTCGCCGAAACCCACAGTTCGCCGAACTAACAGCTCGTCGAACTCACAGCTCGTCGAAGAGGCTCGTCACCGAACCGTCCTCGAACACCTCGCGCACCGCGCGCGCGATGGTCGGCGCGATCGACAGCACCGTGATCTTGTCCAGCTCCAGCTCGTTCGGCGTGGGCAGCGTGTCCGTGAACACGAACTCACTCACCTTCGAGTTCTTCAGCCGGTCCGCCGCCGGACCCGACAGCACACCGTGCGTCGCGGTCACGATGACGTCCTCCGCACCATGCGCGAACAGGGCGTCCGCCGCGGCGCAGATGGTGCCACCGGTGTCGATCATGTCGTCGACCAGGACACAGATGCGCCCCTCCACGTCACCCACGACCTCGTGCACCGTGACCTGGTTCGCCACGTCCTTGTCACGCCGCTTGTGCACGATCGCCAGCGGCGCACCCAGACGGTCGCACCAGCGGTCCGCCACCCGCACCCGGCCCGCGTCCGGAGACACCACCGTCAGCTTCGAACGGTCCACCTTCGCGCCCACGTAGTCCGCGAGCAGCGGCAGCGCGAACAGGTGGTCCACCGGGCCGTCGAAGAACCCCTGGATCTGGTCCGTGTGCAGATCCACGGCAAGAATCCGGTCCGCACCCGCGGTCTTCATCAGGTCCGCGATCAGACGCGCCGAGATCGGTTCACGTCCACGGTGCTTCTTGTCCTGCCGCGCGTAACCGTAGAACGGCACGATGACCGTGATGGAGCGGGCCGACGCGCGCTTCAGCGCGTCGATCATGATCAGCTGCTCCATGACCCACTTGTTGATCGGGGCCGTGTGGCTCTGGATCAGGAAACAGTCCGCACCACGCGCCGACTCCTGATAACGCACATAGATCTCACCGTTGGCGAAGTCGAAGGCCTTAGTCGGGACGACCCCGATACCCAGCTGGTGGGCGATCTCCTCGGCAAGCTCGGGGTGGGCGCGGCCGGAGAAGAACATCAGTTTCTTCTCGCCGGTCGTCTTGATCCCGGTCACAGCACTGTCTCCTCAGAGGTTCGCAGCTGAGCGTCACGGGCGCTCTCCCGACTGGCCGCGGGGGCGTCTCAGCTGGTGGGGTGCGGATGTGCACTTATCACGGTACGCCGTGTTCGACGCGCCGGTTTCCGGTCAGTCTTCGCTTCCCGCCTCCCGGGAGACCGCCTCAGCCGCCTTCGCCGCCGCGCTCCCCGGACGCTTCCGGGCCACCCAGCCCTCGATATTCCGCTGCTGGCCGCGGGCCACGGCCAGCGAACCGGGCGGCACGTCCTTCGTGATCACCGAGCCGGCGGCGGTGTAGGAACCGTCCCCGACCGTGACAGGAGCCACAAACATGTTGTCCGAACCGGTACGGCAGTGCGAGCCGACGGTCGTGTGGTGCTTGTCCTGCCCGTCGTAGTTCACGAACACACTCGCGGCACCGATGTTGGTGTACTCACCGATCGTCGCGTCACCCACGTACGACAGGTGCGGGATCTTCGTCCCCTCGCCGACCGACGCGTTCTTCGTCTCGACGTACGTACCCACCTTCGACTTGAGACCGAGACGGGTCCCCGGCCGCAGATACGCGAACGGACCGACCGACGCCTGCGGACCCACGTCCGCGTTGTAGGAGACGGTGTTGTCCACCCGCGCCCCCGCCCCGACCCGGGTGTCCGTGAGCCGCGAGTTCGGCCCCACCTCGGCGCCCTCGGCCAGATGCGTCGCACCGTGCAGCTGCGTACCCGGGTGGACGACGACGTCCTGCTCGAACGTCACCGTCACGTCGACCCACGTGCTCGCCGGGTCGACGACCGTCACGCCGGCCAGCATCGCCCGCGTCAGCAGCCGGTCGTTGAGGATCCGCCGGGCCTCGGCGAGCTGCACGCGGTTGTTGATCCCCGCGATCTCCCGGTGGTCACCGGCCACCGAGGCGCCCACCCGGTGCCCGGCCTCGCGCAGGATCCCGAGGACGTCCGTCAGGTACTCCTCACCCTGGCTGTTGTCCGTCCGCACCTTCCCCAGCGCGTCGGCGAGCAGCCGCCCGTCGAACGCGAAGACACCCGAGTTGATCTCCCGGATCGCCCGCTGCGCCTCGGACGCGTCCTTGTGCTCCACGATCGCGGTGACGGCGCCGGTCGCCTCCTCCCGCACGATCCGGCCGTACCCCGTCGCGTCCGGCACCTCGGCCGTCAGCACCGTCACGGCGTTCCCGTCGGCGGAGTGCGTGGTGGCGAGGGCCTTGAGGGTCTCGCCGGTCAGCAGCGGGGTGTCGCCGCAGACCACGACCACGGTCCCGTCCACGGCGCCGCCCAGCGCCTCCAGGCCCATCCGCACCGCGTGCCCGGTGCCGTTCTGCTGCTCCTGCACGGCGGTGCGTACCTCGGGGGCGACCTCGGCGAGGTGCGCGGTGACCTTCTCGCGGGCGTGCCCGACGACGACGACCAGGTTCTGCGGGTCCAGCTCACTTGAGGCGGCGAGCACGTGCCCCACGAGGGACCGGCCGCACAGCTCGTGCAGGACCTTGGGTGTGGCCGACTTCATACGGGTGCCCTCACCCGCTGCGAGAACGACGACGGCTGCCGGGCGAATGGCGCTCACGGGATGCCCTTCGGCTTTTGGGGGTGGGGACATCCGCAGGATACCGGGGCGGTTTGAGGGGGGCATGAGTGCGGGCCCTGACATCGGCGTTCGCCGGTCAGGACCCGAACTGAGCAACTGCTCCCGGGGGAGGACTCGAACCCCCATGATCAGAACCAAAATCTGACGTCTTGCCCTTAGACGACCCGGGATAGCCGCTATGCCCGATTTGGTAGATCGGCTGCGGCGGCAGCACCTACTATGCCGTACCACCAGCCTTCGATGCGACGGTACAGGTCTGCCCCTCCTCGCACGTCGATGCGCAGGCAACCCCGGTAGCTCTGGTCGGTGTTCTTGCGGTTGGTGATTGGGTTGTGCCGTTTGAGGGTGGTCTTCATGAGGTCGGCAGTCACGATGCCGACGTGGTCGGCCCAGAAGGCCTCGGCTCCGGCCACGTCGGCAGTCTCGTGGATCTGCACGGCAAACCGGAGGCTGGCGGGGTCCACCTGCAGCAGCTTCAGCCAGGTCAGGAATATAGAGATCACATTCGGGTCGCTGTTGACGAAGCTGACGCGTTCGCGGCGTGAGTACGGCTTGCTCTTGGCGCCCTCCGCCCAGTAGAGGGCCACGCCTGTGACGAAGAGTTCACGGTCGCTCATCATGCCCACCTCCTCGGATGCTCGCCGTCTGGTCTGCTGCCGCTCTTCCTCGCGTACTCGGAGCTTCGCCTCCCAGCCCCGACGGGCGATCGCCGCCGCTTCCTCGGGGCTCCGCCTGCGCTCCGGCTTCGGCAAGTCCCGCACCCACAGCGAGATTGAGCCCTTGCTGCACCCCAGCTCCACCTGGATCTGGTCGTACGTCCACCCCTGGAGCCGTAGCTCACGCGCCCGCTCCCGCACGTCGCCCTTCGCGTTCGGGCGCTTCGTCCATTCGGGCGGCGGCTCGCCCTCCAGGAGCCGGTTGAGAATGTCGTTGTTGTCGACGTGCAGCCGATCGCGGATCTGGCGGCGACTGAGCCCCTCGCGCCGCAGCGCCACCGCCCGCTCCCGCAAGCCCTCGAAGTCCGCGTACTTGTGCTGTGAACGTGCCATGGGCATACCGTCCGGCCGGAATCCTCGCCTCAGGCCCCGAATGGCGAAGGGTTCACCAGTTCGAGGGATATCGCGTCGTATCGTTTGTCGAAAGTCACCGGAAATGGGGCGGGTCGCGCCCGTAGGCTGGAGTCATGACCACGACGGGGGAAGACCACGTGCCGGCCCGGGGTGGGCCTTGGTGGTGGGACAGGCGGCGCGGCGCGGTGCTCGATGTGAGCCTCGGGGCCGTGTCCGCGTTGGAGTGCGCGGCGGAGGGGGTCCCGTTCGCGCGGGACGCCGGGATTCCGTTGGCGGTGGGGGTCGTCTTCGGGCTGCTGGCCGGCTCGGTGCTGGTGGTGCGGCGCAAGTGGCCGATCGCGGTGGTGCTGGTGGCGATCGCCGTCACGCCGGCCGAGATGGGCTTCCTGATGGGCGTCGTCGGCCTGTACACGCTGGCGGCCTCGGAACTGCCGCGGCGGATCATCGGGTCGCTGGCCGGGATGTCGTTGCTGGGGACGTTGATCGTGACGTTCGTGCGGCTGCGGCAGGACATGGCGCGGGACGGGGTGGACCTGGGGGACTGGTTCCTGCCGTTCGCGTCGATCGCCACGTCGCTCGGGCTGACCGCTCCGCCGTTGCTGCTCGGCCTGTACGTGGGGCAGCGGCGGCGGTTGATGGAGAGCCTGCGGGAGCGGGCGGACTCGCTGGAGCGGGAGCTCCAGTTGCTCGCGGAGCGGGCGGAGGAGCGCGCGGAGTGGGCCCGGGGCGAGGAGCGGACGCGGATCGCGCGGGAGATGCACGACGTGGTGGCGCACCGGGTGAGTCTGATGGTGGTGCACGCGGCCGCGTTGCAGGCGGTGGCCCGGAAGGATCCGGAGAAGGCGGTGAAGAACGCCGCGCTCGTGGGGGACATGGGGCGGCAGGCGCTGACGGAGCTGCGGGAGATGCTCGGCGTGCTGCGCAGCGGTGGGGACGGTGCCCGTGCGGAGCGGGCGTCGGTGCCGTTGGCGGCGGTGGGTGTGGCGGCGGCCGCGGCGGCGTCGCGGGCGGCGGACGAGGGGGAGTCGGACGGGCCGTGCCTGTCCGAGCTGGACGAGTTGGTCGGGCAGTCGGAGGCGGCCGGGATGGTCGTCGATCTGTCCGTGGAGGGCGAGGAGCGGGTGTACGCGGCGGAGGTGGAGGCGACGGCGTTCCGGGTGGTGCAGGAGGCGCTGACGAACGTGCACAAGCACGCTGCGGGTGCGAAGACGTATGTGCGGCTGGCGCACCGGGTGTCGGAGATCGCGATGCAGGTGGAGAACGAGCCGCCGCCCGAGGCCGCGACGTCGGCGCGGTTGCCGTCGGGTGGCAATGGGCTGGTGGGGATGAAGGAGCGGGTGGCGGCGCTCGGGGGCGTGTTCGTGTCGGGGCCGACGGACGCGGGGGGTTTCCGGGTGTCGGCGGTGATTCCGGCGTCCTAGGGGGTGGCCGTGTGGGGTCAGCCGGTGGTGAGGCGGGTCGGCTGGGTGCCGGCGACGAGCGCCGCGAGCGCGGTGTCGATGTCGGGGCCGAGGTACCAGTCGCCGGTGTGGTCGAGGGCGTAGACGCGGCCCTCGGTGTCGATGGCGATGAGGGCCTGGCTGTCGGTCTCGGTGCCGAGGGGGCAGGTCTGGGTGTCGAGTGCGCGGCCGAGGTCGCCGAGGGTGCGGGCCATGTGGAGGCCGTGCAGGGGGTCGAGGTGGAGGGTGGCGGGGGCGATCTGCCGGCCGGGGCCCGTGGGGGTGAGGCGGAGGCCGCCGAATTCGGCCCACGCCTCGACTGCGGCGGGGAAGACGGTGTGGCGGTGTCCGGCCGGTGAGGTGTGTTCGCGCAGGGTGTCGGCCCAGATCTCGGCCTGTTTGATGTCCCAGCGTCCGGGTTGCCAGCCGGCGTCGCGCAGTGCGGCGTCGACGGGGACGGGGAAGCGGGTGGTGGAGGTGCGGTCGGCTTGCATCGGCCCTTGGTTCTCTTCGGTCGGCTCTGGCGGCTCGGTCCTCGGCGTCGGTGGCCGGCGGGTCAGTCGTCGCTCGTCGTGGGGTCGACGACGCGGACGCCGAAGTGGGCGCTGAGGGCGGTGCAGGCGCGGCACGGTGCGGCGAAGCTGCCGTGGAGGGGGTCGCCGTCCTCGCGGATGCGGCGAGTGGTGAGTTTGGCGTGTTTGAGTGCTTTGCGGGCTTCGCCGTTGGTCATGGGTTTTCGTGCGGCGCGTTTGCTGCGGGTGGCGTCGGCGGTGGCCAGGTGCCGTGAGATGAGGACCGTCTCGGCGCAGCGGCCCGTGTAACGGTCTCGTTGGCCGCTGGTGAGGGTGTCGAGGAAGTCCTGGACGAGATGGTGCAGGGCGGGCGGCGCGTCGGCGCGGGTGGCCGTGCCGGTGAGGGTGGTGCCGCGCACGGAGAGGGCTGCGGCGACGGTGGGGAGTATGCCGTCGCGGCGGTGCCGGAGGGTGGGGGCGTGCTGGGCCTCGGCGCTGCTCCAGCCGATGCGGGGGTCGCCGCCGCGGGGGTCGTCGGGTCGCCCGGTGGCGGGTCCCGTCTGTGTCGCACTCATGATCATCTTCCCCTCCTGAGCATCCCCCGGAAGGTCACAGACTGCCAAATCCCGTGGCTGCTGGGGAAGCTGGGGCGTGGCGACACGCCCGGGTATGGGCGGTGTGTCACGGGAGGGTGACGGCAGGTCACGGTGGCGGGGTCCGGCGTGTCGGGTGCGGGGTCCGGTGCCGGTGACCCCTCTCGGCGTACCGCATAGGCTGTCGGCACCGCGATTGCGTGCGGTGGCCAGACAGTTCAGACAGTGCAGACAGATCAGACAGACGCCGCAGGGGGCAACCGCCATGACTACAGGTCGGCTCGGGCAGCGAGCCGCGCCGCCGAACGCGGCCTATGCCGGGCAGGTCGTGCATTTCCCGGATCCGGTGCGGGCGGCCCGTCACCCGAGAGGAGTACGGGTTGACGAGGGCGGTTACCCCGTCTTCTCGCCGTACGCCCGCGCGGTGGCGGAGATCGCGGAGCCGCCCGTGGGGTTCGGCGTCGACGAGTTGCGGCTGACGGACTACGTGTCGGCCAACGCGGCGCTGTCCGCGTCGGGGCACGAGCTGTGGGACACGGTGCCCGCGGTGGCGACACCGCACGGCTGGACGTGGCACCACGTGGCCGGTTCGCGCCGGATGGAGCTGGTGCCGGTCGAGGTGAAGGCGTTGCTGCGGCATCACGGTGGCATCGCGACGGCGACCGTGGACCAGGGCAAGCGCGGCACCAGGCCGTTGCAGGAGACGCGGCCGGCGCACTTCGGGCTGCCGAAGTCGGGCGTCGCGGTGTCGGAGCAGCAGGTGCAGGGGGTCGAGGAGGACCTCGGCTACCGGCTGCCGGGCGCGTACCGGTCGTTCCTGAAGGCGGCGGGCGGCTGCGCGCCGGTCGGCACGGCGCTCGACGCCGAGCTGGGGCTGCTGGTCGACCAGCCGTTCTTCACGGTGCGTGAGGAGGCGGCGGTCAACGACCTGGTCTATGTCAACAAGTGCCTGCGGGACCACTTGACCAAGGACTACCTGGGTGTCGCGTTCGTCCAGGGCGGTCTGCTCGCGGTGAAGGTCAAGGGCGACCGGCTCGGCTCGGTGTGGTTCTGCGCCTACGACGACGTGCGGGACGTGGATCCCTCGGTGCCGCCCGCGGACCGGGTGGAGCGGCTGCTGATGCCCTGCGGCGAGGACTTCGACGCGTTCCTGTCGCGGCTGGCGGGGTCCCCGCCGGAGCTGGAGACGGTGGCGAACCTGATGGTGGACGGCGGTTTCGCGCACGCGGTGCCCGCGACGCCGGCGTCCGTAGGGGAGTGAGCTGACGATGGTGACGTTCGCGCAGGCGCAGGAGCGCGCGGAGGAGTGGGTCAACGGCGAGCTGCCGGCGTACCAGCACCGTGAGGTGCGGGTGCGGGAGTTCGACCTCGGGTTCGTGGTGTGGGCCGAGGACCGTGCGGACGGCCCGCGTTCGGACGGCGGTGCGCAGCGGCTGGTGATCGCCCGGGACAGCGGGGAGGCGACGCTGTGGCCGGGGTTGCCGGTGGGTGAGGTCGTCCGCCGGTACGAGGAGGAGTACGGCCGTCCCGACGAGGCCGAGGAGGCGCAGCCGGCGCCCGCCGCGCGGGTCGACCTGAACCAGACGTCGTTCCTGCTGAGTCCGCCGGAGTGGCTGCAGGAGGCGGCGGACAAGCTGGGGATTCCGGACCGTCGGCGCGGGGATCAGGACAGCGGTACGGGAGACACCGGTGCTTCCGGTTCCGTGGCCGGTCCTGGCGCGCCGCTTCCCGAGACGCAGGCCGGTGTGCCGTCGGCTCCTGCCGGGGGCAGCGGTGCGGCGTGGCCGGCCGCCGCGTCCGGTGGCGACGGTGGCTCCGGCGCGGGCGCGTCCGGTACGCCGGGTGCCCCTGCCGGGGCGACGCCCTGGGCGGGGACGGACACCAACGCGGACGCCGGTGAGGACCGTTCGGTACCGCTGCCGCAGACCGTGTTCTCGCCGCCGCTGAGCGGTGCCGACGACGACGCGCCGCCGCCCGGGACGCCGGACGCCAAGACGGCGCTGATGTCGGGCGGCAGTTCGCTGCCGCCGACGGCGCTGTCGCCCGCGCTCGACGAGCCGGACGCGCCGGCCGCGCCCGCCGGTCCGGGCACGCCGCCGCCCGCGCCGCAGACGCCGCCCGCCGCGCAGCCGCCCGCCGGTCCGGGTGCGCCCCCCGGGCCGGCCCAGCCGCTCCCGCCGAACGCGGGGGACATCGCCGACGCCGCGACCAGCAAGGCGGCGCCTCCGCCGCGCCGTGGCGGAGGCCCGACCACGCCGCCTCCGCCCGGTGCCCCGGGTGTGCCGGGCGGGCGGCCGGGCGCCACGCCGCCGCCGTCGGGGGCTCCGGCGCCGGGTACGCCGGCCGGCGGGTATGTGCCTACGCAGTTGGTGTCTTCGCTCGGGCCGGAGGGTCCGGGTGCGCCGGGTGTACCGGGTGCGCCAGGTGGCTCGGGTGGACCGGGTGGTCCGGGCACGCCGCCTCCGCCGGGCGCACCGCAGCCCCCTGCCGCGCCGGGCACACCGCCCGGTACGCCCCCAGCTCCGCAGGCGCCGGGTACGCCGCCCCCGCCGAGTGCTCCGGGCGCTCCGGGCGGTACGCCGCCGGGCGGCATGCACCACGCCGCCACGATGCTGGCCGATCCGGGCCGCACGGGTGGCGGTGCGCCGCAGCCTCCGGGTCCTCCCGGGCCTCCCGGCGCCCCCGCGGCTCCCGGCGCTCCCGGGGCCCCCGGTGCGCCGGGCGTGCCCTCGGCTCCGGGGACGCCGCCTCCGCCCGCCGCTCCGGGGGTGCCCGGTGCGCAGGGCTCCTCGGGCGGCGCGGGCGGTGCCGTGCACCACGCGCAGACCGTGCTGGCCGCGCCCTCGCTCGGCGGACCCGGTGGAGTCGGCGCGCCTCCGCCGCCGCCCGGCGCTCCGGGGGTCCCCGGCGGCGGGCAGCCGATGCCGCCGGGTGCCATGCCGCCCCCTGGTCAGCCGATGCCCGGTCAGCCGCAGGCGTACGGCTATCCGCAGCCGCCCGCCGGTCAGCCGACCGTCGGTCCGGGCTACCAGGCCGTGCTCCGCTACCGCGCCCACGACGGCTCCGAGCAGCAGCTGATCCGGCGTTCGGCGCCGGGCACGCCGCACCCGGAGTGGCAGATGTTCCACGAGCTGCGCTCCATGAACGTCCCGCCTGACCAGGTGCTGGAGCTGCACACCGAACTGGAGTCGTGCGAGCTGCCGGGCGCGTACTGCGCGCGGATGATCCGGGAGCAGTGGCCGCAGGCGCGGATCACCTCGATCGCGCCGTACGGCACGGACCACGCGAGCCGGCAGCAGGGCATGCGGCAACTGCTCGCGCACCAGGGCGAGCTGCACCAGGTGGCCGACGGGCCGGCCCGTCCGGCGCCGGTGCGCGCTCCGCTGCCGCAGGTGCAGCCGGCGCCGCCGGTTCCGCCGGAGGCGATCGGGCAGGAGCTCGGCGGCGCGTTCGGGCCGGGCGTCTTCCGGTTCGAGCAGGCCGCGGTCTCCCGGCAGGGCGTGCCGCCGGTCGTGGCGCACACGCTGGTGGCCGCGGGTCTGCCGATGGACATGGGGCCGTTCTTCTGGGCGCAGGCCCAGCCGGGGCGCCCGGTGCCCACGTTGGCGGAGCTGGCGGCCGAACGGGGGGTGCAGCCGGCCTCGGACGCGGGTTCGTACCTCGTCGTCGGCAGCGACTTCGGCCGCGCGATCTGTGTGCAGTACGGCACCGCGGCCATCGTGGCCGTGCCGGTGGAGGCGGGGCCGGGCGGTGCGCCGGTGCCGCCGCAGTTCGTGAACTCCGGGCTGCCGGAGTTCGCGCGCTCACTGGCGCTGCTGGGCCGGATGTGGCGGCTCAGGTTCGGTCTGAACCAGGAGCAGGCGGGCCGCTGGACCGTCGACTTCCAGGCGCAGCTGGCCGCGCTGGACCCGGCGGCGCTCGGCTCCCCGGAGAGCTGGTGGTCGGTGCTGCTGGAGCAGATGTGGGACGGACTGCTGTGAGACGGCGGCGTTCCTGACGTACCGAAGGGCGGGGCCCGGTCGGCCGGTGAGGCGACCGGGCCCCGCCCTTCGCGTGCGGTGTGTCGCATTATGAGCGCTTACATCCGATCCATAAAGTCGGTTAAGTCCATTTAGTGCGGCAGGTTCACCACAGGGGTGATCAGCATGAGCAGCGCAGCGGCGGCTCCCGACGGATTCGTGACCGTACGCGGGCGTGAGCGCGGCTACCGTCCGGAACAGGTGGAGGAGTACGTCGCGGCGCTCTCCGACGACCGCGACGCGGCCTGGGAGCGGGCCGCCCGCCTCACCGTCCTCGCCCGGGAGATGGAGGAGGACCTGGGCGACCTGCTGGACGAGGTCGCCCAGCTCACCTCGCAGGACTACGAGGTGCTCGGGGAAGGCGCGCGGCGGTTGTTCCGGCTCTGCGAGGAGGAGGCCGAGGCCGTGCGGCAGCGGGCGCGCGACGCGGGGGACGACTGGATGCGGGAAGCGCGGGCGTACGCCGACGGCGTGCTGGAGGCGGCGGGGGCGCGGGCCGACGCCGTGCGCGCCGAGGCCGACGAACAGGCCCGGCAGCGGCTGCTCGTGGCGCGTGCGGAGGCCGACGAGGTGCGGATCGAGGCGCGGCGGGAGGTGAAGGCGGGGCGCGGGCAGGTGCTGTCCGTGCTGCGCGAGGCACGCACGCGCACCGAGGGCACGCTCGAGGAGCAGGGCCGCGAGCACGCCGAGCGGCTGGCCGGAGCGGAGCGGGCCGAGGAGGAGCGGGCCGAGGCGCTGGACGCGCACCACGCGGAGGCGTTGGCCCGCGCCGAGCAGGAGGTGCGCGAGGCGGAGCGGGCGCTGGCCGAGGCGGGGGAGGCGGCCGGGCGGATGCGGGAGGAGGCCCGGGCCCGGGCGGCCGAGGTGGTCGCCGAGGCCCGGGTGCGGCAGGAGGAGATCGTCCGCGAGACGGAGCAGGTGCTGCGCGAGCACGGGGAGCGGTGGGACGAACTGCAGGCCCACATGGCCTCCGTACGCAGCAATCTCAGTTCGCTGACCGGCCGGGCGGTCGAGTGAGGCCACCCGGGACCCGCCCCGCGGTCCGCGTGGTCAGTCGGTACCCGCCCCGAGGTCCGCGTGGTCAGTCGCCCCTGCGCACCGCCCCCGCCAGGATCCACCCCTCCACCGCCTCGTACTGCCGGCGCTGCTCCTCGGCCTTGCGCCGGCCGGAGAGCATGGTGCCGATCCAGCCGCAGGCGAAGCCGAACGGGATGGAGACCAGGCCGGTGGTGGTGAACGGGAACCAGTTGAAGTCCGCCTCGGGGAAGGCGGCGACGGGTGAGCCCGAGACCAGGTTGGTGCCCGGCATCAGCAGCAGGACGGCCAGCGAGCCGCCGATGAGGGTGGCGAGCATCCCGGTGCGGGTGTAGCGGCGCCAGAAGAGGCCGTAGACCAGGGCGGGGGCGATGGCCGAGGCGCCCAGGCAGAACGACAGCGTCACCAGCGGCTGGAGGCTGCGGTGCTGGACCAGGGTGGCCAGGATGATCGCCGGGACGCCGACGGCCAGCGCGGAGACGCGGGCGAGGGCCATCTCGCGGCGCGGTGACATCTCCTGCACGCGGGTGGCGAACACGTCGTGGGCCAGGGAGTTGGCGCAGGCGAGGATCATGCCGCCGACGGAGGCGAGCAGGGTGAGGAAGACGGCCGTGGTGACCATCGTGAACAGGAACGTTTCCGCGGTGGACACCTCCGCACCGAAGGCGGCCTGCGACCCCAGCAGGTAGGCGGTGTTGCCCTGCGGGTCGACCGCGGCCACGACCGCCCGCCCCAGCAGTGCCGTCGCGCCGAAGCCGACGACCGTGACGACCAGCACGAACAGTGCCACGCTGGACACGGCCCAGGACATCGACCGGCGCACCTGGCGGGCCGAGGAGGCGGTGTACATGCGCATGGTGATGTGCGGGAGGCAGGCGCCGCCGAGTACGACCGTCAGATGCGCGGTGATCATGTCCGCGTCGGGGTGGGGCCCGCCGGCGAACTGGAGCCCCGAGTGCAGGAACGCCGAGCCCACCCCGCTGCGGTCCGCCGCCGCGCCGAACAGCGCGCCGGGGTCCCAGTCGAAGCGGTTGAGGATCAGTACGGCCACCACGGCGCCCGAGCCGAGCAGCATCACGATCTTGAGGATCTGGATGAGGGCGGTGCCCTTCATCCCGCCGATCGCCGCGTAGCTGATCATCAGCACGCCCAGCCCGATGATGCACCCGGTCTCCAGCGACTCGCCGGAGAACCCGAGGACGAAGGCGAGCAGTTGGCCGGTGCCGGCGAGCTGCACCAGCATCAGCGGCAGCAGCGCGGCGAGGGTGACGGCGCAGGTGGCGACGCGGACGCTGCGGCCCGGCATCCGGCGGGCGAGCGCGTCGCCCATGGTGAACCGGCCCGCGTTGCGCAGGGGTTCGGCCAGCAGGAACATGAGCAGCATCAGGGAGAGGGCGGTGCTGAGCGCCAGCACGACACCGTCGTGGCCGAACAGGGCGATGACGCCGCTGGTGCCGAGGACGGACGCCGCCGAGATGTAGTCGCCCGCGATCGCGAGGCCGTTGCGCATCGGGGACAAGGAGCTGTACCCGGTGTAGAACTCGTCGAGGTCGTCCCGGTCGGGGCCGGTCATCACGCACAGCAGCAGCGTGATGGTGGCGACCGCGGTGAAGCCGACCAGGGACATGGTCTGCGCGTTGCCGCTGAACTCCGTCATCGTCCCGCCTCCCGCCGGGCGTCCAGTTCGGCCTCCTTGCGGATGCGGTCCGCGAGCGGGTCCACGCGGCGCCGGGCGGTCTGCTCGTAGAGCGCGATCGCCAGCCAGGTGACGGGCAGTTGGACCAGGGCGAGCAGCAGTCCGGTGGGCAGTCCGTCGACGACGGTGCCGGTCATGAAGCCGGGCGCGTAGGCGGACAGGATCAGGAACAGGGTGAAGTAGCCGAGCGCGGTGAGCGTGGCGGTGCGCCGCTGCCAGCGGTAGGCGCTGCGCAGGATCCGCAGGTCGCTGTGGTGCCCGAGCGGGTCGCGCCGCGGGGCGCGCCGGGTCGGGGCGCGGTGGGACGGGGCCTGGTGCGCCGGGGCGTGGGGCGTCGGGGCATGGGGCGTCGGGGCATAGGGCGGGTACGGCGGTGCGATGTGGTGCGGTGGGGGGTGGTGGGGGTACGACGGGGACGGGTCGTAGGACATCCCGGTTCTCCTTGCGCGGCTGGGTCCGAGCGGCGGACCGCAGGGGGAGGTGGGGGGTGGGGGTCACGCACGTTACTCGCCAGTCACCTGGAGCGCTGCCTTTTGGCCGAACTGGTCGGTCGGTATGCGCTGGCCGACGTGCTGGTTTGCCCCTCACGTGGCGGGAGGGTGGAGGCTCGGTGCGTCTCGGGGTGGAGAGCGACCCCGAGACCGACTCCACCGAAGGGTGGACTGCCCCTAGGGGTACCTCCGTACTACGGCTCGGGGAGGGTTCGTACCGGCGGAGGACGAGAGGGGCCGGGCGCGTCCTTAATCTGGCTTTACGCCGCTGGGGGGCGGCAAACCGGACCCGTGGGGGTGGGGTTTTCCCCAGGAAAAGAGTGCGCTGAACACCAGCGCGCCCGCCCCACGGTTCCGGACAGACTCTTCGAGACAGCAGCACGGCGCACCCGCGGAAGTCCAACGGGGCACCGGCGGCTCACTCGATGACCGACATAGGAGACTTGACATGACATCGGCCGTAAGTATTCCCACGCACGGGGGCACCGGAGGGCGTACGGCCGTTGCCGCGCGAGCGCGGCAGGTCGTGAAGGCCTACGGGTCGGGTGAGACGCGGGTGGTCGCCCTCGACCACGTGGACGTGGACATCGACCGCGGTCGGTTCACCGCCATCATGGGGCCGTCGGGCTCCGGCAAGTCCACGCTGATGCACTGCCTGGCCGGTCTGGACACGGTCACCGGCGGGCAGATCTACCTCGACGAGACCGAGATCACCGGGCTCAAGGACAAGAAGCTCACGCGGCTGCGCCGGGACCGGATCGGCTTCATATTCCAGGCGTTCAACCTGCTCCCGACGCTCAACGCGATCGAGAACATCACGCTGCCCATGGACATCGCGGGCCGTAAGTACGACAAGGCGTGGCTGGACCGGGTCGTGGAGACCGTGGGGCTGGCCGGCCGGCTCAAGCACCGTCCCACCCAGCTCTCCGGCGGCCAGCAGCAACGGGTCGCGGTGGCGCGGGCGCTGGCCGCCCGTCCCGAGATCATCTTCGGCGACGAGCCCACCGGAAACCTCGACTCCCGCGCCGGTGCCGAGGTGCTGGGCTTCCTGCGCCGCTCGGTCACCGAACTGGGCCAGACCATCGTCATGGTCACCCACGACCCGGTCGCCGCGAGCTACGCGGACCGCGTGCTGTACCTCGCCGACGGCCGGATCGTCGACGAGATGCTGAGCCCGACCGCGGACGCCGTCCTCGACCGCATGAAGGACTTCGACGCCCGGGGGCGCACGTCATGACCGTCGTCAAGACCTCGATGCGCAACTTCCTCGCGCACAAGGGCCGGATGGCGCTCTCGGCGGTGGCGGTGCTGCTGTCGGTGGCGTTCGTGTGCGGCACCCTGGTGTTCACCGACACGATGAACACCACCTTCGACAAGCTCTTCGCGATCACCTCGTCCGACGTGACGGTCATGCCGAAGGACGCCAAGGCCGAGGACACCCCGCAGAACGGCGTACCCGAGGCCCTCCCGGCCTCCGCACTGGAGCGGGCCCGGGCGACCGAGGGCGTCAAGTCCGCCGAGGGCGTCGTCAGTTCGATGAACGTGACGGTCGTCAACAGCGACAACGACAACGTGGGCGCCACCAACGGCGCCCCGACGATCGCCGGGAACTGGACGAAGAACGACCTCCGGTCGATGGAGATCACCACCGGGCACGCCCCGCGCGGGCCCACCGAGGTGATGGTCGACGCCGACACCGCCGACAAGCACGACCTGAAGCTCGGCGACGAACTGCGCACCATCGCGCAGACCGGCGACTTCAAGGCGAAGATCGTCGGCATCGCCTCCTTCACGGTGACCAACCCCGGCGCCGCAGTCGTCTACTTCGACACGGCCACCGCCCAGAGCGAACTGCTCGGCTCGACCGGCAAGTTCACCCAGCTCAACCTCACCGCCGAGGCCGGTGTCTCCGACACGAGGCTCAAGCAGAACGTCGCCTCGTCCCTGGACGGCACCTACAAGGTCCAGACGGCCAAGGAGAACTCCGACGAGAACCGCGAGGGCATCGGCGAGTTCATGAACGTCATCAAGTACGCCATGCTCGGCTTCGCCGGGATCGCGTTCCTGGTCGGCATCTTCCTCATCATCAACACCTTCTCCATGCTGGTCGCCCAGCGCACCCGCGAGATCGGCCTGATGCGGGCCATCGGCTCCTCCCGCAGGCAGGTCAACCGGTCCGTGCTGGTCGAGGCGCTGCTCCTCGGCATCGTCGGCTCCGTCCTCGGCGTCGCGGCCGGAGTCGGCATCGCCATCGGCCTGATGAAGCTGATGTCCGCCGCGGGCATGAACCTGTCCACCGACGACCTGACCATCAAGACGGCGACCCCCGTGATCGGCCTGGTCCTCGGCGTCGTGGTCACCGTCCTGGCCGCCTACCTGCCGGCCCGCCGTGCCGGCAAGATCTCCCCGATGGCCGCCCTGCGCGACGCCGGTACACCGGCCGACGTCAAGGCCGGCTGGATACGCGGCCTGATCGGCCTGGTGCTCACCGGCTCCGGTGCCGCGGCCCTGCTCACGGCGGCAGGCGCCGACAAGGCGAGCGAGGGTTCACTGATGCTCGGCGCGGGCATCGTGCTCTCCCTCATCGGCTTCGTCGTCATCGGCCCGCTGCTGGCCGGCTTCGTGGTCCGGGTCATCAGCGCGGTGCTGCTGCGGGCCTTCGGTCCCGTCGGCCGGCTGGCCGAGCGCAACGCCCTGCGCAACCCGCGCCGCACCGGTGCCACGGGCGCCGCCCTGATGATCGGCCTCGCACTGGTGGCCTGTCTCTCGGTGGTCGGCTCCTCCATGGTCGCCTCGGCCACCAGCGAGCTGGACAAGACGGTCGGCGCGGACTTCATCGTCCAGGGCAACCAGCGGATCGTGCCGAAGGCCGAGAAGGCGATGCAGGACACGCCCGGCCTGGAGCACGTCACCCGCTACAAGATGCTCGACGCCACGCTGACCTCGCCCGACGGCAAGACCGACGACGACGGCGTCACGGCCGCCGACCCGACCTACGCCGAGGACGTCCGCCGCGCCACGACGGAGGGCAAGCTCTCCGCCGCCTACGGGGCGGACGCCATGTCCGTCGGCTCGGACTACGCCGAGAAGCACGGCGTCCACGTCGGCGACACCCTCTCGGTCGCCTTCAAGGGCGGCGAGACCGCGAAGCTCAAGGTCGCCGCGATCACGAGCGACGACGTGGCCATCGACCAGGGCGCCCGGTACATCAGCATCGACACGATGCGGAAGTACCTGCCGGCCGAGAGCATCCCGCCGAACACGATCATGTTCGCCAAGGCCGAGGACGGCAAGAGCGACCAGGCGTACGCGGCGCTGAAGAAGTCCATGGACGCCTACCCGCAGTACCAGGTGGCCGACCAGACCGACTACAAGCAGGAGCTGAAGGACCAGGTCGGCCAGTTGCTGAACATGGTCTACGGCCTGCTCGCCCTGGCGATCATCGTCGCCGTCCTCGGTGTGGTGAACACCCTGGCCCTCTCGGTGGTCGAGCGGACCCGCGAGATCGGCCTGATGCGGGCGATCGGACTCTCCCGCCGCCAGCTGCGCCGCATGATCCGCATGGAGTCCGTCGTCATCGCCCTCTTCGGCGCGCTGCTCGGCCTCGGGCTGGGCATGGGCTGGGGCGCCACGGCGCAGAAGCTCCTCGCCCTGGAGGGACTGAACGTCCTGGACATCCCCTGGCCGACGATCATCGGCGTCTTCATCGGCTCGGCCTTCGTGGGCCTGTTCGCCGCCCTGGTCCCGGCCTTCCGCGCGGGCCGCATGAACGTCCTGAACGCCATCGCGACGGAGTAGCACCCCACGGCCACCGCACACGGGGGTTGCGGGGGAACCCGGCGCCGGAAGCCACGAGGCCTCCGGCGCCGGCTCTTTTGCGGGGGTACGGACGTCCGCCCTTCAACCCACCGAGCCGTCGGTCAGCGCGGGCGGTCACCTTTCGCCCCACCGAGTCGTCGGTCAGCGCGGGCGGTCACCTTTCGCCCCACCGAGTCGTCGGTCAGCGCGGGCGGTCACTCTTCGCCCCACCGAGTCGTCCGTCACCCCGGGCGTCCACTTTTCAACCCACCGAGTCGGGTGGTGGGTGGGCATAGGCCGGGGGTCCAGGGGGCGGAGCCCCCTGGTACGGCGACCGCGACGCCGCCACCCCGTACCCGGCGTCATCCACAGCCCCCGACGCACCCGCGCCCGGCGACGTACGCTGGACACCCCCGGCCCCACCCGCGTCGGGCTACTCGTGTTGCCCCACCCCAGGACGGAAAGCGCCCCCTCCATGAGCCTGCACGGTCTGCTCGACGCCGTCGTCAAGGACACCGCCCTCGCGGAAGCGATCTCGGCGGCCGCAGACGGCAACCGCATGCACGTCGACCTGGTCGGCCCACCCGCGGCCCGCCCCTTCGCCATCGCCGCCCTGGCCCGCGAGACGTCCCGTCCCGTCCTGGCGGTGACGGCGACGGGCCGCGAGGCGGAGGACCTCGCCGCGGCCCTGCGCTCCCTCCTGCCCCCCGAGGGCGTCGTCGAGTACCCGTCCTGGGAGACCCTCCCGCACGAACGCCTCAGCCCGCGCAGCGACACCGTCGGCCGCCGCCTGGCCGTCCTGCGGCGCCTGGCCCACCCCCGCCCCGACGACCCGGAGACCGGCCCGGTCTCCGTCGTCGTGGCGCCCGTCAGGTCCGTACTCCAGCCGCAGGTCAAGGGCCTCGGCGACCTGGAGCCGGTGGCCCTGCGCACCGGACAGACCGCCGATCTGGGCGAGATCGTGGAGGCCCTCGCGGCAGCCGCGTACGCGCGCGTGGAGCTGGTGGAGAAGCGCGGTGAATTCGCCGTCCGCGGTGGCATCCTGGACGTCTTCCCGCCGACCGAGGAGCACCCCCTCCGCGTCGAGTTCTGGGGCGACGACGTCGAGGAGATCCGCTACTTCAAGGTCGCCGACCAGCGCTCCCTGGAGGTCGCCGAACACGGCCTGTGGGCCCCGCCCTGCCGCGAGCTGCTGCTGACGCCGGACGTGCGCGAGCGCGCCGCCGCCCTCGCCGAGGCCCACCCCGAGCTGGGCGAGCTGCTCGGCAAGATCGCCGAGGGCATCGCGGTGGAGGGCATGGAGTCGCTGGCTCCCGTCCTCGTCGACGACATGGAACTGCTCCTTGACGTGCTTCCCAAGGGCGCCATGGCGCTTGTCTGCGACCCGGAGCGGGTGCGGACCCGCGCCGCCGACCTGGTGGCGACGAGCCAGGAGTTCCTCCAGGCGTCCTGGGCGGCCACCGCGGGCGGCGGCGAGGCGCCGATCGACGTCGACGCGGCCTCGCTCTGGTCCATCGCCGACGTCCGGGAGCGGGCCCGCGAGCTGGACATGATGTGGTGGTCGGTGTCGCCGTTCGCCGCCGACGACGCGTTCGAGGAGGCCGACACCCTCAAGCTCGGCATGCACGCCCCCGAGACCTACCGCGGCGACACCGCCAAGGCACTCGCCGACACCAAGGGCTGGCTCGCCGACGGCTGGCGCGCGGTCTACGTCACCGAGGGCCACGGCCCGGCCGCCCGCACCGTCGAGGTCCTCGGCGGCGAGGGCATCGCGGCCCGGCTCGACAACGACCTGGGCACCCTCAGTCCGTCCGTCGTGCACGTCTCCTGCGGCTCGATCGACCACGGCTTCGTCGACCGGAATCTCCGGCTCGCCGTCCTCACCGAGACCGACCTGACCGGCCAGAAGGCGGCGGGCCGCGAGGGCGCCCGGATGCCCGCCCGGCGCCGCAAGACCATCGACCCGCTCACCCTGGAGACCGGCGACTACATCGTCCACGAGCAGCACGGCGTGGGCCGCTACATCGAGATGGTGCAGCGCACCGTGCAGGGCGCCACCCGCGAGTACCTGGTCGTGGAGTACGCCCCCGCCAAGCGCGGCCAGCCCGGCGACCGGCTCTACATCCCCACCGACCAGCTGGAGCAGATCACCAAGTACGTCGGCGGCGAGGCCCCCACCCTGCACCGTCTCGGCGGCGCCGACTGGACCAAGACCAAGGCCCGCGCGAAGAAGGCGGTCAAGGAGATCGCCGCCGACCTGATCAAGCTCTACAGCGCGCGGATGGCGGCCCCGGGACACGCCTTCGGCGCCGACACGCCCTGGCAGCGCGAGCTGGAGGACGCCTTCCCCTACGCCGAGACCCCGGACCAGCTCACCACCATCGCCGAGGTCAAGGACGACATGGAGAAGACGGTCCCCATGGACCGCCTGATCTGCGGCGACGTCGGCTACGGCAAGACCGAGATCGCGGTCCGCGCCGCCTTCAAGGCGGTCCAGGACGGCAAGCAGGTCGCCGTACTCGTGCCGACGACCCTGCTGGTCCAGCAGCACTTCGGGACGTTCGGCGAGCGGTACGCCCAGTTCCCGGTGAACGTGAAGGCGCTGTCCCGCTTCCAGACCGACACCGAGTCGAAGGCGACCCTGGAGGGCCTGCGCGAGGGCTCGGTGGACATCGTCATCGGCACCCACCGGCTGTTCTCGTCCGAGACCAAGTTCAAGGACCTGGGCCTGGTCATCGTCGACGAGGAGCAGCGCTTCGGCGTCGAGCACAAGGAGCAGCTGAAGAAGCTCCGCGCCAACGTCGACGTGCTGACCATGTCGGCCACCCCCATCCCGCGCACCCTGGAGATGGCGGTCACCGGCATCCGCGAGATGTCCACGATCACCACCCCGCCGGAGGAGCGCCACCCGGTGCTGACCTTCGTCGGCCCCTACGAGCAGAAGCAGATCGGCGCCGCAGTCCGCCGCGAACTGCTGCGCGAGGGCCAGGTCTTCTACATCCACAACCGCGTCGAGTCCATCGACCGCGCGGCGGCCCGGCTGCGCGAGATCGTCCCCGAGGCGCGCATCGCCACCGCCCACGGCCAGATGTCCGAGCAGGCCCTGGAGCAGGTGGTCGTCGACTTCTGGGAGAAGAAGTTCGACGTGCTCGTCTCGACCACCATCGTCGAGTCCGGCATCGACATCTCCAACGCCAACACCCTCATCGTCGAGCGCGGCGACAACTTCGGACTCAGCCAGCTCCACCAGCTGCGCGGCCGCGTCGGCCGAGGACGGGAGCGCGGCTACGCGTACTTCCTCTACCCGCCGGAGAAGCCCCTGACGGAGACGGCGCACGAGCGGCTCGCCACCATCGCCCAGCACACCGAGATGGGCGCGGGCATGTACGTGGCGATGAAGGACCTGGAGATCCGCGGCGCGGGCAACCTGCTCGGCGGCGAGCAGTCCGGCCACATCGCCGGCGTCGGCTTCGACCTGTACGTGCGGATGGTCGGCGAGGCGGTCGCCGACTACCGGGCCTCGCTGGAGGGCGGTGTGGAGGAGGAGCCGCCGCTGGAGGTCAAGATCGAGCTGCCGGTCGACGCGCACGTCCCGCACGACTACGCGCCCGGCGAGCGGCTGCGCCTCCAGGCGTACCGGTCCATCGCCTCCGCCAACAGCGAGGAGGACATCAAGGCCGTACGCGAGGAGCTCGTCGACCGCTACGGCAAGCTGCCGGAGCCGGTGGAGAACCTGCTGCTGGTCGCGGGCCTGCGGATGCTCGCGCGGGCGTGCGCCGTCGGCGAGATCGTGCTCCAGGGCAACAACATCCGCTTCGCGCCGGTGGAGTTGCGCGAGTCCCAGGAGCTGAGGCTGAAGCGGCTCTACCCCGGCAGCGTCATCAAGGCGGGCACCCGCCAGGTCCTCGTACCGCGACCGAAGACCGCGAAGGTCGGCGGCAAGCCGCTGCTCGGGCGGGAACTGCTCGGCTGGGTGGGGGAGTTCCTGACCTCGATCCTGGGGTCGTAGCGCGAAGCCCGTCCAGGGGGCATACCCCATGGGCGGGCTTCGGCGGTTGTTCGGACGTCCGGAGCGGCTACCGCTGCTCCGGCCGGTCGCCGCCCTCGCGTCCGAAGCCGAGCTTTCCCTCGGCCTGCTGCTGCGCGGCGTCGACCTGCTTCTCGTACTTGCCGCCGGTCCGCTCGTTGACCTGGCGCTCGGCGGCGTCGGACATCTTCCTTGACCTGTCCTTGTCCTTGCCGGCCATGCTCTTGACCTTGTCGAGGATGCCCATGCAGCAGCTCCTTCCGAGACGTGACTCACTTTCGAAGGTACGGCAGTTATGTCCGACATGCCTAATTAAGCCCTCTATGGTCTGGACCTCTCCGTCGCTACGGTGATACCGGCGATCGAGTTGGGGGAGGGACGCGCATGACGCGGCACAGCAGGATCCGTACCGGATGGACCGCGGGCGCGGCCCTCGCACTGGCTCTGGTCAGCGGATGCGAAGGCCTGGAGGGCGACGCGGCCGCCCCCACCGACAGCGGCGCCGCCGCCCCGGCCGCCGGACCGGCCGTCAGCCCCCTGCGCAACCCGGACGGCACCGGCCCCGGCCTCGCCCCGGTCACCGGCGACGGCCCCGAGGCCACGGCCCGGCGGCTCATCGAGGACCTGGAGACCAAGGGACGCGGCCCGAGGACGGGCTACGACCGCGACGAGTTCGGCTACGCCTGGATGGACTCCGCCGACGGCGTCCCGCTCGCCCGCAACGGCTGCGACACGCGCAACGACCTCCTCAAGCGCGACGGCCAGGAGGTCCGCTTCCGCTCCGGCTCCGACTGCGTGGTCGTCGCGATGAGCCTCGACGACCCCTACACCGGCACGACCATCGAGTGGCGCAAGCAGGAGGCGAGCGAGGTCCAGATCGACCACGTCGTGCCGCTGTCCTACAGCTGGCAGATGGGCTCCTCGCGTTGGACGGAGAACAAGCGCGAGCAACTGGCCAACGACCCGCTGAACCTGATCCCAGTCCAGGGCCGTGCCAACTCCGCCAAGCGCGACTCCGGACCCGCCTCCTGGCTCCCGCCGGCCAAGCCGGTCCGGTGCGCGTACGCGGTCCGCTTCGCCCAGGTCGCCGCCAAGTACGAACTGGCGGTGACCGCGCCCGACCGGGAGGCGATGCTCCGCCAGTGCGGCGGCTGACACCGCCCTCGGCCGGCCGGAGTGATCAGGTCGACAACGGTTCGGTACAACCCAGGGCCGCCTGTCGGTGTCGGCCTATACGCTCGACGCGACATCCGCCCGTTCCAGGTACCAGGAGCAGCCATGCACGGCCACGGCTACACGCAGCCGGTGAAGCAGCCACCCTCACCCGGGTATCTGGTCTCCATGCGCGTGCTGTTCGTGACCCTGTCGGTCCTCACCTGCGGCTTCCTCACCTGGGTGATGCTGCTGCGGCTGGCGGTCGTCACCCGCAGGTCCGTGGACTGGGGCCTGTTCGTGGCGGTCCTGGCCGTCGACATCCTCAGCATCGTGCTGATCGGGACCGAGCCCGGCGACGAGATCCACACCCCCGGCGGCTACACCGGACTCGCGCTGCTGCTCATCACCCTCGTGGCCGTCATCGCCTACTACATCGCGGCCGACGTGCGCCACTTCCAGCAGCTGCGGTACGGCGGCTACGCCCCGACCCCGACCCCCGGCTACGGCTACCCGCAGACCTCCTCGCCGTTCACGGCCACCACCGTGCCGCAGACCGCCCCGCCGCAGACCGCACCGCCGCCCCCGCGCCAGGCGCCGCCCCCGCCCGCCCGCATCGACCAGGTCCGCGCCGAACTCGACGAACTCAGCGACTACCTGCGCCGCCACGACGGCAACGGCGGCGCCGGCCCGCAGGGCGGAACGTGAGCGCGCGGCAGGCCACCGGCACGGCAGGACGCGTCGTCGCCGACCGCTACGAGCTGTCCCAACTCGTCGGGCAGGGCGGCATGGGCCAGGTCTGGACGGCGTACGACCGACGGCTCGACCGGCGCGTGGCCGTCAAGCTGCTGCGCCCCGACAAGGTCGCCGGGCAGGAGGCCGACGAACTGCGCCGCCGGTTCGTCCGCGAGTGCCGGGTCACCGCCCAGGTCGACCACCCCGGCCTGGTCACGGTGCACGACGCGGGCAGCGAGGGCGAGGAACTGTTCCTCGTCATGCAGTACGTCGACGGCGCCGACCTCGCCGACCACCTCGCCGAACACGACCCCTACCCGTGGCAGTGGGCCGTCGCGGTCGCCGCGCAACTGTGCGCCGTACTGAGCGCGGTGCACGCCGTGCCGATCGTCCACCGCGACCTCAAACCGCGCAATGTGATGGTGAAGCAGGACGGCACCGTCACCGTCCTCGACCTCGGCGTCGCCTCCGTCATGGACGCCGACACCACCCGCCTCACCCACACCGGCACCCCCATCGGCTCGCCCGCCTACATGTCGCCCGAGCAGGCCATGGGCGGCGCCGTCGGCCCGTACACCGACCTGTACGCCCTCGGCGTCGTCCTGCACGAACTGCTCAGCGGCGACGTTCCGTTCGCCGGTTCCACCGCGCTCGGCGTGCTCCACCGCCACCTGTACGAACCGCCGCTGCCCGTGCGCCGCGTCCGCCCCGAGGTCCCCGAGGCGCTCGAAGCCCTCGTCCTGCGCCTGCTCGCCAAGGACCCGCAGCACCGCCCCGACTCCGCCCAGGAGGTCTACGAACACCTGGCGCTGCTGCTCCCCGCGCGCTCCATGCCCACCGGCCGCGCCCTGGACCCCACCCGCCCCTTCGTCCGCCCGCACGCCCCCTGGCCCGACCGCGCCCGCACCCCCGCCCCGCAGCCGGCCCCCGTCCCGCCCACCGCCGAGGCCGCCAAGCCGGACGTCGCCCGCGCCGTCGACGAGGTCAAACGCCTCCTCGGCGAGGGCCGCATCACCCAGGCCGTCGACATCCTCGGCGCCATCCTGCCCACCGCCGCCGAACAGCACGGCGAACGCTCCCCGGTCGTCCGCACCCTGCGCAAGCAGTACGCGGCCACTCTCATGGACGACGGCCAGTACCGGCGCGCCCTGCCCGAACTGCGCCGCCTCGCCGACGAGCGCGCCGCCGAGGCAGGCCAGGCCGACCCCCAGTCCCTGCGCCACCGCTACGACGCCGCCCAGTGCCTGGAACAGCTCGGCGAACCGGCCGCCGCCCTCGCCGAGTACCGCGCGCTGCTCCCGTACTACGAGAACCAGTACGTCGCCGGCGACCCCGACCTCGCCCACGACGTCCGCCGCCGCGTCGGCCACCTGCTGCTCGCCCTCGGCGACCGCCCCGCCGCCCACGACACACTGGCCCGGCTGCTGCACGACGTGGAGCGCGTCCACGGCCCCGGCCACCCGCTCGCCTCCGACGTCCGGCGGACGCTCCACTGGCTGGGCCGGATGCGCGGCTGACGAGCGCCCCGACGCGCGGTGGCGGGGCGGTGCCCGAAGTCCAGGTGAATCGTTGGTCCAATGGGTTGGCCAGAGCCGGGCCACTGCCTAACATCGATCATCGCAAGACCTTGTGCACCGTCGCACAATCTCCAACGGGAGGTCTCCTTGCACCGCCGCCGTCGCCCCGCGCTCCTCCTCACCGCCGCGATCGCCGCCGCGGCACCCCTGCTCACCGCCTGCGGCAACGACGCGCATCCGGGCGCGGCGGCCGTCGTCGGCGACCAGCGCATCACCGTCTCCCAGCTGGAGAACCGCGTCGACGAGGTACGCGCGGCGCAGCGGGCCGCCGTCCCGGACGACACCCAGTACCAGCAGGTGGTCGCACAGACCGGCACCCTCACCCGCGACACCCTGCACGGCATGGTCCTGGACCAGGTGCTGCACCGCGCCGCCCGGGACGCCGGTGTGACCGTCACCCGCAAGGAAGTGCAGGCGATGCGCGCGGGCCTGGAGGAGCAGGCCGGAGGCCCGAAGCAGCTGGAGACGGCCTGGCTCCAGCAGTACGGCGTCGCCCCCGAGCGCCTCGACGACAACCTCCGCCTCCAGCTGGAGGCCCAGAAGCTCGCCGAGAGCCTCGGCACCGACACCAGCCGCCCCGAGTTCTGGCAGGCCCTGTCCAAGGCCTCCGCCAAGCTCGACGTCGACCTCAACCCGCGCTACGGCGCCTGGGACGTCCGCAAGAGCAGCCGCGTCAACGCCGAGACGCCGTGGGTAAGGGAGATCACCGCGGCCAAGAGCCAGGAGACGGCGTAACGGTCCTGCGCGGGCCCCCTGTGGACAACTCGGGGGGCGTCCGGGGCATGCGTTACGTTCGGGGAGTGAACGCAACCACCGCCGACGCGGCCCCCTCCGACCCGGGCCGCATCGTCCTCCTCACCACCAGCCACCGCGTCGCCCCCGGCCTGCTCTCCTGGCCCGCCTGGCAGGCCCTGCGCACCGCCGACCGCGTGCTGTGCGCCGACGGCACCCACCCCCAGCTGCCCTACCTGCGCGAGGCCGGCATACGGGTCGACGAGGCGGCCCCCACCGCCGAGGAACTGGTCGGCGCCTGTGCCGGCGGCCGCACCGCGGTGGTCGTGGCGACCGGCGAGGGCGAGCCCGCGCTCACCGACGGTCTGGCCCGCCTCGCCGGCTCCGGCCGGGTCCACATGCCCGAGCTGGAGCTGCTCCCCGCCTCCTACGACCTCCCCGGCGCCCGCCTCCTCGACCTGGTCCAGGTCATGGACCGCATCCGCCTCGAATGCCCCTGGTCCTCCCAGCGCACCCACGAGGGCCTCGCCAAGTACGCCATCGAGGAGGCCTACGAACTCGTCGAGGCGATCGAGGACGGCGACCGCGACGAACTGCGCGAGGAACTGGGCGACGTCCTCCTCCAGGTCGTCTTCCACGCCCGCATCGCCGAGGAGGACCCGGAAGCGCCGTTCTCCGTCGACGACGTGGCCGGCACCATCGTCGACAAGCTGATCCACCGCCACCCCCACGTCTTCGGCGACGAGACCGCCGACACCCCCGAGGACGTCCGGGAGCACTGGCTGCGCACCAAGGCCGCCGAGAAGCAGCGCACCTCGGTCACCGAGGGCGTCCCTCTCGGCCAGCCCGGCCTCGCCCTCGCCGCCAAGCTCGCCTCCCGCGTCCGCCAGGCCGGCCTCGACGTCCCCCTCCCCACCGGCGAGGGCATCGGCTACGACCTCCTCGCCCTGGCCGTCCGCGCCGAGTCCGAGGGCACGGACCCGGAGGCGGCACTCAGAGCGGCGGCACGGGCGTACCGGGACGCGATCCGCGGGGTCGAGGGGTGACCCCGCACCCGCCGCCCGCCGGACCCGCCCCCGAGCTGTTCACCTGGGAGTTCGCCACCGACCCCTACCCCGCCTACGCCTGGCTGCGCGAACACGCCCCCGTGCACCGCACACGGCTGCCCAGCGGAGTGGAGGCCTGGCTGGTCACCCGGTACGCGGACGCCAAACAGGCCCTCGCCGACCCGCGGCTGTCCAAGAACCCGGCCCACCACGACGAGCCCGCGCACGCCAAGGGCAAGACCGGCATCCCGGGGGAGCGGAAGGCCGAGCTGATGACCCACCTGCTGAACATCGACCCGCCGGACCACACCCGGCTGCGCCGGCTGGTCAGCAAGGCGTTCACCCCCCGGCGGGTCGCCGAGTTCGCGCCCCGGGTGCAGGAGCTGGCCGACGGCCTCATCGACCGGTTCGCGGCCGACGGCTCCGCCGACCTGATCCACGACTTCGCCTTCCCGCTGCCCATCTACGCCATCTGCGACCTGCTCGGTGTTCCGCGCGAGGACCAGGACGACTTCCGGGACTGGGCGGGCATGATGATCCGTCACGGCGGAGGCCCCCGCGGCGGTGTCGCACGGTCGGTCAAGAAGATGCGGGGTTACCTCGCCGACCTCATCCACCGCAAACGCGCCGCGCTGCCGCCCGAGCCCGGCCCCGGCGAGGACCTCATCTCGGGTCTCATCCGCGCCTCCGACCACGGCGAGCACCTCACCGAGAACGAGGCCGCGGCGATGGCGTTCATCCTCCTGTTCGCGGGTTTCGAGACCACGGTCAATTTGATCGGCAACGGGACCTATGCCCTGCTCACCCACCCCGAGCAGCGCGCCCGCCTCCAGTCCTCCCTCGCCGCCGGTGAACGGGGCCTGCTGGAGACCGGCGTCGAGGAACTGCTGCGCTACGACGGACCGGTGGAGCTGGCCACCTGGCGCTTCGCCACCGAGCCGCTCGATCTCGGCGGAGAGCGGATCGCCGCGGGCGACCCCGTGCTCGTCGTCCTGGCCGCCGCCGACCGGGACCCGGAGCGCTTCACCGACCCGGACACCCTGGACCTGGCCCGACGCGACAGCCAGCACCTCGGGTACGGCCACGGCATCCACTACTGCCTCGGCGCCCCGCTCGCCCGGCTCGAGGGGCAGACCGCGCTCGCCACGCTCCTCACCCGCCTCCCCGATCTGCGCCTCGACGCCGACCCGGCCGAACTGCGCTGGCGCGGCGGGCTCATCATGCGAGGTCTGCGCACTTTGCCCGTCTCGTTCACGCCGACTGCGTCAGGACTCGGCAACGGTGCGTCGTCAAGGTAAACATGACACGCCCTCAACTCTGTGATCTTCACGTGATCCGCGCGGCATGAACTTGTGACAAGCGATCATCTGCCTATACGTTCACGAATCAGTGTGGCGACGAGCATCATCCGCCGCACGGTCCCCGTCGTCTGTGAAAGGTCGTCGCATGCTCTCCGGGAACGGTCGTCACCGCCGCCCCCGCCAGGCTCCCGCACTGGTCGTCGCCGCCGGAGTGACCGGCTCCGCCATCGCCATCCCGCTGCTCGGCGCCACCGGCGCCCACGCGGCCGGGGCGAACTGGGACCAGATCGCCGAGTGCGAGACCGGCGGCGCCTGGAGCCAGAACGCCGGCAACGGCTACTACGGCGGCCTCCAGCTCCCCCAGGAGGCGTGGGAGCGGTACGGCGGCCTGGAGTACGCGGCCAGCGCCGACCAGGCCAGTCGCTCCCAGCAGATAAGAATCGCCGAGAAGCTGTACGCGGACCAGGGCATCGCCGCCTGGCCGACCTGCGGACTGCTCGCGGGTCTGGGCAACCCCCCGGGCGCCACCGCGCCGACCGGTGACGGCGCGTCGGAGGGTTCGCAGGCCCCGAAGACGTCGGACACCCCCGACCCCGCCGGGTCCAAGACGCCCGAGCCGACGGGTTCGCCCAAGGCGTCGGACTCGCCCGAGTCGTCCGAATCATCCGAGTCGTCCGACGCGTCGTCGCCGTCGGGTTCGGAGAAGGAGACCGAGCCCACACCCGGCGCGTCCGCTTCGTCCCCTTCGTCTTCTCCGTCCTCCGGGTCGGAGTCCCCTGACGACTCGTCCGACGGCAAGAAGCAATCCGCCAAGACGGGCACATCGTCCGAAAGCGACCGCCGCGCCACCGCCGATCCGGAGGCCGCCGACCGCTCGTCCGGCTCCGGCAAGCACCGCGGCGACAGCGCGGACGAGGGCGGGCGCTGGAAGGGGCTCACCGACAGCACCTCGGGCCGGCACGCCTCGCGTGACGGAGGGTCGGGGGACGCCGGTGACGACTCGTACATCGTCCGCTCCGGCGACAGTCTCTGGGCCATCGCCGACTCCCTTGGCGTCGACGGCGGATGGCGTGCGCTCTACTCCGGCAACGAGCGGGTCGTCGGTCAGGACCCCGACCGCATCCTGCCCGGTCAGACGCTCACGGTCACGGGCGAATCGGGCGAAAAGTAGGGGGAGTTCGCGTCATGGTTAGAGACCCTATGTCCGTTTTGGATCTCGTGAGAGATAGGTCTCAGAAGCCGTGATCGTCTTTGAAAATCCGCGGAGCGCGTGTCTACGGTCATGACCGCTCGCCACCGCGGGCCCCGACAGCCGCAACGCCGAATCCTGCCAGCGGCCGTACGGGAACAGTCGTCGCGTAAAAGCGCCGAAGGCAGGAGCGGGGGACCCAAGGTAAGTGCCGCACCGGGCAGTTCTGCCGGAGCGGCTAGGGGTGGAGCCGAGTTCCGCGAGGAACCCGGCCGGGCAACTCAACCGGCCCGAACCCGACAGCTCACCTCGCAGGCGTCGGTGAGGGGATCAACCATGCTGTTTTCCGGCAAGGGCAAGCACCGTCGTCCGTCCAAGGCCACTCGCGTCATCGCCGTCGCCGGCGTGACCGGTGCCGCCGTCGCCGCCCCGCTGATGGCGGCCGGCAACGCCTCCGCCGCCACCACCTCCGAGTGGGACGCCGTCGCCCAGTGCGAGTCCGGTGGCAACTGGTCCATCAACACCGGCAACGGCTACTACGGCGGCCTCCAGTTCTCCGCCTCCACCTGGGCCGGCTACGGCGGTACCCAGTACGCCGCCACCGCCGACCAGGCCAGCAAGGCGCAGCAGATCGAGATCGCCGAGAAGGTGCTCGCGGGCCAGGGCAAGGGTGCCTGGCCGGTCTGCGGCACCGGCCTCTCGAACGCCGCGAACACCGGTGGCGGCTCCGGCGAGAGCCAGGACAGCGGCTCCACCGCCGACCGCTCCACCGAGCAGAAGGCGTCCCGCTCCGACGAGCGCCCGGCCGCCGAGCCGAAGGCCGAGAAGAAGGCCGAGAAGAAGACGGTCACCACCCCCACCGGCAAGAAGGTCGAGAAGGGTGACGGCGAGTACAAGGTCGTCAAGGGTGACACCCTCAGCTCCATCGCCCAGGAGCACGAGGTCAAGGGCGGCTGGGAGAAGCTGTTCAAGCTGAACGACGACATCGTCGACGAGGCCGACCTGATCTTCCCGGGTCAGCAGCTGCACCTGAAGTAAGCGGCGCCTGCCGCGACTCCCGCCCCGGTGTGTGTTCCCCGTACGCACCGGGGCGGGCCCATTTTCGAAATCCGCTTTGTTCCGTTCGGAAACAATTTACTCTCGGTTCTGTCCAGCGGGTGGGCGATCGGCTGGCCGATCGCCCGGAGCCGGTTAGGCTCGGTCCCGCAGAGCCGACGCGGTCCTGCGGAGCCGCGCGTCACACCGAAGCGTCACATTGAAGAAGGAGATGCTCGTGCCGTCCATCGACGTCGTCGTAGCCCGGGAAATCCTGGACTCCCGAGGCAACCCCACGGTCGAGGTCGAGGTCGGCCTCGACGACGGCAGCACGGGTCGTGCCGCCGTTCCGTCCGGCGCCTCCACCGGTGCCTTCGAGGCCATCGAACTCCGTGACGGCGACCCGGGCCGTTACCTCGGCAAGGGCGTCGAGAAGGCCGTCCTCGCCGTCATCGAGCAGATCGGCCCGGAGCTCGTCGGCTACGACGCCACCGAGCAGCGCCTGATCGACCAGGCGATGTTCGACCTGGACGCCACCGACAACAAGGGCTCGCTCGGCGCCAACGCCATCCTCGGCGTCTCCCTCGCCGTCGCCCACGCCGCCTCCGAGGCCAGCGACCTGCCGCTCTTCCGCTACCTGGGCGGCCCCAACGCGCACCTGCTGCCGGTGCCGATGATGAACATCCTGAACGGCGGCTCGCACGCCGACTCCAACGTGGACATCCAGGAGTTCATGATCGCCCCGATCGGCGCGGAGTCCTTCTCCGAGGCCCTGCGCTGGGGCGCCGAGGTCTACCACACGCTGAAGAAGGTCCTGAAGAGCAAGGGCCTGGCCACCGGCCTCGGCGACGAGGGCGGCTTCGCCCCGAACCTCGGCTCCAACCGCGAGGCCCTCGACCTCATCCTGGAGGCGATCAAGGAGGCCGGCTACACGCCCGGCGAGCAGATCGCCCTCGCGCTCGACGTCGCCGCGTCCGAGTTCTACAAGGACGGCTCCTACGCCTTCGAGGGCAAGAACCGCACCGCCGCCGAGATGACCGAGTACTACGCCGAGCTGGTCGAGGCGTACCCGCTGGTCTCCATCGAGGACCCGCTGTTCGAGGACGACTGGGACGGCTGGAACACCATCACCGCCAAGCTCGGCGACAAGGTGCAGCTCGTCGGCGACGACCTGTTCGTCACCAACCCGGAGCGCCTGGCCCGCGGCATCGAGGAGAACTCGGCCAACGCCCTACTGGTCAAGGTCAACCAGATCGGTTCGCTGACCGAGACCCTGGACGCCGTCGAGCTGGCCCAGCGCAACGGCTTCAAGTGCATGATGTCCCACCGCTCCGGCGAGACCGAGGACGTCACCATCGCCGACCTGGCCGTCGCCACCAACTGCGGCCAGATCAAGACCGGCGCCCCGGCCCGCTCCGAGCGCGTCGCCAAGTACAACCAGCTGCTGCGCATCGAGGAGATCCTCGACGACGCCGCGGTGTACGCCGGCCGTAGCGCCTTCCCGCGCTTCAAGGGCTGAGCGCCGCCGTCGTAAGCAGCGTCGTACGTACGTCCCCGTACTCGGTCCCGTACCGTGTGCGGGGACGTACGCACGTGTGGACGGGAAGCGGGGACAGACATGGCGGTGAAGGACCGGGACCGTTTCTCCACCGCGACCAGGATCCGGATCATCGGGGAACAGACCGCGGCCCGGGTCTACCGCTCGCAGACCAAGCGCCAGGCCCGTCGCTCCCGGCTGACCGGCCGGGCCGCGCTGCTCGCGATGGTGCTCTGCTCGCTCGTCGTGGCGCTCGCCTATCCGATACGGCAGTACGTCGCCCAGCGCGCCGAGATCGCCGATCTGCGGCGGGAGCAGCAGGAGACCCGGGACCGGGTCGAGGAGCTGCGCGACCTCAAGGCGCGCTGGCAGGACGACGCCTACGCCGAGCAGCAGGTCCGGCTGCGGCTGCACTACGTGATGCCGGGGGAGACGGGGTTCGTCGTCGTCGACCCGGACGCCGCCAGGAAGGCCCGCGCCGAGTCCGGCGGGGCCGACCGCCCCTGGTACCGGAACGTCTGGGACGGTGTCGACAAGGCCGACGCCGCCGCCCGCCGGCCGTGAACCGACCGCGCCGGCACTGACTCAACAGGAAGACCAGCAGAAGACAGTCATGCAGACTCCCCCGCCGACCACGCCGCGCACCGAGCCCACCGACGCGGACGTGCTGGCCTTCAAGCAGCAGCTCGGCCGTCCTCCGCGCGGCCTGCGCGCCATCGCGCACCGCTGCCCCTGCGGACAGCCGGACGTCGTGGAGACGGCACCGCGGCTGCCCGACGGCACCCCCTTCCCGACGCTGTACTACCTGACGTGCCCGAAGGCGGCCTCCGCCATCGGCACGCTGGAGGCGAACGGCGTGATGAAGGAGATGACCGAGCGCCTCGCCGCCGACCCGGAGCTGGCCGCCGCCTACCGCGCGGCGCACGAGGACTACATCCGGCGCCGCGACGAGATCGAGGAGCTGACCGGCTTCCCGAGCGCGGGCGGCATGCCGGACCGGGTCAAGTGCCTGCACGTGCTGGTCGCCCACTCGCTGGCGGCCGGACCCGGCGTCAATCCGCTGGGCGACGAGGCGATCGCGCTGCTGCCCGAGTGGTGGCGCAAGGGTCCGTGCGTGACGCCCGCCGGCCACGGCGACCAGGAGGACGCCCAGTGACCCGGGTCGCCGCCGTCGACTGCGGCACGAACTCCATCCGGCTGCTGGTCGCGGACGCGGACCCGGTCACCGGCGAGCTGACCGACCTGGACCGACGCATGACCATCGTGCGGCTCGGACAGGGCGTCGACCGCACCGGGCGGCTGGCGTCCCAGGCGCTGGAGCGGACCTTCGCCGCCTGCCGCGAGTACGCCGAGGTGATCAAGGAGTACGGCGCCGAGCGGCTGCGCTTCGTGGCGACCTCCGCCTCCCGGGACGCGGAGAACCGCGAGGACTTCGTGCGCGGGGTGCTGGACATCCTCGGCGTGGAGCCGGAGGTCATCTCCGGCGACCAGGAGGCGGAGTTCTCCTTCACCGGGGCGACCAGGGAGCTGGCCGGGCGCGACGACCTGGACAGGCCCTACCTGGTCGTGGACATCGGTGGCGGCTCCACCGAGTTCGTGGTGGGCGACGACCGGGTGCGCGCCGCCCGTTCGGTGGACGTCGGCTGCGTGCGGATGACCGAGCGGCACCTGGTGCGCGAGGGCGAGGTGACGGACCCGCCCACCGCCGAGCAGGTCCGGGCGATGCGGGCCGACATCGAGGCGGCCCTCGACCTCGCCGAGGAGACGGTGCCGCTGCGCGAGGCGCGCACGCTGGTCGGGCTGGCCGGGTCGGTGACGACGGTGTCCGCCATCGCGCAGGAGCTGCCGGCGTACGACTCGGCCGCCATCCACCACTCCCGGGTCTCCCGGGACCGGGTCCGGGAGATCACCGACTGGCTGCTGCGCTCCACGCACGCCGAGCGGGCGGCCGTCCCCTCCATGCACCCGGGCCGCGTCGACGTGATCGCGGCGGGCGCGCTGGTGCTGCTCTCGATCATGGAGCGGACGGGTGCGGAGGAGGTCGTGGTGAGCGAGCACGACATCCTCGACGGCATCGCGTGGTCGGTGGCGTAGCCCCGCGGGGTGCCGGTCTGAGCAGGACGGACGACGATTGAGCGGCTGCCGGGGGGCCTCACGGGCCTCCCGGTGACGTCCCGTCCGGAAAGTTCGTGAAGTTCTTCACAAGGAATTGGGCCCTGTCGGACGACGAAAGTGCGGTCGTTGACCCTTTTGGGGCTTCAACTGCCCTTTGAACGTGTTCAGGACGGTGCTCGCAGGGTGCCTCGGAGAGGGGTCGCGAGTGGGTGGTCCACCCTCCCCGTAGGGGCGGATGAGCAGCTCACGCGGCATTGACAACGGGGTCGGGGGCGGGCCGGTTCCATGCCTCACCATGATCTCCGTCACGTGAGTGGCGGATGGTAACACAGACCTAACACGAGCTTGTGAAGGGGCGCACGAACGACCCCCCTGGGACGGGTGGATACTCGATGGCATGAGCACCACGGAGCGTCCCAGGATCCTCGTAGTAGGCGGTGGGTACGTAGGCCTGTACGCAGCTCGACGCATCCAGAAGAAGATGCGTTACGGCGAGGCGACCGTCACCGTCGTCGACCCGCGGTCGTACATGACCTACCAGCCCTTCCTCCCCGAAGCCGCCGCCGGCAGCATCTCCCCCCGACACGTCGTCGTTCCCCTCAGGCGCGTGCTCCCCAAGGCGGAGGTCCTCACCGGCCGGGTCACCACCATCGACCAGGACCGCAAGGTCGCCACGATCGCCCCGCTGGTGGGCGAGGCGTACGAGCTGCCTTTCGACTACCTGGTCATCGCGATGGGCGCGGTCTCCCGCACCTTCCCGATCCCCGGCCTCGCCGAGCAGGGCATCGGCATGAAGGGCATCGAGGAGTCCATCGGCCTGCGCAACCACGTCCTGGAGCAGCTCGACAAGGCCGACTCCACCACCGACGAGGAGATCCGCCGCAAGGCGCTCACCTTCGTCTTCATCGGCGGCGGTTTCGCCGGCGCGGAGACCATCGGTGAGGTCGAGGACATGGCTCGCGACGCGGCCAAGTACTACACCAACGTCTCCCGCGAGGACATGCGCTTCGTCCTCGTCGACGCCGCCGACAAGATCCTCCCCGAGGTCGGCCCCAAGCTCGGCCAGTACGGCAAGGAGCACCTCGAGGGCCGCGGCGTCGAGGTCTACCTGTCCACCTCCATGGACTCCTGCGTCGACGGCCACGTGGTGCTGAAGAACGGGCTGGAGGTCGACTCCAACACCATCGTGTGGACGGCCGGCGTCAAGCCCAACCCGGCGCTCTCCCGCTTCGGCCTGCCGCTGGGTCCCCGCGGTCACGTCGACTGCGAGCCGACCCTCCAGGTCAAGGGCACCGACTACATCTGGGCCGCGGGCGACAACGCCCAGGTGCCGGACCTCGTCGGCCGCAAGGCGGGCAACGAGAACGCCTGGTGCCCGCCGAACGCCCAGCACGCGCTGCGTCAGGCCAAGGTCCTCGGCGACAACGTGATCTCCGGCATGCGGGGCTTCCCGCAGAAGGAGTACAGCCACGCCAACAAGGGCGCGGTGGCGGGCCTCGGCCTGCACAAGGGCGTCGCGATGATCGTCATGGGCAAGATGAAGATCAAGCTCAAGGGCCGTCTCGCCTGGTACATGCACCGTGGCTACCACGGCATGGCGATGCCGACGTTCAACCGGAAGATCCGCGTCTTCGCGGACTGGACCCTCGGCATGTTCCTCAAGCGCGAGGTCGTCTCCCTCGGTGCGATGGAGACCCCGCGCGAGGAGTTCTACGAGGCCGCCAAGCCGGCCCCGGTCGCGCCGCCGAAGGCCGCCGACCAGGGCGAGAAGGCCGCGTCGCCGGAGAAGTCCGAGGAGAAGGCCAAGGCCTCCTGACCCCGGCTCCCGAGCGTCGGTAGTACCCGCGGTACCCCCGAAGGGGCCGCCCGCCATCCGTGGTGCGGGCGGCCCCTTCGCGTTGCTCCGGCGGAGCGACGATCTCGATGGTGTGTACAAGTATTTTGCCGAGTCGTAACGCGCGCCGGGGACTGTACGGCGGGCTCCCAGGTGTTTACGTGGTGTTGGACATTCCGGGATCGCACGTCACGGAGGTACGCCATGGCTCACGCCGCGCTGCGGCTGCAGAACCTCTTCGAACAGTTGCTGGGAGCACCCCTGAGGGTGCGCATCCGCGCCTGGGACGGTTCCGAGGCGGGCCCGCCGGGTGCGCCGGCCCTCGTCGTCCGCAACCGCAGGGCCCTGCGCCGCCTGCTGTTCAAACCGGGCGAACTCGGCCTGGCCCGCGCCTGGGTGGCCGGCGACGTCGACGTCGACGGAGACCTCTACACTGTCCTCGAAGCGATGGCCGGACTCGTCTGGGAACGCGGTGAGGACGCCCGCGGCCTGGCCGAGGCGCTGCGCGACCCCGAGGTCCGGGCCGCCGTACGCGGACTGGTGCGGCTCGCCGGGCCGCCGCTGCCGCCCGCACCGCCGCCGGAGGAGATCCGCCGGGCCCGTGGCCACCTGCACACCAAGCGCAGCGACAGACGGGCCATCAGCCACCACTACGACGTGGGCAACGACTTCTACGAACTCGTCCTCGGCCCCTCCATGGTGTACTCCTGCGCCTACTGGCCGGCCCTTCCGGCCGAGGGCGGCACCCTGGAGGACGCCCAGCGCGACAAGCTCGAACTCGTCTGCCGCAAGCTCGGCCTGAGCCCCGGTCAGCGACTCCTCGACGTCGGCTGCGGCTGGGGCTCCATGGCGATCCACGCGGCCCGGGAGCACGGGGTGAGCGTCGTCGGCGTGACGCTCTCCCAGGAGCAGGCGGTCTACGCCCGCAAGCGCGTCGCCGACGAGGGGCTCACCGACCGGGTGGAGATCCGCGTCCAGGACTACCGGGACGTGTCCGACGGGCCGTACGACGCCATCTCGTCCATCGGCATGGCCGAGCACGTCGGCGCCGAGCGCTATCTGGAGTACGCCACCGACCTGCACCGGCTCCTCAAGCCCGGCGGACGCCTGCTGAACCACCAGATCGCCCGCCGCCCCCAGCGGGACGAGTCCGCCTACCACGTCGACGAGTTCATCGACGCCTACGTCTTCCCCGACGGCGAACTCGCCCCCGTCGGCACCACGGTCACGCAACTGGAGCGGGCCGGGTTCGAGGTCCGCGACGTGGAGGCGATCCGCGAGCACTACGCGCTCACCCTGCGCCGCTGGGTCGCCAACCTGGAGGCCGAGTGGCCGGCGGCCCTGAAGCTGGTCAGCCCCGGCCGCGCCCGCGTCTGGCGGCTGTACATGGCGGCCTCGGCGCTCGCCTTCGAGCGCAACCGCATCGGCGTCAACCAGGTGCTCGCCGTGAAGACGCCCGACTCGGGCGCCTCCGGGATGCCGTTGCGGGCCCGCGTGTGGGGCGCGCCCGACCCGGCCTGACCCCTCCCGACCCGAAGGGCCGGGCCCCCGTGCGGGGAGCCCGGCCCTCGGTGTAGCGCGTCGCGGCGAGGTCACTCGGTCTTGATCGCGTTCAGCATGTTCAGGCGGGCGGCGTTGCGGGCCGGCCACATGGCGGCCAGGACACCCACCAGAGCGGCCAGCGCCACGAAGATCCCGATCCGGCCCCAGGGCAGGACCAGCGCGTACCCCGGGATGCTCTCCGCGACGGTCTCGCCGATCGCCCAGCCGAGGAACGTGCCGAGACCGATGCCGACCACCGCGCCGAACACCGAGATGACGACGGCCTCCAGCCGCACCATCCGCTTCACCCGGCGCCGGTCCAGACCGATCGCGCGCAGCATGCCGATCTCCTGCTGCCGTTCGAAGACGGACATCGCGAGGGTGTTGACGACGCCGAGCACCGCGATGATCAGGGCCATCGCCAGCAGGCCGTACATGACGTTCAGCAGGGTGTTGATGGCGCCGCCGAACTCGTCGCGGATGTCCTGCCGGTCCATCACGGTGATCGCGGGGTTGTCGCCGAGCGCGTCGACGAGGACCTTCTCGTTCGCCGCCGACTGGCCGCCGTCGGTCTTCACGAAGATCTGCCGGATGGACGGCTTGGCCTCGTGCCCCGCCACGACCTTCCGGTCCACGAGGACGGGTGAGAGGAACTCGCTGTCCTTGTAGACGGCGCCGACCGTCAGCTTCGCCTTCTCGTCGTCGTCGAAGGTGACGGAGACGGTGTCGCCGGGCTTCCAGCCCCTGCTCTCGGCCGTCTTCTCGGCGACCGCGATCCGGCCCTGCGCGAGCGAGGCCGCGTTGCCGCTGACGGTGTCGACGGTCAGGACCTTCTCGATGTCGCCGGGGGTGACCGCCGAGGCGGACACGAAGTCGCCGTCGACCCGGAAGTAGGCGTCCTGCTGCGGGGACACCGCGGACACGCCGTCGGCCTTCTCCAGGGCCGTCAGCGCGGACCGGTCGAGGTCGCCTCCGTTGGCCATCGAGATCATGTAGTCGGCCCTGATGTTGTCCGTGGTCATCTTGTCGATGGCCGCGCCGACCGTGACGCCGAGCACCGACAGGGCGGTCACCAGCGTCAGTCCGATCGCCAGCGCCGAGGCGGTGGCGCCGGTGCGGCGCGGGTTGCGGACCGCGTTCTGGCCGGCCAGCTTGCCCGCCACCCCGAAGGGCCCGACGAGCAGCGGACGGACGAGTGCGATCACGGGCCGGGACAGCAGCGGGATGAGGACGATCACGCCGATCAGCGCCAGGAACGCGCCCGCGCCGATGTACAGCCGGCCGTCGTCGCCGCCGGTCGAGGCGCCCGCCACGATCCCCACCGCACCGAGAGCGGTGACGGCCGCGCCGATGGAGTTGCGCAGCACCAGCGACTTGGTGGTGGCCACCGCGTGGACGCTGTTCATGGCCGCCACCGGCGGGATCTTCGCGGCCCGGCGGCCCGGCAGCCAGGCGGCGAACACCGTGATCAGCACGCCCACCACGAACGCGGCGACCACCGGGGTGGCGGACAGGACCAGCGGACCGGCCGGCATCTTCATGTCGAACGCGGCCATGCCGGAGCGCAGTCCGACGGCCAGACCGACGCCGAGGGCGAAGCCGACGGCCGAGGCCACCAGACCCACCACCGCGGCCTCGGCGAGCACCGAGCGGGTGATCTGCCTGCGGGACGCGCCGACGGCACGCATCAGGGCGATTTCCTTGGTGCGCTGGGCGACCAGCATCGTGAACGTGTTGGAGATCAGGAAGATGCCGACGAAGAGCGCGATGCCCGCGAAGCCGAGCAGGACCTGCTTGAGGTTGCCCATGCCCTGTTCGATCTGGTCGGCCTGCTCGTCCGCGAGCGCCTTGCCGGTCTGGGCCTCGGCCGTCTGCGGCAGCAGCGGCTCGACCGCCTTCAGGACGCGCGCGTCGTCGGCACCGGGGGCGGCGGCCACGGTGGCGCTCTCGAAGTAGCCGGGCTGGAGGTACTGCTGCTGGGCGACGGCGGTGTCGAAGAGCACGAGGCTGCCGCCGGCGTTGACGGCGCCGTCCTCGGTGGTGAACACACCGCTGAGGGTGTACTCCTTCACCGGGCCGTTGGTCGCGACGCGCACCCGGTCGCCGACCTTGTACTCGCCCTTGCCCGCGGACTCCTCGTCCAGGGCGATCTGGTCGTCCTTCACCGGGCCGGAGCCGTCGGTGAAGGTGTACGCGGTGTCCTTGCCGTCCTTGCCGGGCGCGAAGTTGGAGCCCTTGTTGGACCAGCCGACGCCGATGAGCTTCCCGTCGGGGTCGGCGACACCGGCGAAGCCCTCGACGCGGCCGTACACCCCGGCGACGCCGTCCACGGCGGAGATCTTGTCGAGGACCTCGCCGGAGAGGCCGGGCTCCTCCTTGGGGTTGTCCGGGTCGGCGTGCGAGCTGACGGCGACGGCGACGTCGTCGTAGCTCTTCGCCGACTGGTTGCGGAAGGCGTTGGAGAGGGTGTCGGCGAAGACCAGGGTGCCCGACACGAACGCCACGCCGAGCATCACGGCGAGCACGGTCATCAACAACCTGGCCTTGTGCGCGAATACGTTGCGCAAGGCGGTACGGAACATGGGGTCTTCTCTGTCCAGACGTACGGGCGTACGGGGTACGGGGTGGGGCGGGCGGTGAGCGGACGGGAACGTCAGCTGGTGCGGCCCTTGGCGTCGAACCGCTTCATACGGTCCAGCACCGCGTCGGCCGTCGGCCCGTACAGCTCGTCGACGATGCGCCCGTCGGCGAGGAAGACCACCCGGTCCGCGTAGGCCGCGGCCACCGGGTCGTGGGTCACCATCACGACGGTCTGGCCCAGCTCCCGCACCGAGTTGCGCAGGAAGCCCAGCACCTCGGCGCCGGAACGGGAGTCGAGGTTTCCGGTCGGCTCGTCACCGAAGATGATCTCCGGCCGGGAGGCCAGCGCCCGGGCCACGGCGACCCGCTGCTGCTGGCCGCCGGAGAGCTGGGCGGGGCGGTGGCCGAGCCGGCCGGAGAGGCCGACCATCTCGATCACGGAGTCCACCCACTGCTTGTCCGGCTTGCGGCCCGCGATGTCCATCGGGAGGGTGATGTTCTCCAGCGCGGTCAGCGTCGGCAGCAGGTTGAACGCCTGGAAGATGAAGCCGATCTTGTCCCGGCGCAACTTGGTCAGCTGCTTGTCCTTCAGCGTCCCCAGCTCGGTCTCGCCGATGCGCACGGAGCCGGAGGAGAAGGTGTCGAGGCCGGCCACGCAGTGCATCAGCGTGGACTTGCCGGAGCCGGAGGGGCCCATGATGGCGGTCAGCTCGGCCTGCCGGAAGTCGATGGAGACCCGGTCCAGAGCGACCACCTGGGTCTCACCCTGGCCGTAGATCTTGGACAGCTCCGTGGCGCGTGCGGCCACGACGGTGGACCGGTCGGCGATGGGTGCGGTGGTCACGGGAAGGGCGCTCCTGTCGGTACGGCGTGTGCTCGGGGACGTCTCCCATCGTTCCGCCCGGACGGCGCCGTGTAGTCAGCCGCTGTTCCGGTTTCGGGGGGCGACTTCGGTCGGACGGGCAGCGGCGGTGTCATACCTGCGGATGACGGCCGACCCCGACGGCGGAACGGGGCGGGCGCCCTCACCGGGACGGTGAAATCCCGTCATTCCACGTGCGCCGCGGGCCACCGCCCGCGAGGCTGTTGGCGAGTGCTGATGGCCTGAACCAGGAACTGATGGACCCTCAGGCGCCAATAAAATAAGACAACATCGCACCTCCCGCCCACGGTTCGCGAGGTGTGTCCCGATAGGCTCAAGGCACTCGACGCGGAGCCCATGGCCTGCCCGGATGGTGGAATGCAGACACGGCGAGCTTAAACCTCGCTGCCCCTTCGAGGGCGTGCCGGTTCAAGTCCGGCTCCGGGCACTTCCGACGCTTTCCCTCAGTTCCGCAGGCTCTCGATCCCCCGGACCGTTGACAGCGGCGTGCGTGTGGTCGGAAACTCCTCTCGGCGATCTGTGAAGGAAATTTCACCACGCGAACAAGTGAACGCGACGAAGGGACGACCGATGCGCACCACCGTCGGCATCATCGGGGCCGGCCCCGCCGGACTCCTGCTGGCCCGGCTGCTCCACAACGCCGGGATCGACTCGGTCGTCCTGGAGAGCCGCGACCGCGCCTACGTGGAGCGCAGGCAGCGCGCCGGGATCCTGGAGCAGGGCACGGTGGACGTGCTGCGCGCGGCCGGGGCGGGGGAGCGGATGGACCGCGAGGGGCTGCGCCACGACGGCATCGAGCTGCGTTTCGACCGGCGGCGCCACCGCGTGGACTTCCCCGCGCTCACCGGCGGCAGGTCCGTCATGGTCTACGCCCAGACCGAGGTCTGCAAGGACCTCATCGCCCTCCAGCTGGAGGACGGCGGGCCGCTGCTCTTCGAGGCCGAGGCGCTGGCCGTGGAGAGCGCCGAGACCGACCGCCCGCGCATCCGCTTCCGGCGCGGTGGCGCCGACGGCGCCGGGGGTACGGAGGACGTCCTGGAGTGCGACTACGTCGTCGGCTGCGACGGTTTCTGGGGCATCGCCCGGACGACGGTCCCGGACGGACGCACCTTCGAACGGACGTACCCCTTCGGCTGGCTCGGCATCCTCGCCGACGTCGCCCCCTCCCACGACGAGCTGGTCTACGCCCGCCACGACCGCGGCTTCGCCCTGCTGTCCATGCGCTCCCCGTCCGTCTCCCGCCTCTACCTGCAGGTCCCCGCGGACACGGACGCCGACAGCTGGAGCGACGACGAGATCTGGGCCGAGCTGGAGCGCCGCTTCGAGACCGACGACGACTGGACGCTGCGCCGCGGCCCCATCACCCAGAAGTCCGTCACCCCCATGCGCTCCTACGTCCACGAGCCCATGCGGCACGGCCGCCTCTTCCTGGCCGGCGACGCCGCGCACATCGTGCCGCCCACCGGCGCCAAGGGCCTCAACCTCGCCGTCGGTGACGTCGTCACCCTCGCGCGGGCGCTGGCCCACCGCGCCGCGACCGGCTCCGACGCGCTGCTCGACGCCTACTCCGCCACCTGTCTGCGCCGCGTATGGCAGGCCGAGCGGTTCTCGTACGACATGACGACCCTGCTGCACCGCGACCCGGCCGCCACGCCCTTCGAGGACCGCCTCCAGGTGGCCCGTCTGGACCGGATCGCCTCCTCCCGCGCCGCCGAGAGCGACCTCGCCGAGGCATACACCGGGTTCCCGATCGGGTGAGCGGTCCCGGACGTCCCGTGGGGCCCCGGCCGTGAGGGGAATCACTGATCGGCGTAGCGTGTTGTGAGCCAGAGCGAGGGAAAGATCCTCCCCAAGCAGTAGGGTCATTCCTTTGCCGTTCTATTACTCTTGAGCCAAGGCTGCGCCGTGTGGCCATGGAGGAGTGAAATGAGGAGCAGAAACCCGGTCTTCTCGCGACGGGGGTTCAGCCGCGACAACGGCTACGCGGGCTTCAACGCCGCGCCGCAGGCCGGGGGACCCGCCGTCGCCACGCAGGGCAACCCGTACGCGCAGGGCACGCAGGGCAACCCGTACGCCCAGCCGGCCGACAATCCGTACGCGCAGAACCCGTACGCCCAGCAGGACCTTCAGTACGGCACGCCGCCGCAGGCGCCGGCCACCACCGGCCGGATGACGATGGACGACGTCGTCATCCGCACCGGCAGCACGCTCGGCGTGCTCGTGGTGACCGCCGCGCTCGCGTGGGCGCTGCTGCCCGTGGACGACGCCAACATCGGCCGCTCGTACGGCATCGGTATCGGTGCCGCCCTGATCGGCATGGTCCTGGCGCTCGTCCAGTCCTTCAAGCGCAAGGCCTCGCCCGCGCTGATCCTGTCGTACGCGGCGTTCGAGGGTGTCTTCCTCGGCGTCGTCTCCAGCGTCGTCGACAACCGCATCGCGGACGGCGCGGCCATGCAGGCCGTGATCGGCACGATGGCGGTCTTCGCCGGTGTGCTGATCGCCTACAAGGCCGGCTGGATCCGCGTCAACCGCCGCTTCTACGGCTTCGTGATGGCGGCGGCGCTCGGATTCGTCTTCCTGATGGCGGTGAACCTGCTGTTCGCCGTCTTCGGCGGCGGCGACGGCCTCGGCTTCCGCAGCGGTGCGCTCGGTGTCGTCTTCGGCATCATCGGCATCATCCTCGGCGCCTGCTTCCTCGCCCTGGACTTCAAGCAGGTCGAGGACGGGCTCGCCTACGGTGCGCCGCGCGAGGAGGCCTGGCTCGCGGCCTTCGGCCTCACGCTGACGCTGGTCTGGATCTACCTCGAGTTCCTGCGACTCATCGCGATCTTGAACAGCAACGACTAGCGGACACCGCGGTCCGTGTGACAAGTGAAGGGCCCCGGGCTTCAAGCCCGGGGCCCTTCGTCGTCGTGGTGCCGGCGCACCCGCTCAGAGCAGGTTGCGCGCGGCCCTTCTCAGGTCGTACTCGTGCACGATGGCCTTCGCGTGGCCGTACGCGAGGTTGTGTTCGTGGCGGAGCCAGCTGACCTTCTCCTCGAAGCGGAAGAGGGAGGGGCCGTCCTCGACGGCACGCAGCCAGTCGGAGATCTCACGACCGGTGCACTGGGGAATGCGGGCGAGCAGATTGCGATGGGTCTCCTCGGAGAAGACTTGGGACATCGGCGCCTCCGGGCGAAAGGGGTTGTAAGCCGGTCCTTCAGGTCACCGTGCCTGAGTGTTCGCCCGTTGGCAACAGTCCCGGACGGCCGCGTACGCTCGCGCCGTGGTTGATACGACGCCTTTGACCCGTGCCGTGGACGACTTCGCCGACCGGTTGCGGGCCGCCCCGCAGAGCAGACTCCAACGCGGCGCCGCCGCCGAGGCGCTGGAGCTGGCCAGGGAGCTGGCCCGGCGCGCCCAGCTGATCGAGGAACCGGGGGCCGAGCCCCGTCTGATGCCCGACGCGGGCATGTTCGCGGCCGCCGACCAGATCGCCGTCGCCGCACACGACTTGGCCCTCGTACTCACGGACGAGGGCCAGGTGGAGGAAGCGGCGGGGCTGGTGGAGGAGGCCCGCAAGCGGGCCGGGGTCTAGGGTCCCGGGGAAGGCAGGGGCTACAGGGACGCGATGACCCGGTCCGCCAGGATGTACACGTTCTCCTCGCCGCACGCGAAGGTCAGCGTGTAGGCGCCGGAGATCCCCGAGCCGCCGAGGAGGTACGGCGTCTGGCCGGCGCCCAGCGCGTCCGCCAGGCGCTCCGCGGTCTCGCGGTGGCCCGGGGTCATGCACAGGGTCGTGCCGTCGGAGAAGACGTACACGTCGAGGGTGCCCAGCGGCCCGGGGCGGACGTCCGCGAGGGTGACGCCCGACTCGGCCAGCCCCTCCAGGGTGGCGACGGTCCGCTCGTGGTCGTTCACGGCGGGCGCCGGGTTCGGTACGAAGTCCGGGTGCGAGGGGTGCCGGCGGCGCGCGGCGGCCAGCTCGGCGGAGTCCCTCGGGCCGCCGAGGTCCTGCGCGGACGGCTCGTCGCTCTCCGCGACCGGCTCGATCACGGGCTCCAGGCCCACGAGGTCGGCCTGGCGGGGCAGGAACAGCTCACTGTCGGTCAGCCCGAGCAGCAGCGGTGCGTCGGACGCGTCCCGCGACTCCTGGGCGGCCCAGAAGGCCCTCGCCTCGGCGAGTTCCCGCTCGCGCTCCTCGGCGAGCGCCTCCGCGACGGCGGCGCGTATCTCCTCGGCGTCGGCGGTGGTGCGGGCGGCCGGCACGCGGCCCCGCGTTGCGGTGGCCCGGCTCTCGGCCAGCTCGGCGCGCAGGGCGGTCACCTGCCGGCGCAGCACCAGAATGCTGCGCAGGACGGCGACGCCCACGGCGCCGGTGGCGGCCGTGGTGAGCAGCAGGGCGATCGGCATGGCGCTCACTGACGTACTCCCGGTTCAAAGTCGACCCCCGACTTCCTACATCAGCTTGAAGGGAGGACTAACCGTCTGTCAGTGCGTAACGTCACGAAACGGACAGGACTTTGGGCCCGGAAGGGGAGGGTGTGGTTGGTCTGACCTGCGTAAATCAAGGGGGCGGGAGAGGTAGGTCACATCCTGGGGGAGATTGGGTCACAAAACGGCCCAGAACCCTGTGGTCACAGGGTCCCGGGCCGTGGCGTCACACAGGGTCCCCCGGGCGCTACTGACAGTCTTTCAGTCACCCGCCCGGACGGCGGTCAGCTCAGGCGCTCGATGACCATCGCCATGCCCTGGCCGCCGCCGACGCACATCGTCTCCAGGCCGAACTGCTTGTCGTGCCACTGGAGGGAATTGATGAGCGTGCCGGTGATGCGGGCGCCGGTCATGCCGAAGGGGTGGCCGACGGCGATGGCGCCGCCGTTGACGTTCAGCTTCTCCAGCGGGATGCCGAGGTCGCGGTAGGAGGGGATGACCTGCGCGGCGAACGCCTCGTTGATCTCGACCAGGTCGATGTCGCCGATGCCCAGCCCGGCGCGGGACAGCGCCTGCTTGCTGGCCTCGACCGGACCCAGGCCCATGATCTCGGGGGAGAGGCCGGAGACGCCGGTGGAGACGATGCGGGCGAGCGGGGTCAGGCCCAGCTCGCGGGCCTTGGTGTCGCTCATGATCACGAGGGCGGCGGCGCCGTCGTTGAGCGGGCAGCAGTTGCCGGCGGTGACCAGCCCGTCGGGGCGGAACACCGGCTTCAGGCCCTGCACGCCCTCCAGGGTGACGCCGGCGCGGGGGCCGTCGTCCTTGGCGACGACGGTGCCGTCGGGGAGGGTCACCGGGGTGATCTCGCGCTCCCAGAAGCCGTTCTTGATGGCTTCCTCGGCGAGGTTCTGGGAGCGGACGCCGAACTCGTCCATGTCCTGACGGGTGACGCCCTTGGAGCGGGCGAGGTTCTCGGCGGTCTGGCCCATCGCGATGTACGGGTCCGGGACCAGGCCGTCCTCGCGCGGGTCGTGCCAGGTGGTGCCCTCCTGCTCGGCGACGGCGGCGGTACGGGCCTCCGCCTCGGCGAACAGCGGATTGCGCGTGTCCGGCAGGCTGTCGGAGTTGCCCTTGGCGAACCGGGAGACCATCTCGACGCCGGCCGAGATGAAGACGTCGCCCTCGCCGGCCTTGATGGCGTGCAGGGCCATGCGGGAGGTCTGCAGGGACGAGGAGCAGTACCGGGTGACGGTGCAGCCCGGCAGGTGGTCCATGCCCATCTCCACGGCGACGATCCGGCCGAGGTTGTTGCCCTGCTCGCCGCCGGGCAGGCCGCAGCCGAGCATCAGGTCGTCGATGTCGCGGGGGTCCAGTTCCGGAACCTTGGCGAGCGCGGCCTGGATGATCGTGGCGGCCAGGTCGTCGGGGCGCAGATCCTTGAGGGAGCCCTTGAAAGCGCGGCCGATGGGGGAGCGGGCGGCAGAAACGATCACGGCTTCGGGCATCACGGCTCCAGTGGAGAGGCGTTGGGCGGCTGCTGGGGAAGTTACCCGGACGTATGGCCCGGGTCACGGGTGTGGAGGTGTGACATGGACCGCAACTTTCTAAGCGCTTGCTTTTGCCTCCGGCGGTGGGGCGGGTTCTTGGTACGGGGCCTCGTGGTGGCCGTCGACCCGGGGGCTGCGCCCCCAGCCCCCCCGTCGGCCTGGACGGCCTCGTCCTCAAACGCCGGATGGGCTGAAAACCCGGTGACCGTCCTCCGCCCTACCGCGGCTGAGCCGACGGTGTCGGCTCCGTCTCCGGCACCCGGCGGCGCCGGCGGCGCTTGAGCAGTGCCCACGGCCCCCGGGGCCCCGTCGGCATCGCCGCCGCGACCTCCGTGCCGGCCTCGGACGCCGCTTCCGCCGCCGCCCGGGCCACCGGCAGGAAGCCCTCGCGGCGCAGGGCGTCGGGGTGCTCCTCCTCGGCCGGCCACAGGCCGAGCGCGGCGCACACCGACGGCAGGACGGCCATCGCGGCCGTGGCGTACCCCTCGGCGGAGGGGTGGTAGTTGTCGGGGCCGAACAGCTCCCGCGGGTTCTCCGCGAACTCCGGGCCCAGCAGATCGCCCAGCGACACCGTGCGCCCGCCCTGCTCCACGACGCCGATGGTCTGCGCCGCCGCCAGCTGCCGCGAGGTGCGTCGGGCCACCCAGCGCAGCGGCTGCCGCACCCGCTCGATCGTGCCCAGGTCCGGGCAGGTGCCGACCACCACCTCCGCGCCGGCCGTGCGCAGCCGCCGTACCGCCGCCGACAGGTGCCGGACCGACTGGGTCGCCGGCATCCGGTGGGTGACGTCATTGGCGCCGATCATGATCACGCAGATGTCGGGCACCCGGCCGTGATCCGCGAGCACCAGCGCCACCTGCCGGTCCAGGTCGTCCGAACACGCTCCGGGCGCCGCGACCGAACCCAGGTCCACCGCCCGCTCGGCCACCGCCGCCAGCCCCGAGGCCAGTAGCGCGCCCGGTGTCTGGCCGGCCCGGTGCACACCCTGCCCGGCGGCCGTGGAATCGCCCAGCATCATCAGGCGCAGCGGCGGCTCACCGGCCGTCCGCAGGCCGTCCCCGTACACCCCCTGCGCGTTCGGCACCCGGTCGGGCGTGCCGATGCCCACCCGGCGCCTGGCCAGCTGCACCTCCGCCAGCAGCAGACCGACCGCGGCCGCACCGGCCAGCCCGATGCCGCCGCCCCCGTAGGCCGCTCCCGTCGCGATCCGGCGCGCCACCCTCGCTCTGGACATGCTCGTCATACGTCGCCGCCACCTCCATCAAGCCGTACACCCACTCCTTGCCCCGTACGGACGGTCGCCCAATCTCAACGGGGAGTGAACGACCGTCACGTGGCACGGGCGGGTGCACGGGCCGGGCAGGCCATAGGCTGGCCGGACCGATAAACGACCCATCCTTTGCGGCATCCGGAGACCACGGTGCATTTCCACGACTCGATGATCAGCCTCGTCGGCAACACCCCGCTGGTGCGGCTCAACAGCGTGACCAAGGGCATCAGGGCCACCGTCCTGGCCAAGGTGGAGTACTTCAATCCGGGCGGCTCGGTGAAGGACCGCATCGCCCTGCGCATGATCGAGGCCGCCGAGAAGAGCGGAGAGCTGCAGCCCGGTGGCACGATCGTCGAGCCCACCAGCGGCAACACCGGCGTGGGCCTCGCGATCGTGGCCCAGCAGAAGGGCTACAAGTGCGTCTTCGTCTGCCCTGACAAGGTGTCCACCGACAAGATCAACGTCCTGCGCGCGTACGGCGCCGAGGTCGTCGTCTGCCCGACCGCGGTCGACCCCGAGCACCCGGACTCCTACTACAACGTCTCCGACCGGCTGGTCCGCGAGACGCCGGGCGCCTGGAAGCCGGACCAGTACTCCAACCCGCACAACCCGCTCTCCCACTACCACTCCACGGGCCCCGAGCTGTGGGAGCAGACCGCGGGGAAGCTCACCCACTTCGTGGCCGGTGTCGGCACCGGCGGGACCATCTCCGGCACCGGCCGGTACCTGAAGGAGATCAGCGACGGTGCCGTGCAGGTGATCGGCGCCGACCCCGAGGGCTCGGTCTACTCCGGGGGTTCGGGACGGCCGTACCTGGTCGAGGGCGTCGGCGAGGACTTCTGGCCGACCGCGTACGACCGGAACGTCGCCGACGAGATCGTCCCCGTCTCCGACAAGGACTCCTTCCAGATGACCCGCCGCCTCGCCAAGGAGGAGGGCCTGCTGGTGGGCGGCTCCTGCGGCATGGCGGTCGTCGCGGCGCTCGAGGTGGCGGCGCGGCTCGGCGAGGACGACGTGGTGGTCGTGCTCCTGCCGGACAGCGGGCGCGGCTACCTCAGCAAGATCTTCAACGACGAGTGGATGGCCGACTACGGCTTCCTGGAGGACGCCGGCCCCAGCGCGCGCGTCGCCGACGTCCTGAACCACAAGGAGGGCGACTCCATCCCCTCCCTCGTCCACATGCACCCGGACGAGACGGTCGGTGAGGCCATCGAGGTGCTGCGCGAGTACGGCGTCTCGCAGATGCCCATCGTCAAGCCCGGCGCCGGTCACCCGGACGTGATGGCCGCCGAGGTCGTCGGATCGGTCGTGGAACGCGAGCTGCTGGACGCCCTGTTCACCAAGCGCGCCTCGCTGGACGACCCGCTGGAGAAGCACATGTCCGCCCCGCTGCCGCAGGTCGGCTCGGGCGAGCCGGTCGAGGACCTGATGTCGGTGCTCGGCCGCGCCGACGCGGCGATCGTCCTCGTCGAGGGCAAGCCCACCGGCGTGGTGAGCCGTCAGGACCTGCTGTCCTTCCTGGCCCGGGGGAAGTAGAACCCGCGGTGTCCGCCGGGGGAACGCCCGGTGCACACCGCCGGGTTGGCCCGCTCCGCGATCTTCGTGAACTTCGCGGAAGTGGTACGCGCGCGTCACGTGCGCGCAGCAGTCGCTTAACACGCGACCGGCAGAGTATGCGGTGTCGGCGGGACAGGGAGCGGCTCCCCGGTCCGGCCGGCGCCGAACGGCGTCACGGACCTTCCGGAGCGGCTCCCGGACCTCCAAGGACGCCACGGATGCGCCGCCCCGGCCGTGAGGCCCGGCACCGCGCGTCCCCCGCGGGGACCGCCGTCGTCCCGCCCCCCAGTGATGGGGGTGCCGGCGGTCCCCGCGCAGTCTTCCGGCCGTCGCTCCGTCAGTCCTCCCAGGCGTCGTCCCGCCGTGCGCGGCGGCGTCCGAACAGGCCAGGGTTGGTACGGGCGGCCTGCACGACGTTCACGCCGACGATGCCCGCCCAGGCGACCAGCAGGCCGGGGAGATCGGCGACTCCGCCGCCGATCGCGGACAGGGGGACGGCGAGCACCAGCGAGACGATGCCGAAGCCGAAGCGCTCGCCGAAGGAGTCCGTGGATCTCGGCGTCCGGCTCTCCCGGGCCGTGGTCATCTGCTGCTCGGCGACCTGCCGGCGCACCCGGCGCTCGACCGCGCCGTCGATACGCTGGTCGACCTTCTCCAGGAACGAGTCGACCAGCGCGGACTCGTACTCCTCGCCCAGCTCCCTGCGGGTCTGCAGGGTGGCGTCGAGTTCCTTCTTGAGGTCGGCGTCCCGCGCGTCCATTCCCGTCATGCCTTTCAAAGTAGGCGGCCGGGGTGGCGGAGGCACTGGGGATAGCCCCCGTTTCCGGCGGGGGAAGACCCGTAGGGGGCCGGGAGGGGAAGGGATGAGGCCGACGGTCACGCCTGCCCCGAGGCGGCGGCGAAGACCTGGCGGACGAAACGTCGTTGCCAGGGCACCTCGACGGCACGGGGATGGTAGTTCCGCCGCACCCACTTGACCGCCTCCCGGGGGTCCATGCCCTCGAAGACGCAGATCGCGGACAGTGCCGTACCGGTCCGGCCGACACCGCCCCCGCAGCAGACCTCCACCCGTTCCTCCGGGGCGCGGTCGTGGGCGTCGCGGAGTGTGCGCATCGCCTCCATCGGCTCGGCGGGGAGCCAGAAGTCCCGCCAGGGGACCCAGACGGACTCCCACGGCGGGCCGGGCGGCTCGTGGTCCGTCAGGTGCACGGCGAACGTCGGTGTCTGCCCCGCCGGCAGGTCATACCGGAGGCCGCGCCCCCGAAGCAGCCGCCCGGAGGGCAGTCGCAGCACCCCGGGAGCATCGGCGTTCCACAAGTCGGTCATCTCGAACCCCGTTCCGATCGGTCTCGTAGCGCTCGGCATCGTGCGGCCCGGCGCCTCGCTGTATAACGGTATGCAGTGAGCGGGCGACATGAATAGACCAAGGGGGAGCACGCCATGAGCGGGACCAGCGGGACCGGTGCGGCCGGCGGCGCCAACGGGGCCGACAGCCCGGCCGCGCGGCTGCAGGCGTTGTTCGAGGGGCACCGGCTGACGCCGACCCAGCGGCGCATCGCGCACAGCATGGTGCGCCGCGCACCCGAGGTGCCCTTCCTGTCGAGCGTGGAACTGGCCGAACTGGCGGGCGTCAGCCAGCCGTCCGTGACCCGCTTCGCCGTCGCGCTCGGCTTCGACGGCTATCCGGCGCTCCGCCGCCATCTGCGCGAGGTCGCCCCGGCGGAACCGGACGCCGGCACCGCCTCCCGCAACGAGTACCAGCAGGCGGTGGCCGCCGAGATCGAGAACCTGCGGCATCTGGCGGAGGTGCTGGCCGACCCGGGGCCGGTGGGGGAGGCCGGCCGCCTGCTCGCGGGGAGCCGGCCGCTGCCGGTGCTGGGACTGCGGGCCGCTGCGGCCCAGGCGCACGGCTTCGCCTACTTCGCCGCGAAGGTCCACCCGGACGTCCGGCTGCTCAACGAGGGCGGCACGATGCTCCACGACCGCGTCGACGCCGCCGTCCGGGCCGGCGCCACCGCCCTGCTCTGCTTCGCCCTGCCCCGGCATCCGCGCGAGGTCGTCGACGCGCTCACTCACGCCAAGGAGGCCGGGCTCATGGTGGTGACGGTCGCCGACTCCGCCTTCGCGCCCGTCGCCAAGGTGTCCGACCTGCTGCTGCCCGCCGCCGTCGGCACCGGTCTCGCCTTCGACACCGCCTGCGCGCCGATGCTCCTTGGCCGGGTGCTGCTCGAGGCGATGTGCGACGACCTGCCGGACGCGCAGGCCCGGCTGGAGGAGTTCGACACCAAGGCCGCGGCGCGGGGGCTGTTCGTGGAGTGAGACGGACGGCGGACGCGTTCTCAGACTCGTCTCAGCTTGCCCCGTTACAGTGCGGCGCCTGACACGCCCTGCAGGCGTGTCGCACGGGCAGAAACGGGACGGGAGGCAGGACGTGGCGCGCGGAGGACAGGTGGGGCTGGCTCGGGTCGCCGTCGTCGTACGGGCGGGAGCCGCACCGCTGTGGTGGCCGGGCCTGCTCGCGGCGGGCGCCGGCGTGCTGGTGCCGGGGCTGACCGGTCGCCGGATCGGCGTACTGGCCGGTGCCGCGCTCTTCATCGTCTCGGCGGCCGTCGTGGCGTGGACGCGGCGCGGGCGCTACACGGCCCTGGCCGGCTCGGCCGCCCGCGCGGGCAGGCACGACGTGCTCCAGGACCGCGCGGTGACCCTGCGCAACTGGCGCCGGGGCCACCGCCGGTGGCTGCTCCTCGCCTTCCTCGCCGCCCTGGGCAGTTCCTTCGCTGTGCCCGCCGCGGGCGGACTGGTGATGGCCGGCTGCGGCGCGGGCCTGTGGCTCAAGTCCGCCTGGATCGGCCGTCTGGAACAGTCCGGCGACGCCCTGCTGTGGGTCCGCGTGGACTGGCTCGCCGACAACACCGGCCGCCCGGCGGGCAGGAAGGTCAGGACCTACCGCAGCACGGGCATCGCGGCAGGCGACGCGGCCCCGGGCGGCGCGAGGCGCAAGGCCCCGACACCGGTCTGACGGCCTCGTCGGGGGCGCGGGGCGGTGACCTCATGAGGCTCCGCCGCCCGGCGCGCCCGGCCACGACGCACACCCGCCCTACGAACGGCCGGCACCCCCGCGGCGCACGGCCACGGTCAGCGCGTCGGCGTGCTCCCCACCCGCCTCGGCCACGATCTCCTCGACGCGCTGCTCCTCCCGCACGGTGGCGAACGAGACACCCCCGCCCTCGTCGGAGACGAACCCGTACACCCCGGGCCGCGCCAGCGAGTTGTACGCGTAGTGATGCGCGAAGTAGTACGCCCCCGTGTCCAGCGCCGCGGCGTAGTCCCCCTGCGCCAGCAACGGCATCGCCCGCCCCACGGCCAAGAGGTCGCCCGCGAAGCACGCCGGCCCCGCCACGTCCTGCACCACGTCGGGCCCCTCCTTCGGCAGCCCCTTGCCGTCGTACGCGGCGATCCGCAGCGGCCACGCCCCCGGCGCGTACACCGTCCGCGTCGCGACCTGCACGCCCGCGTGCGTCACGGCGACCGGCCGCCCGCCCGCGCTCTTGGCGTACTCGACGCGCGCCACGACCGTGCCGTGCTTGGCCAGCAGGGACCGCCCGAACTCGGTGACCAGCCCGTACCGCCCGTCGAACAGCCCCGGCACCGCCTCGCGCAGTACGCGCGCGTACTCGGCGTACGTCGGCGACTCCTCGTCCGACCCGAAGTTCACCGGCAGCCCGCCGCCGATGTCCAGGGTGTCGACCTGCTGCCGCCCGGCCCGCTCGTTGATCTCCTCGGCGAGGGCGTACGACGCCGCCACGCCCTCGGCCATCAGGGTGAGCGGGATGCCCTGGGAACCGGTGTGGGTGTGCAGCCGGGTCAGCCACGGCCGGTCCAGATAGGCCCGCACCACCCACTCCCGCGCCCCCTCGTCCCGCAGCGCCACGCCGAACTTCGAGGTCGCGGTCGCCGTCGAGAGGGCCTCGATGGAACCCCCGCCGACCTGCGGATTCACCCGAATTCCGAGGGGTGAGGCGGTGTCGGGCAGGGACTTCACCAGGGCGTCGAGGCGCTCCAGCTCCTGGGGGTTGTCCGCGTTGACCGCGATCCCCAGCTCCAGCGCCTCCCGCAGCTCGGCCGGCGTCTTCGCGGGCGAGTCCAGCACCGTCCGAGCCGCCGGCACCCCCGCGGCCCGGGCCAGCGCCAGCTCGCCGGGGCTGGCCACCTCCACGCCTATGCCCTCCTCGTGCAGCAGCCGCAGCACCGGGACCAGCGGGGTCGCCTTGACCGCGAAGGCGTGCAGCACGGGCGTGCCCGGCGCCGTCACCGCGTCGAACGCCGCCCGCAGGGCCGCGGCCGACTCCCGGATCCCGGCGACGTCGAGAAGCCCGACGATCGGAACGTCCGGCCCGAGCAGCCCCTGCTCCACGGCGGCCCGCACCGCCCCGTCCCGCCGCACGGCCCGCTCCGTCCCCGTGCCGTCGAGCCCCGTGCCGTCGAGGTCACCGCTCATGCCCGTGCCGTCGCTCACGCGATCCTCCCTGCCGTCGCTTCCTGCCTGTACATCCAGCCAAACACTCGCACGCGCCCGGCGCGGGACACGAACGTATTGACTAGTTCTATTCACGAAGCGAGTATGTGAATATCCGTAGTAACAATCCGCCGGGAGCAAGCCACCAGGAGGCAGACCATGTCCGGACCCCGCCCCGTCCGAGCACCACGCGGGACCACGCCGAGTGCCCTGGGATGGCAGCAGGAGGCCGCCCTGCGGATGCTGCAGAACAACCTCGACCCCGAGGTCGCCGAGCACCCCGACAAGCTCGTCGTCTACGGCGGCACCGGCAAGGCGGCCCGGGACTGGCGCTCCTTCGACGCCATGGTCCGCACCCTGGAGACGCTCAAGCAGGACGAGACGATGCTCGTCCAGTCCGGACGCCCGGTCGGCGTCATGCAGACCCACGAGTGGGCCCCGCGCGTCCTCATCGCCAACTCCAACCTCGTCGGCGACTGGGCCAACTGGGAGGAGTTCCGCCGTCTGGAGGCCCTCGGCCTGACCATGTACGGGCAGATGACGGCCGGCTCCTGGATCTACATCGGCACCCAGGGCATCCTCCAGGGCACCTACGAGACCTTCGCCGCCGTCGCCGCGAAGAAGTTCGGCGGCACCCTCGCCGGGACCATCACCCTCACCGCCGGCCTCGGCGGCATGGGCGGCGCCCAGCCCCTGGCCGTGACGATGAACGACGGCGTCGTGATCTGCGTCGACTGCGACCCGCGCGCCATCGACCGCCGCATCGAGCACCGCTACCTCGACGTCAGGGCCGACTCCCTCGACCACGCCCTCACCCTCGCCACCGAGGCCCGGGACCGGCGCGAGCCGCTGTCCATCGGCGTCCTCGGCAACGCCGCCGAGGTCGTGCCGCAGCTGCTCGCCATGGGCGCCCCCATCGACATCGTCACCGACCAGACCTCGGCCCACGACCCGCTGGCCTACCTGCCGACGGGCATCGCCTTCGAGGACATGGCCGACGCCGCCCTCAAGGACCCGGCGGGCTTCACCACCCGCGCCCGCGAGTCCATGGCCCGGCACGTCGAGGCCATGGTCGGCTTCCAGGACGCCGGCGCCGAGGTCTTCGACTACGGCAACTCCATCCGCGGCGAGGCCCAGCTCGCCGGATACGACCGGGCCTTCGCCTTCCCCGGCTTCGTCCCCGCCTATATCCGCCCCCTCTTCTGCGAGGGCAAGGGCCCCTTCCGCTGGGCCGCCCTCTCCGGCGACCCCGCCGACATCGCCAAGACCGACAAGGCGATCCTCGACCTCTTCCCCGAGAACGAGTCGCTGGCCCGCTGGATCAAGATGGCGGGGGAGCGGGTCCACTTCCAGGGCCTGCCCGCCCGGATCTGCTGGCTCGGCTACGGCGAGCGCGACAAGGCCGGTGAGCGCTTCAACGACATGGTCGCGAGCGGTGAGCTGGCCGCGCCCATCGTCATCGGCCGCGACCACCTCGACTGCGGCTCCGTCGCCTCCCCGTACCGCGAGACCGAGTCGATGCTCGACGGCTCCGACGCCATCGCCGACTGGCCGCTGCTCAACGCCATGGTCAACGTGGCCTCCGGCGCCTCCTGGGTCTCCCTCCACCACGGCGGCGGCGTCGGCATGGGCCGCTCCATCCACGCCGGCCAGGTGACGGTCGCCGACGGCACCGCCCTCGCCGGGGAGAAGATCCGCCGCGTCCTCACCAACGACCCCGGCATGGGCGTCATCCGGCACGTCGACGCCGGGTACGACATCGCCGAGTCGGTCGCCGGGGAGCGGGGCGTGCGGGTGCCGATGCGCGAGGGCCGCGAGGGTGGCGCCGCGTGAGCTTCCACAGCATGTGGGCGGAGCTGCTGCCGATGGGCCGCAGCTCCGCCTCCGGCGGCTACCGCCGCTACGCCTGGACGGGCGCCGACGCCGACTGCCGCACCTGGTTCCAGGAGCAGGCCGAGACACGCGGGCTGGCCTACGAGACCGACCGCAACGGCAACCAGTGGGCCTGGCTCGGTGACCCGGCCGCCGGGGACGCCGTCGTCACCGGGTCCCACCTGGACTCCGTGCCCGACGGCGGCGCCTTCGACGGGCCCCTCGGTGTCGTCTCCGCCTTCGCCGCCCTGGACGAACTGCGCGGGAGGGGAGCGCGGTTCACCAGGCCGCTCGGCATCGTCAACTTCGGCGACGAGGAGGGCGCCCGCTTCGGCCTCGCCTGCGTCGGCTCCCGGCTCACCGCGGGAGCGCTCACCGTGGAGCAGGCCCACCGGCTGACCGACGGGGACGGCATCACCCTCCCGCGGGCCATGGAGGACGCCGGCTACGACCCGGACGCCCTCGGCCCGGACCCCGAGCGGCTCGCCCGCATCGGCGCCTTCGTCGAACTCCACGTCGAGCAGGGCCGCGCCCTCGACCTGTCCGGCGACCGCATCGGCATCGCCTCCGCCATCTGGCCGCACGGGCGCTGGCGGTTCGACTTCCGGGGCGAGGCCAACCACGCCGGCACCACCCGCCTCGCCGACCGCCGCGACCCGATGCTGTCCTACGCCGAGACCGTCCTCGCCGCCCGCCGCGAGGCCGAACTCGCGGGCGCCGTAGCCACCTTCGGCAAGGTCGGCGTCGAGCCCAACGGCGTCAACGCCATCCCCTCCCTGGTCCGCGGCTGGCTCGACTCCCGCGCCGCCGACCAGGAGAGCCTGGACGCCGTGGTCGCCGGAGTGGAGCGGGCGGCCCGCGAGTACGCCGCGGCCCACGGAGCCGACCTCGACGTCGTCCGCGAGTCCTTCACGCCCGTCGTCGAGTTCGACCACGCCCTGCGCGACGAACTCGCCCGCATCCTGGGCGGCGCGACGGAACTGAAGGTCCCCGTGCTCGGCACCGGCGCCGGACACGACGCCGGAATCCTCTCCGACCGCATCCCGACCGCCATGCTGTTCGTACGCAACCCCACCGGCGTCTCGCACTCCCCGGCCGAGTACGCGGCCGAGGACGACTGCGTGGCCGGGGTGAACGCACTCGCCGACGCACTGGAAGGGCTGGCCTGCACGTGACCCCCACCGAGCGGACCCGGACCTACTGGCTGGAGCACGCCTGGCTCGGCACCCACGTCGAGCCGGGCGTCGCCGTCGACGTGGCGGACGGCCGCATCACCGCCGTCCGCCAGGACACCCCCGCCCCGCCCCCCGGCGCCGAGATCCTGCGCGGACTGACGCTGCCCGGCCTGGCCAACGCCCACAGCCACGCCTTCCACCGGGCCCTGCGCGGTACCGTCCAGGTCGGCTCCGGCACCTTCTGGACCTGGCGCGAGGTGATGTACTCCGTCGCGGACCGGCTGACCCCGGACACCTACCGCGACCTGGCCCGCGCGGTGTACGCCGAGATGGCGCTGGCCGGCATCACCACCGTCGGCGAGTTCCACTACGTCCACCACGCGCCCGGCGGCACCCCCTACGCCGACCCCAACGCGATGGGCGAAGCGCTGATCGAGGCCGCCGCCGAGGCCGGCATCCGCATCACCCTCCTGGACACCTGCTATCTGTCGGCCGGCTTCGGCGAGCCCCCCAACACCCACCAGCGCCGCTTCTCCGACGGGACGGCGGACGCCTGGGCGCACCGCTCTTCACTTCTCAAGGAACGGGATCACGCACGGATCGGGGCCGCGATCCACTCCGTGCGGGCCGTGCCCGCGGACCAGCTGGAGACCGTGGCGCGCTGGGCCGCCGAGCGGCGGGCCCCGCTGCACGTGCACCTGTCCGAGCAGACCGCCGAGAACGACGCCTGCCACCGGGCCCACGGCCGCACCCCCACCCGCCTGCTGGCCGACCACGGCGTGCTGGGGGAGCGCACCACCGGCGTCCACAGCACCCACCTCACGGACGAGGACATCGCCCTGCTCGGCGGCAGCCGCACCGGCACCTGCATGTGCCCCACCACGGAGCGCGACCTCGCCGACGGCATCGGCCCCGCGGCCGCCCTCCAGCGGGCGGGCTCGCCGCTCTCCCTCGGCTCCGACAGCCACGCCGTCGTCGACCTGCTGGAAGAGGCGCGCGCCATGGAGCTGAACGAGCGCCTGCGCACCCGCACCCGCGGCCACTGGACCGCCGCCGCACTGCTGCGCGCCGCCACCGCCGACGGCCACGCCGCGCTCGGCTGGGACGACACCGGCCGGATCGAGACCGGCGCCCGCGCCGACCTCGCGACGGTCGCCCTCGACTCGGTCAGGACGGCGGGGCCGCTGCCCAGGCTCGGCGCCGAGACGGCCGTATTCGCCGCGACGGCAGCGGACGTACGGCACACGGTCGTGGGCGGACGGCACGTCGTACGCGACGGGGCGCACACCCTCGTACCCGACGTGCCGCGGTCCCTCGCACGGGCCGTGGAAGCCCTGCGCGCCTAGCCAACACCCATCCCCGCCCCCACGAGGACGCCACGGACGCCATGAGCACCAGCACCGTCATCACCAACATCGCCGCACTCGTCACCAACGACCCCTCCCTCGGCGACAACTCCCCGCTCGGACTGGTCCGGGACGCGGCCGTCGTCATCGACGGCGACCGCGTCGCGTGGACCGGTGAATCAAGCAAAGCACCCGCCACTGACAACCGGGTCGACGCCGAGGGCCGCGCGGTCCTGCCCGGCTTCGTCGACTCGCACTCGCACCTCCTCTTCGGCGGCGACCGCACCGAGGAGTTCAACGCCCGCATGTCCGGCCGCCCCTACAGCGCCGGCGGCATCCGCACCACCGTCGCCGCCACCCGCGCCGCGAGCGACGCGGAACTGGAGGCGGGCCTCACTCGCTACCTCGCGGAGGCCCTGCGCCAGGGCACGACGACCTTCGAGACCAAGTCCGGCTACGGCCTGACCACCGCCGACGAGTCCCGCGCCCTGCGCGTCGCCGCACGCCACACCGACGAGGTCACCTTCCTCGGCGCCCACATCGTCGCCCCGGAACTCGCCGACGACCCCGCCGCCTACGTCGCCCTCGTCACCGGCGAGATGCTCGACGCCTGCGCGCCGCACGCCCGCTGGATCGACGTGTTCTGCGAGAAGGGCGCCTTCGACGGCGACCAGGCCCGCGCCATCCTGACCGCCGGCCGCGCGAAGGGGCTGCACCCCCGCATCCACGCCAACCAGCTCTCCTACGGCCCCGGCGTCCAGCTGGCCGTCGAACTCGACGCCGCCAGCGCCGACCACTGCACCCACCTCACCGACGCCGACGTGGACGCCCTGGCGGCCGGGAACACGGTCGCGACGCTGCTGCCGGGCGCCGAGTTCTCCACCCGCGCCGAGTGGCCGGACGCCCGGCGCCTGCTCGACGCCGGGGCCACGGTCGCGCTGTCCACCGACTGCAACCCCGGCTCGTCCTTCACGTCCTCCGTGCCGTTCTGCGTCGCGCTCGCGGTGCGGGACATGGGGATGACGCCGGACGAGGCGGTCTGGTCGGCCACCGCGGGCGGCGCCGCCGCGCTGCGCCGGGACGACGTCGGCCGCCTCACAACGGGCGCGTACGCCGACCTGACGCTCCTCGACGCCCCGAGCCACGTGCACCTCGCCTACCGGCCGGGCGTGCCGCTGGTCAGCGGGGTCTGGCGGCGCGGCGTACGCGTGGTCTGAGCAGCCCGAAGGGGGCGGTCCGAACTCTCGGACCGCCCCCTGGAGGACAAGCGTCACCCGGCGGGGATCACTCCTCGACCGTGAGCCCCTTGCGCAGCCGTACGAGCGTGCGCGACAGCAGCCGCGACACGTGCATCTGGGAGATGCCCAGCTCCTCGCCGATCTCCGACTGGGTCATGCCCGCGACGAAGCGGAGGGAGAGGATCTTCCGGTCCCGGGCGGGCAGCTCGGCGATCAGCGGCTTCAGTGACTCGACGTACTCGATGCCCTCGAGCCCGTGGTCCTCGTAGCCGATCCGGTCGGCGAGCGCGCCCTCGGCGTCGTCCTCCTCCGGCTGGGCGTCCAGCGAGGAGGCGGTGTAGGCGTTCGACGCCGCCATGCCCTCGACGACCTCGTCCCGGGTCAGGCCGAGGTGCTCGGCCAGCTCGGTCACCGTGGGGGCGCGGTCGAGCCGCTGGGCCAGCTCGTCGCCTGCCTTCGCGAGGTCGAGCCGCAGCTCCTGGAGGCGGCGCGGGACGCGCACGGACCACGAGGTGTCGCGGAAGAAGCGCTTGATCTCGCCGATGATGGTCGGCATCGCGAACGTGGGGAACTCCACACCGCGCGACATCTCGAAACGGTCGATCGCCTTGATCAGGCCGATCGTGCCGACCTGGATGATGTCCTCCATCGGCTCGCTGCGCGAGCGGAAGCGGGAGGCGGCGAACTTGACCAGAGCCAGGTTCAGCTCGACGAGCGTGTTGCGGACGTACGCGTGCTCGTGCGTGCCTTCCTCCAGCGACTCCAGTCGCTGGAAGAGCGTCTTGGACAGGGCCCTGGCGTCCGCCGGAGCGACCTCGTCGTAGGCGGGGATGTCCGGAAGCCCGGCGAGTGCGTCGTCGTGGTCGACGACGGCGTCTGGGTGCTCGATGGGATCCAGATGTTCCGGAGGGAGTGTCGACGTCGCTTCCTGGGTACGCGATGCGTCGAGCCGGGGTGACATGGTGTCCTCCATCGTTCTCGGCATACGGCTGCCGAAGCCAAAAAGGTGCACTGCGGTGTGCGGCGCCTCCAAAGCCGGCCGTGTCGTTTTACGTGTCCACCTAGGCCTACCGGGTTTACCGAGGCGATCGCAAGTGTGTTCTGTACGGTTATGTCCGTTTGTGTGCGGTTGTTCGGGTGTCGCAGTGCGTTGGGAAGGCGTAGTGTTCGAGGTCGTCAGCAAGCAGTCATGACCTCGGGAGAGAGAAACGGCATGGACCGCGGGACGGTCGGCAGTGCCCAGTCGGGCCGGCTTCTGGTCGAGGTACGGGAAGAGGGCCCCAGCGCCGTCGTGACCCCGGCGGGTGAGTTGGATCACCACACCGCCGAGTTGTTGCGTGAGCCGCTGGAGGAGTGCCTCGCCAAGGGATTCAATCGCCTAGTCGTCGACTGCTCGCGCCTGGAGTTCTGCGACTCCACGGGACTCAACGTCCTGCTCGGCGCGCGGCTGAAGGCGGAGGCCGCAGGGGGCGGTGTGCATCTGGTGGCCATGCAGCCGGTGGTGGCCCGTGTCTTCGAGATCACGGGGGCCGAAGCGGTCTTCACCCTGCACGACACGCTTGCGGCCGCCCTGGCCCACGAGTCCGACTGAGCCGGTTCTTGTCCGGCCGTCGGCGGGTTGCGTGCGCCTCACGGGACGGGCGTTTTCGCCTCGTCCCGCGTTTCGTGCCGATTACAGGGGTGTTCGGACGGCCCGGTCGGGCAGGAGAGACCCTGAGTCGGCTGTACGACGTTCCTGTCCAAGACTTGAAATGTGAACTGGTGGATCGGTGAGGTGAAGCGCTGATGAGCACCACCCGGCCCTTCTCGCCGGGCGACCGCGGTCCGGAGTCCGGCGGCGCTGCCGGGGCCCCCGAGAGGGGCGTGCCCGGGACCGGGGAGTCCGAGGGCGGCGTGCCCGCTGGGCAGGCTGCCGTGATGGGCGCTCCCGTGCCCGCGCGCGCCGCCCCGGCGGCTTCCGGGACCGCGGCCCCTGCCCCGCCCGGCCCCGTCCCGGGGAGCGGGCGGCAGGTCCGCCTGCTGAACTTCGAGGACGCGAGCGGGGTCGTCCCGCTCGCCCGTGACTTCACCCGCGAGGCGCTGTACGCGTGGGGCTGGCTGCCCTCCGCCACCGCGGACCAGCGGGCCGCCGCCGAGGACGTACTGCTCGTGGTGTCCGAGCTGGTCACCAACGCCTGTCTGCACGCCGAGGGACCGGACGAGCTGCGGATCACCTGTGAGAAGAAGGTGATCCGGCTGGAGGTCTCCGACCGCGGTACCGGCCAGCCGGCGCCCCGCACACCGCACCGGGCCGGACGCCCCGGCGGACACGGCATGTTCATCGTGCAGCGGCTGTGCCTGGACTGGGGCGTCGTACGGACCCCGGGAGTGGCCGGCAAGCGGGTGTGGGCGGAGCTGGGCGCACCGGCCTAGTCCGGGTTCGTCCTTTCCCCGCCGGCGTTTGCCCTGTCCCAGTCCGGGATCGCGACTCCCGCCGGTGCGTCGCTGCGCCCGTAGTGGTGGGTCGTGAACATGTACAGGAGACCCACCGCCAGCACGATGCCGCCGCTGAGCAGCACGATCCAGTTGTCGTACCAGGGGACGTCCGGCGTGCGCGGCCAGGAGATGTTGATGATCGCGAAGAGGCCGTAGGCGAGCGCCCCGACGTTCACCAGCAGCCCCCAGCGGCCCAGCCGGAACTCGCCGCTCGGCCGCCAGCCCTTGAGCCGGGCCCGCAGCGCGGCGAGGACGACCATCTGGAACGCCGCGTAGATGCCCAGGATCGCGAACGAGACGATCTTGGTGAGGGCGTCCTCGGAGATCAGCGAACCCACCGCGATCAGGGCCGGGATGACGGCGGCGAGCAGCAGCGCGTACTCGGGCACCGCGCGCTTCGGCGAGAACTTCCGCAGCAGCTTGTGGCCGATGATCATCTCGTCCCGGGCGTACGAGTAGATCAACCGCCCCGCGGCAGCCTGCAGACTGATCGTGCAGGACAGGAACGAGATCAGCACCACGGCCATCACCAGCCGCGCACCGACCTCCCCGAGGGCGTCGAACAGCACCCGGACCACCGGATCGGAGTCCTCGCCCGAGATCACCGCCCGGTAGTCCACGACCGCCAGCAGCAGCGTCAGACAGGTGAACGTCGCCGCCGCCCCGCCGACGTAGATGGTGCGCCGCATCGCCTTGGGGATGACCTTGCCGGGGTGCGCCACCTCCTCGGCGACGTCCCCGCACGCCTCGAAACCGTAGTACTGGTAGAAGCCGATGATCGCCGCCCCCAGGAAGACGGGCAGGTAGGAGCCGCCTTCGGCCGCGCCGTAGTCGTCGAAGAGGACGCCGAGCCCGTGGAAGCGGTGCGTGGTGAGCAGGATGACGCCGACGGCGAGCGCGCCGATCAGCTCCGCGCTGAAGCCGATCAGCGCGGCCCACGACAGGGCCTTGGTGCCCGCGTAGTTGATGAGCACGGCGATGACGATCAGGGCGATCGTGCACAGCACCGTGGTGTGCACGGTGGCGTCGTACCCGAGCAGGATGGCGATGTAGGGCCCGGCACCGTAGGCGACCGAGGTGATCGTGACGAGCAGTGCCCAGAGGTACACCCACCCGGTCATCCACGCCCAGCGCTTGCCCCACAGCCGCCGCGCCCACGGGTAGACGCCGCCCGCGATCGGGTACTGCGCGACGACCTCGCCGAAGACCAGGGCGACGAGGAACTGACCGCAGCCCGCCATTACGAACGCCCAGATCATCGGCGGGCCGCCGTCGGCGAGTGCCGTGCCGAACAGGGTGTACGTGCTCACGACCGGGGACAGGTAGGTGAAGCCGAGGGCGAAGTTCGCCCACGGGCCCATCTCCTTGCGGAACTCCGACTCGCCCTCCTGGGGACCGGAGTCCGCGGCGCCGCCCGGCGCCGCGGACCGGGTCACCGCTCCTGTCCTTCCGTCGTCAGCGGACGTGGCGCGGGCCGGGCGGTGATGAGGTCCGCCGCGCGCTCGGCGGCCAGCAGCACCGTGACCATCGGGTTGATCGTCGGCATCGTCGGGAAGACGGACGCGTCCACGATGCGCAGCCCGTCGTGCCCGCGCAGCCTGAGCTGCGGATCGAGCACCGCGAGCGGATCGTCGTCGGCGCCCATCCGGCAGGTCCCCGCCGGGTGGTACACGGTGTGCGCGGCGCGGCGCCCGTACTCGGACAGGTCCGCGTCCGACGTCACGTCCGGGCCGGGGGCCACCTCGCGCAGCAGCCAGTCGCTGAGCGGTGCGGTGGCCGCCACCTCGCGGGCGATCCGCAGACCGTCGACGATGGTGCGCTCGTCGTGTCCGTCCGGGTCGGTGAAGTAGCGGAAGTCCAGCGCGGGTTTGACCTCCGGGTCGGCGCTGGTCAGCCACATGCGGCCGACGGAACGGGCGCGCGGCACGTTCGGGGTCATGCAGACGCCGTGCTGCGGGGCCGGGTAGCCCAGCCGTTCGGTGTTGACCGTGAACGGCACCTGGTAGAAGTGGAACATCAGGTCCGGTCGGGGGCCGCCCGCCGGGTCGCGGCGTACGAAGAGGCCGGCGTCGGAGTCCATGGCCGAGTTGGGCGGCAGCGGACCGCTGGTCTCCCACACGATCACCGACTCGGGGTGGTCCAGCAGGTTCTCGCCCACCCCGGGCAGGTCCGCGCGGACCTCGATGCCCAGGTCGCGCAGGTGGTCGGCGGGGCCGATGCCGGAGAGCATGAGCAGCCGCGGCGTGTCGATGGCCCCGGCGCACAGCAGGACCTCCGCCTCGGCCTCCAGGGTCGACAGGGAGCCGTCGGGGTTGCGGACCTGGACGCGGGTGAAGCGGCCCTCGCCGTCGGGCAGCAGCCGGTACGCCCAGGTCTCCAGACGCAGCGTCAGGTTGGGCCGGTCCAGGACGGGGTGCAGGTAGGCGACCGAGGCCGAGGAGCGGATGTTGGTCTCCGGGTCGTACGCCAGGGAGAAGAAGCCGGTGCCGTCGGTGAAGGGACGGGCGTTGAAGTCCTCCACGACCGGGACACCGAGCCGCCCGGCGGCGGCGGTGACGAAGTCCTGGGCGATCGGATTGCGGTCGGCGGCGCCGACGGGAACGATCGTGTTCTGCAGCCGCTGCCGGTACGGAAGGATCGTCTCGGGCCCCCAGCCGTCGCAGCCGCGGGCCACCCACTCGTCGAGGTCCTCGGGGAACGGCAGGAAGCTGATCAGCGTGTTGTGCGAGGAGCAGCCGCCGAGCACGCGGGCCCGGGAGTGCAGGATGTGCGAGTTGCCGCGCGGCTGTTCCACGGTGGTGTAGCCGTAGTCGAACTCGGAGCCGAGCAGGTTGATCCAGTTGCGCAGCCGCAGGATGCGCTCGTCGCCGACGTCGCTGGGACCCCCCTCCACCACGCACACCCGGCAGGCCGGGTCCTCGCTCAGTCGCGCGGCCAGCACCGAGCCCGCCGTGCCGCCGCCGATGATCACGTAGTCGTAGGTCGTCGTCTCGTCGTCCATGCGTCTGCCTCTCTCGCCCTGTCCGGCTCTCTCGCCCTGCCCGGTCAGCCCTTGAACCAGCCGGAAGGGGCCGGCCGCAGGTTCTGGTAGATGTGCTTGGCCTCCTGGTACTCGCGCAGCCCGGTGGGTCCCAGCTCCCGGCCGATACCGGAGCGGCCGAAGCCGCCCCACTCCGCCTGGGGCAGGTAGGGGTGGAAGTCGTTGATCCAGACGGTGCCGTGCCGCAGCCGTCCGGCGACCCGCTGGGCGCGGGACGCGTCGCTCGTCCAGACGCCTCCGGCCAGCCCGTACCGCGTGTCGTTGGCGAGTTCCACGGCCTCGTCCTCGGTGCGGAAGCGTTCCACCGTGACGACCGGCCCGAAGACCTCCTCCTGCACGATGCGCATGGAGCGGTCGCAGTCGGCATAGATCGTGGGCAGCAGGAAGAAGCCGCGGGAGAGTTCCGGGTCGTCCGGCCGGGTGCCGCCGCAGACCAGGCGGGCGCCCTCGTCGCGGGCGATCTCCAGGTAGCTCTCCACCTTCGCGCGGTGCTCCGCCGAGCTGAGCGGCCCGCTCTCGGTCGCCGGGTCGAGGCCGCTGCCCAGCCGGATGGTCCGCGCGCGGGCGGCCAGCCGCTCCACGAACCGGTCGTGCAGCTCGTCCTGCACGATCAGCCGCGAACCGGCCGAGCAGACCTGTCCCGAGTGCAGGAACGAGGCGTCGAGCGCGTAGTCGAGGGCGGCGTCGAAGTCGCAGTCGGCGAAGACCAGGTTGGGGTTCTTGCCGCCCAGCTCCAGCGCGAGGTTCTTCACGCCCGGCGCGCACGCCTCCATGATCCGGCGTCCGGTGGCCAGACCGCCGGTGAAGGAGACCAGGTCCACGTCCTCGTGGGCGGACATCGCCGCGCCCACGGTGGATCCGGGGCCGAGTACCAGGTTGGCGACGCCGGGCGGGGCCCCCGCCTCGGCGATCAGGCGGACCATGTGGATCGTGGACAGCGGGGTTGTCTCGCTGGGCTTGAGCACGAAGGTGTTGCCCGCGGCCAGGGCCGGGGCGACCTTCCAGGACGCCTGGAGCATCGGGTAGTTCCACGGCGCGATCAGCGCGCAGACCCCGATGGGCTGGTAGACGACCCGGCTGAGCACGTCGGGGCCCACGTCCACGATCCGGCCGCCGTCCTTGTCGGCGATCTCGGCGAAGTAGCGGAACGCGTTGGAGACGTCCTCCACGTCGATCCGCGCCTCTTTGAGGGTCTTGCCGGTGTCCAGCGACTCGACGTGGGCGATCTCCTCCTGGTCGCGCAGCAGGAACCGCGCCACCCTGAGCAGCACGTCGGCCCGCTCGCGGGTGGGCGCCGACGACCAGTCGCCCCGGTCGAAGGCCCGCCGGGCGGCCCGTACGGCGAGGTCGACGTCGGCCTCGTCCGCCTCGTCGACCTGCTGCACGACGGACGCGTCGAACGGGTTGACCACGTCCCGCCGCGCCCCGCCCACGGCGCCGGTCCACTCCCCGTCGACGAACAGTTCCGACATCGCGGCTCCCTCGCTCTCGTACCCGGTCCGGTGCCGCACCGCCTCACCGGCACGGCACACGCCGCCCACCAACATCGTCCGTACGGCTCGCATCGGCCGCGTGGACGCACCGGGGGAGGGAGGGGCGGGCGGGGATCAGACCTGGTTGGGCTAGAGAGAGGGGGGCCGGGGCGGCCGTCGGGCACCCGGCCGCAGTGCTCGGCGATCACCTCGGGACCTCCCCGGCGCCACCGGCCAGTGCCGCGGCGCCACGCGCAGGCCCCCGTGGTCCGGGAACCGCGCCGCGGTCCCGGTCAGCAGCGTCGCGGGCCGGTCGTCATCGTGCCCCCTCGAGTGAGGCGACGTTCCGGGTCACCCAGGCGGCGATGGAGCGGATGGGCGATCCGGGCGTGAAGAGTGCGGCCACGCCCATCTCGCGCAGCACCGGGATGTCGGCCTCCGGGATGATCCCGCCGCCGAAGACGGTGATGTCCCGGGCGCCGGCCTCGTCGAGGAGCCTGAGGACCTCGGCGAAGAGCGTCATGTGGGCGCCGGAGAGCACCGACAGGCCGATGCCGGAGGCATCCTCCTGGACGGCGGTGTCCACGATCTGGCGCGGGGTCTGGTGCAGGCCCGTGTAGATGACCTCGACGCCCGCGTCCCGCAAGGCGCGAGCGATGACCTTCGCTCCTCGGTCGTGCCCGTCGAGGCCGGGCTTGGCGATCACGACCCGGATCGGCGTGTCCATCGGATTCCCCCTGTCTTCTGTTGTGCGGTGCGATGCCTCAGGTGGTCACGGGGCGGTAGGTGCCCCAGATCTCGCGGAGCGCGTTGCAGACCTCGCCCACGGTGGCGCGGGCCCTGAGTGCGTCCTTCATCGGGTAGAGGACGTTGTCCTCGCCCTCGGCGGCCTTTCTCAGCGCGGCCAGGGCCGTGTCGACGGCCTGCTGGTCGCGTTCGGCGCGGAGCGTGGCGAGTCGTTCGGCCTGCCGGGCCTCGATGGCCGGGTCCACGCGCAGCGGCTCGTACGGTTCCTCGACGTCGATGGTGTGCCGGTTGACGCCGACGACGACGCGCTCGCCGGAGTCGGTCGCCTGGGCGATCCGGTAGGCGGAGCGCTCGATCTCGTCCTTCTGGAAGCCGTGCTCGATGGCGTTGACCGCGCCTCCCATCTCCTCCACCTTGGCCATCAGTTCCAGGACCGCGGTCTCGATGTCGTCGGTCATCTTCTCGACGGCGTACGAGCCGGCGAAGGGGTCCACGGTCGCCGTCACGTCGGTCTCGTGGGCCAGGACCTGCTGGGTGCGCAGCGCCAGGCGCGCCGACTTGTCGGTGGGCAGCGCGATGGCCTCGTCGAAGGAGTTGGTGTGCAGTGACTGGGTGCCGCCGAGGACCGCGGCGAGTCCCTGCACGGCGACGCGGACCAGGTTGACCTCGGGCTGCTGCGCGGTCAGCTGCACCCCGGCCGTCTGGGTGTGGAAGCGCAGCATCAGCGACTTGGGGTTGCGCGCGCCGAACTCGTCGCGCATCACCCGCGCCCAGATCCGGCGGGCCGCACGGAACTTGGCGACCTCTTCCAGGATCGTCGTACGCGCCACGAAGAAGAACGACAGGCGGGGCGCGAAGTCGTCCACGTCCATGCCGGCCGCGACCGCCGTGCGCACGTACTCGATGCCGTCCGCCAGGGTGAACGCGATCTCCTGCACCGGCGAGGCACCCGCCTCGGCCATGTGGTAGCCGGAGATCGAGATGGTGTTCCACTTCGGGATCTCGGCCCGGCAGTACTTGAAGATGTCCGCGATCAGCCGCAGCGACGGCTTGGGCGGGAAGATGTACGTCCCGCGCGCGATGTACTCCTTGAGCACGTCGTTCTGGATCGTGCCGGTGAGCCGGTCCGCGCTCACCCCCTGCTCCTCCGCCACCAGTTGGTACAGCAGGAGCAGCAGCGCGGCCGGCGCGTTGATCGTCATCGACGTCGAGACCTTGTCCAGCGGAATGCCGGCGAACAGCACCCGCATGTCGTCGACCGAGTCGATCGCCACACCGACCTTGCCGACCTCGCCGTGCGCGAGGGGCGCGTCGGAGTCGTGGCCCATTTGGGTGGGCAGGTCGAAGGCCACCGACAGACCCATGGTCCCGCTGGCGATCAGCTGCTTGTACCGGGCGTTGGACTCGGTGGCCGTGCCGAAACCCGCGTACTGGCGCATCGTCCACGGCCGACCGGTGTACATCGACGGGTACACACCCCGGGTGAAGGGGTACCTCCCCGGTTCACCCAGCTTCTCCGCGGGCTCCCACCCCGCCAGGGCGTCCGGCCCGTAGACCGGCTCGATGGGCAGTCCCGACTCCGACTCGCGCGACATACGTGATTCCCCGTCCGCTACCGACTGTCTGCTGGCCGTGCCCGGGTCAGGACCGGACATCGAGGACGTACTTGCCCGTGGACGCCCGCGTCTCCAGGAGTTCGTGCGCGCGTACCGCGTCGGCCAGCGGCAACACGGTCACGTCCACGCGGACGCTGCCCCGGGCGACCTCCGTCAGAGACCGCTCCAGGTGGGCGCGGAGCAGCTGCGGGGCGCGGCCGGCGACGCCGCCCAGGTTGTATCCGGCGAGGGAACTGTTGGTGTACCAGGGGTGGTTGCCCTCGAAGGTGACGTCCTCGGCCGCCGCGTTGCCGAAGATGACGTGCCGGCCGAAGGCGGCCAGGAGCCCGGTCACGGACGACCGGAACGAGCCACCGACGGAGTCCAGGACCAGGTCCGCGCCCGCGCCGCCGGTGCGCTCGGCGACCTCCTTCTCCAGCTCTTCGTACGACACGACGCTGTCGTAGCCGAAGCCGCGTGCGTAGTCCGCCTTCGCGGGGGAGCTCGTCACGCCGATGACCGTGCCCGCGCCGAGCGAGCGGGCCAGTTGCGCCGCGGCCGTACCGACGCCGCCCGCCGCGGCGAGGACGACCACGGTCTCCCCCGTGGCGAGGTGCCCGGCGGAGGTGAGCACACCGAGGGCCGTGGTGACGTTGCACAGGGCGCCGGCCGCGACGGCTCCGTCCAGGCCGGCGAGCTGCCCGTCGAGGCGGATGACGTGCTCGGCGCCGACGGCGACCACCTCGGCGTTGCCGCCACCGCCCAGGGTGAGCGCGGCGACCCGCTCGCCGGGCTGGAAGCCGGTGACGCCTTCGCCCACGGCGCGCACCGTGCCGACCGCCTCGAGGCCGGGGAAGTGCGGCAGGCCGACCGGGAACTGGCCCCGACGGAACATCACTTCGGCGAAGTTCACGCCCGCGTACTGGACGTCGACGGTGATCTGGCCGGCCTCGGGGGCGGGCGCGTCGACTTCACCGACGGTGAGGACGGACGGGGCGCCGAAGGAGTCGAAGCGGACGGTGCGCATGCGACTGCCGGAGGCCGTGGGGGTCGGGGCGGTGTTCGTCATCGGATTCCCGTCTGGCTGAGGTGGGTGGTGGGGCCGTGGCCGGTGAGCAACCGGGTGTCGTCCGGGCAGAGGCCGCCGACCATGCGGAGGGAGGCCGCCATGCCGGCGGGGCTCGCGGTCGGGGCGTCCGCGCGTCCGGGGCCGTCGGCGAGCAGGGTGTCGCCGGTGGCGAGCAGGGGGGCGTCACCGCTGTCGAAGCGGAACATCACCGAGCCGCTGGTGTGGCCCGGGGTGTGCAGCACCGTGACGGTGCCGGCGGAGAAGGTCAGTTCACCGCCCTGTTCGGGGAGTTCGCGGACCTCGTCGGGCTCCTGGTCGGGGTGGCCGACGAGCAGCTCGCGGGGGAACGAGTCGGGCAGCCCCTTGGCGGGAGCGCCGAGTTGGTAGCGGTCGGCCGGGTGGATCCAGGCCGGGACGCCGTAGTGCCGGGCGAGCGGCACGGCGTCCCAGGTGTGGTCCATGTGGCCGTGCGTGATCAGGATGGCCTCGGGTTCGAGGCGGTGGGCGCGGACGGCCTCGAGGACCGCCTCGCGGGAGTCGTGTCCGGGGTCGACGACGAGGCAGGGATGTCCCGGTCCCGCGGCGACGATGTGGACGTTCGTTCCGAACTTGCCGGTGGCGGCGGACAGCACGAGCATGCCGAGACTCTGACTGAGTCTTCGGTCATATGTCAATCGTCATAGGTGTCACAGAACCCTGGCTCAAGTCTGCCCTATAGTGGCGTCGGCCGTCCGCCGCCCCCACTCGGGGACCGGCCTCGGCCGCCCGTACATCCGTTGTCCCAACAGGGGGTTCGTCCGTGAAGGCCATCGCCGTCCAGCGCTACGGAGGACCGGAGGTCCTGGAACTCATGGACCTCCCCGAGCCGCGCCTCGGCCCGGACGTCGTCCTCGTCCGGGTGCGGTACGCGGGCGTCAACCCCGCCGACTGGAAGATCCGTGAGGGCTACATCGACGACTGGTTCGAGTCCCACTTCCCCATGGTGATGGGGTGCGACCTGTCCGGCGTGGTCGAACGGACCGGTCTCGGCGTCACCGAATTCGCCCCCGGCGACGAGGTGGTCGGCTACGTCCGCGCCGACCACATGCAGCGCGGGACGTACGGCGAACTCGTGGCCGCCCCCGTCCGGACCCTCGCGCACGCGCCGCGCTCCCTCGACGCGCGGGAGGCTGCCGGGCTGCCGGCCGCCGGCCTCACCGCGTACCAGGCGCTCCGCCGCCACCTGGGGATCGCCGCCGGCGACGTGCTGCTCGTCCACGCGGCGGCCGGCGGGGTCGGCTCGCTCGCCGTCCAGATCGGCCGCGCCCTCGGAGCCCGCGTCATCGGTACGGCCTCCGAGCGCAATCACGACTTCCTCCGGTCGCTCGGCGCGGAGCCGGTGACCTACGGCCCGGGGCTCGCCGACCGGGTGCGCGCGCTGGCCCCGGACGGTGTCGACGCCGTCTTCGACCTCATGGGCGGGGACACCCTCGCCGGTTCGCCGGCGTTGCTGCGACCGGGCGGGCGGCTCGCCTCCATCTCCGGTGACGTGACGGGCCTCGGCGGACGCTACGTCTTCGTCCGCCCCGACCCGCGTGATCTGGCCGAGCTGGTGGCGATGGCGGACCGCGGCGAGGTGCGGGTCCACGTGAGCGCCGAGTTCCCGCTCGCCGACGCGGCCCGGGCCCATGAACTCGTGCAGACCGGTCATGTGCGCGGCAAGGTCGTCCTCGCGGTCGAAACGACCTGACCGGCGCGCCCCGCCGACCGAAAGAAGGCCGCCCCCGACCGGGGGCGGCCTTCTCGTGTGTCCGGCGGCCTCGCGCCGGGCTGCCCGGCGGCGTCGCGGCCGGTCTTCAGCCAGTCTTCAGCGGCTCTCAAGCCGACCACACGCAAGGCCTTGGCCGACTGCCCCGTCGTTCGCAGATGAAACCCCAGAGGCGGCTGTGAAGGTTGATTCATGCCCCCCAGGGGCCCGCCGAAACAGACCCACGGACGAACGGAACCGGGCATGACCCTTGCTGAGCAGGAGCCGGCGGAAGCGGCCCCGGCCGCGGCCGAACTCGCCTACCAGCGGCCCATGGACCGTGTCCTGGTGCACCGCCGGGCCGTCATGGAGGTCTTCGTCACCGATGCCGTACGGCGCGGCGGCGACGCCTTCGCCGTGGCGGTCCAGGCGCCCCGCGCGCACAGCTACTACAACGACCACACGCAACGGCCCGCCCTGCTCGACCCGCTGTTCCTCCTGGAGGCCGCCCGCCAGGCGGTCACCGTCGTGGCGCACCAGTGGCTGGACGTCGCCTACGACACCTCCTTCCTGATCAGCGACTGGACCACCGAGTTCACCGATCTCGAGGCGCTGCGGGCCCGCGGCGACGCCCCGGACGAACTCGTCGTCGAGGTCACCGCACGCGACCTCAAGCGGCGCGGCACCAGGCTGCTGGCCGCCACCCTCGAGTGCGTGTTCCTGGTGGGCGGCCGGCGGGCCGGGACGAGCGTCGTCGTGGCCGGATACCTCAGCCGCGACGGCTACACCGCCCACCGCGCCAAGAGCCGCGGCTCCGTCCCGCCGCTCTCCTCCGACATGCCGTCCACCCGCACCGGTTCGCCCGTCGAGCCCGCCCTGGTGGGCCGCGAGCGGACGGAGAACGTCGTCCTCACCGACGCGGCACGGCACCCCGACGGCACGACCGCACTGCGCGCGGTGCTCGACGTCCCGGTGCGGCACGCGGCCATGTACGACCACCCCCTGGACCACGTACCGGCGATGGCCCTGATGGAGGCGGCGCGCCAAGCCGCGGTCCTCGCCTCGGGCGGACCCGGAGAACGGCGCTACGCCCGCGCCTTCGGCGCCACGTTCCACCGCTTCGTGGAGTTGGACAGCCCGGTCACGGTCTCCGTCACGCCCTCCGGCGGCGAGCGCCTCACCGTCGACTTCCGGCAGGACGGGGAGTCGGTCTGCACGGCCGGCGTCGAGGTCGCGGCCCTTCCGGTCTCCGACACGGACGGCAGGTGACGGTCCGTGCGACTGGACGCACCCCTGGGCCTGTCGGCGACGGCCTGGTACCCGGACGGCATCCAGACGACCGAAGAGGCCGTGGCCGCAGGTGACATCGACGCCCGGACCGCCCGCGAACTCGGCTACACCTCACTGCCGGTCAGCGAGGACACCGCGCCGCCGGACATGGCCGTCCAGGCCGCGAACCGGCTCTTCACGCTCTCCGGCGCCCGCCCCGACGCGCTCTCCCTGGTGCTGCACGCGAGCGTCCACCATCAGGGCCACGACGCCTGGTCCGCCCCGCACTACATCGCCCGCCGGATCGGCGCCGAACACGCCGTACCGATCGGGCTGCTCCAGCAGTGCAACGGCGGTGCCATCGGCATCGAACTGGCCGCGAGCCGGCTCCAGGGCGACCCGTCCGCCGGTCCCGCCCTGGTCACGACCGCCGACCGCTTCCTGATGCCGAGCTGGCACCGCTGGCTCAGCGACTACGGGATGGCGGCCGGAGACGCGGCCACCGCCGTTCTCGTCCACCGCACCGCCCCCGCGACGGAACCCGGGTCGGCGCACGCCTTCCCTCCCGACCTGCTGCTGCACTCGCTGGCCACCCGGACGGCCGCCGAACTGGAGGTGATGCACCGTGGCGACGACGAACTCAACGCGACGCCGATGGGGCACAGCCCGATGATCGACGTGCGGCGCACCAAGCGTGCCTTCATCAAGGCGCACGGCGTCGAGTTCTTCGTGGAGACGGCCGCCGACCGCATCCGTGCCGTCGTCGGGGAGGCGCTGTCCGACGCCGGACTCACCGGCGACGATTCGCGGCTGCACCACGCCGTGATCCCCCGCCTGGGCACCAAGGCGATGAACGAGGCCTACCTGCCACCGCTGAAGGACGTCACCTCCGCGGAGGTGCTCGACCTGGGCCGGGCCACCGGGCACGTGGGCGCCGGCGACCTGAACGCGTCCCTCGCCGACCTGGCCCGCTCGGACCTGCTCAGACCCGGTGCATACGCCCTCGTGCTCAACGGCGGCGGCGGATTCACCTTCACCGCGGCCGTGGTCAGCAAGCGCTGACCCGCCGCACCCGTACCGCTTCACTCCACCACATCCCGATACTCCCAAGGAGAACCACCATGTCCGCGTTCCAGGACCGTCTCTTCGCCCTCGTCTCCGAGAAGCTCGGCATGACCCCCGAGGAACTCGACACCACCTCCACCTTCGACCGGCTCGACCTGGACTCGCTCGCGCTGATCGAGCTGAGCGTCATCGTCCAGAAGGAGTTCGGGGTCCAGATCGACGAAACGGCGCTGACCTCGGAGAACACTTTCGCCGACATCCTCGCCGAGATCGACGGCAAGGTCGCGGTGGCCTGATGACCGGCATACCGACCCAGCGCCCGGGCGGGCGCACGAAACGCTTCGACGTGGCGGTCACCGGCGTCGGGCTGGTCACGCCGGCCGGCCTCGGCGTCGAGGCCAACTTCGCGCGGGTCTGGTCGGGTGAGTCCACCGCGGCCACCGACCCCGGCCTCGCCGGTCTGCCCGTCGACTTCGCCTGCCGCGTACCGGACTTCGACGCGGGCGCCCTCCTCGGGAGGCGCAGCGCCGTCCGCATGGACCCGATCAGCCACTTCGGCGTGGTCGCCGCCCGGCAGGCCGTCGAGGACGCCGGTCTCGACCCGACCGCGTGGGACGGGCCCCGCGTCGGGGTCGTGGTCGGCACCTCGCTCGGTGGCTGGTCCACCGTCGAACGCGAGAAGGGCAACCACCTCGCCGACGGCCCCGAGTTCGTCTCGCCGCTGCTCATGGTGATGGGCCCGGTCAACATGACCGCCGGCTACATCGCCATGGACCTCAAGGCACTCGGCCCCAACCAGGTCGTGTCGACCGCGTGCGCCTCCGGCAACACGGCGATCGGGTACGCCCGCTCGCTCCTGGAGTCCGGCGTCTGCGACATCGTCCTGGCCGGCGGTGCCGAGGCCGCGATGTCCCCGACCGCCATGGCCAGCCTCGCCCGGGCGGGTGCGCTGTCCACCCGGCGGGACGACCCGGCGTCCGCCTCCCGCCCCTTCGACGCCGAGCGCGACGGATTCGTCGCCGGCGAGGGCGCGGCGATGCTCGTCCTGGAGCGGGTCGAGGACGCGCGGGCGCGCGGCGCCCGCACGAGAGCGCTGGTCTCCGGCTTCGGCGCCTCCGCCGACGGCCACCACGCGTCGGCGCCCGACCCGACCGGCGGCGGCGCCGAGCGGGCCATCCGGGCGGCGCTCGCCGACGCCCTGGTCGACACCTCCGAGGTCGACCACGTCAACGCGCACGGCACGTCGACCCCGCTCAACGACATCACCGAGGCCGGGATGCTCCGCCGGGTCTTCGGCGAGAAGCCCGCCGTCACCTCCACCAAGGGGGTCGTCGGCCATCTGCTGGGCGCCGCCGGAGCCGCCGAGGCGGTGTACACGGTGCTCGCCGTGGAGCGGCGCCTGGTTCCGCCGACGGCCAACCTGAGCAGCCTGGACCCGGGCATCGGGGTGGACGTGGTGGCCAAGGAGGCCCGGCCGATGGAGATCGGCGCTGCGGTGAACGACTCGTTCGGCTTCGGCGGTCAGAACGCCGTGATCGTGGTGACGCCGGCATGACGGGTACTCCCGGCCCCTCGAGCCGCTCCGTCCTCGTCACCGGCGGCAACCGCGGCATCGGCCTGGCCGTCGCCCGGTCGCTGGCCGCGCGCGGCGACCGGGTGGCCGTCACCCACCGCACCGGCGAGCCTCCCGAGGGGCTGCTGGGGGTGCGCTGCGACGTCACCGACGAGGCCCAGGTGGAACGCGCCTTCAAGGAGGTCGCGGCCGCCCAGGGCACGGTGGAGGTGCTCGTCGCCAACGCCGGCATCACCCGGGACGGACTGCTGCTCGCCCTGGACGACGACGACGTCGACGCCGTCCTCGACACCAACCTGCGGTCGGTCATCCGGGTCGCCAGGCACGCCGCCCGGGGCATGCTCGGCGGGCGCTGGGGCCGGCTCGTGCTGATCTCCTCGGCCGTGGCGTTCACCGGCTCGCCGGGCCAGACGAACTACACCGCCGCCAAGGCCGGCCTGGTCGGTCTCGCCCGCTCCCTCGCCTGGGAGCTCGGCAGCCGCTCCATCACCGTCAACGTCGTCGCCCCCGGGCTCGTCCAGACGGACATGCTGCGCGACGTACGGCCGGCCCGCATGGACCAGTACCTGGCGATGACGCCGCTGGGCCGGGCCGGCACCGCCGACGAAGTGGCCGCCGCCGTGCGGTTCCTCACCGGCGAGGAGGCGTCGTACATCACCGGCGCCGTGCTGCCGGTCAGCGGTGGGCTCGGTATGGGGCACTGAGGCCCCACGCCGCACGCGTCCACCACCACTCACGTAGCGCAGGAAAGGTGAACCATGCCCGTCGGTGTCCTGTCGATCGGCTCCCACACACCCGACAAGGTGATCGACAACCAGCAGATCAGTGCCTGGACGGGGATGCCCGAGTCCTGGGTGAGCGAACGGACCGGCGTCCTCACGCGGCGGTACGCCGAGCCCGGCACGGCCACGTCCGACCTCGCCCTGCACGCGGCCCGGGAGGCGCTGGACGGCGTCTCGGACGAGGTCCGCGAACGGCTCGGCGCGCTGGTCGTGGCCACCAGCACCCCGGACGTGCCGCAGCCGTCGACCGCGGCGATCCTCCAGCACAAGCTGGGCCTCTCCATCCTGCCCGCCTTCGACATCAACGCCGTCTGCAGCGGCTTCCTCTACGGCCTCTCGGTCGCCGAAGGGCTGCTGAAGGCGGGCCGGCACGGCGAGTACGTGCTGCTGGTCGGCGCCGACATGTTCTCCACGATCATGGACAGGACCGACCGGCGCACCGTGAGCCTCTTCGGGGACGGCGCGGGCGCGGTCCTGCTCGGTGAGGTGCCCGAGGGCTACGGCCTGCAGTCGGTGCGCCTGGTCACCGACGGGGAGTTCCACCACTACGTGGGCGTGGAGGGCGGCGGTACCCGGACGCCGCTCGACGCCGAGGCCCGCGAGGCCGGCAAGCACTACTTCCGGATGGACGGCCGCGCGGTGCGTGACTACGCCCTCTCGGTGCTGGCCAAGCTGACCGCCATGACGCTCGACGACTGCGGGCTCGCCCTGGAGGACGTCGACCGGTTCGTCTTCCACCAGGCCAACACCAGGCTTCTGGAGACCTTCGTGGCGGACGCGGGCATCGACCCGGACCGTGTCGCGTACACCGCGCCGCACCTGGGCAACACGGTCGCCGCCTCGGTGCCGCTCACCCTGCACGCCACGCACCGCGAGCGCCCGCTGCGGCGCGGTGAACGGGTCCTGATGGCGTCCGTCGGTGGCGGCATGACCGCGGGCGCGGCACTCCTGACCTGGTACTGACGGCCCGACCCCCACACGCACACCACACGCAGCATCGGATGGAGAAGCATGAGGCTCGACGGACAGACGGCCGTCATCACCGGCGGCACGCGGGGCCTGGGGCGGGCGATCGCCGAGGCCTTCCTCGCGGAGGGGGCGTCGGTCGTGGTCGCCGCGCGCAACCCGTACGACATCAAGGAACTCGCCGACGACCACGAGGGCCGGCTCCTCTTCCACCACACCGACGTCACCGACGAGACCTCGGTGGCCGAGCTGACCGCCGCCGCGGTCGAGACGTTCGGCGGTGTCGACGTCCTCGTCAACAACGCCGGGGTCAGCCGCGACGGCAAGATCGCCCGGCTGTCGGTGACGGACTGGAACACCACGCTCGCCACCAACCTGACCGGTGTCTTCCTCTGCACCCGCGCGGTGATCGGCCCCATGGTCGCCCGTCGCGAGACGACCGGCGTCGGCGGCCGCATCATCAACGTGTCGTCCTGCGTCGCCGGCCGGGCGGCGATCGGCGCCGCCGCCTACAGCGCGAGCAAGGCCGCCGTGGAGATGTTCACCCGGACCTCCGCCGCCGAACTCGCCCCCAAGGGCATCACCGTCAACTGCCTCTCGCCCGGCTACATCGACGAGGGCATGGGCAAGGAGCTGGCCTCCAACGAGCGCGCTTGGGAGAGCTACCGCGGCCGACTGCTCTCCGGGCGCCTCGGCCGTCCCTCCGAGATCGGGGCGACCGCCGTGTTCCTCGCCTCGCAGGACAGCTCGTACGTCAACGGCAGCGTGGTCGAGGTCAACGGAGGTCTGATGTGGGCGGCCTGACGGACGCGCGGGCCGGCCGGCCCGTCCTCGTCGTCGGCGCCGGCCCCGTCGGCCTCGTCGTCGCCTGCGAACTGCTCCAGCAGGGCATCCCGGTACGCGTCGTGGATGCCGGCCGCGGACGCACCGCGCACTCCCGCGCGAACGTCATCTGGCCGCGCAACCTCGAACTGCTCGACCGGATCGGGGTCACCGAGGAGCTGCTCGACACCGGGCACCGCCTGGCGGGCACCGCCTTCTACTCGCGTGGCCGCCGCCTGGCGACCGCGTGGATGAGCAAACTGCCCGACTCCCCCTACCCGTTCGCGCTCACCCTCTCGCAGAACGACACCGAGGCGGTGCTGCGCCGGCGGCTCGCCGCGCTCGGCGGACAGGTCGAGCAGGGTGTCCGGCTGACCGCCCTCCACAACGCGGCGGACGGTCCCGCCGTCAAGCTGGAGCACGAGGACGGCCGGACCGAGGAACTGGAGCCGGGCCGGCTCGTCGGCGCGGACGGCGCGCACAGCACCGTCCGCAAGGAGCTGGGCATCGGCTACGACGGACCGCCGGTCGACGTGTCGTTCGCGATCACCGACGCCCGGCTGACCACCACGCTCTCCGAGGACCTGTCGCACTACTGCTACGCGCCGAGCGGCGCCATGGTGCTCGGCCCGATGGGGGACGGCGTCCACCGCATCGCACTGAGCGTGCCGCACGACGCGTACGACGAGGACAACCCGCCGCCCCGCGAGATGTTCCAGCAGGTCGTCGACGACCGCGCGGCGGGCCGCAGCCGCGTCGAGGAGCTGCTGTGGAGCGGGTCCTTCAGGGTACGGGTCCGGATCGCCTCCGCCTTCCGTGACGGCCGCTGCTTCCTCGTGGGCGACGCCGCCCATGTGATCAGCCCGGCGGGCGGGCAGGGCATGAACACCGGCATGCAGGACGCGTTCAACCTGGCGTGGAAGCTGTCCGGTGTCCTCCGGGGGGAGTTCGGCGAGCCGATCCTCGACTCGTACGACTCCGAACGCCGCGCCGTCTCCCACGAGGTGGCCCGTTCGACGGCGCTGCTGACCAAGGCGGGCCTGGTCAACACGCCCGCGAAGGTGGCGCTGCGGGACGCGGCGTTCACGGCCGCCGACCGGACCGGTCTCTTCCAGCGCAGGCTCGCCCCGCAGCTGAGCCAGACGGCCGTCAGCTACGACGGCGACCGCCATCCCCGACTGCCGCTGAGGGTCTCGTCCGGCCCGCAGGCGGCACCGCGTCCGGACAGCGGCGGCTGGCCCACGATCGACCGGGACCGGCACACCGTGCTGCTGTGGCCCGGCACCCGGACCCCGCCCGCTGACTGGCGGGGGACCCGCGACCGGATCCGCCGCAAGCTTCCCGGGGGAACGCCGGTACTCGATCTGACCCGTGCCGTTCCCCCGGGTCTGGCCCGGGCGCTCGGCCCGGGGCCCGCCGTGGCGGTCGTGCGCCCCGACGGCCATCTGCTCGCACGGGTCGGCGCCGAAGGAAACCAGGACATCACGCGACTGCTCACCCGAGCGGCACACCTCAGGAGCCGGTCTTGACCACGTCCCCAGCCCTCCCTCCCCTCACCACCGACCCTTCCCGCCCGGTGGTGGCGTTCTTCGACGCCGACGAGACGCTCATCGCCATGAAGACGCCGTTCTCGCTGCTGCGGTATCGGATGAAGCGGGAGGGAGACGTCACCGGCGCCGCGTACGAGCGGCTGGTGGAGCCGCTGCGACGGCTGGCGGCGACGGGGGTGACACCGGTCGAGGTCGTGTCCAAGTTCTACGAGCTGTACGCCGGGGTCCCCTGGGACGACGTGGTCTCCGAGGCGCGGGAGTGGTACGCGCATCTGCGCGAGCGCGGGGCACCGTTCATCGAGCCGACGATCGCCCGCCTGCGCCGTCACCAGGAGGCGGGCCACCACATCGTGGTCGTCTCCGGCTCCTGGCCGGCGACGCTCCATCCGATCACCGACGAACTGGGCGTCGACCTGGTCCTGTGCACGGAGCCGGAACTGGACGCGGACCGGCGGATGACGGGTGCGATCCGGCACGCGATGTTCGGCCCGGCGAAGGCGGACGCGGTCCGGGAGGCGCTGGCGAAGTTCGGCGCGGACCCCGCCGACTGCCACGCGTACGGCGACGACCCGGGGGACCTGACCATGCTGAGCATGGTGGGCCACCCGGCGGTCGTCGGCGCGCATCCGCGGATGACGGCCCACGCGGCCGAGAAGGGCTGGCCGGTCGTCCCGGCCACCCTGACGGCCGGGACGCGCCGCCAGCCGGTGTAGTCGCCGGGCGGGCACGAAGGGGCGCCTCGGACAGGGCGCCCCTTCGGCACTGCGCCGGGGAGGGGTGTCAGCGGGCGCCGACCGCCTCCGGCAGGCCGGCGAGTTCGGCGAGGGCCTCCGGCGGGAGGTCCAGGGAGCCGGCCCGCACGTTGTCCTCCAGGTAGCGGCGGGTCTTGGTGCCGGGGATGACGCCCACGTGCTCGCCCTGGGCCAGCACCCAGGCGATCGCCACCTGCGCGACGGTCGCCCCGAGGCCGTCGGCGACGCGCCGCATCCGGTCGACGATGGCCTGGTTGGCGCTGATGGCCTCGGGCTGGAACCGCGGGATCCGGTGCCGGCCGTCGACCTCCGGCAGGTCCTGCGGGGTGCTGATCCGGCCGGACAGGAAGCCGCGGCCGAGCGGAGCGAACGCGATGAACGCGATGCCTTCACGCCCGCAGTACTCCACCACGCCGTCGTTCAGGGCCTCCCGGCTCCACAGCGACAGCTCGCTCTGCACGGAGGCGACCGGGTGGACCGCGTGCGCCCGGCCGATCTCCTCGACCGACGCCTCGGAGAGCCCGATCGTGCCGAGCTTGCCCTCCCCGACCAGTTCCGCGAGCGCGCCCCAGCTCTCCTCGACCGGCACCTCCGGGTCGATGCGGTGCAGCTGGTACAGGTCGATGTGGTCCACGCCGAGCCGCCGCAGGCTCGCGTCGACGGCGGCGCGCAGGTACTCCGGCCGGCCGTCCCGGTGGCTCTTGTAGGTGGCCGGGTCGTCCACGACGAGCCCGCCCTTCGTGGCGAGCAGCGCGTCGTCGCGACGGCCCCGCAGCGCCTTGCCGACCAGCACTTCGTTGGTGAACGGGCCGTACTGGTCGGCCGTGTCGACCAGGTCGGCGCCGAGGTCGAGCGCGTGCCGGATGACCGCGACGGACTCGCTCTCGTCCCGGCCCAGCTCGTCGTACCCCCACGACATGCCCATGCAGCCGATGCCGACGGCCGCGAACGTCCGCTGCGAGCCGCCCAGTTGGATCCTGCGCATGTTCGTGCGCACCTCTCTCCCGTTGTCCCCGTGGAGTCCTGCCCCGATTCCTGTGACAGGCCCTCGCCTTTATGCAGAACTCTGCCATACGGCATTGACATGTTCTATATGCAGGCCACTAATCTATGCCAGAGTTCTTATACATGACTGTCAACGACATAGAACAGAACAGGGGTGATTCACCGTGTCCACCGGCAACCCGCGGGCGACACTCGCCGCGGCGTGCGTCGTCGGCCCGCTGATGACCTTGGTGGTGACCGGCCCGTCCGTGGCCGTGCCCGACATCGGCGCCGATCTGCACAGCTCCCTCGCCGCTGCCCAGTGGGTGGTCGACGGCTACATGCTGACCGCGTCCAGCAGCCTCGCGGCGATGGGCTCGCTCGCGGACCGCGTGGGCCACCGCAGGATGTTCACCTGGGGCATGGCCTTCTTCGCGTTCTGGATGGCCGTCTCCGGCCTCTCCAACAACATCCTGCTGCTCGACGTCTCGCGCGCCGTCTCCGGCTTCGGCAGCGGTGCGGCACTCGCCTCCATCACCGCGATCGTGGCTCAGGCCTTCGACGGCCCCGCGCGGGCGAAGGCGTTCGGACTGTTCGGCACCTTCCTCGGCGCGGGTCTCGCCTTCGGGCCGATGTTCGGCGGCGTCCTGGTCAACCTGTGGGGCTGGCGCTCGGTGTTCCTCGTACTCGCGGGGGTCGCCGTCCTCGTGCTGCTGAGCACGCCGATGCTGCCCCGTACGGAACCGAACCGCGGGCCTCGCTTCGACTGGGCGGGCACCTTCCTCTTCGGCTTCGGCATCGCCCTGTTCGTCCTCGCCCTGGTGGAGGGGCCGGGCCGCGGCTGGACCGACGCGATCGTGCTCGCCTCGGCCGCCGGCTGCCTGGTTCTGCTCGTGGCCTTCGTGAGGGTGGAGCGCCGCTCCGAACACCCGATGTTCGACCTGGGTCTCTTCGCCCGCCCGCAGTTCCTCGCGGTCTGCCTGGTGCCGCTGGTGCTGGCGTTCAGCTTCGTCGCGCTCGTCATCGTGCTGCCGCCGTACCTGACCTCCACGAGCGGTCTGTCGGCCTTCCGGATCGGGCTGGTCCTGCTGCTGCTGACCGGACCCTCCCTGGTGATGCCCGCCGTCACCGGCGTCCTCGCGCAGAAGGTCTCGCAGCGCACCCTGTTCGTGGTGCTGCTCGCCTTCTCCGCAGTCGGCGCCGCCTGGTTGACCATGGTCGAGCCGGGCGCCTCGGCCGTCGCGCTGGCCGGCCCGCTGCTTTTCCTGGGCATCGGTTACGGCATCTCGCTGGGCATCCTGGACGGCGCGGCCGTGTCGGCCGTCGAGCCCGAGCGGATGGGCATGGCCGCGGGCATGTTCAACACGGTGCGGCTGACCTCGGACGCGGTCTCCATGGCCGGTCTCGGCGCTCTCGTCACGGCGCTGACCAAGAGTGCCCTCGACACCGACGCGGTCTCCGCCTACGACGGCGGTGCCGAGGCGCTGACCTCGCGCGCCCTGCAGGGCGGTCTCAACGAGGCCGCCGAGACCCTGCCCGCGGGTGAGGTCCGGGACCGGGCGGTGACCGCGATGGCCGACGCCTACGCCGCCGGCCTGCACACCACCATGTGGATCGTCGCGGCGGCCTGCGCGGTCACCGCCGTGGTCGTCGGCAGCCTGCTGAAGGGCGGCAAGCCGTCGGCCGACGCGGCGGACGAAGCCGTCGGCGAGCCGTCCGCGGCGTCGTCGCCCGAGCCCGCTTCCGCGCGCTGAGGGGGCGGGTCATGGCACAGACCGCCCTCGGACCCGTCGAGGTCCTGTCCCCTTATGCCGACGAGCAGTTGGTGGAGCGCCTCGGCATCGAGATCGAGGTCTGCGAGCCGGACCTGGTGATCGGCACCATGCCGGTGGCGGGCAACCGCCAGCCGATCGGTCTGCTGCACGGCGGGGCCAACGCCGTGCTGGCCGAGACGCTCGGGTCGCTCGCCGCCTGGACGCACGCGGGCGCCGACCGGATCATCGTCGGGCAGGAGCTGTCGTGCACCCACCACGGAGGGGCGCGGTCGGGCCGGGTCACCGGTGAGTGCCGGCCGCTGCACGTGGGCACGCACACCGCCACCTACGAGATCGTCATCCGTGACGAGCGGGGCCGGCGCACCTGCACCGCCCGGCTGACCTGTGCGATCCCGCCGACCAGGCGCCGGACGATCCGGTGACCGTACGCGGCCCGGGGCACGACGGTCCGCGGGCCCGGCCGAGGCAACGCACGACTACTGCTTCGCCTTCTGTCGTATGCAAGACTATTGATATGGCGAAGACGACGACGGAGACGGTCGCCGCAGGCAGGCTCGGGCACACGATCAAGCGCGCCGAGCAGGCGCTGATCGGGCGCAAGACCGACGTGCTGCGAGAGTTCGGCCTGACGGTGCCCCAGTACTCGGTCCTGCTGTTGCTGTCGGTCTCGGACGGCATGTCCGCGGCCCAGCTCGCGCGCGAGTGCATGGTCACGCCACAGACGATGGCGACGGTTCTGACCAACCTGGAGAAGGCCGGCCTGGTTTTCCGCGAACCCTCGGAGCTGCATCAGAAGGTCGTGGTCAACCGGGCGACCCGGGCGGGCCGTGCCATCGCGAAGCAGGCCGACAAGGCGGCCCTTCGTGTCGAGGCTTCGCTGGGCGCCGAATTCACGCCCGAGGAAAGGGCGCGGTTCGAGGAGTATCTCGAGCGGACCATCGCCGTTCTGGGTTCACTTAAATAACCCCTCGGGATAAGCCAGTAGTACGGAAAGACCACGTTGATTTCGTTCACCATGAAATCAACGTGGCTTTCTTTTTCCTGCTAGGATGGAAAGTGACCCGTGCCTGGCCACACGGTGCGGGGGACAAGAGTTAGACATCTCACTGCAGAGTGGGGTGGTTGTACCAATAAGGGGGAATGGTGCAGATTCATGTCCTGGGGCCGATGACGATATTCGGCGATGATCTGGAGCCGGTCGTTCTGGCTCCCAAGCCGCGTCGTCTGCTTGCTTTGCTCGCTGTCAACGCCGACAGTGCGGTATCCATCAATGCACTTGTGCAGGAGTTGTGGGGGGACAGCCCGCCGCGCACCGCCACCGCGACCATTCAGACCTACATAGGGCAGGTTCGTCGCACTCTCGCGGAAGCCCTCAATAAGAGCGCCAACGACGTCGCCGAGGAAATCCTCATCACCGAGGGCGGCAGTTATGTGCTCTCCACTCGGGGGGTCGCGCTCGACATCACCGAGTACGAGATGCTGACCGCCGCCGGAAACGCCGCGATCCAGCGCGGCGAATTCGTCGAGGGCTCCGATCTGCTCCACCAGGCCGTCGCACTGTGGCGCGGCCCGGCACTCGTCAACGTGGAGGCCGGGGAACTGCTCGGTGCCCGGATCGTCCACCTGGACGAGTCCCTCCTGTGCACGCTGGAGCACCGGATCTACGCCGACCTGCAGCGCGGCGCCCATCACACCCTGGTTCCCGAGATCACCGAGCTCACCGCCCGCCACCCGCTCCACGAGAACTTCCACCGGCACCTGATGCTCGCGCTCTACCGCTCTGGCCGGCGGGCGGAGGCGCTCGCGGTGATGCGGCGGCTGCGGACCCGGCTGGTGGAGGAGCTGGGCCTGGAGCCCTCGCCGTTCCTGGTCCAGATGGAGCAGGACATCCTGCGCGGCGAGCCGTCGCTCGACACGCATCAGCGCCGGTCGGCCCGGCGGGCCACCGTCCCACGGCAGCAGGACCGCTGGAGCATGGGAAGCATGATGACAGCCTGACGCCGGGCCGCGGGCGGCTGTCGAAACGAGCGGATCACGCGGGGCGCCCGGCCGGTTTCCCGGCCGGGCGCCCCGCGTGGACGGCCGTCGGGCTCAGGCCCCGCTGACCAGCAGGCACGACCAGGTGAACCCGGCACCCGCGCTCACCACCAGCGCGTACTCGCCGGGGCCCAGCAGCCGACCGGTGCACAGCTCCGCCAGGCTGGCGGCGGCATCACCGGCTCCCAGGTGTCCGGTGTCGTCGCCGGGCCGCAGCAGTGGCGCCCCGGTGAGCTTGGTCAGCACCGGCGCGTAGGCCAGGTCGATGGTCTTGCGACCGAGTCGCGGCGCCACCACGTAGCGCAGCGGCGCGTCGCCCGTCGCGGACAGCCCCGCGCCCGCCAGGCACGACTCCACCGCCGACCGCAGCGCCGCGGCGCTGGTTCCGGTGAACGCCTCCATGCCCTCCGCCTGGAGGAACGCCTTCTTGGTCCGGCGGATGTCCACCGTCGGCCCGAGCGAGCGGGCGGCCGGGCCGAAGGGATCGTCGCCGCGGTGCATGCGCTCCAGCCGGGGCGCGGCGACCGTGGCGACCGAGTGCAGGATCAGATCGGCCGGCCGGCCGCCCTCGCTCCCCGGCAGGTGGTGCAGGACGAGGGCGGTGGCCCCGTCGCCGTACCCGATGCCGTAGTCCCCGCTCCAGCGGTCGAAGCCGGGCGCCAGGAACGCGTCGGCGGTGGTGATCAGGGCGTGCCCGAGGCCGGGTTCGACGAGGAGCCGGGCGGCGGCCAGTTCCACGGCCGCCGCCCCGCCGTTGCACACCTGCTGGACACCGAGCGGCACGGCGCCGACGGCGCCCAGCCGGTCGGCGACGAAGTGTGCGGGGGACCACAGGTCGTGCCCCTGGTAGTGGATCCAGGCATGCAGCAGGAGGCCCACGGTGCCGGGGTCGACCCCGGCCGCGGTGAGTGCCCCGCGCCCGGCCTCGACCGCCATCTCCGGTGCGGCCAGGTCGGCCACCGGCAGACCGGCGTACCCGAGTTCGTCGGCGGTCTCGGCGTCGACCAGCTCACGCGCGACGGCCTCCGCCGCGCTCTGCCGGCCCCGCGGGAGCCAGAGCGTGGGGCCCGAGATGCCCAACGGGTACGGCAGGCGCATTACTTCGCCTCTGCTCTCGAGCTCTTCGGGGCTCCCGCCTCGACGTCGCACCCCGGGTCCGGGGCGGGCGTGCTCGGGGAGGTCGCCGTCGTGGGGATGATGTCGACGACGTACAACTCGACCGGCTCGGTGCCCTTGTTGATGCCCATGTGCACGGTGTCCGGGCCCACGGGCTCCACGAGCGACTCGCCCGGGCCGTACTCCTCCACCGAGCAGTCCGAACCGTCGATCCGGGTGAAAGTGCCGGAGTTGATGACGGCGATCTCCTCGCCCACGTGGTAGTGCCAGCCCGTGGAGGCGCCCGGCTGCACGACCGCCTTGCGGTAGAGGACCTTGCGGTCGTCCTTCGCCTTGATCTTGAAGGGCGCCGAGGTGACTCCTTCGGTCAGCGTGACCGCGCTGACCGGGGGGACCTCGGCCGTGGCGTCGGCCTGGGCGACGGGCTGGGTGGCGAATCCGACGCCGAGCGCCACCGCGGCGCCCACGGCGGCGGCTACGAGTCTGCTCTTCTTGACCACGGGAAGTCCTCTGCTCACGGGAGACCGGTCGCAGTCATATGTATCAGAGCATTGGCACTGGGTTGAGGTCTGTCTTGACTTCCTGTGCTGGTCTTGTGCGGGGCTTCAGCCGTTCTCTTGCCGGTTCGGGGCAGGTGGGATCCGCGGGCCGCTCAGCCCGCGTCGACCAGCGAGATCCTGCCCTTCCGCTCGTCCCGCCGCAGCAGTTCGGCGACCCTCTCGTGGGTCTCCGTACCGGCCTGCGCCGTGTGCAGCATCAACCGGATCCCGGGCCGGTCCGGGATCTCGAGCACCGAGTGATCGAAGATCAGCAGCCCCGCCCGCGGATGCTCGATCGCCTTCGTGCCCTGGTTCGTCGGCGTGAGCTCGTACCGCGACCACAGGTCCGCGAACTCCTCGCTCTCCTGTGTCAGCCGGCTCGAGATCGCGGTGAACCGCGGCTCCGCCGGGTAACGGGCGGCGTCCCTGCGGAACTCGGACACCAGGCCGGGAGCGACCTCCGCCCAGTACCGGTGGCGCGCCCGGAACGCCGGATTGGTGAAGAAGGACACCAGGCAGTTGGTGTCCCGCTCGCCGAACCCGAAGACAAGGCCGGCCGCGCGGTTGAGCCCCACGATGTCCCAGCACCGGTCGATCACATACGCCGGGCTCGGCATCCAGCCCTCCACGAGGGCCGTCAACTGCCCGGTGTCCGCGCAGTCGTCGGCCGCGCGCTGCGGCGGGTTCATCCCCACCAGCCGGTACAGATGGTCCCGTTCGACGGCGTCCAGCAGCAGCGCCCGGCTGATCGAGTCCACGACCTGGCCCGACACCTTGATGTCCCGGCCCTGTTCGAGCCACGTGTACCAGGAGGCGCCGATGCCCGCCAGCATCGCGACCTCCTCCCGGCGCAGCCCCGGGGTGCGCCGGCGCATGCCCGGAGGAAACCCCACGTCCTCGGGCCTGAGCCGTTCCCGGCGCGCACGCAGGAAGTGCTTGAGCTCCTCACGTCGACGGGGCTCCCGTACTGCGTTGAGGTTCGTGGTGGTCATGGACCCAGGATAGATTCGGGCTCCCCACGGCATGGCGATAATTGCCAGCCTTCTGCCATGACTTCCGACTCCGTCACTCAGCAGACCGGCAAAGTGCCGTTCACCACACGCCAGTGGCTCATCATCGCCCTGCTGTGCGGTACGCAGTTCATGCTCGCCCTCGACTTCTCCATCCTCAGCGTCGCGCTCCCCGTCCTCGGTGAGGACCTCGGCTTCAAGCTGAGCGACCTGCAGTGGGTGGTCACCGCGTTCGCGCTGCCGTCCGGCGGCCTGCTGCTGCTCTTCGGCCGGGCCGCCGACCTCTACGGCCGGCGCAACTGGTTCATCGTGGGCATGGTCCTCTTCACGGTCGCCTCCCTCGCCGGGGGCCTCGCCCCCACCCCCGGCTTCCTGCTCGCAGCCCGCGCCGCCCAGGGTGTCGCGGCCGCCATGCTCACCCCGGCGGCGATGTCCCTGCTCACCACCAGCTTCGCCGAGGGCTCGCAGCGCGACCGCGCGCTCGGCATCAACGGCGCCCTGCTCTCGCTCGGCTTCCTGTCCGGCGTGGTCCTCGGCGGAGTCATCACCGACTTCACCAGCTGGCGCGTGACGCTCTTCATCAGCGTCCCCGTCGGCGTCGTCGCCGCCATCGCCGCCCCGATCCTCATCAAGGAGAGCCGCAACGAGGAGACCCCGAAGCTGGACCTCCTCGGCGCCGTCACCGTCACCGGCGGCCTCCTCTCGGTGATCTTCGGCATCACCTCGGCCGAGCGCAACGGCTGGAGCTCCACCACCACCCTGCTCTCCCTGGCCGCCGGGCTCGTGCTCCTCGTCGCCTTCTTCGCCGTCGAGTCGCGGGTCGCCGCCCCCCTCGTCGACCTGAAGGTGCTCCGCCGCCGCACCGTGAGCTGGGGCAACGCCACCGGCCTGGTCACGTTCGCGATGATGACCGGCATGGTGTTCCTGCTGACCCTGTACTTGCAGCAGGTGCGCGGCATGAGCCCGCTCAACGCCGGCTTCACCTTCGCCTCCCTCGGCGTCGCCGCCGTCGTCGGCGGTGCCTTCGCCGCCCGCATCATCGGCGCGATCGGCGTCCACCGGGCCCTCGTCTACGGTCTGCTGCTGCAGGCGGCGAGCACCGCCGCGCTCTACTTCCTCGACGCCGCCGGCAGCATGCCGCTGCTCCTCATCGCCACCGCCACCGGCGGATTCGGCCACCTCCTCGCGGTCGTCGGCTACATGATCACCGCCACCTCGGGTCTGCCGGACCGCGAGCAGGGCCTGGCCACCGGCCTCGCCTACACGGGTCAGCAGCTCGGTGTCACCGTCGGCACCCCGGTCCTCGCCACCGTCGCGGCGGCCGGCATCGACTCCGCGGGCGGCAGCGGCCCCGCCGCCGTCCTCAACGGCGTACAGGAGGGTCTGCTGGTCGCCGCAGGCGCGCTGCTCCTCGCCGGTCTCGCCGCCATGGCCTTCCTCCGGCCCGACCGTGCCACGGCGGCCGAGACCCCGGCGGCCGAGGCCTCGGCGCCCGGCGACAAGGTCTCCGTCGAGGCGCGCTGAGGGACCGCGGAACGCACCGAGACTCTGAGGGGAACGAATCACATGCGCATGCGCTACCTGGGCCGCACCGGCCTCCAGGTCTCCGAGATCTGCCTCGGCACGATGACGTTCGGCGGACGCCACGGATTCCAGCACATGGGCCGGCTCAACACCATCGAGGCCCGGCAACTCGTGCACACGAGCATGGACGCGGGCGTCAACTTCTTCGACACCGCCGACATGTACTCCGCCGGACAGTCCGAGGAGGTCCTCGGCGCCGCCCTCGGCACCCGTCGCGACGACGTGATCATCGCGACGAAGGTGCGCTGGCAGATGCCCGACGGCGACGGTGGTCCGAACGACCGAGGCCTGTCCCGTCACCACATCGTGCGCTCGGTGGAGGCCAGTCTGCGCCGACTGGGCACCGACTACATCGACCTCTACCAGACGCACGGCTGGGACGGCCGCACCCCGTGGGAGGAGACCCTGCGGGCCCTGGACGACCTCGTCCGGGCGGGCAAGGTCCGCTACACCGGCGCGTCCAACCTGACGTCCTGGCAGCTCACCCGCGCCCTCGCCACCAGCGAGCGGTCCGGCCTCGAGCGATTCGCCTCGCACCAGATCCAGTACAGCCTGGCCGCCCGCGAGGTCGAGTGGGAACTGCTGCCCATGGCCGAGGCCGAGGGTGTGGGCGTCATGGTGTGGAGCCCGCTCGCCGGGGGGCTGCTCAGCGGCCACCAGGAGCGCGGCGCGACGCCGCCCGCGGGAACGCGGCGGGCGGTGGGCTGGTTCGAGCCCGTGGACCCCGAGCGCACCTTCGACACCATCGACGTACTGCGCAAGATCGCACAGGAGCGGGAGGTGAGTCCGGCCCAGGTGGCTCTGCGCTGGGCGCTGGAGGCGAAGGGCGTCACCTCGGTGGTCATCGGCGCCCGCAACGAGCGCCAGCTCACCGACAACCTGGCCGCGACGAACTGGTCGCTGACCCCCGAGGAGCGCGCCGCCCTCGACGAGGTCAGCGTCCCCCGGCTGCCGTACCCGTACTGGCACCAGGAATACAGCGACGCGGAGCGCGTCCGGGAGCCGGACGAGCACTGACGTGCGCGGGAAAGCCGGAAGGGCCACCGCGTCCACCCGGGACGCGGTGACCCTTCCGAGGAGTGCCTGGGCCGGCCGGCCTCAGCGCACGTCGCCCATGAGCTCCTTGACGCGCTTGCGGTACATCCAGATCGCCACGCCGGCGACGACCGCGAGGGTCGCCTCCGCGGCCACGATGCCCGTCTTGTTCAGGTCGACGCCCGCGATGGAGAGCAGGCCGGTCGTGGCGTCACCGGCGGTGACGGCCAGGAACCAGACGCCCATCATCTGCGAGGCGTACTTCACGGGCGCCATCTTCGTGGTGACCGACAGACCGACCGGGGAGAGCAGCAGCTCACCGCAGGTCTGGACGAAGTAGATCGCCACCAGCCACAGGGCGGCCGCCTTGTGGCCGCCGTCCGCGATGGCCAGTGGGGCCAGGAAGAGGAAGAAGGACGCGCCGACCAGGACCAGGCCGAACGAGAACTTCACGATCGTGCTCGGCTCCTTGCCGCGGCGGGCGAGCGCCAGCCACACCATGGCGAAGACCGGGGCCAGGGCCATGATGATGACCGGGTTGACCGACTGGTACCAGGAGACCGGGAAGTCCCAGCCGAGGACGCTGTTCTCGGCCGAGGAGTCGGCGAACAGCGACAGCGTCGAGCCGCCCTGGTCGTAGATCATCCAGAACACGGCCGCGGCGACGAAGAACCAGATGTACGCCGACATCTTGGACTGCTCGGCGCGGTCCAGGGACTTGTCGCGCTTGATGCGGGTCAGGACCAGCACCGGGATGATCACACCGAGCAGGGTCAGCGGGACCAGGATCCAGTTCAGGGTGTAGGCGCCGGAGAAGCCGACGATCGCGTAGAACACCACGGCGAGCGCGGCCCAGAACGCGGCCTTGCGCAGCGTCGAGGTCTTCTCCTCGACGGACAGCGGCTTGGGGACCACGCTGGAGTGGGGGGCGAGGTGGCGGCTGCCGAGCAGGAACTGGATCACGCCCAGGCCCATGCCGAGCGCGGCGAGCGCGAAGCCCAGGTGCCAGTTGACGTTCTCACCGATGGTGCCGATGACCAGCGGCGCCGCGAAGGCACCGAGGTTGATGCCCATGTAGAAGACGGTGAAGCCACCGTCGCGGCGCGGGTCGTCGGGGCCGTCGTAGAGCTGGCCGACCATCGTCGAGATGTTGGCCTTGAGCAGACCCGAGCCTATGGCGACCAGGCCGAGGCCCGCGTAGAACGTGCCGGAGGACGGCAGCGCCAGGGTGAGGTGGCCGAGCATGATCACGCCGCCGGCGATGGCGACGGTCTTGCGGGGGCCCCAGACGCGGTCGCCGAACCAGCCGCCGGGCATGGTCAGCAGGTACACCAGCGAGAGGTACACCGAGTAGATCGCGGTCGCGGTGCCGGCGTTGAGGCCGAGGCCACCCGGGGCGACAAGGTACAGCGGGAGCAGAGCCCTCATGCCGTAGTAGGAGAAACGCTCCCACATCTCGGTCATGAAGAGTGTGGCCAGTCCGCGGGGGTGGCCGAAGAAGGTCTTCTCGGAGCCGGGGGTGCCCGGTGTGACCGAGTCCTTCGTCAGGCTGGACGCCATGGTCGATCCTTGCTGGTCGGGACGCGCTCATGAGGCGATGCGCGCCCGGTGGGGGGCGGCCGGCACCGGCGGCCTCCACCCGCCCACCCCACGCCTGAGGGATTCCGCTCCGGATCACGGAGCGGTGGACGGCGGCCACCGGGATCCACGCCTCCCCGCGCGTCACCGCACGCTTCGAGGCCCGGCCACAGGTCATTCCTTTCGAGGCCGGCCCCTGGGGCCGGCCCGCACACAAAAGAGACCTTCAGCGTCGAACTGTCGCCAAAGGTCCCCTGGGTGCTACAGGCGCTGATTCACCATACGGCAGGACACCGCCCGGTATGGAAGGACTTGAGACACGGATCACAGGTGATTCCGGAACCGCGAACGATCATTCGAAGGTCCATTCCAGGATGGCATCCCACAGCCGCAGGGCCGATCCGGGGGGGCGTGGAGCCGCCCGGCACCGGGGTGTCCGGCTTGTCCTCAGGTAAGAGTCCCGGGCGGCGATCATGCCCCGGCCGTTGCTCCGAGCGGTCTACCATCAGCTCATGACCCGTGTACTGCTCGCCGAGGACGACGCGTCCATCTCGGAGCCGCTGGCCCGCGCCCTGCGCCGGGAAGGGTACGAGGTCGAGGTGCGTGAGGACGGACCCGCCGCGCTCGACGCCGGGCTCCAGGGCGGCATCGACCTGGTCGTGCTGGACCTGGGCCTGCCGGGCATGGACGGTCTGGAGGTCGCCCGGCGGCTGCGCTCCGAGGGCCACGCCGTACCGATCCTGATCCTGACCGCGCGCGCCGACGAGGTGGACACCGTGGTCGGCCTGGACGCGGGCGCCGACGACTACGTCACCAAGCCCTTCCGCCTCGCCGAGCTGCTCGCCCGGGTCCGGGCCCTGCTGCGGCGCGGCGCCGTCGAGCCCCCGCAGCCGCCCGCCACGCACGGTGTGCGGATCGACGTCGAGTCGCACCGCGCCTGGATGGGCGAGGAGGAGCTCCAGCTCACCGCCAAGGAGTTCGACCTGCTGCGGGTGCTGGTGCGCGACGCCGGCCGGGTCGTCACCCGCGACCAGCTGATGCGCGAGGTCTGGGACACCACCTGGTGGTCGTCGACCAAGACCCTGGACATGCACATCTCCTGGCTGCGCAAGAAGCTGGGCGACGACGCGGCGAACCCCCGCTACATCGCCACCGTGCGCGGTGTGGGTTTCCGTTTCGAGAAGAACTGAGCCCCCGCAGGGGCCTGCCCGGGTAAGAGGACATGCGCCGCCGACTGATCCAGTCCACGCTCGCCGTGGTGCTCGTCGTGATCGCCGTCTTCGGCGTCTCCCTCGTGATCGTGGAGACCCGGACGATCAGCAGCACCGCGCAGGAACGGGTCGACCTCGAGGCGGTGCGGCTGGCCAGCATCGTGGACAGCAGGCTGATCGGCACCGGTTCCGTCGACGCGCGGTTCCTGCGGGAGCAGATCCGGGACGCGCGGTACGCCGTGATCCGCATCCCCGGCGAACCGGTCATCGAGGTCGGCAGCAAGCCGACGGGTGAGGTGCTGCGGGGCACCGCCACCGGTGAGGAGGGCGAGACGGTCCTCGTCGAGGAGCCCAGCTCCTCCGTGACCCGGGAGGTCGGCCGCACCCTGCTGATCATCGGCCTGGTCGCGCTGCTCGCCGTGGTCGCCGCCGTCCTGCTCGCGATCCGGCAGGCCAACCGCCTCGCCTCCCCGCTCACCGACCTCGCCGAGACCGCCGAGCGCCTCGGCTCCGGCGATCCGCGCCCGCGGCACAAGCGGTACGGCGTCCCCGAGCTTGACCGGGTCGCGGACGTGCTGGACTCCTCCGCCGAGCGCATCGCCCGGATGCTCACCGCCGAGCGCCGCCTGGCCGCCGACGCCTCCCACCAGCTGCGTACGCCGCTGACCGCGCTGTCCATGCGGCTGGAGGAGATCACCCTCACCGACGAGCCGGAGACGGTGAAGGAGGAGGCGACGATCGCGCTGTCGCAGGTGGAGCGCCTGACGGACGTCGTGGACCGGCTGCTGACCAACTCGCGCGACCCGCGCAGCGGCTCCGCCGTCACCTTCGAGCTGGACGACGTCATCCAGCAGCAGATCGCCGAGTGGCGTCCCGCCTACCGCAGCGAGGGCCGGGCGATCGTCAGCTCCGGCAAGCGGCACCTGACGGCCGTGGGCACGCCGGGCGCCGTGGCGCAGGTGCTGGCCGCGCTGATCGAGAACTCCCTGATGCACGGCGGCGGCACGGTGGCCCTGCGGACCCGGGTGACCGGCAACCAGGCGGTCGTGGAGGTCACCGACGAGGGCCCCGGCGTCCCGGGCGACCTGGGGGCGCGGATCTTCGAGCGGGCGATCAGCGGCCGGAACTCGACGGGCATCGGTCTCGCCGTCGCCCGCGACCTGGCCGAGGCGGACGGCGGCCGCCTGGAACTGCTCCAGGGCCGCCCCCCGGTCTTCGGACTGTTCCTGTCCCGCACCCCGCCCCCGAAGAAGTCGTCCGGGGACGCGGGCGCCACGGTGCGCTAGCGGGCGCTCAGCGGTGGGCCGCGGGGGTGCCGTCGGGGGCGGGCACCGGGGCCGGGTGCCCGGGCTCCCGGAAGGTGTCCGAGCGGGTCACCGGCGGACGGGCGGGCAGCGTGCGGAAGACCCAGGTGCGGTACGACCAGAAGCGGAAGAGCGTGCCGAGCCCGATGCCGAGGAACTTGAAGATGTTGCTCTGCAACGGGCTGTCCCAGCCGAAGCCGTACGTCGCCGTGAAGAGCACCCCGTTCTCGATCACCAGTCCGACCGCGCTGAAGAGCAGGAACAGCGACATCTCACGGGTCCGGTGGCCCTTGTCGCGGTCGCGGTAGGTGAAGTAGCGGAAGCCCACGTAGTTGAAGACGATCGCGACGATCGTCGCCACGATGCTGGCCCGCACCACCTGGAGGTCGGTCACGTGCCGCACGAAGTTGAAGACGAGGAGGTTGACCAGCACTCCCGCGCCGCCCACCGCGCCGAACTTCACGACCTCACGCACCAGCCGGTCGATCCGCTCCCGCAGTGCGCCGCGGGGCGCGGGAGGAGCGGGGGGAGCCATGTGAGCACCCGAGGAACCACGTTCCATGGTCGTGCAGGCCCCCGTCCGTCGGTTGGCGTCAATCTGTTCATGCTAACCACCCGGACGCGCGATCTTCCTGCCGAGCGGCGGGCGGGGTCCGGAACGGGCGGTCGGAGGGGCGGGAAACGGCCGGTAAACAGGTGGGCTCCGCGCGGCCGATACGCTAGGGGTGTGACGTTCCCCGTAGTCGGCATGGTCGGCGGTGGCCAGCTCGCTCGTATGACACACGAGGCGGGCATCCCGTTGGGCATCAGGTTCAAGCTTCTCAGTGACACACCTCAGGACTCTGCGGCGCAGGTCGTGAACGAAGTCGTCATCGGCGACTATCGCGATCTGGACACGCTCCGCGAGTTCGCGCGCGGCTGTGACGTGATCACCTTCGATCACGAGCACGTGCCGACCGAGCACCTCAGGGCCCTGGAGGCGGACGGCATCCCCGTCCGTCCGGGCCCCGACGCGCTCGTGCACGCCCAGGACAAGGGCGTGATGCGCGCGCGGCTCGACGCGATCGGCGTGCCCTGCCCGCGGCACCGGATCGTGAGCGATCCGGACGACGTGGCCGCCTTCGCGGCGGAGGGCGACGGATTCCCCGTCGTCCTCAAGACGGTCCGGGGCGGGTACGACGGCAAGGGCGTGTGGGTGGTGGACTCCGTCGAGGAGGCCGCCGACCCCTTCCGCGCCGGTGTGCCGGTGCTGGCGGAGGAGAAGGTCGACTTCGTCCGCGAGCTGGCCGCCAACGTGGTCCGCTCCCCGCACGGCCAGGCGGTGGCCTACCCGGTCGTCGAGTCCCAGCAGGTCAAGGGCGTCTGCGACACGGTGATCGCACCCGCCCCCGACCTCGACGAGGACCTGGCCCTGCACGCCGAGGAGATGGCGCTCAGCATCGCCAAGGAACTCGGCGTCGTCGGCCACCTCGCCGTCGAGCTGTTCCAGACCCGCGACGGCCGCGTCCTCGTCAACGAACTGGCGATGCGCCCGCACAACTCCGGCCACTGGACGATGGACGGCGCGATCACCTCGCAGTTCGCCAACCACGTCCGCGCCGTCCTCGACCTCCCCCTCGGCGACCCGCGCCCGCGCGCGAAGTGGACCGTGATGGTCAACGTCCTCGGCGGCGACTACCCGGACATGTACTCCGCTTACCTGCACTGCATGGCCCGCGACCCCCAGCTGAAGATCCACATGTACGGCAAGGACGTGAAGCCCGGCCGCAAGGTCGGCCACGTGAACACCTACGGCGACGACCTGGACGACGTGCTGGAGCGCGCCCGTCACGCTGCCGGCTACCTGAGAGGGACGATCACCGAATGAGCCCAGTTGTCGGCATCGTCATGGGGTCGGACTCCGACTGGCCCGTCATGGAGGCCGCCGCGAAGGCCCTCGACGAGTTCGAGATCGCCTACGAGGTCGACGTCGTCTCGGCGCACCGCATGCCGCACGAGATGATCGCGTACGGCGAGCAGGCCGCTGGCCGCGGACTCAAGGCGATCATCGCCGGGGCCGGGGGCGCCGCCCACCTGCCCGGCATGCTCGCCTCCGTCACCCCGCTGCCGGTCATCGGCGTCCCGGTGCCGCTGAAGTACCTGGACGGCATGGACAGCCTCCTGTCCATCGTGCAGATGCCGGCCGGCGTCCCCGTCGCCACCGTCTCCGTGGGCGGCGCCCGCAACGCCGGCCTGCTGGCCGCCCGCATCCTCGCCGCGCACGACGAGGAACTGCAGGGCCGCATGCGCGAGTTCCAGCAGGAGCTGAACGACCAGGCCACCGAGAAGGGCAAGCGGCTGCGCAGCAAGGTCGAGGGCGCCGCGGCCGGCTTCGGATTCGGAAAGTGACGGGCGGACAGTGACCGAAGGGACGCGGATGACCTCGCTGGACCAGGCCCGGGAACTGCTGCGCGAGTTCCCCGTCGTCGACGGGCACAACGACCTGCCCTGGGCGTTGCGCGAACAGGTCCGCTACGACCTCGACGCCCGCGACATCGCCTCCGACCAGTCCGCCCGCCTGCACACCGACCTGGCCCGGCTGCGGGCCGGCGGCGTCGGCGCGCAGTACTGGTCGGTGTACGTCCGCTCCGACCTGCCGGGCGCGGTGACGGCGACGCTGGAGCAGATCGACTGCGTGCGGCGGCTGATCGACCGCCACCCCGGGGACCTGCGGGCCGCGCACACCGCCGCCGACATGGAGGCGGCCCGCGCCGAGGGCCGGATCGCCTCGCTGATGGGCGCCGAGGGCGGCCACTCCATCGACAACTCGCTGGCCACCCTGCGCGCCCTGTACGCGCTCGGGGTGCGCTACATGACGCTCACCCACAACGACAACGTCGCGTGGGCGGACTCGGCGACCGACGAGCCCGGCGTCGGCGGCCTGTCGGCCTTCGGCCGCGAGGTCGTCCGCGAGATGAACCGCGAGGGCATGCTGGTCGACCTCTCGCACGTCGCGGCGACGACGATGCGCGACGCGCTGGACACCTCGACCGCGCCGGTGATCTTCTCGCACTCCTCGTCCCGGGCCGTCTGCGACCACCCGCGCAACATCCCGGACGACGTCCTGGAGCGGCTGCCCGCCAACGGCGGCATGGCGATGGTGACGTTCGTGCCGAAGTTCGTGCTCCAGGCGGCCGTGGACTGGACCGCCGAGGCCGACGAGAACATGCGCGCGCACGGCTTCCACCACCTCGACTCCAGCCCCGAGGCGATGAAGGTGCACGCCGCCTTCGAGGAGCGCGTCCCGCGTCCCGTCGCCACGGTCTCCACGGTCGCCGACCACCTCGACCACATGCGCGAGGTCGCGGGCGTCGACCACCTCGGCATCGGCGGCGACTACGACGGCACGCCCTTCACCCCGGACGGCCTCGGCGACGTCGCGGGCTACCCGAACCTCATCGCCGAACTGCTCGACCGCGGCTGGTCCCAGGCCGACCTGGCCAAGGTGACCTGGAAGAACGCGGTCCGTGTGCTCGACGCCGCGGAGGAGGTGGCCCGAGGGCTTCAGGCCACCCGGGAGCCGTCCAACGCGTCGTTGGAGGAACTCGACGGCTGAGCCGTCACCTCTCCGAGGGCGGGGTGGCCGGTGCATCCGGTCGCCCCGCCCACGCACATCAGGTACCGGCCCCGCACGGGGCTCGGCGGCGCCCCGAGCCGCAGCCTCCCGGGACACCCTGGACGAGGTGATCGACGCGGCCGGGGGCTGAGCCGCGTACCCCCGAACGCCCCACCCACCAGGAAGCCCTTTCCGCTCCGTGCGACGGTGGCCGTACCTCACGAACGAGCGTACGGAGCGCGCCATGGCAGACCTCCAGGACGACCTGCACACCGGTACCGAGGCCGGCGGGCTCGGCGACCTGTCCGAGCCGCTCGCCGCGCAGGCCTTCCCGCCGGAGCCGTACACGCCCGTGTCCGACCCCGACGACGAGCCGCTGACCCGGGCGCACGCCGTCCTGGCCGCCCATCCCGTCGCCGACGGTTACAGCGGGCTGCCCTGGGCGCTCAAGCACCTGCCCTGGTACGACCTCGAGCTGGGCGAGAGCGCCGTCGACACCGATGTGCCGCGGCTGCGCGAGGGCCATGTGGGCGCGCTGCTGTGGTCGCTGCATCTGCCCGAGGCCCTCGACGGGGACCGCGCGATCGGCGCCACGCTGGAGCAGCTGGACCTGGTCAAGATGGTCGTGCGGGCGCACCCTGAAGGGCTGCGCCTGGCCTACGACGCCGGGCAGGCCATCGACGCCCGCAACTGCGGCCGGGTCGCCGTGCTGCCCGGTCCCGCGGGCGCCCCCGCCCTCGGCGACCGCCTCGGCATCCTGCGTTCGCTGCACGCCCTCGGCCTGCGCGTGCTGACGCTGTCCGGGGTGACCTGGGCGAGCGAGGCGGGGCTGACCCGGTTCGGCGAGGAGGTCGTCCGGGAGATGAACCGGCTCGGCGTGCTCGCCGACCTCTCCGGCGCCTCCGCCGAGACCATCCGCCGCACCTTCGCCGTCTCCAAGGCCCCGGCCGTGTGCACCCGCTCCGCCGCCCGCGCCCTGCGCCCGCACCCCGCCAACCTGCCCGACGACCTGCTGGTCGAGCTGGGCGCGGCCGGAGGGCTGTGCATGGTGCCGCTGACCGCCGAGCAGACCGGCCCGACCGTCCGCGACGTCGCCGACCACCTCGACCACGTCCGCACGGTGGCCGGACCGGAGAGCGTCGGCCTCTCCGGCACCTACGACTCGGGCGCCGCCCACCCGCTGGAGCTGGGCGACGCCTCCTGCTACCCGCGGCTCATCGCCGAGCTGCTGCGCCGTGGCTGGGACGAGGCGGACGTGGCCCTGCTGACCTGGGGCAACGTCCAGCGCGTGCTGCGCGGCGCGGCCTTCACCGCCCGCGCGGTACAGCAGCGCCGGGAGCCGTCGACGGCGACGATCGCCGAACTGGACGGCTGAGCGCCGGGCCGGTCAGCCGTGCTCGATCCGGCACAGGCAGAAGGGGTGCCCGGCCGGGTCGGCGTACACCATGAAGCCCTTCGTCTCCCGGTCCTCCAGGTCCAGCGGCCTGGCGCCCAGGGCGAGCACCCGCTCGTGCGCCGCGTCCATCTCGGCCCAGGTCGATCCGCCGTCGAAGTCGAGGTGGAACTGCTGGGCGTTGCGGTCGGAGCGCGGCCACTCCGGCGGGGTGAGGTCCGGGGCCCGCTGGAAGGACAGCCGCGGCCCGCCGGGCACGTGGAGCACCACCCAGTCCGGGTCCTCCTCGTCGGGCGTCCCGCCGCCGACCGCTGCGTAGAACCGGGCCAGCTCGCGCGGCTCGGGGCAGTCGACGACGACGGAGCGGAAACGTGCGGCGGGTGCCATGTGGGGCCCTCCTGGTTCGGTGGGTGCGCTGGTCAGCAGGCGCAGAGGCAGAACGGGTGCCCGGCCGGGTCGGCGTACACCCGGAAGGTACGGGCGCGGTCCTCCGCGTCCAGCGGGCGCGCGCCCAGCTCCAGCACGGCCTTCTCGGCCGCGTCGAGGTCCTTCACGTCGAGGTCGAGGTGGAACTGCTGGGCTCCGTCGGGCCCGGGCCACTTCGGCTGTACGTAGCCGGGGGAGCCCTGGAAGGCCAGCGTCTGCCCGCCGGGCAGGTTCAGGTCGACCCACTCGTCGTGGTCGTCGCTCTTGTCCTCGACGGTTCCGCCGAGCACGCCGGCGTAGAAGCGGGCCAGTGCGTGCGGGTCGGGACAGTCCAGGACGACGACGCCCAGTTCGGCGACAGCCATGACTTCCTCCTTGGGGTCCGCAGTGGTCGCTGCGACGGTTACCTGCATGGGGCGGGTAACCGGTAACGGTTACCTCATGCTCCCGCATTGGCGGTAACGTCGCAAGCATGAGTGTGAGATCGCCCGCGCCGGGAGGTCTGGAGCTGGTCCGGGCCCTGGTGAACACGCTGGACGTCGAGACGGGCGCCGACTCGCTGGACACGCCGGAGAACCGGGCGCGGTTCGGGCTGGCGGAGGACGCCGTACCGGACGCCCGCGAGCTGCGCGAGTCCCTGCGCGTGACGCTGCTGGCCCACGCCGGTCATCCGCCGCACCGCGCGGTGACCCCGCTGGGCGAGCTGCTGGCCGCGGCTCCGCTGGTGGTGACGGTCGACGACGCCGACGGCTCCGCCGCCCTCGCCCCGGCCCGGGAGGGTCTGCTGGCCGCACGGGTCGCCGCCGCCGTCGCCGAGGCGCTGGTCGCCGGCACCTGGAGCCGGCTGAAGGCCTGCGAGGCCGTCGACTGCCTCTGGGCGTACTACGACCGCAGCCCGGCCGGACGCGGCCGCTGGTGCTCGATGCAGGTGTGCGGAGCGCGCGCCAAGATGCGCAGGTACCGGGCCAAGGAGGCGTGAACCACACGGGGTTCACCGGCCCCCGGGCCGCCCGATGGGGCAGAATGCGGACGGCGCCGGTTCGGCCGACTGAGCCTCGGCCGAACCGGCGCCGCCCCTCACCGGACGGACGGCGGGCTAGGCCGTGGGGCGGCCCATCGCCCGGTAGGTCCAGCCGGCCTTGCGCCAGATCTCCGGGTCCAGCGCGTTGCGCCCGTCCAGGATCACCCGGGCCGCCGCGGCCTCGCCCAGCGTCCCGGGGTCCAGCTCGCGGAACTCCCGCCACTCCGTCAGGTGCAGCACCACGTCGGCACCCCGCACCGCCTCCAGCGCGGAGTCGGCGTACCCGAGGGTCGGGAAGAGCCGCCGCGCGTTCGCCATGCCCTTGGGGTCGTACACCGTCACCTGGGCGCCCTGGAGGTGGACCTGCCCGGCGACGTTCAGCGCGGGGGAGTCCCGCACGTCGTCCGAGTCGGGCTTGAAGGTGGCGCCGAGCACCGCGATCCGCTTGCCGAGGAACGGGCCGCCGCCCAGTGCCTGCCGGGTCAGCTCCACCATCTGGCCGCGCTGGCGCATGTTGATCGAGTCGATCTCGCGCAGGAAGGTGAGCGCCTGGTCCGCGCCCAGCTCGCCGGCGCGCGCCATGAACGCCCGGATGTCCTTGGGCAGGCAGCCGCCGCCGAAGCCGATCCCGGCCCGCAGGAACTTCCGGCCGATCCGGTCGTCGTACCCGATCGCCTCGGCCAGCTTGGCGACGTCGCCGTCGGCCGCCTCGCACACCTCCGCCATCGCGTTGATGAAGGAGATCTTGGTGGCCAGGAAGGAGTTCGCGGAGGTCTTCACCAGCTCGGCGGTCGGGAAGTCCGTGACCACGAAGGGCGACCCCTCCGCGATCGGTGTGGCGTACACCTCGCGCAGCAGCTTCTCCGCCCGCTCACTGCGGACACCGACCACGAGCCGGTCGGGACGCAGCGTGTCCTGGACGGCGAAGCCCTCGCGCAGGAACTCCGGGTTCCAGGCCAGTTCGGCGTCCGCGCCGGCCGGCGCGTGCTCGGCGAGGTAGGCGGCCAGCCGGTCGGCGGAGCCCACGGGCACCGTCGACTTCCCGACGACCAGCGCCGGGCCCGTCAGATGGGGCGCGAGCGAGGCGATCGCCGAGTCGACGTACGACATGTCGCAGGCGTACTCGCCGTGCTTCTGCGGCGTGTTCACGCACAGGAAGTGCACGTCGCCGAAGGCCGCGACCTCCGCGAAGTCGGTGGTGAAGCGCAGCCGCCCGCTGGCGCCCTCGATCCCGGCGACGTGCTTGTGCAGCAACTCCTCCAGACCGGGCTCGTACATGGGCACCTGGCCCCGCTTGAGCATCTCGATCTTCTCGGGCACCACGTCCAGGCCCAGCACCTCGAAACCGAGCTCGGCCATCGCCGCCGCGTGGGTCGCGCCGAGATAGCCGGTACCGATCACGGTGATCTTGAGGGCCATGGGTGCTCCAGAGGTGTACGGCGGGGTGCGCGCCCGAGCATAACGGGGGTGCGGTGCGGGCCCGTCGGTCGGCTGTCGTCAAGCTCACCTATCCACGACCCCGGCCAGGGCTCTAAAATTTGGGTTACTTAACGGTAGTTAGCGTGCCCAGCATCACAGCGTTTTTGGAGCGTGAGACACCTTGGCCGGATCGGCTGACTTCGACCTGTACCGCCCGTCCGAGGAGCACGACATGCTCCGCGACGCCGTCCGTGCGCTGGCCGAGGCGAAGATCGCGCCGCACGCCGCGGCGGTGGACGAGGAGGCCCGCTTCCCGCGCGAGGCCCTCACCGCCCTGACCGCGAACGACCTGCACGCGGTGCACGTCCCCGAGGAGTACGGCGGCGCGGGCGCCGACGCGCTCGCCACGGTGATCGTGATCGAGGAGGTCGCCCGCGTCTGCGCCAGCTCCTCCCTCATCCCGGCGGTGAACAAGCTCGGCTCCCTGCCGGTCATCCTCTCCGGCTCCGAGGACCTGAAGAAGAAGTACATGACCCCGCTCGCCCAGGGCGAGGGCATGTTCTCCTACTGTCTCTCCGAGCCGGACGCGGGCTCGGACGCGGCCGGCATGAAGACCAAGGCCGTCCGCGACGGCGACCACTGGATCCTCAACGGCGTCAAGCGCTGGATCACCAACGCCGGTGAGTCCGAGTACTACACGGTGATGGCCGTCACCGACCCCGCCAAGCGCTCCAAGGGCATCTCCGCCTTCGTGGTCGAGAAGTCCGACGAGGGTGTCTCCTTCGGCGCCCCGGAGAAGAAGCTCGGCATCAAGGGCTCGCCCACCCGCGAGGTGTACCTGGACAACGTCCGCATCCCCGCCGACCGCATGATCGGCGAGGAGGGCACCGGCTTCGCCACCGCGATGAAGACGCTGGACCACACCCGCATCACCATCGCCGCCCAGGCCCTCGGCATCGCCCAGGGCGCCCTCGACTACGCCAAGGGCTACGTCAAGGAGCGCAAGCAGTTCGGCAAGCCGATCGCCGACTTCCAGGGCATCCAGTTCATGCTCGCCGACATGGCCATGAAGATCGAGGCCGCCCGGCAGCTGACCTACGCCGCCGCCGCGAAGTCGGAGCGCGGTGACAGCGACCTCACCTTCCAGGGCGCCGCCGCCAAGTGCTTCGCCTCCGACGTGGCCATGGAGGTCACCACCGACGCCGTCCAGCTCCTCGGCGGCTACGGCTACACCCGTGACTACCCGGTCGAGCGCATGATGCGCGACGCCAAGATCACGCAGATCTACGAGGGCACCAACCAGGTCCAGCGCATCGTCATGGCGAGGAACCTTCCCTAGCAGGACTGTGCAGGTCAGGAGGCAGCCCCCGGCGTGACGCCGGGGGCTGTCGCCGTACGTCCCGGGGTGCCCTGTCGCTGTCCGGCCGATTGTCAGTGGTGGGTGAGACGGTAGGGGCATCGAGTCGGAAAGAGGGGGAGCCGCCTTGTCCGGAAGTCAGAACTACATCAATCACGTCGCTCTCGTGCTGGACGCCAGCTCGTCCATGTCCCGCCTGAGCCAGAAGGTGGTCGAAGTCGCCGACGAGCAGATCGCCTACCTGGCCCGCCGCTCGCAGGAACTGGACCAGGAGACCCGCGTCACGGTGTACGTCTTCGCCGACAGGGTGGAGTGCGTCATCTACGACAAGGACGTGCTCCGGATGCCGTCGCTCAAGCAGATGTACCGCGTCGGCGGCATGACGGCGCTGCTGGCGGCCACGCTCAAGTCGCAGCGGGAGCTGGCGCACACCGCCCAGCTGTACGGAGACCACAGCTTCCTGACCTTCGTGCTCACCGATGGTCAGGAGAACGTGAGCCACCGCTGCCCGGACGCCCCGGCCAAGGATCCGCGCGCACTGGTCGACGCCGTGGCCGGGATGATCGAGACACAGGAGGACAACTGGACGCTGGCCGTCCTCGTGCCGGACCAGATGGGCAAGCGCGAGGCCATGCAGTACGGGTTCCCGAAGGACAACATCGCCATCTGGGACGCGACGAGCACGCAGGGTCTGCAGGAGGCCGGGCAGGTCATCCAGGAGGCCACCGAGAAGTTCATGGTGGGCCGCGCGCAGGGCATCCGGGGGTCGCGGGCGGTGTTCTCCACGGGTGCGGAAGCGGTCAACAAGGCCACCATCGAGGCGGCCGGCCTCACCCCGGTGGACACGTCGAAGTACGAGCTGGTCCCGGTGACGCGTGACGCGGCGATCCGGGACTGGGTGGTCGAATGCGGACACACGTACCGCACCGGCGGTGCGTTCTACCAGCTGAGCAAGTCGGAGAAGGTCCAGCCGAAGAAGCAGATATCGGTGCTGGAGAAGAAGACGGACCGGGTGTACACGGGGCCGGAGGCCCGAGCGCTGCTCGGCCTGCCGGACGTGGAGGTCCGCGTCAAGCCCGACCACAACGACGACTTCACGATCTTCGTGCAGAGCACCAGCGTGAACCGGAAGCTCGTTCCGAACACGCGGCTGCTGCTGATGCTCTGACGCCCGTGCTCGGTCAGTCCTGGTACCCCTCCGCCACCCGCCGCTCCCGCAGCTCCATGATGGCGCGGCGGCGGGCCAGGCGGTGGGTGCGGCGGATCTGGGCCTCCTGGTAGCGCCGCTTGTCCTTCTCCGTCTCCGGCAGCACCGGCGGGACCGTGCGCGGCTTGCCGTCGGCGTCGACGGCGGCGAAGACCAGGTACGCCGAGCCGACCTGGGTGGCCGGGGTGGACTCGTTCCAGCGTTCCGCCATGACCCGGACGCCGACCTCCATGGAGCTGCGGCCGGTCCAGTTGACCTGGGCCTTCACATGGACGAGGTCGCCGACGCGGACCGGCTCGAGGAACGCCATCTCGTCCATGGACGCGGTGACGGCGGGACCGCCGGAGTGCCGCCCGGCCACGGCGCCCGCCGCATCGTCGACGAGCTTCATGATCACGCCGCCGTGCACGGTGCCCAGCAGATTGGTGTCGCCGTGCGTCATGATGTGGCTCAGGGTGGTGCGGGAGGCCGAGGTCGGCTTGCCCGGGATCTCCGGTGGCGCCGACCGTGCGGCCGAGGCCTGTTCTGCCTGGTCTGTCATGGCCTCCACCTTATGCCGGAGCGGCACCGGCGTATTTTTGTGTCAGCTTCGCAACAGCGCTGACCCTATTTTCCGACGACCCTTGTATGGCCCACAGCGGGTACCTGCACACTGGTGCGCATGAATGATTGGCCCGAGGGATGGTCCGGTGACAACCGCGGCCGGTACGGACGTGGCAGCGGTAGCGCACAGCCCGAGAGCGCACGCGTGATGCGCCAGGTCCGCCGCGGCGCGGCCCCGCCGCCCGGCCCGGGCCCGTCGGCCCCGCCGTACGGCGGCGGGGTGCCGCAGCAGCCGTCCTACGTCGACGGCCAGGGACACGGCGGCGACGGCTACGACAGCGGTTACAACACCGGCCAGGTCTACGGCAGCCCCGGCGGCCACGGGCCGGGACAGGGCCGCGGCGGGGCCGGACGGCCCGCCCCGGACTGGCGCAGACGGATCAAGTGGACCGCGATCACGGTCGTGACCGCGCTGGTCGTCACCACCGTCGGCACCTACTTCTGGGCCGACTCCAAGCTCAACCGCGAGGTCGACCTGTCCAAGGTCATCGAGCGGCCCGAGGCCGGAGAGGGCACGAACTACCTGATCGTCGGCTCCGACAGCCGCGAGGGCATGACCGACGACCAGAAGAAGGACCTGCACACCGGCTCCGCCGAGGGCAAGCGCACCGACTCGATGATGATCCTGCACACCGGGGACAACGGGTCGACGCTGATCTCGCTGCCCCGCGACTCGGACGTGGAGATCCCCTCCTTCGTCGGCTCCGACTCAGGCAAGACGTACCCGGGCACCGGTCGGCACACCAAGCTGAACGCCGCGTACGCCGAGGACGGCCCCGAGCTGCTGGTGCGCACCGTCGAGCACAACACCGGTCTGCGCCTGGACCACTACGTGGAGATCGGCTTCGCCGGCTTCGCGAACATCGTGAACGCGGTCGGCGGCGTCGAGATGGACATCCCGCAGGACATCAAGGACAAGAAGTCCGGCGCGGACCTCAAGAAGGGCAAGCAGACCCTGAACGGCGAGGAGGCCCTCGCCTTCGTCCGCACCCGGTACGCGCTGGCCGGCTCCGACCTGGACCGCACCAAGAACCAGCAGAAGTTCCTGTCGGCGCTGGCGAGCCAGGTGGCCACCCCCTCGACGGTCCTCAACCCGTTCAAGCTGTACCCGACGATGGGCGCCGGCCTGGACTCCCTCATCGTCGACAAGGACATGGGCCTGTTCGACCTGGCGAGCATGTTCTGGGCGATGAAGAGCGTCAGCGGCGGCGAGGGCACCTCGATGAACATGCCGATCTCGGGCAGCGTCGGGGGCAACCTCAAGTGGGACGACGCCAAGGTGAAGCAGCTCGTCCAGGAGCTGAAGAACGACGAGAAGGTCACCGTCTCCGGCAACTGAGCCGGGGCCGGGCGGCCGGTCCCCTCACTCCTTGCCGCAGACGACCTCGTCGCCCCGCACCACCGTGCCCGACTCCTGCGGCGGGTCGGCCGGCCGCACCTTCACGGCCTGCCTGAAGTCGGCGCCCGCGATCACCTTCAGCAGCGCCCCCTGCCCCTTCACCGGCCGCAGCTCGCTGCCGGGCAGGGCGGCGGCCAGCGACTTCGCCGACTGGTCCCAGCGGGGGTCGTAGGCGACCACGGTGCGCTCGACGGCGCGGTCGGTGGCGTTCCGCGGCGCCCGCGTCGTGCGGAACCCGGTCGCGGCAAGCGCGTCGTCCACCCGCTTGCCCAGGCCCGGGGTGCGGGTGCCGTTCTCCACCTGGACCCGGATCTGCTTCGGGTCCACCGGGACCCGCACCGGCGCCGGACCCGTGGGCTTGGGCCGGGGCGCCGACAGCGGCTTGTCCTCGCGCAGGGCGTCGAAGATCCGCTCGGACTTCACCGGGTCCCACTTCAGCGTCGAACCGACGCCCTTCACGGCGTACCCCATCTTCCCGATGGGCACGGTGGTGAACTCGGAGGACGACGGCGAGAAGTTCCGCATCGCCCGCCCCAGCGCCAGCAGCTCGTCGGTGCCGAAACCCTTGTCGGCCCGCACCGACCCCAGCACGGCCCGGGTGACGTCACGGAACTTGAGCGGGTTCAGCAGGATGCCCGAGGAGGTCGCCCGGTCGATCAGGGCGGCCAGGAAGCGCTGCTGGCGCTTCATCCGGCTCAGGTCGGAGGCCCCGTCGAGGTGGCGGGCCCGGACGTACTGGAGCGCCTGCCCGCCCAGCAGGGTGTGGTCGCCGGCCGCGAGGTCGAGCCCGGTGTAGCTGTCCTTCAGCGGCTGGACGGTGCAGATTTTCACACCGCCGAGGACGTCCACAGTCTTCATGAAGCTGGTGAAGTCGACCTCCAGATAGTGGTCGATCTTCACGTGGGTCATGTTCTCCACGGTGCGGATGGTCAGCTGCGGGCCGCCCTCGGCGTACGCCGCGTTCAGCTTCAGCGGGTGCCCCTTGTGCCGCTCCCCGGTGGTGCGGTCGGTGTGGCCGGGCGTCTCGGCGTACGAGTCGCGCGGCAGGCTCACCACGCTCGCCCGCTCCCGGTCCTCCGAGATGTGCACGATCATGACGGTGTCGGTGCAGTGGCAGGGGGCGCCGCCCAGTCTGTACTTGCGCCGCTCCGCCTCGCTGATCCGGTCCCGGCCGTCGGTGCCGACCATCAGGACGTTCATGCCGTCGCCCGCCTTGGGGCGGTTCTTCATGTCCTTGAAGGGGTCGACGCGCGAGATGTCCGAGTCCAGCCCGGAGAGGACCATGTGCCCGATGCCCGCGGAGGCCAGCACCACCACCGACAGCGCGGTCACCGCCCGCATGGCCCAGCGCGGCTTCTTCCGCCGTACGGGGGGCCTCGGCGGGTGCCCCGAGGGGCGGGGGCCGCGGCGCTGCGGCGGGGGGCCGCCCCGGGGGGACGAGGCCGGGACCCGGGGGGAGCGGGGCGGCGTGGGCAAGGTGACACCTCCGCGGGGACGGGTTCTCGGCTGCGGACCGTGAGGCCGGACGTGGGATCCGTGAGCACCGTAGGCCCATACGATCTGCTGCCCGCCGCTGTGACCCCCGCGGCGCGCACCCGTGTCCCCCGTTCGCGGTAACGTGAGCACCGATGAACGCCAAGTCCGACGTGCGGCCGCCCGCCGTTTCCGTGATCATGCCCGTCCTCAACGAGGAGCGGCACCTGCGCGGCGCCGTCCGCGCCATCCTCGCCCAGGAGTACTCCGGCGAGATGGAGGTCGTGATCGCCCTCGGTCCCTCGACGGACCGTACGGACGAGATCGCCGCCGCACTCGTCGCCGAGGATCCGCGCGTGCACACCGTGCCGAATCCCACCGGCCGTACGCCCGCCGCACTGAACGCCGCCATCAAGGCGTCCCGCCACCCCGTCGTCGTCCGCGTCGACGGCCACGGCATCCTGTCGCCCGGCTACATCGCCACGGCCGTACGGCTGCTGGAGGAGACCGGCGCGCACAACGTCGGCGGCATCATGCACGCCGAGGGCGAGAACGCCTGGGAGGACGCCGTCGCCGCCGCGATGACGTCGAAGATCGGCGTGGGCAACGCCGCCTTCCACACCGGCGGCGAGGCCGCCCCCGCCGAGACCGTGTACCTGGGCGTCTTCCGCCGCGAGGCGCTGGAGCGGCAGGGCGGGTACAACGAGGAGTTCATCCGCGCCCAGGACTGGGAGCTGAACTTCCGCATCCGCGAGGCCGGCGGCCTGATCTGGTTCTCGCCCGAGCTGCGGGTCTCCTACCGGCCCCGGCCGAGCGTGCGCGCGCTGGCCAAGCAGTACAAGGACTACGGCCGCTGGCGGCACGTCGTCGCCCGCTACCACTCCGGCTCCATCAACCTGCGCTACCTCGCCCCGCCGACCGCCGTGTGCGCGATCGCCGCCGGTGTCGTGGTGGGCGCCGCGCTGACCCCGTGGGGCTTCGTCGTGCCGGGCGCCTACCTGGCCGCGATCGCCGCCGGGTCGGTCCCGGCGGGCAAGGGGCTGGGGCTGAAGGCGCGGGCGCAGATCCCCGTGGCGCTGGCGACCATGCACATGTCGTGGGGGTGGGGCTTCCTGACCAGCCCCAAGTCGCTGGCCAGGAAGGTCATCGCCTCGCGGCGCCCGGCCGTCATGACCGACCCCGGGACCGCCGACGCCGCCGGAGCGCGCTGACGTCCGTCAGGGGCTGAACGCCGGGTCCACCTTCATGCAGGCGCTCTTGTCCGCGCCGTTGAGGGCCTCCGCCGACTCCGGGGTGCGGTCGTCCGACTCGGGTGCCTCGTACGCGCTGCCCTCGCGCCAGTCGGCGCCCACGACGAGGGTGACCCCCGAGACGTCGGTCGACCGCTGCACCGAACTCGCCGGTATTCCCAGGGCCTTGGCCACCCGCCGGGCGTCGCCCTCCAGGTCGGCGCTCGGATAGCGGACGAGGGTGCGGTCCTCGCTCGGCAGCACCGAGGGGTCCGCGACGGCCTTGGTGAAGCCCCGCTCCACCAGGAGACCGGCGACCGTGTTCGCGCGGCCGCCCGCCGCGCCGAGGCGGTCCGTGCGGGTGCCGTTGCGGACCTGCACCGCGATCTCGTCGTCCGGGGCGGCCGGGTCGTCCGGCTCCCGGGGCTCCGCGGGCTTCTTCTTCGCGTCCTTGCCGTCCAGCGCGATGTCCTCGCGCACCAGCCGGAAGAGCTGCTCGGCGTCCTCGGTCGGCTCCACGCGCGCGCCCACGTACCGGTTGGGCATCGTGGTCATGGTGATGCGCTCCGGCTTCACCCGGCGCAGCTCGTCGCTGAGGTCGTACAGCTTCTTGACGGTGTCCAGGCCCGGGTCGACGGTGAGCGCGGAGGTGGCCTCCTCGGCCAGCCTGCGCAGCTTGTTCGGGTTGCTGAGGGTCGCGTTCTCGCGCAGCACCCGGACCATCGAGTTGAGGTACATGTGCTGGGCCTTGGCCCGCGCCAGGTCGCTGCCGTCCTCGAATCCGTAGCGGGTGCGCAGCCACTGCAGGGCCTGCTCGCCCTTGACCGGGTGCGTGCCCTTCTCCAGCTTCAGACCCGAGCCGTGGCCCGCGCTGTCGCGCGAGTGGATGTCGGCGTCCACACACACCGGGACGCCGCCGACGGCGTCCGCCATGGCGACCACGCCCGCGAAGTCCACCATCACGAAGTGGTCGATGTGGATGCCGGTCAGCTCCTGCCAGGTGGCCACCGTGCAGCCCGGGCCGCCGTGTCCGAGGCTCTGGTTGGTCATCACCCGGCCGTCGGTCGCCGCGTGCACCTTCCTGTCGTCCGGGTCGGTGCACTTGGGTATCTCGACCAGGGTGTCGCGCGGCATGCTCACCACCGACATGTTGCTTCGGTCGGCTGACAGGTGCACCAGCATCTGCACGTCCGCCAGCGGCGTGGAGCCGAACGTCTCGCGGGCGCCGCCCAGTTGCTGGTTCTCCTCGCTGTCGCGGGCGTCCGAGCCGATCACGAGGATGTTCAGCGGGGTCTGCCCGGCCGCGTTCGGCGTCGGGGCGGCCACCTTGCCGTCCCCCAGGTTCAGGGGGTCCTGCTGGATGTTGCCGTTGAGGTGCTCGTAGTAGAGGTAGCCGGCGCCTGCCGTGCCGGCCAGGACCACGGCGAGCACCACCGCGCTCCAGCGCAGCGCCCGGCGGGCACGCCGCGGACGGCGTCCGCCGGTCCCGTCACTCTCCTGGACGTCCGGGACGGCCTCCCGTCTGTCCTCCTCCTGCACACCGCTCCGCGTCACTTGCGCGTCCCTCCCCACCCCCGCGCCACCGCGCGGACCCGTCTCCGTCATGTGAGACGTACGACAGGCCCGTCAGGTCAACTGGCGCACTGCTTCTGGTCGGCCGTGGACTTGTCCAGGTCCGGCGTCTCGACCGACTTGGCGTCGAGTTTGACTCCGGCGCCCTTGAAGTCCTTGCCGAGGGTGAGGGTCATGGTGGGCAGGCCCTGGGAGTTGGTGACGCTCTCACCGGGTTTCATGGCGGCGCCGGACAGGCCGAGGATCTCGGCGAGGGCGCGGGCCTGGTCGGCCTGGTCGGGGGCGTACTCCAGGGTGGTCTTGGCGAGTTCCGCGGGGGCGTTGCCGGCGTTCTCGGACTTGGTGACGCCGGCGTCGGTCTGGAGGTAGGAGAGTTCCTGCTGGGCGCTGCCGGCGGGGGCGCCGCCGTTCATGACGCGGACGCGGACCTCGGAGGGCTCGGACTGCTCGCCCTTGAGGCGGGCGGCGACCGCGGCGGCCTCCTTCTTCTCCTTCTGCTTGACCTCGGTGAAGGAGATGTCGTTCCTGATCATGTCGAAGACCTGGGGGCCCTTGGTCTCGTTCACGACCACCGTCGCCTTGACCTTCTCGGCGGGGTTGTCGATCACCGGCACCGTGGTGAACGTGATGTTCTTCGGCGGCACCTTCTTCAGCTCCAGGGCCATGTCCTTGAGCGTGCCCACCTTGCCGATGGCCTTGTCCACGGTCAGGGCCTTGGTGGCGGCCTCGGCGAGCTTCACCAGCTTGGTGGGGCTGGTGAGGGTGTCGCTGGAGGACATCTTGCGCATGAGCGAGCCCAGGAACTGCTGCTGCACCTTGATGCGGTCCAGGTCGCCCTCGTTGCCGAAGGCGTGCCGGGTACGGACGAAGGCCAGCGCCTGCTCGCCCTCCACCTTCGACTCGCCCGCGGGCAGCTTGAGATGGGACTTGGGGTCGTCCACGGCCTTCTCCACGCACACGTCGACGCCGCCGACCGCGGTGGTCAGCGTCTTGACCGCGTTGAAGTCGGCCATCATGAAGTGGTCCGGCTGGATCCCGGTCGCTTCCTTCACCGTGCGCATGGTGCAGCCCGCGTCCCGGCCGCTCTCGCCGAGGCTGGTGTTGAAGCGGACGCCGGTGGAGCCGGGGATGATCTTCTTCGTCCCGTCCTCCTGCAAGGTCTCGCAGTCGGGGACGTCGACGATCAGGTCGCGCGGGATGCTGAGGGCGGTGGCGTTGGAGCGGTCCTCGGAGACGTGCAGCAGGATGTTCGTGTCCGCGTGCCCGACGCTGCCCTTGTCGCCGTAGCCCTCGTTGCCCTCACCGGTGCGCTTGTCGGTGCCGATGATGAGGATGTTGAAGGCCTCGTTCTTCTTGAAGCTGCTGCTTCCGGCGCTGCCGACGTCCGTCGTCGAGACGTTGCCCTCGAGGTGCTTGAGGTAGACGTAACCGCCGACCCCGGCCACCAGGACGACGAAGGCCGTGCTGCCGCCGACCCAGAGCAGGGCCCGCTTGCCCTTCGACTTCTTCTCCGGCCGGCGTCCGCGCCGCCCCGGTACCGGCTCCTCGGGCGCGGGCCTGCGCCGCCGCTGGGGCGGGACCTCGCGGCCGGGCGCGGCCGTACGGCGACGGGCCGTGCCCGCGTTGCCGCCGCCGTCGCGGGAGGCGTCGGGGGAGCGGGGTGCGCCCCGGCGGGGGCCGGGGACGGACGACTGCGGTGCGGAAGGGGACAGTCGCAGTTCGTATTCACCGGTGCGTGGATTCAGTACCCACTGGTCTGCGGGATCGACATCGTCTGCCCGCCCACGTCCTTGCGCGTCCACGGTCTCCCAATCCTCCGTCGGGGGCCACGCGGCGCCTTCTCCGGAAGGCGCACGATAAAGGGTCAACTAGTGCACGACGCCAGGGTCGGCCTCGCGGTGCAGGGGCACTGGAGCGCTCACACTATCCGTCCAGTTCAGCGTCGAACGACTCCGGTGTCACATTCGACTCCCCTACAACAGGGCAATCCCTCCTATTTTCGTGAACTCCTACCATCGATAGGGCTTGTAGACGTCCATGCACTTGCCGGTGTCCGAGCCGTTGAGGGCGTCGCTGTCGTCCGGCAGGTCTCCCGCCTCGGGCGTCTTCTGCTTCGGATAGGACGTACCCGAGCGCCAGTCAGCTCCCACGGCGAGCGTGATCCCGGACACGTCGGTGGACTTGCGCACCGCGTTCGCCGGGATGCCCAGTGCGTCGGCGACCCGCCGCGCGTCGCCGGCCAGCTCGTCGCTCGGGTACCGGACCAGCGTCCGCTCCTCGGAGAGGGCGGCGGAGGTGTCGGTCGTCGCCCTGGAGAAGCCCTTCTGCACCAGCGACGCGGCGACGGCACTCGCCCGTCCGCTGACCGGGCCGAGCGAGTCGGAGCGGGTGGCGTTCTGGACCAGGACGCCGATGCCGGAGTCGGCCGCGGGCTCGTCGGAGGGCTTCCCGGTGGCGCCCTCGGCGTCCTCCGTGCCCTTCGCGTCCTTGCCGCTCCCGCCGTTCCCGGCGCCCTTGCCGTCCTTCCCGCCCTTGTCGTCGAAGGACACGTCGTCGCGGAGCATCGCCCACATCTGGTCCGCGCCGGCGGCGGGCAGCAGGTGGTTGGCGTCCTGGTCGTCCGCCACGGTGGGGATCGTCGTCATGGTGATGCGGTCCGTGGGCACCGTCTTGAGCTGCATGCCCAGGTCGTACAGCTTCTTGACCGTGCCGATCTCCTCGGAGACGGTCAGGGACTTGGTGGCGGCCTCGGCCAGGTTCATCAGCCGGCCGGTGTCGGTGAAGACGTTCTGCTGCTTCAGCGTGCGGATCATCGAGTTCATGTACATGTGCTGGGCGCGGGCCCGGAGCGGGTCGCTGCCCCAGGCGTGCCGGGTGCGCAGCCACTGGAGCGCCTGCTCGCCCTGCACCTTGTTGCGGCCGGCCTCCATCTTCAGACCCGAACCGCCGGGGACGGCGGGCAGCGGCCGGTCCCACACGTTCTGGTTCACGCAGACCTCGACGCCGCCGACGGCGTCGGCCATCGAGACCACGCCCGCGAAGTCGATCGTCATCCAGTGGTCGATGTAGACCCCGGTGAGGTTCTCCCAGGTGGCCAGGGTGCAGCCGGCGCCGCCGCGGGCCAGCGACTCGTTGATGATGGCGTTGGTCGCGGGGAACTTCTCCCCGGTCTCCGCGTTCTGGCACGCGGGGATGTCCACGCGGGTGTCCCGGGGGATGCTCACCACCGCCGCGCTCTTGCGGTCCGCGGACAGGTGGATCAGCATCTGCACGTCGGCCAGCGGCGGGTTGTCGCGGTTGTTCTTGCCTCCGCCCAGCGCCACGTTGGCCTCGGAGGCGCGGCTGTCGGAGCCGATCAGCAGGATGTTCAGGGGAGTCTGGCCGGCCGCGTTCGGCTCGGTGCGGTGCGCCTTGGAGTCGCCGCTGCTGCGCGCGCCCTTCTCGATGTTGCCGTTCAGGTGCCGGTAGTAGAGGTATCCGGCGCCCGCCGTGCCGAGTATCAGCACCGCGAGGACCGTCGCCGACCAGCGCAGCGCCCGGCGCCGGCGTCCGGTGCGCCGCCGCCCGGACCGGCGGCGGTTCCCCCGGCCCGGCGGCCCGGCCGTGCCCGTGCCGCCCCCGTCCTTGGCGCCGGTGTCCCCGCCGTGAGCCGCTCGGACCGAGGCCGGTCGCGTTCCCTCCCCGTGCACACTGCCCTGCGTCATGTCCCTCTCCCACCCTCGGGCCCGTGAACGTGCCCCTGCGCGCGACCTGTTCGCACAGTTGGACGTACGGAGCCCCTCGTTGGCTGTACGGCGGCCGCGACGGATTGCGGGCGCCCCGCGGGGCCGCTTCCGTCCCGGCCGTTCCCCGGCGCACCGATGGACTGCCGTACTGTCAGACGGGTTTGGAGGCCGTCAGGTCACTTCGCGCACTCGACCTTGTCGGCCGTGGACTTCTGGAGGTCCTCCGGGGCCTTCGCGGAGGAGGCGTCGAGTTTGACTCCGGCGCCCTTGAAGTCCTTGCCGAGGGTGAGGGTCATGGTGGGCAGGCCCTGGGAGTTGGTGACGCTCTCGCCGGGTTTCATGGCGGCGCCGGACAGGCCGAGGATCTCGGCGAGGGCGCGGGCCTGGTCGGCCTGGTCGGGGGCGTACTCCAGGGTGGTCTTGGCGAGTTCCGCGGGGGCGTTGCCGGCGTTCTCGGACTTGGTGACGCCGGCGTCGGTCTGGAGGTAGGAGAGTTCCTGCTGGGCGCTGCCGGCGGGGGCGCCGCCGTTCATGACGCGGACGCGGACCTCGGAGGGCTCGGACTGCTCGCCCTTGAGGCGGGCGGCGACCGCGGCGGCCTCCTTCTTCTCCTTCTCCGACTCCTTCTTCTTGACCTCGGTGAAGGAGACGTCGTTCTGCATCATGTCGAAGACCTGCTGGGCGGGCCCCTCCTTGAGCACGACCGTCGCCTTGACCTTCTCGGCGGGGTTGTCGATCACCGGCACCGTGGTGAAGGTCAGGTTCTTGGTGTTGAGCTTGCCCAGTTCCAGGCCGAGGTCCTTCAGCTTGCCGATGCTGTCCAGCTTGGAGTCGACGGTCAGCGCCTCGGTCCCCGCCTCGGCGAGCTTCAGCATCTTCGAGGGGCTGGTCAGCGTGTCGTTGGACTTCAGCTTGCGCATCAGCGCGCTGAGGAACTGCTGCTGGATCTCGATACGGCTCAGGTCGCCGCCGAAGCCCACGGAGTGCCGGGTGCGGACGAAGGCCAGCGCCTGCTCGCCCTCGACGGTGTGCTCGCCCGCGGGCAGCTTCAGGTGCGAGTCCGGGTCGTCGATGTCCTTCGCCAGGCACACCTCGACGCCGCCGACGGCCGAGGTCAGCGTCTTGACCGCGTTGAAGTCGGCCACCATGAAGTTGTCCGGCGTCACCCCCGTCAGCTCGGTGACGGTCCGCATGGTGCAGCTGGGCGTACGGCCGCTCTGGCCGAGGCTGGTGTTGAAACGGACGCCGCTGGAGCCGGGGATGACCTTCTTCGTCCCGTCCTCCTGCGTGGTCGGGCAGTCGGGGACGTCGACTATCAGGTCGCGGGGGATGCTGAGCGCGGTGGCGTTGGAGCGGTCCTTGGACACGTGCAGCAGGATCGTGGTGTCGGCGTGGCCGGCGCTCCCGGTGTCGCCGTAGCCCTCGTTGCCGCTGCCGGTGCGCTTGTCGGTGCCGATCAGCAGGATGTTGATGGCCTTGTCCTTCTGGAAGCCACCGGTGCTCGCGCCGTCGTCGGCGACGGACTGGATGTTGCCGTTCAGGTGCTGGAGATAGAGGTACCCGGCGGTGCCGCCGGCGAGGACGACGAACGCCATGGTGCCGCCCGTCCACAGCAGGACGCGCTTGCCCCGCGACTTCTTCTTCGCCGGCCGCCGGCGCCCGGCCCGCCCCGGCGGCGGTTCCTCGGGAGCCGAACGGCGCCTGCGCTGCGGGGGGACCTCACGGTCCGGTGCCGGGGCGCGCGCGGCGCGCCGGGGGCCCGGGACCGGTGACTGCGCTGCGGAAGGGGACAGTCGCAGTTCGTATTCGCCGGTGTCCGGATTGAGTACCCACTGGTCTGCGGGGTCGATGTCGCCCGCCCGTCCACGGCCTTGCGCGTCCACGGTTGTCCGAATCCTCCGTCGGGGCCACGCGGCGCCCTCCCCTCCGGGCGCCCGGTCTCGCTCACTCGGTGCGCGGCCTCGGGCAGAGCCTCGTGGCCGGGCACACCGGATCGCTCACATTAACCGCCCGGTTCCGCCCGGGGCGATGGCAGTGACGCATGCCACGAAACTTACAACTGGGCAATCCAGCGCATTTCTTGGACAATTGTCCGTACTTTCACGCGTGCCTTGCACCCGTCTTACCGTGACTTTGCACGCGCTTTACCCGCGCTACTCGCAGACGTCTTCGTCGGCCGTGTTCCCGCTGAACGTCGGCGCCGGAGAATCGGTGTCACCGGGCTCGCCGTTGGCCGGCGCCGCGATCGTCACCGGGTCGTCCGTCCGCAGCCGGGTGAAGAGCTTCTCGGCGGCGGGCTGCACGAGCTGGTCGCGATTGGCGTCGCCCGTGTATGACTCCCGGGGAACGGTCAGGAACTGCACGCGCTCGGTGGGAATGTCGCGCAGCCCGCGCACGAGGTCGTACAGGCCGCGCAGGCTCGCCAGATTCGGGTCCGTGGTCAGTGACGACGTGGCCGCGTCGAGGACCGGGTACAGCTTCACCGGATTCAGCAGCACGCCGTTGCTCTGCACCTTGTTCACGAGCGCCCCCAGAAAGCGCTGCTGCCGGTCCATCCGGTCGGTGTCGCTGCCGTCCCCGAGCGACTTCCGGGCGCGGACGTAGCCGAGGGCCTGCTCACCGTCGAGCGTCACCCGGCCCGCGGGCAGTCTCAGCTTGGCGTCCTCGTCGTCGACCGGCTTGCGCAGGCACACCTCGACGCCGTCGAGGGCGTCGACCATCTTCTTGAAGCCCTGGAAGTCGACGACCACGTGGTGGTCGATCCGGATGCCGGTCAGCTTCTCCACCGTGCGGATCGAGCACGCCGAACCGCCCGCCGCGAAGGCGTAGTTGAACTGCGTGAACACCGGCGCGGTGCGTGTCCCGTCCGGGCCGTGGCAGGCGGGCACGTTCACCATCAGGTCGCGGGGGAGGGAGACGGCGGTGGCGCTGTCCCGGCCCGCCGCCAGGTGCAGCAGGATCGTGGTGTCGGACCGCTCGGTCCCGGAGTCCCGGCCGTAGCGCGCGTTGCCGTCGCCGGAGCGCGAGTCCGACCCGATCAGCAGCACGTTCTGCGCGCCGCGCACCAGGGCGGTGGGGCGCTCCTTCTCGTACCGGGCGAGTTCGGCGGCCGCCGCCTCGTCCGACGTGATGTTGCCGCTCAGCTTCGCGTACACCGCCCACCCGACGCCCACGGCACCGACGGCCACCACACCGACCGCGATCCCCGCCCGGGCCAGCCGCCGCCTCCGACGCCGCCGCCTCAGCCCGTCCCCGGACGCGGACGCCCCCGCCCCCTTGCCGGCGTCATCGCTCACGTCTCCCTCCGTCCCACACCCGTGCGCTCCTACGACCATGCAGCGCGGGCCGCGGCGACGCGGAACGTTGGTGAGCCGAACGGGTCAGTCCGCCCGCATAGCTGCGGGCAGTCGCTCCCGCCCCAGCTGCGGGCAGTCGTGCCGCTGGGGCGGCACGGGTGGGCGCAGCGGGACCCGGCCAGCGCCGGCCCGCGTCACCCACCCCCGCGCAGCTCCGACACCGGGCGCCCGGTCACCGCCGGGTCAGTGCCAAGAGCCCGCCGACACCGGGCCCCGTAAACACCTCACGTCACCGAGCCGTGGCAGAAACCCTCTCCGCCTCGATCCGCTGATCCAGCACCCCATCCCCCGCCCGCTCCAGATGCCGGCACAGCACCACCGACCCCCCACTCGCCAGCGGCCCGTACAACCCCGCGCTCAACCCCTCCCACGTGTCGTACGGCAGCCCCGACAGAATCCGCGCCCCCGGCCCGGTGAGCCCCAGCCCGGACGCCTCCGCCCGCGCCCGCTCCACGACCTCGGCCCCGCTGAACTCCCGCCCGGCCACGATCAGCGCGGGCGCCTCGGGATCCACCGGCGCGTACGCCACGAACCGGTCCCCCTGCCCCGGCACCTCCACCGCGTAATCGGCGAAGCCCTCCGGCGGATGCGGCGCGAACCGCCCCCCGAGCGGCCGGAGCGCCAGCGCGATCCGCGCGCCCGAGCACGCCCGCGCGGCCTCCAGCGACTCGGGCTCCGGCCCGCTGACGACCACGTCGGCCGACGCCGGGTCACCCGCCACGTCGGCGACGACACCCACCGACGCGCACGCCAGCAGCCACACCGCCGTCTGCCAGTGCGCGGGCAGCAGCAGCGCGACCCGGTCGCCGGGCTCGACGGAGAGTTCGTCCTGGAGCAGGTTCGCGGTCTTGGCCACCCAATTGGCGAAGGTGGCGACGGACAGTTCGACGCGTTCGCCGGTGGCGTCGTCGTAGAAGGTCACCAAGGGGCGTCCCGGGTCCGCGGCGAGCGCGGAACTCAGCAGGTCGGCAGGGGTGCGATCGGTCGCGTTCACCCGCGCAAGCGTACGCGGCCCCCAACATCCGCACCGAGCGGACGGCGTACCGCACCACCACCGGTTCGGACGAAGACACCCTACGGACCGTCAGATCTCAAATGGACATATTTGTATGACCATGTCCAGTATCAGGGGCATGCGTGGATTCCTTGCTTCCTCGATCGGTGTCACGACCGCGGCGGCCCTGGCCGTCCCGCTCGCCCCACCCGCGGCGGCGGCCACCTCCGCGCCCCCGCCCACGATCCCGAGAGCGGCGCAGGCCGAGGCGTACGCCCCCGGCGGCACCCAGTCGCTGCCCCTCACCCCCCTCGCCCGCGACCGGGCCCCCGGCGCCGCCGCACAGGGCCTGCCCCGCCGGGACGTACGGCACTTCTCGCTCGTCGGCGTCGTCTGGGACAACCCGGGCACCGAACTGCACGGCCGCGTCGAGGTCCGCACGCGGGCGACCGCCACCGGCGCCTGGTCCGACTGGCAGGAGCTGGAGACCCACAACGCCGACCACGCCGCCGACCCCGGCACCACCGAGGGCGCCTCCGGCCGGGTCCGCGGCGCCACCGCACCCCTGTGGGTGGGCGAGTCGGACGGGGTGGAGGTGCGGGTGCGGGCGGACCGCGCGCCCAAGGCCGCCACCCGAGCCGTCCCGGCCGCCACCGCGTCGGCGCTCCCCAGCGGCATGCGCCTCGAACTCGTCGACCCCGGCAAGGGTGCCCCGCCCCCGGCGGCACCCGGACCGGAAGACGTACCGAAGGACGGACCGGAGGGCGAGCCCCGCACCACCTCGGCGTCCGACGCGTCCGCCGAAGCGCTCGCCGCCTCCGCCGTCAACGCCGGCCTCGCCCCGCTCGGCGCCACCGAGATCCCGGCCCTCAGCCAGGCCCGGACCGAGGCCGAACTCGGCGCCGGGCAGCAGACCAAGCCGTACGTCGGCGCCCGCCCGAGCATCACCACCCGCCACGGCTGGGGCGCGGACGAGGGGCTGCGGGAGAAGGGGTTCGTGTACACGAAGAAGGTCAAGGCGGCCTTCGTGCACCACTCGGCCACCGGCAACAAGTACCGCTGCGCACAGGCACCGTCAGTCATTCGCAGTATCTACCGCTACCACGTCCACAGCACGGGTTGGCGTGACCTCGGCTACAACTTCCTCGTCGACAAGTGCGGAAACATCTACGAGGGCCGCGCCGGGGGAGTGTCCAAGGCGGTACTCGGCGCGCACACCCTGGGGTTCAACTCCAACAGCATGGGCATCGCCGTTCTCGGCACGTACAGCGCCAGGAAGCCGTCCTCGGCCGCCGTGAAGGCGATCGCGCGGCTCACCGCGTGGAAGCTCGGCATCTACGGCATGAATCCGGACGGGAAGACATACCTGAAGTCCGGTGGTGGCAATCTCTACCGAAAAGGTAAGAACGTACGACTGAACGTCATCTCAGGTCACCGCGACGGCTTCGCGACGAACTGCCCCGGCAGGCTGCTCTACGGCAAGCTCGACACGAGCCGCTCGAAGGCGGCGAGGTACCAGGGCCGCTGAGGGCGGGACAGCGCACGGCCGTCGAGGGCGCCGAGGAACGGTCTGCATACACTGGCCGGCCGAAACACAGTTCGGCCGGTCCCGGCAGGAAGCAGAGACGACGGTGACAGAAGCGATCCTCCTGGTCGGCGGCAAGGGCACGCGGCTGCGTCCGCTCACGGTGAACACCCCGAAGCCCATGGTCCGGGCGGCCGGGGTGCCGTTCCTCACGCACCAGCTGGCACGGGCGAAGGCGGCGGGCGTCGACCACATCGTGCTCGCGACGAGCTATCTGGCCGAGGTCTTCGAACCGTACTTCGGCGACGGCTCGGCGCTGGGGCTGCACCTCGAGTACGTGACGGAGGAGGAGCCGCTCGGCACCGGCGGGGCGATCCGCAACGTGGCGTCCCGGCTGCACTCGGGGCCGGACGAGCCGGTCCTGATCTTCAACGGCGACATCCTGACGGGTCTGGACATCGGCGCGCTGGTCCGCACCCACGAGACGTCGGGCGCGGACGTCTCCCTGCACCTGACGAAGGTCACCGACCCGAGGGCGTACGGGCTGGTCCCCACCGACGACACGGGCCGGGTGCTCGCCTTCCTGGAGAAGCCCCAGACCCCGGAGGAGATCGTCACCGACCAGATCAACGCGGGGGCGTACGTCTTCCGCCGCTCGGTCATCGACACGATCCCGGCGGGGCGGCCCGTCTCGGTCGAACGCGAGACCTTCCCGGAACTCCTCGCCACCGGGGCGCACCTCCAGGGCATGGTCGACTCCACCTACTGGCTGGACCTCGGCACCCCGGCGGCCTTCGTGCGCGGCTCGGCCGACCTGGTCCTCGGCCGCGCTCCGTCCCCGGCGATACCGGGGCGCTGCGGCGACCGCCTGGTCCTGCCCACGGCCCAGGTCGCGCCCGACGCGAAGCTGGCCGGCGGCACGGTGATCGGCGAGGGCGCCTTCGTGGCGGAGGGCGCGCGCGTCTTCGGCAGCACGATCCTGCCCGGCGCCGTCATCGAGCCCGGCGCCGTCATCACCGACTCCCTCGTCGGCACGCGCGCCCGCGTCGGCACCCGCTCGGTCCTCAGCGACACGGTCATCGGCGACGGCGCGATCATCGGCGCCGACAACGAACTCCGCTCCGGCGCCAGAATCTGGTGCGACGCCCACATCCCCCCGGCCTCCCTGCGCTTCTCCTCGGACACGTAACGCCGCGTGGCTGAGCGGAGATGGCCGCCCCCGTAACCGCGGGCACACGGACCCCGCAAACCGCGGACGCCGCATGGGCCCCGTAAACCGCGGCATGGGCAGGTAAACCGCGGGCACATGGGCCCGTAAGCCGCGGGCACATGTGCCGCCTGGGGCGGCACGGGTGGGCGCGGGCGGCACCCGGCAAGCGCCGGCCCGCGTCACCCACCCCCGGCCCGCACCCACGCCGGGTGCGACGCGAACGCCGGCCCGCGCCACCCACCCCACGCCGACGCGGCCCGCACCCACGCCGGGTGCGATGCGAACGCCGGCCCGCGTCACCCATCCCACGCCGGCGCGGCCCGCACCCACGCCGGGTGCGATGCGAACGCCGGCCCGCGTCACCCATCCCACGCCGGCGCGGCCCGCACCCACGCCGGGTGCGATGCGAACGA